>JBBISY010000005.1:0-108432 GCA_037441065.1 Acidobacteriota bacterium | reverse complement strand
CCTCGCCCTGGCGGGCGCGGCAGCCCTGGCGCGACACGCCCTCGCCCCGCCGCTGGAGGCGCCTCGCATCGCGCAGGGGATCGAGGCGGTCCGCTGGCCCGGCCGCTGGGACCGCCGCTCCTTCCGCGGCGGCACGCTCATCCTGGACGGGGCCCACAACCGCGAAGCCATCGCCGCCGTGGCCGCCCAGCTGCAGCGCGCGGGCGAGGGCGAAGTGGACCTGCTCTTCTCCTGCCTCTCGGACAAGCCCCTCGCTGCCATGGCCGCCACCTTGCGGCCGCTGGTGCGCCGCATCGTCGTTGCCCCCCTCGACAGTCCCCGGGCCACGGCGGTGGCGGCACTGGCGGCGGCGTTCCCCGGCTGCCGCGTCGCCTCGAGCGTGGCCCAGGCGCTGGCCTGGCTCTCCCCCGGCGCCACCACCCTGGTGACCGGGTCGCTGCGGCTGGTGGGCGAGGTGCTGCGCGAGGTGGAGGCGAACAATGCCTGAGCCGTCGGTGCTCGACCGCGCCCAGCTGGAGCGCCTCGAAAAGCGCCGGCTGGCCTTCTTCGGCTTCCCCTCCAGCGAGGCATCCCGGCGGTTGCCGGTGGCGGAGGAGGGCCGGCACTTCGACTACCGGACCGCGTTCCAGCGCGATCGGGACCGGATCCTCCACTCGCGGGCGTTCCGCCGTCTCAAACACAAGACCCAGGTCTACGTGCCCTTTGCCGGGGACCATCCGCGCACCCGCCTCACCCACACCCTGGAGGTGGCCCAAATCTCCCGCACCATGGCCCGCGCCCTGGCCCTCAACGAGGACCTGGTGGAGGCCATTGCGCTGGCCCACGACCTGGGGCACACCCCCTTCGGGCACTCGGGGGAGAAGACGTTGGCGCGCATCCTGGCCGGCGAAGAGCCGGCTTGCCCGCTCCCTGAGGAGGTGGTGCGGCAGGTGGGCAGCTTCAAGCACAACTACCAGTCGGTTCGCGTGGTGGACCTGCTGGAGCGGCGGTACGACCACCCCGGCCTCAACCTCACCGATCAGGTGCGCGAGGGGATCCTCAAACACACCAGCTGGCGGCGGAGCTTCCCCTTCCCCCTGCCCACCACCGAAGGCCTGCGCCTCGGCCTCTCCTGCCATCTGGAGGGGCAGGTCGTGGCCCTCGCCGACGAGATCGCCCAGCAGACCCACGACCTGGAGGACGGCCTCGCCGCCGAGGCGGTGTCGCTGGAGGAGATCGAGCGGCTCGAGGCGGCCGCCGCGGTCATCGCGCGGGCGGGCGAGAGCTACCGCACGGAGCGCCGCACCCTCCGGCGCACGGCCATCCTGCAGCGCGGCCTCATCCACCTCTTCGTCACCGACGCCCTGACCCACACCGTGCGCAACCTGGAGCGCTTTCTCTCCCGCCACGGCATTGCCGACCGGCGGCGCTGGCTGGCGGAGTGCGACCGCCTCCCCGCCACCACCGTGAGCTTCTCCCCCCGCATCGGCGAACTCTTCGCGGAGCTCAAGGGGTTCATCTACCGCTTCATCATCAACCACCAGCAGGTGAACCGCCAGGACCATCGCGCGCGGCTCGTCGTCACCGGTCTGTTCCAGGCGTACTACGAGAACCCGCTCAACCTCCCCACCTACGTGCTGCTGCGCTTCCACGAGGAAACCGGCCGGCCGTACCTGCGCGATCTGCCCATTGCCCGCACCGCCGAGGAGGTGAAGAACTTCTACCACGGCGAAGCGCGCTTCGTGCGCCTGGTGGTGGACCACCTGGCGGGGATGAGCGACAGCTACGCGCTGTCCGAGTACGAGGCGTTGTACTATCCCCACACCGCCCGACCGGGGGTCACGGGCGAGAGGGGCTGACGTGCGCATCGCCATCGCCAACGATCATGCGGGCCACGATCTCAAGGTGGCCCTGGTGGCCCGGGCGCAGGCCCTGGGCCACACGGTGGTGGACCTGGGTCCGGCCGAGAGCGGGCCCGTGGACTACCCCATCTACGCCCACCGGGTGGCCCGCCAGCTCACGGCGGGCGCTGTGGACCGGGGGGTGCTCGTGTGCGGCACCGGCATTGGGATGTCCATCGCCGCCAACCGCCACCGGGGGGTGCGCGCCGCCCTGTGCCACGACGCCTTCACCGCCGAGGCGGCCCGCCGGCACAACGACGCCAACGTCCTCTGTTTGGGGGGGCGGACCACGGGCGTGGCCGTGGCCCTGCAGATTCTCGAGATCTTCCTCGCCACCGCCTTCGAGGGCGGTCGCCACGAGCGGCGGGTGCAGCGGATCGAAACGGAGGAGGTGCCATGAACGCCACATCCCGGGATCGGTTCTTCGCGGCCCTGGAGTCCACGGTGCGCGAGGTGGACCCCGAGATCGCCGACGCACTCCTGGGGGAGCGCCGCCGCATCGATCGGGGCCTGGAGCTGATCGCCAGCGAGAACTTCGTCTCGCCCGCCGTCCTCGCCGCCATGGGCTCGGTGATGACCAACAAATACGCCGAAGGCTACCCGGGAAAGCGCTACTACGGCGGGTGCGAATTCGTGGATGTGGCCGAGGAGCTGGCCCGCCAGCGGGCGAAGCAGCTCTTCGGCTGCGACCACGTGAACGTCCAGCCCCACTCCGGCGCTCAGGCCAACATGGCGGTTTACCTGGCCACCTGCCAGCCCGGCGATGTGGTCTTCGGGATGGACCTCTCCCACGGCGGCCACCTCACCCACGGCCACCCCCTCAACTACTCCGGAAAGACGTTCCAGATCCACCCCTACCTCGTGCGGCGCGACACGGAAACGATCGACTACGACGCGCTGCGCGACATGGCGCGCCAGCATCGCCCGCGGCTCATCGTCTGCGGCGCCTCCGCCTATCCGCGCATCATCGACTTCGAGACCATCGCAGCCATCGCCCACGAGGTGGGGGCCCTGGTGATGGCGGACATTGCCCACATTGCCGGCATGGTGGCGGTGGGGCTGCACCCCTCGCCGGTGGGCCACTGCGAGTTCGTCACCACCACCACCCACAAGACGCTGCGCGGGCCGCGCGGCGGCATGGTGATGTGCCAGGCCGCCTTTGCCGAGGCGCTGGACAAGGCGGTCTTCCCCGGCGTGCAGGGGGGGCCGCTCATGCACGTCATCGCCGCCAAGGCCGTGGCCTTTGCCGAGGCGCTCACCCCCGCGTACCGCAGCTACATCGAACGCGTGCTGACCAACGCCCGGGTGCTGTGCGACAGCCTCATGGAGCTGGGCTGGAGGATGGTCTCGGGCGGCACTGATAACCACCTCATGCTCATCAACCTGGGTGCTGACGGCATCTCCGGCAAGAAGGCGGAGGAGCGGCTGGGCCTGGCCGGTATCACCGTCAACAAGAACACCGTCCCCTTCGACACCCGCAAGCCGTACATCGGCTCCGGCATCCGCATCGGCACCCCGGCCGTCACCTCGCGAGGCATGGGGCCCGACGAAATGCGGCTCATCGCCCGCCTCATCGACCGGGTGCTGCGGAGCGAGGACGAGGCGGTGTGGGCCGAGGTGAAGCAGCAGGTCGAGGAGCTGACTCGGGCCTTCCCCATCTACGGGAGCTGTTAGCCTGCGGGGCGCCCCGCCCTCAGCGGAGCCGCACCAGACCGCGGGCGAGCAGGTCCTGAAAACACCGCAGCGCGTGCTCCTGGGCCACCGGGCACAGGCGCAGGATGGAGCGCACCGTCCAGCTCCCGTTGATCCGCGAGAGGATGAACCCCTCCAGGGGCTCCAGCCGCTCCGGCTTGGGGCCGCCCGGGCCGCCCACCAGCTCCGGCACCGCGTCCAGGAGATCGCGGGCCGGTTGGGGGGGCGGTGCCGGGGGGCTGGGCGAACGTGCCAGCGCGCCCCTCGCCGTCCGGTTCAACGGGTCCACCACCAACACCGTTTCGAAGGCCCGCCGGGCGTCCTCGGTGCGCCCCTCCGCCAGGGCGGCTTGGCCGTCCTTGAGGAGCTTGGCCACCGCCGCGGAACGGTCCACCTCGTCGTCCACCGCGGTGGTCCTCTGGACCGCCAGGTGACCCGCCTCGACGAGGTCGCACAAGAGCGACCCCACCTCCAGTTCCGACCGATGCAGCCCGCCAGCGATGCCGGCGAAGGTCCTGCCGGCGGCCGCCAGTTGCCACACCTGTCGTGCCACTCCCTCCAGCGCCGGCTCGCTGGCCGCCGCGAACACCGTGGTGCTCGCGGGAATCAGGCGCCGTACGCGCTGCCACTCGTCGGCCCGCCGTCCCCCTTCAAGGATCAACGACACGAGGTCCAGCGACAGGTGGATGGCGAAGGGGGGCGGCGGCTCGTCCGCTGCGAAGTGGAAGGTACCCTCGGGCCAGAGAAAGACGTCGTAGCAGGACTCCTCCGCCTTCTCGCGCAGCGCCCGCAGGAGGTCGCTCTCGGAGAGCACCCCCTCCTCCACCAACAGCTCGCCCAGCGGCCGACCTGCCGCCTCCTGGCGCTGCAGCGCCGAGAACAGCCGTTCCTCCGCCACCAGCCCCAGCCGGAGAAGGTAGTGACCCAGGTACTCGCGCGGATCGTTGGAGGCCACCGAGGCCAGCTTGCCCTCTTCGAAGGCGAGCTGCTTGTGCACCGCCCCCCGCCGCAGGTGCAACGTGCCGGTCTGCCGGCTACGGCCGATGAGATCCAGAATCTCAGCCAGATGGATCGTGCGGAGGTCACCGCGGAGGCTCATCCCGACACCCGACCGCGCCGGCGCCCCCTGCCCAGCGTGCCCCAGCGCGACCTCTCAAGACTAGCACGCAGGGCTGCCCCCGCGGCCCGGCCTCTCCCCTGCCAGCGACCGGGAACGACGCGTGAGCTCTCGGAGGGAGGCGGGCGACGCCGCGGGGCCACGACCTCACTGCCCTGACCGCAGCCACCGGCGAATCCGCAGCGCGTCGCGCAGCATGGCGAGGCCGTGGGAGAGAGTGCGCACGCGCGAGTCGTCCACGTGGAACCAGCGCACGGGCACCTCGCTCACCGCCGCACCGCGGCGCTCGAGGCGGGCCAGCAGCTCCACGTCGTAGGCGAAGCCGTCGAGCCGCAGCTCGCTCGCCACCTGGCGGACCAGTTCCCCGTGGAAAAGCTTGAAGCCGCACTGGGTGTCTCGCAGCCGCGTGAGGCCCAACAGGCGCAGGGCGCCGTTGAACAGCCGGCCCAGGAGATCGCGGGGGAAGGGTTGCCGGCGCTCGATGAGCTCCCGCCGCAGCCCCCGAGACCCCACGGCCACCGGGGTACCCGCCGCCTCGAGCCTGCCCAGCTCCTCGATGGGGGTGGCGAGATCGGCGTCGCACAACAGCACCCACCGCCCCCGGCTCGCCTGGAGACCGCTGCGGACCGCCGCCCCCTTGCCGCGATTCCGCGCGAGTCGCACCAGCCGTACCGCGATGCCCGGCGGCGCCACGAAGCGTTCCACCGTGGCCGCCGTGCCGTCCTGCGACCCGTCGTCCACCACGAGGATTTCCGCGCCGCCGGGAAAGCGGCGCTCCTGCAGGTACGCCGTCACCCGCGCCAGCGTTCCCGGGAGCCGGAGCGCCTCGTTGTAGGCAGGGATGAGGACGGTCAGATGCGGCGGGTCGGATTCGGCCATCCGCCCGGATGGTATACTCTTCGAGGTCACCGCGCACCTGGCAACGATGGGGGATCGGGAGGTGGGTATGGCGCGGATCTCGTGGGAGTACAAGATCCTCAACATCCGTTCGGAGAACTACCGGCTGGATCCAACCTACGAGCCACAGCTCAACCGGCTGGGTGAGGACGGGTGGGAGCTGGTGGGCATCACCGCCATCAATTTCAAGACCGGCGCCACAGATCACATCGGCATGGTCTTCAAGCGGCCGCGGACCGAGCCCACCGGGTAAGGGGTCCGCCGCCGAGGCGTTCCACCAGCCGCCGACCCCTGCCACCCACGCTCAGCGGCAGGCCGAGGAGAGGGAGAGTTGCCGCCCACGCCGCCCAGAGTCCCAGACAGCGGGGCATACTGGTGGCAACCGAGAAGCGCACCCCCGCGAGGAGCATACCCGGTGTGCCCCGCCAGCCGACGAGTGAGGTGACCGCCAGGATGGTGGCCAGCTCCGCGCCCATGAGGCCCGCCAGTACCAGCTGCGGCGGGTTCAGCTCGGCGCCGCACAGGGCGGCCAGCACCCACCCGCCCCCGACGAGGCTGGCGAGGATCCCCGCATCAGCTGCCGCCGCCACCAGCAGCCACCCGAAGCCTGCCGGCGGAGTCGGCCGGTCCGCGCGGAACGGGTCGTCGGCCCGCGGTGGCGCTGGAGGAGCCGGCTCCACCTCCCACACCAGTGGCACGTCGAGCTGCTCGGGGACACGCCGGTCCGTCGGCATCACTCCAGAGGCCGCAGCTCGACGCTGGCAACGAAGATCTGGTAGCGCGGATCCACGGGCCGGGACCGGTAGGTCGCCGCGAACTCCTTGAGGCGAACCGCCTCCGGGTCGTCCCCGCGCGCCGTCAACTCCTGCAAGAGGGCGTAGGCCGCCGCCACCTGGTACTTGCGCAACAGCGTCACGGCCAAGTCGAAGGTGGCCGCCGTCCACAGCCGCTGCCCCTCCGCATCGCCCGGCAGCGAGGCGAGGAGCGATGCGGCGTGGGTGCGCACTCGCTCGTAGTCCCGGGCCGCCACCGCCTCGGCCAGCGCGGGGAGGACCGGGTGCACCGCGGCGATCTCCGCTCTCAGGGCTTCGAGCTGCTTGTCGCCGGGCACCTTTGCCAACCCCTCCCGGATGGCGAGGAGCGCCTGGACCCGCCGCCCCTCCGCCACGGCCTGCCGCGCCAGCGCCGCCTCGTTCGGGGCAGTGGCCGTCTTCGCCGAGCGCAGCTGGCGCTGGTACTCCAGCAACCGCTGGCGCACCTGGTTGGCGGCCTCCCCCTCCACCTCCAGGCTCTGCAGCAACGTCACCGCCTGCTGGAACTCGCCCTGGCCCGCCAGCCGCTCCGCCTCCGCGAGACCCGCCTGGATGTCGCTCTCGCCACCGCCAAAGAGCTTGCCCCGCAGCAGAAACCCTACCGCCAGGAGGAGAACCAGGGCGCCCCCCACCGCAGCCACCAGGGGAATGGGCAGCCCCGCCACGCGGGGCGCGGCCGGCCGCGGCGCCACGCGTGCCGGAACCGCGGCCGCCGCTGGAGCCGCCGTGGTCACGGGCACGGTTCCGGAGATGGGGGTCTTCGAGGGAACGAAATCGTCCCGGAAGAGATCTTCCTCTCCCCCCTCCAGCGATGGCATGGGCGGCGGGGGCGGCGCCGCCGGCGTTTCGAGACGCTGCAGGAGGTCGTGGGCTTCCAGGTGCTGCGGCTGCAGCTGCAACACCTCCTGACACAGGCGCTTCGCCTCGTCCAACCGCCCCTGCTCGAAGGCGTCCCGCGCTTCGTAGAAGCGGTGCTCGGCCAGCCGCTCCACCTCCTCGCGCCGCCGCCGCGCCGCCTCGATGCGCTGCGCGGCCTCCTCATGGTGGGCGTCGATCAGGTAGATCCGCGACCAGGTATCGATGGCCGCCGCGTAATCTCCGCGCTCGAACGCCTCCTGGCCCTGCCGGAGCAACGCGGCGATTCGCTCGTCGCCGCCCGCCGGTGCCTCGGGCTCCTCGGCGGCGGAAAAGACGAATTCCGTGGCCGCCGCCTCGAAGCCGCCACCCCCCCGGACCTCCTGGGGAGGCGACGGCACCGCATCCGTCGTTGCCCGCGCTCCGAGTCCTTCCTCCTCCAGCGGGCGGGGCGTCTCGCGGGCAGCGGCAGCCAGCGGCTCGTCGGCCCGCACGTTGAATTCGAACTCCGGGGGGCGCTCACCTTCCCGAGCCGCGCGCTCGGCAGCTTCCCGCAGCTCGGCCAGCTCCGGATGGCCCGGGTCCAGCCGTTCCGCCGCCTCCAGGAAGCTCCGCGCCGCATCCGCCATCCCCACCTCGATGGCCTGCCGGGCGCGCTGCAGGTACCCCTGCGTTTCGGCCACCGTCCGCCCCCGCTGCTGCGCTTCCGAAAGGAGCGTTCGCGCTTCCGCCAGGCCCGGCAGCTCGCGCAGGACCTCCTGGAGAATGACCACGGCCCCCTGAAAATCGCGGGCTGCCATGGCGGCACGCGCCTTCTGCAGGTACTCCTCGGGTCGCAGCGAGGCCGCCGCCGTGACCTGACCCAGCAACTCGCCCAGGTCGATGGGGGCCCCAGCTGCGAGGGCAGTGGAGAGCCGCTGCGCCGGCACGAAGGTCGGGTCGATTTCGAGGATCGAGCGGAGGATCGTGCGGCACTCCTCGCCGTGGCCCTCCCGAAACAGCCGCACCGCCTCGCCAAAGGCGGTCATGATCCGCTGCTGGACAACGGGATCGAGCCCGCGGTCGCCCGGGTACGACATCGGTTGATGCTAGCGTGCCGCCGGCGGCCGGTCAACGCTCTCCCGCGTCCGGGGAGCCGGCTCCGGGGAGCAGCGCCCCCAGGGGGACGCGCAGCACCGCCCGCACCCCCGTGGGATGGTTCGGCTCCAGGTGCACCGTCCCCCCGTGATCGGTGATGATTCGCTGCACCACCGCGAGACCGACGCCACTGCCCCGGCCCTTGCTGGAGAAGAACGGCTGGAAGAGCAGCTCCGGGTCGTCCACGCCCAGCCCCGGCCCGGCATCGGCCACCTCCACCACTGCGGCATCGGCCTCGCGTCGCAGCCGCACCGTCACCTCGCTCCCCGGGGGCGAAGCCTCGAAGGCGTTGTCGAGGATGTTGGCGAGCGCCTGCCGGAACTGCTCCGGGTCCAGGAGCACGTCGCCCAGGTCCTCCGCCTCCACCCGTAACGCCACGCCGTCCTTGACACCCACGTAGAGGGTCGCCACCTTCTGGACCAAGTCGTGGATGGCCACCGGGCGGCGGGCGAGCGGCGGCAGCTTGGCGTAGAGAGAAAACGCGTCCACCATCTCCTGCATCGCCTGGACGTGCTCCACGATGGCCTGGCACCCCTGCTCCACCACCTGGGAGAGGGGGTCCTCGCTCCGCTTCGCATGGCGGGCGATGCGGTCGGCAGCCAGGCGGATCGGGGTGAGCGGGTTCTTGATCTGGTGCGCGATCCGGCGCGCCACCTCGCTCCAGGCCGCCTGGCGCTGCGCCCGTTGGAGTTGGGTCAGGTCCTCGAGCGCCACCACCCAGCCCCGCGGCAGCCCCTCGGGACCCAGGGGGACCACCGTCACCTCCAGCGCGCGCGCCAGGCCACCGGGGTAAACGGTCAGCGAGCCGCGTACCGGCGCCTCGGCGCTGCGAATGGTGGCGGCCAGATTGGCGAGTCCTGCCTCCTCCATGGCCTGGAGCGGCACCCCCGGCCCGGCCAGTTCGGGCATCCCCAAGAGGGCCGCTGCCGCCGGGTTCCCGCGCACCGTGGTCCGCCCCTGGTCCAGTTCCAGCACGCCGGTGCGGATGGCGCCGAGAACCGTATCCAGCCGCCGCACCGTGTTGCGCAGCTCGTCCTCCTTCTCGCGCAGGCGCCGCACCATGGAATTGAACGAATCCACCAGCAGCCCCACCTCGTCCTGCGCGGCGAGCGGTACCTCTTCCAGGGCGTCGCCGGCGGCCGCCCGCTGGGTCGTGGCGACCATCGCCAGGAGCGGCTCGGTGAAGCGGCTGGCCAGGTAGAGGCCGAGCCACGCGGCGGCGAACACCACCAGCAGCGCGAGCCCGCCGAAGCTCAGCACCACCGTGGCGGTCATGGTGGGCCGTTCCAGCTTGAGCCGCTCGTACGCCGCCCCAGCCACGGCGAGCCGCGCCTGCGGCTCCATGAGCGTCGCCGGCAGCGCCGAGGCCACCACCACCGCCGAGCCGTCGGGCAGCCGGTGCCACGCGCGCGCCACCAGCGTGCCGCCGAAGCGTTCCCCGCGCACGCCGGCGCTTGAGGAGGGGGGCAACGGTTCGAGGGGGGGGAGGCGCGACAGCACCCGCTGGCGCGGGTCCAGGAGCTCCACCACCACCCGGCCGTCGCGCACCAGACCGGTGAGGTCGTTCCCCAGCAGGCGGTGGAGGCGCTCGATCTCGGCAAGCCTGGCTTCGTCGCCGCTCACGCGCGCCAGCGCCTGGGCGATGAGCGCCGCCGCGCGCCGCGCCCGGGCCTCGTAGTCCAGCCGCACCCCCTCTGCCAGCTCGAGCCCCGAGCGCGCCATCCCTTCCACCGGCGCCGAGAACCAGAAGGTGGCCGCCTTGGAGAGGAGCAGCACGGAGATGAGGAATAGCAACGCGGCCGGCGCCAGGATGAGCAGGAGGTAGGAGAGGAGCAGTTTGGTGCGGAACCGGGACCCGAGGATGCCGCGCTGCCGCTCCAGCGCGAGGCGGACGAGCGTGCGGAGGAGGATGAAGAGCAGGATGGCGATGAGGGTCAGGTCGAACCACCAGAGCAGGAAGGTGAGGAGCCGGTTCGTCATCTCCTCCGCGGGCATCTGGACCATGCGCGAGTACAGCAAGAAGCCGAGCCCTGCCAGCAGGATGAGCCCCAGGTAGAGACCGATGAGGAAGCGGTTCTGGCGGCGGTACCGTTGCCAGCGCTTGCGCCACGTGGTCACGGCGACTCCGGCACCGCGCGCGTGACCCAGTCCGTGCCCACCGTGGTGGGGATCACCAGCAGCTTGTAGCGGGTCAGGAACTCGGCGCGGACCACGAACCACAGGGGCTCGTGGTGCAGGGGGACGGGGATGTCGGCAACGGGCGGGTTGGTCATCCACTGCGTGGCTTCGGCCAGAGTTCCCGCCTGTCCCGAGGCGAGGATCTCGCCGTCGAGCTTGGCATCCAGGGAGAACACGCCGGTCAGGGGATCGCGCTGCGCCCCGACCACCAGCTCGTGACCCGACAACCGCCGGTCCCACAGCCAGCGCCGGTTGCGGAACAGGCGAATGCGGTAAGTGATGGAGACGGGTGCTCCCCCGGCCAGTGCCTCCAGCCAATCCGCCGGGGGCTCCTCGCGCACGGAGAGCGTGACGGAGAGGCGAGCTGGCGCTGCCGTCAGCGTGACCTCGACCGGTGGCGCCACCGCCAGGAGCAGCAACGCCGTCAGCATCATACGATGACTCTAGCACATCGGCACCGCGGCCGGCCCCGCCGGGCGGTGCTACTCTGTACGCGAGGGGACTGGTATGCTGCCGTCTTGGGACGCGAACTGCGAGCGCCGAGCCAAGGAAGTGCTGTACCGCTGCCTGGAGGAGCTGGGCAGCACGAAAGCGGCCCTCTATCTGGCGAGCGACACGGGGAGTTTTGAGCTGGCGACCCAGTACGGTTTCGGGCGCCACGACAAGCTCCCCGCGGTGATCACCGCTGATGAACCGCTGTGGGATTGGATCCGCCGCCACCGCACGTTGCCCGCTTTCGTCAACGAGGTGGATCCCACGTCGCCGCTCGCGCGACTGCTGGAGGAGGCCGGTACGGCCCGCTTCATGACCATCCCCCTGTCGGTGCGGGACCGCCTCGTCGGTTTCGTGGACCTGCGGGACAAGGCCAGAAGGCAGCCGTTCACACCGGAGGACCAGGCCATCGCCAAGACGATCGGGACGGCCTTCGAACGGCTGCTGGGCGAACTCGGCCTCTACGGCGCCCCGGCCCCACCGCCGCCCGAGGCCGGACCGGACCGGGAGGTGCGAGGGCCGCAACCCGCGGTGCGCCGCCTCCACGAGTCCACCCTGGCGGAGGTGACCGCCGCGCTGCACCAGTGCGCCCGCTTGCCGGGCGTTGCCGCAGCGGCCCTGACGGTGGCCAGCAACACCGCCGTGCACGCGCTGGTGCTGCGGACGGTGCCGCTGGACCCCCTCCAGCGGGACGCCCTCGCCACCCATCAGCTTCGCGAGCTGCAGGCGGCCGGCGTCTCCGTCCCGCCCCCCGCCACCTGGACCTGGCGCGAGGAGGCGAGCGGTGGGCTGGAGAAGCGGGGTGCGGAAATCGCCACCACGCTCCTCTTCAGCGGCCCCCCGGTGTGGGTGCTGGCGAGCCTGCTGACCAGTGGCGGCGGCGTGGCGGAAACCGGGCTCACCCTGCTGGGCCGCCACGCCCAGGTGGCCGAGGCCCTCGAGGCCTACCGGCGGGCCGCCCGCAACCTGGCCCGCATCCTTCTGGAGCCCGGCGAACAGGGACTGCCGGCGCTGCGGCAACACTCCCAGGCGGTTTCCGAACTGGCGCAGCGGATGGCCGCGGAACTCGGCCTGTCCAGCCAGGAGGAGGAACTGATCACCCTCGCCGCCTACCTCCACGACGTGGGGATGCGGGAGTTGGAGTATGCCCGCCTCTACCGCGCGCCGCACGTGGGCGAGGTGGAGAGGCGGCTCTTCCGGCGGCACCCGGCGGTGGGGGCCCGGATCGTGGAGAGTTCCGAGTTTCCCGGCGACTTGGCTGCGGCCATCCGCCACCACCACGAGCGCTGGGACGGGGAGGGCTACCCCGGTCGCTTGCGGGGCGCCGCCATCCCCCTCGCCAGCCGCATCATCCACCTGGCCGAGGTGTACGACGTCCTCACCTCGGCCGGTTCCTACCGGCGCACCGTGGGCCGCGAAGCGGCCCTCGCCACCATCCGGGACGAAGCGGGCCGGCAGTTCGACCCGGACCTCGTGCCGGTGCTCGGCCGGGTCGTCACCTCGTGAAGGTCCTGGCCCTCAACCGGCGCGCCCGCTTCGAGTACGAGTTCCTCGAGCGCTTCGTGGCCGGGGTGGCCCTCACCGGCAGCGAGGTCAAGTCCGTGCGGGCCGGCAAGGTCAGCCTCCAGGACGGCTACGTTACCTTCGAGGGGGGCGAAGCGTTTCTCGTCAACGTCCACATCTCGCCCTATGACAACGCGGGGTACGCGGGGCACGAACCGTTGCGCCGCAGGAAGCTCCTCCTCCACAAGCGCGAGATCCGCCGCCTGGCGGGGAAGGTGGCGGAAAAGGGGCTCACCGCGGTCCCCCTCGCCCTCGGTGTGGAGGGGAACTGGATCAAACTGGAGTTCGCGTTGGCCAAGGGCAAGCGCCTCCACGACAAGCGGGAGACGATCAAGCGCCGGACCCTGGACCGCGAGGCGGAAGCGGAGCTGAAGGGGCGGCGGTAGCGTACTGGGCTGGAGACCGGGCTCGGCGAGGTACACGGGGTTTGCCACGATGCGAGGGAGGGCGCCATGAGGGACCGGCGAACCGCCGGCAATGCGGCGACGGCACCACCGCTCGGCGCGAAACGACACCTCCGCGCCCACCGGCCTTCCCGCCCACCGTCGCAGCGGAACGCGGGGCCGGTGGCTCGGGACAGGAACGCCGTTGGCGCCGCTGGAATCAACTCGGCACCCGCCCTGTTGCCCCGTGGGGCGAGCCACCTGGCGGCAGGGGGCTTGTCCCAGGGGAAGGGTGCCGTGGTACACGCCCGGTCTCGACACGGTTTGCTCCTGCCCGACGGCGGGGAGGGGCGTGCCTTCTTCAGCACGTTCCTGGTAGAGCCCCGGCGCTTCCCCCGGCCCGGCCAGGGCCGCCGCTGGGGGGGCGAGGAGCTCTCCCTCCAGTTTGCCGGCGGGCCCTACCGCTTCGTGGGTCTCGAGATGGCGCAGCGCGCAGCGGCAACGGCCCGCTTTGGCGGCTACACGGACGACACCGGAGCAGCGCCTGCTGCGATCACCACGGTGCGCCGCATTGGCGCCGCGGCTTTCCGGCCCCTGCCCTTGCCCGGGTGGGTGTACACCCTGGAGCTGCAGGCCGACCCGAAGGCCGTCCGGTTTGCGGGGTTGAGCTTCGTGGGCACCCTTCGGTTCGGTCGGCGGATCCGCGGCACCTTCTGGACGTCGCTGGCTGGCACCGGTTTGTTCCTGGAAGGTTTCGAGAACTACTTCCGGATCCTCGCCGCGTACCGACTGGCGGAGCTGGGCGGCGTGCTGCTGCACAGTGCGGCGGTAATGGTGGATGGCCGTGCCTACGTTTTCTTTGGGCCCTCGGGATCGGGCAAGACGACCCTGGCCCAGAAAGCTCGCCAGGAGGGGTTCCCCGTCCTGAGCGACGACATGAACGCCATCGCACCTGCACGGGGGCCGGTGGTCGTGGAGAAGCTGCCCTTCGCGGGCGAACTGGGCGGCGAGAGCGGGCCGCGGCAGGCGCTGCAGCTGGCCGGCGTGTACCGCCTGGTCAAGGGTTCGGCCCTGGCGCTGCGCCCCCTGGGGCGGGCCGAGGCCCTGGCGCGCGCCGCCGCCTGCGCCCCCTATCTCAACGCCGACCCGTACCGGTCGTCGCAGCTCCTCGCCAACCTCTCCCGGCTGCTCGAGGAGGTCCCCAGCGGCGTGCTCACCACCCGGCGGGAGACCCCCTTCGGCCGGATTGCGGCGCTCCTGGGAGCGACCCCGTGATCGGCCCTGCCACGATCCTCGGGCTGTGCCGCGATGTGCGCTTTCGAAGCGTGGGTGGCGAGATGGTGCTCTTGAGCCAGCAGCGCGGCGAAATACTCGTGGTCAACGAGGTAGGAGCACACGTGGTGCGCGCTGTGGATGGGCGCACACCCCTCGCCGCCGTCGCCGAGCGGATCGCGGCTGAGTACCAGGTTTCCGCCGAGCGGGCTCTCGCCGACGCCCTAAAGTTTGCTGGACAGCTCGTGGAGGTCGGGATCGCCGAGGTCCTGGGGGAGGCGGGGTGATGCGGTCGGTGGCCGATCTCGTGGCCCGCACCTGGAACGAGAACCTCCTCTACTCGGTGATGCTCGAGCTCTCCTACCGCTGCGACCTGGCCTGCGTCTACTGTTACAACGACCGGTCCCGAACTGCGACGCCCCTGACGCTGGCCGAGTACGAGCGGCTCTTGGCGGACCTCGCCGCCATGGAGGTCTTGAACCTGGTCCTCACGGGCGGCGAGCCGCTGCGCCACCCGGACTTCTTCGCCATCGGTGCCGCGGCGCGGCGGCTCGGCTTTGCCGTGCGCATCAAGACGAACGGTCACAGTCTCAGCCGGGACAGAGCCATTCGCCTGCGCGACACGGTGGACCCCTGGGTGGTGGACCTATCCCTCCATGGTGCCTGCGCCGCCACCCACGACCGACAGACCCGCGTACCCGGCAGCTTCGCACGGCTCTTGGACAACGTGCAGGCAATGCGCTCGCTCGGGCTGCGGCTCAAGCTCAACTGCACCCTCACCCGCTGGAACGAGGGGGAAATCGACGAGATGTTCGTCCTCGCGGACCGGCTGGGAGTTCCGCTCACCGTCAACCCCACGCTCTCGCCGCGTGACGACGGCGACCGCTCGCCCCTGGCCCTCTCCCCCTCCGACGAAGGTCTGCGCCGCCTCTTTCGCGTCGCGCGGGAGCGGGCCGCCCGCGCCCGCGTCGGCGAGGGGACCGTCGTGGCCCTCGGCGGGGACGACGGCCTGCCCGCGGCGCCTCCCACGAAACACTGCGGGGCCGGCTCCAACACCCTCACCGTGGATCCCTTCGGGACCGTCTACCCCTGCGTCCAATGGCGCCGCCCCCTCGGCTCCATCCGCGAGCACCCGATTCGCGAGATCTGGAACGGGTCGAAGGCCCTTGCAGCGGTCAGGAGGACGACGATGACGGCGAGAGACTCGCTGGCAGGCCGCGTCCCGGAGCATCACCGGGGGCATTTCTGCCCTGGACTTGCGGAAATGCTGACCGGCAACCCCCTGGCCATGTACCCGACGGCCGAGCGCCTCCTCGCCCTCGCCGCGGAGAACGAGCCGACCACCGATTCGTGATTCGCCAGCAGGGCCCCGCCGGGCTCTGCCCCCCACACCGGGGCCGTCAGGTTTGCACCGGGCCCATGGGGCAAGCCCCCACGTTGGCCTTCCCCGTGGGCGTGCACACCGCCGCCACGCTCTCGATGGGCTGCTGCAGCACGATGCGCGGCGGCTCGTACGGCCGCCTTTCCCCGCCGCCCCGCCCGGGCCCGTCCGAAGACGTAGCTGATCCCCGCTTCGCCATCAATGTCCCCTCACTCTCCTCCAGTGCCCCCGCCGCCGGGGGGTGTTGACGGCAGCGGCACCTTCACCATCAACGCCGGATCTCCCAGGAGATTGTAGATATCCACCATGCCGCGCAAGCCCAACGCGGCGTTCTTCCGCGCCGCCGCCAGCACAGCCTCGCCGAGGCGGGAGCCCCCATCCAGCGCCGCCAGGAAGTCCTTGCCCAGCTTGCCGGCCTGGGCATTCTCCGACAAGCCGCTGGGTCCCCACACGGCGATGGCGCCCCCGACGGGACTAGTGGTGAGTTCCTGGCCCAGACAGGGGTACTGCGGCAGCTCGAAGCGGTTGACGGTACAGGTGAGGGTCACGAACACGGGAGCCCGCGATCCGTTGGTCAGCGAGTCCACATCCTCGCTGGTGAGCAGACCCTGCGCCGACAGCCGGTCGATGGCGCCGTGACCCACGTAGTTGACCAGCCCGGCGCCGCTGGCGAGGTTTGCCAGCAGCAAACTGCGAGCGTCGGGGATCGCCATCTCGCTCAGGTAGATCCGCTCCCGCCGGTAGCCGGCCGGCAGCGCGGCTGCCACCCGGTCGCTGTCGGTGGAGAAGTCCGCCCCCAGCGGCGAGTCGGCCAGCAACAACGCACGGTTCGCCCACCCCTCCCCGGCGCTGCCTTCGTACGCGACGATCTTGCCAACCATCGCGTCCAGCTCCGAAGCGCTGCGCGCCGGCAGGCGGCCGATGGCCACGTCGGGGACGCCATCGGCCCCGACGAGATCGGCGAGGGCAGCATCCGAGGCGAAGAGGCCGGAAGGGGTAGAGACCATGATGGGGGGCACCAGGTTGCCGCCCAGGCCCCAGAGATCGCGGTAGTCCAGGGTTCCCGCCCCGGCCAGGGCCACGAAGCGCGGGCGCGGCTGCCAGTTGTTCCACGCGTACTTCAGGAAAGCGGCAATCGCGTTCGGGTCGCTGATGCCGAAGTTGAACTCGTCCATGATGCTGTCGACCGTCACCACCGCCGCGGACAACCCCTGCCCGGCGCGGTGGGCGGCGAGCGCCTCGGCGGGCCGACTGAGACCGGTACCTGCAATCACTAGGTACTCGGCACCCCGCCCCGGCGTCTTGAGCGTACTTTGTGCCAGAGGCTTGCTCCACTTGGGCGTGCGCCACCCCGCCCGGCTCACCGCCAGATAGCGCGTGGTCGGCGTAGCCGGCGTGAGGCTCACCGAGTAGTTGCCGGGGACACCCCCGAGGCGCACGGCGGTCACGATCTTCGGCGCGGTGGGCTTGGTGATGTCGAAAACCGAAATCCGGGAATCCGAGAAGCCCGTGACCGTCACCACAGCGTTGCCGTCCGCAGTGAACACCAACGACTCCCCCCGGGCTCGGTAGCGGCGTGGGTAGGTGAGATCGAAGGAATCCACGTAGAAGATGCTGTACGGTACTGTGGCGTCGAGCACCGCTTCGACCTCGACGGTATTGCCCCCCTCCTGCAGGCGGCTGGCTGGGAAGGTGAAATGGGCGGTGTGGGCCACCGCGCCCTGCCAGGCGGTCTGCCCCACCTCGCTGCCGTTGACCCGCACCACCGCCCGGTGTTCTTCAGCTATGCCGGTACTCGTGGCGCCGAAGAGAGCCACGGCGATGGTCGCGGAATTACCGGCGGCCAGATCGGCCAGCTCCACCGGGAAGCTCTGCCGACGGTGGTTCGCGTCGCCGGCGTTCAAGTAGTCCCAGTACCAGTAGTCGGAGCGCGGGTCGGTGGTCACCACCGTCGCGGGGAAGCGGTCCACCTCGGCGTGGACGGTGGACTGGAAAACCGCCGCCTCATTGGTGGTCATGGGGGGTGTCCCGCCCACCGTGGCCATCGTCTGCCCGTTGCCAGCGCTCACCAGGTAGACGTTGTCGCTCGTGAAGACGCTGTCGATGGCATCCCCCACAAAGAGGATGGCGTCCTGGGCCGCGGTGAGGGTGAAAGCCACGGGAAGGCCCCGGTTGGTCACGGAGAATCCCCCGAGGGTCCGGCCGGGCCTACCACCCAGGGGGGTGGTCGGGCCAACGGCACTGGTGGGAATCGCGTAGAGACCGAGGGCATCGACCCCGACTTGCAGGGCCTTGGCCTGCTGGATTCCCGGCGCTGCCTGCGGACCGGCGCTCGGGCGTTCCCGATCCTCACCCTGTGTGGCGCGCCACCGCCGAGCCCGTCGCGGCTCGCCCGTGAACCCCTCCTCGGGCATGGCGCTCTCGCCGCGCGAGGCGATCCGCCCAGGTTCCAGTTCAAAGGGGCCGATGACCTGGTGGGAACCGTCGCGCCGCACCTCCAGCAGAGCGTACTGCTGGGCCTCGTCCAGCGGGGCTTCCCGGTCCAGAAAACGGTAGACACCTCCCTGCGGCGCCTCGTGGAGCGCCGGCAGCAACCCGTCGTGGACCTTTTCCCACGCTCCGGAACGGGTGTCGCGCCGGTACAGTTCGAAGCCGGCGGTCCCCACCTCGGACACCGTCTCCCAGTTCACCACCAGCCCGCGAGCGTCCAGCTCGGCCCACATCCCCGAAACCCACGCCTCAGTGAGCACGGCGCCGCGCAGCACGAGCTCGCACAGCGGCCCGAACAGGTAAGTCGCCCGCGCCTGCGACGCGTTGCCCGTCTCGTCCAGCCACTGGCCGCGCGTGCCGTTCCCCGAGGCCACCGTCCCCACCACCGGGATGGTGTAGGGCGAGCCCGAGGGCGTCACGTACACGTCGTAGGCCATGGACGCCGAGCTGCCGGCACTCACCGTGCCGGGGTTCCAGGTAATGTCGCCCGTGCCGCCGTCGGGGAGTTCCGCGCTCACGAAGCTCCCCTGGCTCGCCTGGCGGCTGCCACCCACGTAGGTGGCGGTACCGTTGGTGCCGGCGCCGGGCACGCGCACCGTGACGACGTTGGAGGGCGTCGAGAACGTGATCGCACTTGCCGTCGGGTTCACGACGGATACCGTGACCCGCACGCGCTCCGTCTGCCCGACCCCCGGGGGGTTGGGACCCGAAACGTGGCGCACGTGCTGCTTCATGTACGGCTTCACCGGCGGCGTGTCGCCGTCGGTGGGCAGGTAGATGCGGAAGGCGTTGGGGGTTGGGTTGCTCGCCGGCTGGGCCGTCCCCGCCGCGTAGTTCGTCATGTAGAAGTTGGTGTAGTTGCCGTTTTCCGTGCCACCGACGGTGTAGGTGCTGATCTGCACGTCGGCGCGCCAGACGCCGTACTCGTCCGCGTCGGTGTCGCTGGTCCAGGGGTTGACCGTGTCGCGCTGCCACACGTTGTTGCCGGAGAGCGACGCGGAGGCAATGTCCTGATGCCGCTCGGCGGGGAGGGTCGAGCCGTTGTACGAGCGCGTCCAGAACTGCACCCGGCCGTACTCGTACCCCGCCGGGCCGTTACCGGTGCCGTTGCCCACGTCGTAGTCGAAATCGTTCTCGAAGCACGAGCACCCTGAGGTGAGGTAGGGGAACACCTGGTAGCTTCGCGTCGGTGAGGCGGCTTCCGGATTCGCGCCCAGCTGGCTGTGCGAGTCGTAGTAGACGGGGATCTCGGTGCCGCCGGCGCCAGCGGTCCCATCGTGGGCGCGGATGCCGAGAGCGTTGAGGTCGTTGCCAGTGGAGGTGGACTGGTCCACCCGCAGCTCCCAGTGCCCGGGGGTGGGCGCCGGGGCGGCGGGCGGGGTGACAACTACCGTTTGGGCCCGCCAGTTGGCGGCGGCGGTAAGCGCAAAGGCGGCGGTCCCTGTGGCACCCGCCGCTGCCTGCACACGGTCCGCGGCCCCGGAGGCGAGGTCGCTGCCGCCACCGCCCAATTGGAGGGCATACCGCCCGGTGTGGTCGCCGGGGTACGGGGCCCCGCTGAGCACGTCATTTCCCGCGGCGAAGACGCGGACGATCCTCGTGTTGGCCACGCTGGTGGTGACGGAGGGGGCGGTGGGGGCGGCGCTGTTGCCGGTGGCGGCGGTGCCCACCGCCGGCACGCCGGCGGCGCCGGTGTAGCGCAGCACGCCGGCGATTGCCTTGCGGGCGACCCCATTCCAGCTGAACGTCACCGACGCCCCGGTCCCGTCGTAGTAGCGGTAGAAGATGGCCATGCGGCAGGTATTGGCACCGCCGGCGCAGTTCCCCTCGTCGAGCTCGGTCCATCCGGCCGAGGCGCTGAGGTCGGCGGGTTGCGCGTTGACCGCCACGATTCCGATGAGGAGGTCGCCCACGGCGGTCCCGGCGGGGTTCGTGACCGTGACCGACGTGGCCGTGTTGACCGTTGCTGTGGCGGAACTGCCGAAAGCCGGCGCCGCCACCGCCGCGGCGCTGTCGTAGAGCGTCAGCCAGGTGTTGTCGGCCCCAGGGGGCGTGGTCACGTTACCGGTGGTGAAGTTGATGGTCACGGATGTCCCGGATGGGTCGCGCAGCGAGTAGGTAGCCGTCGTGTTGAAGCTCCCGCCGCGCGCGCGGTCGCGGCTGGCGGCCGCCTCGGCGGTGCCGCCGGCACCCACGTCCGCATCGAAGAGATCCACCACCAGGCGGGACGTCCCGGCGGGCACCTCGATGAAGTACCGGTAGAAGGTGTTGAGGCCCGGCGGATCAGCCATGATGAAGTCGCCGTTGGCGGTGCCGGCGCCGCCGCCCTGCGGCATGAACAGCTCGCCCGGGCGTGTGCTCCCCGCGTAGGCAGCGCCAGCGGCAGCACCGCACACCGCCAGGGCGAGAATCCTTTTTTTCATCCTCCGACTCCCCGCCTCTCCGTGTCGTTCTACGCCCGCTGTCGCCCTCCTGACACGGCAGGCCTACATTAATTGTAACATACAGCAGCGGTGCAGGTATTTCTTCGCCACCGGCGTTCGGCCAGCGGCGTGCGTCCCCAGCCACCAGGCCACCGCCCCGCCCTGCCCCGCGGAGCGCGAAGACAAACAGCGGGCTCGTGTCTCCTTCCGCGGGCACGGAAGTGGGCATAGAATGGAAGGTTCCGGCGGCAAGCCGGGTTCTCGAGGGGGCGATGCAGGAGACGATCTCCATCCGCGGTGCCAGGGAGCACAACCTCAAGAACATCGACCTGGATATCCCACGCAACAAGCTCGTGGTGATCACCGGGGTGTCGGGTTCGGGCAAATCCACCCTCGCCTTCGACACCCTTTTCGCCGAGGGGCAGCGGCGCTACGTGGAGTCGCTGTCGGCATACGCGCGGCAGTTCCTGGAGCAGATGGACAAGCCGGACGTGGACACCATCGACGGGCTGTCGCCGGCCATCTCCATCGAGCAGAAGACCACCTCGCGGAACCCCCGCTCCACCGTGGCCACGGTCACGGAGATCTACGACTACCTGCGCCTCCTCTTCGCCTCCGTCGGCGTCGCCTCCTGTCCCGACTGCCACGTGCCCATCGAAGGGCAAACTGTCCAGCAGATGGTGGACCGGGTGCTGTCGCTGCCGACCGGCACGCGCTTCTCGGTCCTGGCGCCCCTCGCCGCCGCCAAGAAGGGCGAACACAGGAGGCTCTTCGAGCAGATGGTGCGGGAGGGGTTCGTGCGCGCCCGGGTGGACGGCGCGCTGGTGGACGTCGCCAACCCTCCGGAGCTGGACAAGAAGCGGAAACACACCGTCGAGGTGGTGGTGGACCGGTTGGCGGTCCGGGAGGACCTGGGCAATCGCCTGGTGGAGTCCCTGGAGACCGCCCTGAAGGTGGGCGACGGGGTGGTGCGGATCGCCCCCCAGGAGGGGGAGGAGTTCGTCCTCTCTTCCCGCCACGCCTGCCCCACCTGCGGCTTCTCCCTGGGCGAGATCTCGCCGCGTCTCTTTTCCTTCAACTCGCCGCAGGGAGCCTGCCCGGAGTGCACCGGGCTCGGCGTGGTGCAGGAGGTGGACCCCGACAAGCTGGTGGTCGACCCCGAACGGTCGCTGGCCGCGGGCGCCGTGATGGGGATCCAGGAAGGGCGACGCTCCTTCCGCTGGCGGCAGCTGCAGACCGTGGCCCAGGCGATGGGCTTCTCCCTCACCAGGCCGTGGGCCACCCTGCCCGAGGCGGCACGCCGGGCCGTGCTCTTCGGGACCGGGGAACAGGAACTGCAGTTTTCCTTCGTGGGCGAGCGGTCCAGCTGGCAGTACCGCGCCCCCTTCGAGGGGCTCGTGCCCATGCTCCAGCGGCGCTACCGCGAGACCTCTTCCCCCGAGGCGCGTGCCGAGATCGAGCGGTTCATGTCCATGCGGCCGTGCCCTGCCTGCGGGGGGCGCCGGCTGCGGCGCGAAGCGCTGGCGGTGCGGGTGGGCGGGTGCACCATCCACGAGTTGGTGAGCCTGTCGGTAAAGGAGGCCGTGGACTGGTTCCGCCAGCTCCGGTTGTCTGAGCGGGACCGGCAGATCGCCGCCAAGATCCTGAAGGAAGTGGAGGACCGCCTTGGCTTCCTGGCCGCGGTGGGGCTCGACTACCTCACCCTGGATCGGACCTCGGGCACGCTCTCTGGCGGCGAGGCGCAGCGCATCCGCCTCGCCACCCAGATCGGCTCCAAGCTCATGGGGGTGCTCTACGTGCTGGACGAGCCCTCGATCGGGCTGCACCAGCGCGACAACCGCAAGCTGCTGGAAACCCTCAAAGGCATGCGCGACCTGGGCAACACGGTGCTGGTCGTGGAACACGACGAGGAAACCATGCGCGAGGCCGACTGGATCGTCGACCTCGGCCCCGGCGCCGGCCGCCACGGCGGCGAGGTGGTGGCCGAGGGGCCGCCGGCGGTCATCCCCTCCTTCCCCCGTTCCCTCACCGGGCGGTACCTGGCCGGTGAGCTCGCCATCCCGGTCCCGGCGGCGCGGCGGCGCGGGAGTGGCAAGCAGCTCGTGGTGCGCGGCGCCCGGGAAAACAACCTGAAGAGCATCGACGTGGCCTTCCCGCTGGGCACCTTGGTCTGCGTCACGGGCGTCTCCGGCTCGGGTAAGTCCACCCTGGTCAATGAAGTGCTCTACAAGGCGGTGGCGCGCTCCCTCTACCGCGCCCTCGAGCGCCCCGGTGCCCACGAGCGCCTCGAGGGCGTCGCCTACCTCGACAAGGTGGTGGCCATCGACCAGTCCCCCATCGGCCGCACGCCCCGCTCCAACCCCGCCACGTACACGAAGGTGTTCGACCCGATCCGCGAACTCTTCTCCCTCACCCAGGAGGCGCGGGCCCGAGGCTACCGGCCGGGCCGGTTCTCCTTCAACGTCCGCGGGGGACGGTGCGAAGCCTGCGCGGGGGACGGGCAGATCAAGATCGAGATGCACTTTCTCCCCGACGTCTACGTCACCTGCGACGTGTGCAAGGGCAAGCGCTACGGCCGCGAGACCCTCGAGGTCCGCTACAAGGGGCTGAACATCGCCGAGGTCCTCGACCTCTCCGCCGAGCAGGCCCGCGACCTCTTCTCGGCCCACCCGAAGATCGCCCACATCCTCGACACCCTGATCGCCGTGGGTCTCGGCTACATCCGCCTCGGCCAACCCGCCACCACACTGTCCGGCGGCGAGGCGCAGCGCATCAAGCTCTCCCGCGAGCTGGCCCGTCGCGCCACCGGACAAACCCTCTACATCCTCGACGAACCCACCACCGGCCTGCATTTCGACGATGTCAAGAAACTCCTCGCCGTGCTCCACACCCTGGTGGACCGGGGCAACACGGTGGTGGTCATCGAACACCACCTGGACGTGATCAAGACGGCGGACTGGATCATCGACCTCGGCCCCGAGGGGGGGGACGAGGGGGGCCGCATCGTCGCGCAGGGAACACCGGAGCAGGTGGCCCAGGTCCCTGCGAGCTTCACCGGCGCCTACCTCGCCCCGCTACTCGGTCTGCCGCGCGCCAAGGCGAGCTGAGCGCGCCCGCGGCCAACCGAGGCTCGCACCGAGTTGCGCGGTCATGCCGTTCCGGTCGCGTTGTCTGGCGGCGCGCCCACGCCACCATGCCAACCGACCTGTGGCCCTCCCGCTGCGCACTCCATCGCTCCCCTCGACCCCTGGCGGCCATGCGCCGGTAGACCGGTCTCGATTCGCTGCGTCCGGGCGTGCGCCGCCAGCACGCGATCCCGTTCGCCGACGCCTCCTCCATCGCCGTCAGGGCGCTACGGCGTCGGGCGCGACCCGCACGCACAGGTGCGCAGCAGGTATGCGCCCTGGCCCCCTCCGCCGCCACCGCGCCGGCCGACCCTGCTATCCGAGCCCTTCGTCGCCAATGAGCCCAGCTCCTCGGGTGGAGTTCCATCTCGCTCCCCCGTTCTGTCCGCAGTGCGGGGCGCCGACGGCAGCGCAAGCATTGCGCGCCTCAGCGCCAAGAGCCTCCATCGGCACGGCCCGCCCTCGGTTCGGATGCTTTCGGTCCACCGGCAATCAGGCAGTTCTCATCACTGGTCTTCGGCAACAAAATGAGATTGCGACCCTATTGACATTCGCAACTGACGAGTTTAGGCTGTGCGTGCTGTCGCCCGGAGGAAAGCATGAGAGTCTGGTTGGCACTGGGTATGGGGATCTGTTTCCACGTAGGTAGCGACGCGGCAGTGCGGACGTTCACGTTGTCCGGCGTCACGTTCGCCGACGGCGGCACGGCGTCGGGCACATTCGATCTCGACACGGTGTCAGGTGCGGTTTCCAACTGGTCCATCGCGGTGGCCGGGGGCGATACCGGCACATTCCCACCGCTCGTCTATTCGCCGTCGAACTCGACGGGTTTCTATTGGCCGGCAGTGTCGCCCTACGCGCCGCGGATCCAGTTCAACCTGAACGATTCGAACCGGCAGCTTCGCTTGCCCCTCCTGCTGGACCCGACCGCGAATTGCGGAACCATCGGCATCGCCCTCAACGACGCCCTGGCGGCCGAGTGTTACAACTGCTCACCATACCGGACGTACACGGCAGGGGCCGTGACGACCCCCGCCGCGGACATTGCCACCTCGATCCTGGTCACACCCCCGCAGGTGCAAAGCGGGGACGCCGTCACCGTCGCCGTCTCCGTCGTAAACAACGGACCGGACGCCGTAGCTGGGGTGGCCGTGAGCGTGCCGTTGCCGGCGAGTCTGGTGACGGCCTCCTGGACGTGCACCGTCATCGGGACCGGCACGTGCGCCGCCTCCGGCAGCGGTAGTGTCACGGACAGCATCTCCCTTGCCCCAGGTGCGGCCGCCCAGTACACGATTGTCGCGACGGCAGGAGTGCCCACGGGATCCTCGGAGACCGTGACCGCGACGGCGACGTCCAGCGCCTGCGACGACAACCCGGGCGACGAGAGCGCGACCGGCCAGTTTCTCATTGCGAACCCGATCCCGACCCTCGACACCGTTGGCATGGCGCTACTCATCGGGTTGCTGATCGTGGCTGGGTCGCTGGCCCTTCGACGCATCCCGATCTGACGGACTTCCCTCGCCGCCGGCCGGCGCTCTTCGTCCCGAGAGCCCGCGCGGGGAACTGAACGTTGCGCCGGGAACCGCCGGCTGCGCGAAAGCGTAGTATGCGCTGCGGAGGGGACGTCATGAGAACAGCGATGTGCGTTGCGCTCCTCGCCGTCGCGCCCGCGGCCCGCGCGGCAGATGCCCCCGCGGCGTTCGAGGCGAGCTTCCTCGACCGCACCATGCGGGTCGACACCTACCACACCGGCGACGCGGCCGAGGAGTTCTTTACCCTCGACCGTGTGGTGCAGCAGGGGGCCTGGGCGGGGAGCCGTGTTCACCTCCTCGACACCTTCGACAACGGGCGCTACTACGTCAAGGTCTATGACCTCGCCTCGGGAACGCTCCTCTACTCGCGCGGCTTCGATTCGTACTTCGGCGAGTACCGGACGACCCCCGAGGCCGCCCGGGGGGTTCGGCGCACGTACCACGAGTCGGCGCTCATCCCCTACCCGAAGCGGCCGATCCGCTTCGCCATCGAGACGCGGGGCGCCGACAAGAGACTCACCGAGACAGCCTCCTTCGAGATCGATCCCGCTTCGTGGGCGGTCCTGCGTCCGCCCCTTGAGGCGGGCGTGACCGTGGTCGAGAGCTGGATCAGCGGCGACCCGCACGCCAAGGTGGACGTGGCGATCCTGGGCGAAGGGTACACCGCCGCAGAGGAGGCCAAGTTCCGGGCCGATCTCGCGCGCTTCACGAAGATCCTCCTCGCCTTCGAGCCGTACGCGAGCCTCAAGGACCGCTTCAACATTCGCGGCGTCCTCAAGCCGTCGCAGGACAGCGGCTGCAGCGAGCCGAGCCACGGCTCCTACAAGCGGACCCCGGTGGGCGCCACGTTCGACTCCCTGGGCTCCGAGCGGTACGTGCTCACCGAGGACAACCGGGCGATGCGCGACCTTGCCGCCCACGTCCCGTACGATGCGATCATGATCATGGTGAACTCGCCGCGCTACGGCGGCGGCGGCATCTACAACCTCTTCTCCACCTTTACCACCGACGACCAGTGGCACGAGTACATCTTCCTCCACGAGTTCGGCCATTCCTTCGCCGGCCTCGCCGACGAGTACTACACCTCGGCGGTGGCCTACAACGACTTCTACCCCCGCGGCATCGAGCCCAACGAGCCCAACATCACGGCGCTCCTCGACCCGGCGAACCTGAAGTGGAAGGACCTCGTGACACCGGGCACGGCGGTCCCCACGCCCTGGGAGAAGGCCGACTACGACGCCATGGACTCGGCCTACCAGAAGGTGCGCCAGGAGCTCAACGAGAAGATCGCCAGGATGAGCCGCGAGGGGGCGCCCGCCGCCGAAATCGCCAGGGCGAAGGAGGAGTCCGATCGGCTCTCGCGAGAGCATCAGCAGCGCATGGACGCCTACCTCGCGAAGTCCAAATTCGTCGGCAAAGTCGGCGCCTTCGAGGGCGCGGGCTACGCCGCGCAGGGGCTTTACCGCCCGATGCTCGACTGCCTCATGTTCTCCAAGGGCGCCAAGCCCCTCTGCAAGGTGTGCGCCGCGGCGGTGAGGAGGGTCATCGAGCACTACACGGAGTAGCACACTCCAGCGAGCGCGGCGCCGTCAGCCACGGCGGCACCTCAGGGCGCGCGCCCGTCGTCGGTCCCTCCGAGACCGCCGGGACGGGAGCGGCGAAGCTCCTCCAGCCACTCCTTGCCCAGGAAGCTGCGGTCGTCGAGGCGGCACAGTTCTTCGAACAGGGGCTTGGTCACCGTGAACGCGAGGACCGAGGGCGGCAGGAACCGCCGCATGGCGAGGTCGGTGCCGCCGATCACACCCCGCGGCAGGTGCCGCGCGCCGAGCATGGCGGCCAGCAGGCCGCAGCCGGAGGAAAACGGCGCCGTGACCAGCGCCCCCTCCGCCGGCGCATGATGGTAGTGCGCGCCCCAGACGAGCGCGGCGAGCTGGTCCGGGTTGACCAGGAAGGTGACTGACACCAGATGCTCCTCCTGGCCCTCGCGCAGCGGCCCGATGAGCACGTTCCGGTGTCGTGGCCGGTAGGGCGCCACGTCCTCCCCTGCGAGGAGATCGCGGGCGGCCTTCATGCCGTGCCGGTCAACGAAGAAGGCGAGCCGCTCTCTGCGGGAAGCGAACTCCTTGCCGAAGAGGTAGTGGCCGGCGCCGCCACAACCGCACCTCTCCGCCGTGAGGTGGAGCGTCTCGCCTCGGCGCCAGCGCTCGGAGAACATAAAGATGCACGCCCACGCCCCAACCGGCGGC
This sequence comes from Acidobacteriota bacterium, assembly GCA_037441065.1. Lineage (GTDB taxonomy): Bacteria > Acidobacteriota > Thermoanaerobaculia > Thermoanaerobaculales > Thermoanaerobaculaceae > JACADV01. Next base: position 80,957 of record JBBISY010000005.1, on the reverse strand, counting down.
GACACCAGCGGCCGGAACGCCTCGGGATCCGGGGCGTCGTAGATCCCGATCACGGGAAGCTTCAGGTCGAGCCTCGCGACGAGATACGACGGGCCCGCCGTCGCGGCGGCCCCAGCCCCGCGGCGAGCGCGGCGGTCCGTCACAGCATCTGGACGCCGCCGCTCGGCGCCAGGTACGCCCCGCTCACAAAGCGGGCGTGGTCGGTGGCGAGCAACAGCACGGCGCCGGCCACGTCCTCGGGCTGCGCGACTCGCCGCAAGGGGGTCATCCGCGCCGTCTGCTCCCGGCGCTCCTCTGGCAAGTGGGCCGTTGCGTCCGTGATCGTCAGCCCCGGCGCCACGGTGTTGACGCGGATCCCCATCGGCCCGAGCTCGAGCGCCAACGACTTCATGAGCGCGTCGAGGGCCGACTTGGCGGTGCTGTGGGCGCAGAACCCCCAACCGGGGTGGCGCGAAAGGCCCGACGAGATGCCGATGATGCACCCCGCGCGCCGTTCTACCATCCCGGGCGCGACCGCTTTCGTCACGAAGAACGCCGCCTTCATCTCGCCGACGAGCTTCGCCTCGAACTCCTCCCAGGCGTACTCGAGGAACGGCTTCATCGGGAAGCCGATTGCGGCGTTGATGACGAGCGTATCGATGGGGCCGAGCTCGGTGCCGATCCGCTGCACCATGTCCTCGACCTGGCGCGCATCGCGCATGTCGGCGCCGTAGGCTGCGGCCCGGCCTCCGGCCGTCTCGATGTCGGCGACAACCGCCCGGGCGGCGGCCTCGCTTCGGTGGTAGTTGACGGCCACTGCAGCGCCCTCGGCGCCGAAAAGCCGCGCCGTCGCGGCCCCGATGCCGCGGCTCGCCCCCGTGATGAGTGCTACGCGTCCTGCGAGTAGCATGGCTCCTCCCAGCATGGCCCGACGTTCGCAGCCCGCCGCTCGGCTTCCAGCTCCTCCGAGCGGCTGGCGCCGACTCTAGCACTCGCCGGGCACGAACGCCCAGCCTCGCACGCGGAACCGCCCGCGGTGCCGCCCGCGGTCGTGCCCCCCGCACAGCGGTGGTGGCGGCGCAACCTTGTGCTGCTCGCCGTCGTCTTCGTTCTGGCGCTCGCCGCCGTCATCGGTCTCGTTAGTGTTACGGCGATGAGGACGTGGCTGCCGGGGGCGGCGCGCTCGGCGAGCCGCGCCACGCCAGCACCGGCGCGCGAGCACGCCGCCGTCGAGCAGGCGTTCCGCGCCTACCGGCAAGCGCTTGCCAGCGGCGACCTGGCGGCGATGAAGCGGTGCATTGTCCCGTCCCGCCGCGCCGAGCTCGACGAGGCCAACGCGGTGGAGATGCTGGAGCTTGTGCGCGGGCTCGCCCCCAGCGCGTTCGAGGTCCGCGCCGTCGAGGTCTCCGGCAACGCCGCCACCATCACCCTCGCCGCCACGGCTGCGGGTCATCCCGCCACGGGAAAGGCGGCCATGGTGCGCGAGGGCGGGCGCTGGCTGCTGGACAAGGAAAGCTGGGAGGCGACGCTCGAGTTGGGTAGCGAGTCGCCGGCGGGAGCGCCCCTGCCCGCGCAGGGGCCTGTGGTGCACATCGTCGCCATCGAGAAGCTCAAGGGTGGGGAGCGTGCGGCGGCATTCGAGGCCGTCGCTCCGAGGTTTCTCCTACCCACGCCGCCTCGCGCGCCGGCGCCGTACCGCGCCGGTAAGGAGCACAGGCCGCAAGTAATCGCCACGCTCTCCGGGCACAAGCAATGGGTGGACGGCCTCGCTTTCACGCCCGACGGGCGGTACCTGGTGTCCTCCTCCTCCGGCGACATGACGCTGCGGCTGTGGCGCGTCGAGGATGGCGCGCAGATCGACGCGCACGCCACACAGTGGCGGGTCGCGGATCTCGTAGTGAGCGCCGACGGCTCCACCGCCTACACCGTGGACGCCTACGAGCACCTGCTCGCCTGGCCGCTTTCCGACAGCGCCATCGGGGACGCGGTCGAGTTCGCCGACGTGCCCGACAATGAGCGGCTGGCCCTCGCGATCAGTCCCAACGGCACGCTGCTCGCCACCGCCGGCGGCATCGCGGAGGTCGGGTCGCTGTCGCTGTGGGACATTGCGGGCACGTCGCGCGTGCGCGCCCTGAACGTCGACCACATCGTGCACGATGCTGCCTTCTCGCCCGACGGGCGCCTGCTCGCGGCCGTCGGCCGCGGCAACCAGCTGACGGTCTACGATCTCGCCCGCGGGGAGGCGCGACGTTACACGGTAAAGGGACCGGCGCGCGACTCCGAGGCGTACGGCGTCGCCTTCAGCCCCGACGGCCGCTTCCTCGCCACCGCCCACATCGACTCCAGCGTAGCGGTGTTCGACGTACCCGAGGGCACGCAAGTGCACGACTTCTTCGTGGCCGATGCCTCGGCCATGGACGTCGCGTTTTCCCCCGACGGCGCGCTGTTTGCCACGGCGCAAGCCGACAACACCGTCTACCTGTGGGACGTGCGCACCGCGGTCCGGCTCGGCACCCTTCGGGGGCATTCCGACACACCGTTGGTGGTGGCGTTCTCGCCGGCAGGCACGATGCTCGCCAGCGCGGGACGCGACAGCAACATCATCCTCTGGAGGTGAGCGATGGCGAGCGAGAACGGGCGCTCCGAGCCTCGGCGCCTCGGGCCTTCAGGTCTCGCGCTGGCGTGCACGGCGTTCTGCCTTTCCGCCTGCGGCGGGCGGGCAGCCGAGGACGCGCGGCCGCTGCCGGCGCAGCGTCCGCAACAGCGAGGGGCCGCAAAGCGGCTGGATGAGGCCCCACCCACCGCCGAGCGCGCGCTCACGCCCGAGCTGGAGGCCCGGCTGGCTGGCAGCCGCAGTGGCAGAGAGGCCGTGCGCGTCGCCGACGAGTACGGCATGACCGTGGACCAGGTCGCCGTCACCACCGACGGCAGCGACCTCGTCGTCACCGTCCGCGTCGACGAGGACGTCGAGCAGTTCCTCGAGCAACACCGACGCGCCTCCGCCCTCGTCAAGCTCTACCTCGACCTCGACAACGACCCCGCCACCGGCGGGCGGGCGTGGTCGAACGCGCTCGCGAGTGGCTTCGAGGTGGAGGTTGAAGTGCGCCCCGGCGCGATCTTCCGCCGCGACGACGGTGAGGTCGAGGTGGGCGTCGGCGCCTACCCCAGCGACGCAAGCGTCGTTGGCGCCATCGTTGTGGCCGACGTGTCCCGCCACCTCGAAGGCGCCCCGGGGCCCGAACGGGTGGCCGGCGGGCTCGTGGTGGGTGGATTGTCCGACGAGATCCGCACACGCAGCCGCGTGGAGGGTCGCGAGCTGACGCTGACGATTCCGTACAAGCGGCTCGGCCTGCAGCCGTACAGCGCGGTGCGCGTCACGGCGCGCCGCCTGGCCGTTGCGGGCGGACTCGCCGACCAGTACTTCCCCGAGGCGCTGCTTTCCGTCAACTGACGCCGGCGTCGACGAGCCAGAGTGGGGAGCGGGAACGGGTTCGAGAAGGCGCGGCGTGCGCGGCCGAGCCCTTCCTTGGCCCGCCCATCCGGCTCCAGCGCGAGCTCACTGTTCCGCTCCAGCCCCGCGCCAGTGAACAAATTCCTCAGTGAGGCAACGATCTCCTTTCGAGTAGATTCTCTGTGAGGCAACGCGGTGGCTTGACCGGTCGCGACTTTGTGGTACCGTGGTGGCAAGAGGAGACCGTCCAATGGTGAAGGATCGGCGCAAGCCCCCATCGGCACCCCGGCCGGACGGGCCGCAGCCCGGTTGCGGCCCGGCCAGCCGACGGTTCAACAGGCGAGAAGCTGCTGCCGTGGTGTGCAGCGCCGCAGTCGGTGGCGCCCTGTGGTGGCGGGAGGTGTTCGCCGCGGGAACGCCGCGGGGCCCGCGCCGGCACCTGCGGCGGGCCACCACCAGGCTCACGTGCCTCTACAACGGCTACCTCCTCACCGTGGATCCCGCCAAGGCGCTGGCCGCTTCCAGCTCGGCGGACCGCTACCGGCTCTTCGTCCTCCACGGCTTGCTGATCCACCCCGATACCGGGCGCATCGCGGCGATCTTCCCGGCGCTCGGCCAGCCGGCCTTCGCGGGAGGGCCGGTCGCCCGGCCGGCCTCGGCGTATGCGCAACTGGCGAGCCAGGAAACGCCCTCGCCGCCGGGGATCACGGCGAGCGAACTGGTTGCCTACTGGCGGCGGGCCGGGGTTAGCGAGGCGCTGCTCGACGCTGCCGACTGGGTCGACCTCAACGGCGCGGTCGTCACGCCGGGCCTCACCGACACCCACTTTCACGTCACGAGTTGGTCCAAGAAGCTTCCGGCGCCTGGCGAACGCTTCGGTTACTACGCCGATCTCTCGGATCCGGCCTTCTACATCAACACCGCGGACTGGAGTCACCTCTGCGCCCGCGACGCCCTGTGGCGGATCGTCGCCGAGGCCAACCGCCACCTGCTCGAGACGGGTGACGACCGGATCTTTCTCCATGGCTATCAGTACAACGAGATCGACAGCGATGCCGAGGGCCACCTGCAGGCTGCCTATCTTTTCGAGCCGTCGGCGTCGTGCGAGGGCGCCAGCCCCAACCCTGTCTACCTGCTCAACCGCGTCGGCGCCAAAGCGGTCACGCCGCCCCCCGACCCGTGCAGCTCCGACCCGGCCGGTTGGCCTCCCATGGACTACCCCATGCTGCCCGCCCTGCTCGTCCAGACCAGCGGGCAGACCTGCTGGTACAACGTGGCGCTGCTCCAGGCGTACAACCAGATGCAGCACGACATCTCGGAACGGCTGCAGCCGCTGCCGCTCTCCTCGGTGACCTCGGCGGGTTCGGCAAGTGGCGATATGTGGATTCTCGCCGTCCCCCCCGACACGCCCGAGGCGGACGTGCTGTTCACTGCCTCCATGCCGTATCCGGCGGACGTGGTCGTCACGCCCTCGGACGGCAGCGCCGCGCTCACGGTCCCCTTCGACATCGTTGCTGGCAACTCGCAGGCGCGTACCTTGACCGCCCAGGCGATGATCCCCGAGCTGGCCACGTCGGCCTTCGCCGCCGCGCCGGCTTCCCTCAAGATCCAGCCGTTCTGGCGGCCCATCGTCGAGTGCATCCCCCAGGCGAAGTGGGAGGCCGCCGCGGCGTACTGGGGTCAATTGGCCGCGTCCGACCCGGTCGGGTACGGCTGCTGGGACCCGCGCGACCCCTACGCCACCAACTGGTACAACGGCGCCAAGCGCGGCCTCATCCAGTACTTCAAGGACACCCAGGCGCAGGCGTGGCGGCCGACGGGATTCGCCGAGCACTACCCGATGCGCGACGCGCTCGGAGCGGTGGTGATGAAGCCGTTCGCCATCACCGATCTGATGGAGCAGCGGCGGCGAGCCGCCGCCTGGTGCCACCGGCACGGCCTCACGATGGTCAACGACATCATGTTCTACCGGCGGGACGGCGAAGGCAAGGAGTTCGACTCGTACGAGGCGCTCTCCTTCGATCACTCGCTGGCTCAGGACACGGAGTTCTTCTCCCGCGTCGGGCTCGACCCGGCGACGGCCACGGGCAACCTCAACCTGCGGGTTGGCGTGTATTACTACGTGGAGGCCGAGGAGGACATCGACGAGACCCTGCGCCTGGCGCACAGCGCCGAGAACGGGTCCGACCTCGATCGCCTGCAGCCGCCGACGGGACACCCCGAGTTCCCGGGGTGGGTGCGCTGGCTGGGCTGGAAGCTGCAGCTCGACGGCGCGTCTTTCACCAGGAATGCCTTTACCAATGCACCCCTACCCAAGTCGCGGCTGACCGATCCCTTACGGGTAGCCAACGAGCTCGGCAACCAGGTCACGTTCGCGGATCACTCGTACGGGCTCCTCACCATGACCGACCTCCAGGAGCAAGTGCTCACGAGCCGCGAGACCGCGGCCCTCTACTGGCTGGTGCGCGAATCAGACCCGGGCTCAGCGTTTCGCAACCCCCAGATCCCGCGGAACTGGTCGGTTCTGGCCCGCGGAGTCGTCAACTTCCTCGGCGCCTCGGTGGACCGGCAGCTACTCGCCGCGGACCTGGAAAAGCTGAGCCGCGTCACCCTGGACGCTGCCCAGGCGGCCCAGCTCGCCGACAAGCTCGCCGCCGTCGTGGAGCAGGTCAACGATGCCTGGGAACGCACCATGGCGGCGATCATCCGCATCTGGTACGAACGCTCCCGCACTCCGGCTGGGCTACGAGACATGCCTGCCCAGGTCGTCTGCCACACCTCGGGGGACGGGGCGGTGGACCTGTGGGCGCGCGCCATCAAGCAGCTCAAGACCGACGTGGAGAGTCTGCCGACCCGCTGGGTCGACCTGCCGGCGCGCTGGCAGGCGGTCCTCCCGGAGAACGCAGACCTGGCGGCCATACGGCGAATCTTCCAGCACGAGCGCTTCCGCAGCGAGCATCTCCTCTACATCTCGCGCTACGTCCTCGAGGACGCCAGCGGCGTCGGCAGCATCAATGCCGCGACCGCCCCGGACAGCCGCAACTACCTCGTTACGCTCCAGCCGTCGATCGTGATCCTGCACGGGGGGACCGGGGAAAGCTACCCAGCCGCCCAGGAGCTGTGGCCGATCCCGTCCACGCAGGACACCTGGCTGGGGGCGCCACCGGTTCCCCGCACCAATCACACGGACGCCCTCCGCAGCTTCATCGCGAGGGACATCCCCATGACGCTCAACACCGATCCCCCGGCCATGCGCGACCCCAGGCCCGCCCTCACCGTGCTGGGCGCCGTGACGCGCACGCCGGTCGAGATCGACCCCACCCACTGGGCCGATCAGACTGGCGCCGAGCCGGCGGTGCGGCCGCCCGACTACCTGGCCGGCAAGGTCTACGCCCCCTTTGGGCTGAAGGACGGCACCAATCCGATGCAGCTCACCATCGAGGAGGCGCTGGCCGCCATGACCTTCTGGGGCGCGTACTCCGCCAACATGGAGGCGGAAGTGGGCACCTTCACCGCACCGGCGGGTACCGCCGACGCGGGGAGGTTCGCCGACCTCGTGGTCTGGCGCTCCAACCCCCTGGGCATCAAGGGTCCGAACGGGCTCACCCTCGAGGCTCTCGCCACCATGCCCGCCGGCGCCGACGACGCGGCGCGCCTCGCCACGGTCAATGCGTTCATCCAGAAGTTCTTGCCGCGCATGACCGTGGTCGGCGGCGTGCCGGTCTACCACGCGCCGTAGCGCGCCACCCCACCACTGTTGTGCGGAGTTTCAGGGGACGCACCTCTCCGCCCGGCTGCCCTCGGGGAACAGTGCAGTGCGTTGGGCGTCCGCATTTCTCGTTGGAGGGGGCGAGGCCGTTCGTCCTCGTGATCCCCCCCGGCTCTCGGCGAGGATGGCGTCAGCCGTGCATGACCCGTCTCCTTCCCCACTGGCCCCCTCGCCGGGGCAACCCCGGGCCCACTCGTGACGTAGCATAGGCTTGCGTGGGGTGGGAGCGATGCGAGAGCTTGCCAAGGCTGCGCTGACAGGACTGGCTGTGTGCCTGCTGGCCTGCGGGCCGGCGCCGCCGCCGCCGCCGGAGCGCCCGGTGGCGGTGCGCACGGTCCGGGTCCAGCCGGAGCCGGTGGAACGGCGCATCACCGCCACCGGCACCCTCGAACCGCCGGCCCGCGTGATCGTGGCGGCGCAGCAAGAGGGTCTGGTCACCGCGGTGCGGGTGCGGGAGGGAGACCGGGTGCGCGCCGGCGAGACGGTGATCGAGCTGGACGACCGCGAACTGCGGGCGCAACTGGCCGAGGAAGAGGCGCGGCGAATCGAAGCGGAGGCGCAGTGGCGGCGCACCTCGGCCCTGGTGGCGGAGGGGCTGGTGTCGGCAGCGGCGGCCGATAGTTCGCGAGCCGCCTACGAAACCGCTGCGGCACGCTGCGAGGCGCTGCGGACCCGTCTCTCCTTCACGCGGGTCGCCGCCCCGGTGGACGGCGTGGTCACGGCCCGGCTGGTGGAGGTGGGCAACCTGGCGGCGGCCCGCACGCCGCTGCTGGAACTCGCCGCCGGCACGGGCCTCGTGCTCCGCGTGCCGATCTCGGAACTGGAGGTGGTGCGCCTGGCGGTGGGCGAGGCGGCCACCGTGACCGTGGACGCGTTCCCGGGGGTCCGGCTCTCTAGCCGCATCGTCCGCATCTTCCCGGCGGCGGACAGCGTATCGCGGCAAGTGACCGTGGAGCTGGCGCTGGAAGACCCCCCCGCCGGCGTCAGACCAGGGTTCCTGGCGCGGGTGGAACTGGTGGTGGAGCGCCTCCCCGCCGCCATCACCGTCCCCGAGCAAGCGGTGCTGCGTGGCTCCGAAGTCCCCTTTTTCGTCTACTGCGTCGAGGCCGGCCGGGCGGTGGTTCGCCCCGTCACGGTGGGGGAACGGCTCGGCGGCAAAGCCCTGATCCGCGAGGGACTCACGCCGGGCGACGAGGTGGTCGTGGAAGGCATGAGCCGCGTGCGCCCTGGCGCCGCCGTCGCCGTGCGGTAGGAAGAGGGCTACAGTGCGGGCATTCTCCGAGAAACCGCGCAGCAGCATCGTGGATTGGTCCATCGGCCGGCCGGTGGGGACCTCGATCATCTCGCTCGCCATCTGCATCGTAGGCGTCTCCATGGTGGGGCGACTGGCAGTGGACCTCCTGCCGCGCATCATTTACCCGCAGGTGCGCGCCTTCGTGAGCAACCCCGGGGTGGACCCGGAAGTCATGGAACAGACCGTGGCCAAGGTCCTCGAGCCCCGCCTCGCCACCACCGAAGACGCCACCCTGGTCACCTCCGAATCCAGCGAAGGGAGAACCAGCGTCGAACTTCACTTCGCGTACGGCACCGACATCGACTTTGCCCTGCGCGATGCCTCGACCAAGCTGGACCAGGCACGATCGGCGTTGCCGGAAGAGGCCGAGCCGCCGGTCATCTTCAAGTCCGACCCCTCCCAGATCCCGGTGCTGCAGTTTGCCGTCTCGTCGCCCGTCCGCGATGAGGTGTGGCTCAAGAGGTGGTGCGAGGATCAGCTCGCCAAACAGCTGCTCACCGTGCCGGGGGTGGCCTCGGTGGATGTGGGGGGCGGCAAGGATCGCGAGATCCAGGTGATCGTCGACCCGGAGCGGCTGCGCTCCTATGGGCTTTCAGTCTCGGAACTCCTGACCCGCCTGCGGGAGGAGAACCAGGACATCTCGGGCGGCCGCCTGCAGTCCGGCTCGCGCGACCTTCTCTCGAAAACCAAGGGGAAGTTCCGGTCGGTGGAGGACGTGGCGCAGGCGCGCATCCCCCTCGCCACCGGGCGGGACATTGCCCTCACCGATGTGGCCCGAGTCGTCGACACCCACCGCGACGAGCGGGTCTTCGCCCGCCTGGACGGGAAACCGGCGGTGCTCCTGGCCGTCTCCAAGCAGCCGGACGCCAACACCATCGCCGTCGTGGACGCGTGCAACGAGGTCCTGGCCCGACTGCACCGCGACGGGTTCTTCCCCCCCGATCTCACGACGCAGGTGGTGCAGGATCAGGCGTTCTACGTGCGCTCGGCGGTGGCGGGGGTGGGCAGCGCCGCCCTCCTGGGCGCCGGGCTCGCGATGGCAGTGGTTTTCCTCTTCCTGCGCTCGTGGCGGCGCACCCTCATCATCGGCACCTCCATCCCCATCGCCATCCTCGGCACCGTGGCCCTGATGGGGATCTCCGACCTGACGTTGAACATCATGTCGCTGGGCGGCCTCGCCCTGGGCATCGGCATGCTGGTGGACAACGCCATCGTCATGCTCGAGAACATCGACCGGCACCAGCAGCAGCATACCGACCCGGTGGCGGCGGCCCACGTGGGCGCCGGCGAAGTGGCTTCCGCCATCACCGCCTCCACCCTCACCAACCTGGCCGCCGTCGTGCCGTTCCTGCTCATCACCGGGCTCTCCGCCCTCCTGTTCCGCGAGCTGCTCCTCACCATCTCGTTCGCCATCGCGACCTCGCTGGTGGTGGCGTTGACCCTGGTACCGATGATGTCGGCCCAGTTCTTCAAGGCGGGAAAGAGTTCGCGCCTGCACCAGGTGCGTTGGCTCGCGGTCGTGCCCGGCGCGGTGGCTGCCATCGAGCGGGCCTACCGCCGCGTCCTGCCGTGGCTGCTCGGCCACCGCTGGCGCGTGCTCACGGCAGCGGCCGTGGCCCTGGTGGCCGCTGGACTCGGCGCCACCCGACTGGGCAACGAGTTCCTCCCCCCCGTGGACGACGGCCGCGTCTCGGTGAACCTCCTCCTCCCACCCGACACCCCGGTGGAGGTGACCAACCGGGCTGCCCTGGCGGCAGAGGCGGTGGTCGCCAAGTTACCGGAAGTCCGACACATCTTTGCCACCGCCGGCGGCTTCGTGCGTCGCGGCGTGTCCTTTGCGCCGACGCGGGCCAACCTGGCGGTGGAGCTGTCCCCGCGCCGGCAGCGAGCGATCTCTGCTTCCGAGTGGCTGACGTTGGCGCGAAAGGCCTTGGCGGAGGCGCCCGAGCTGGCGGATGCCCAGGTCACCCTGCAGCCCCCCCGGATCCGCGGTCTGCGCACCTCCACCGGGACGGCTGACATCGAGGTCAAGGTGTTCGGCGAGGACCTGGCTACCCTGGAGCGGGTGGGGCTGGAGATGGCCGCTCTTCTGGAGGAAATGCCGGGCCTCGCCAACGTGGACACCTCGTACCGGGAAACGGCGCCGGAGGTGCGCGTGGTCCTGGACCGCCGGCGCGCCGCCGAGCTAGGCCTGGACGTGGGGGAGGTGGGGCGCACCGTGCGGACCGCCGTGGGAGGCTCGGTCCCCACGCGACTCACGGAAGGGGACCGCGAGTACGACATCCGCGTGCGCTTCGACCGGGAGCGCGTCACCTCGGCGGCGGACCTGGCTTCCCTGCCGCTCTTCCCCCGCTCGGGGCAGCCCATCCGACTGCGCGACGTAGCCGAGGTGGAAGAGGGGCGAGCACCGCAGACCATCGAGCGGGAAAACCAGAACCGCCTCGTGCGGGTCACGGCCGACGTGCTGCCCGGCGTGTGGTCGGTAGGCGAGGCGACGCGGGCGGTGCGGGAGGCCCTGGCGGCCTACCCCCTGCCCGAGGGAACCACCCTGCTCTTCGGGGGGCAGGAAGAGACGATCCGCGAGAACCGCCGGGTCCTCCTCACCGTGATCGGCCTGGCCGTCTTCCTGGTCTTTGCCGTGATGGCGGTGCAGTACGAGTCCCTCGTCAACCCCCTGGTGATCATGGCCGCCATGCCCTTGGCGGTGGTGGGCGTCGTGGCGGCGCTAGTCCTCGTGGGCCTGCCCCTCTCGGCACCGGTGATGCTGGGGGTCATTCTTCTCGCCGGGATCGTGGTCAACAACGGCATTCTCCTCGTGGAGTACATCGAGATTCGCCGCCGCGGCGGCACGGTCCCCCGGCACGAAGCCATCCTCGAGGCGGCACCGTTGCGCGTGCGGCCCATCCTGATGACCGTGGGCACGACTGTGATGGGCATGCTGCCCCTGGCCCTCAACCCCTCCGATGGTGGCGAGTTGATGGCGCCGCTCGCCGTGACCGTGATCGGTGGGCTGACCGTTTCCACCCTCCTCACGCTCGCCGTGGTGCCCTGCCTCTACCTGGTGTTGACCTCCCGCGCGCACCACTGACGCGGCTCCTCACAGCGGGAGGGCCCGAGCATCGGAGGGAAACCCACGCGGCGATGTTCTCCCGACCGGACGAGAGGGACCCTCCGCCCGGCCTCGCTGCACCGCACGCCGGAGCCACCCCACGACTTGCCGGCCGTCACACGCCCTGGCAACCGACCCGACCCGCCTTCCCAGCTGCTGCCCCAACCCCCTTCGACCGCTCCCGGTCAGCGCCGCACGAGTGGAAAGGTGGAGGGGTCCTGCGAGCCGTTGTCCACCACCGAAAGCACCGCCCCGACGCGTCCGGAACCGGAGACCACCTCCACGACAACTTGGGCCTCCTCGATGGTCGAGGGACCGCCCAGGGACCCCACCACGTCGTTGATCTGCGTGTTGCCGAAGGGCGGGAGCGAGACCGCCTTCTCGCCGAGTTTGGCGCCGTCGCGATCGAGCAGCACGACGCGCAGTGTGACCCCTTCGCCCCACACCTCCACGAGGGCCAGGTTGGACCGGTAGGCGCCCTTGGCGACCCCCCCCGTCCCCAGCTTCGTCGCCGGTCCACCGAGCCAGGCCGTGTTCTCGGCGCCGATGGGAAGGAAACCCTGGCCGTACAGACCCGGCCCGGCGCCGGGGGTGTAGACGCGGCAGGCCGCCTCGAGGGTCGCGGGGGAAATCTCCAGGGAGCCGGCACCGCTCGCGTGGAAGAGGGCGTCGAGGACGTCCTTCACCGTGCGCGACGCTCTAGCCGGCACGTCCACATCCACCTCCTGGTAGGTGGCGAGACCGTCGGCGCCGCGCGGCGTGTAGCGAAGCGTCGCCGTGACCGCCGAGGAGGTCGGGTTGGTGAGGAAGAGGTCGCTCTTCCAGAAACTCGGTGGATTGCCAGCCAGATGGGCAATTTGCGGGATGAAGCGGGAGTTGGACGGGTGCAGCGGGCGGCCGCCGCTCGCGACCGGCGCGTGGAAAGCGTGGGTCTGCCACCCACAGTCGGTGTACTCCACGTAGGGCGTCACGGTGAGCTGGGTCGCCCCGGCGAAGCCGGCAATCTCGACGAGCACGAACTCTTCCCCGGAAACGGTTCGCTGGCTGATCTGGAGGGATCGCGACGACGTCGTGTAGGTCTCGGACCCCACCTGTTGCGTGCAGCTCCAGCGGCGCACGGTCACCGTGTAGGACGTGGCCTGCGGCACCGCATCCCAGGCGAGGGTGAACACCCCCGGCATCTCGACGCCCTTTGGGCACACGGTACAACTGCCAGGCCAGACCGTGGCGCTGTCCAACGGCTGGGTGACGTGTACGCCGTAGAGGAGGTTGACAGCCTGCGTGACCGTTCCCTCCCCCGCCACCGTCACCTGGGCCGTCCCCGCCAGCGAGCCGGGCGTGGGCAGGACGTCGTGTCCCACCGCGCTGGTGCTGACGCGCACGTAGATCGTGTAGTCACCCGGCGCGAGACCGGTGATGCTGTACGTGTCGTTCGCGATCACCACGTTGCCCCAGGTCCACGTGCCCGCGCTCGCGCTGTAGGCCCCCGCGCCGCCGTAGGTGAACGAGGGGAAGTTGGTGTGCACCGGCAAGCCGGCATAGGAGATGGTGCCCTGCACCGTCGCCGCTCCTGCGGAGGCCGCCAGCGCCGCCGCGAGGATCCCCGCGGCTACCGTCTTCCGCCCCACTCCAGGTGCTTTCTCTGCCATGTTCCCCCCCATTCTCTTCGCCACCGCGGCTCGCAACCCGGTGAAGGTTCCCCCGGCAAGACCACCGTCCGCGAGGGTTGCCAGCGAAATGGCGAAGCCGTGTGCTGCCACCATGCTGGCACGGGGCCGCCTAACCGTCAAGCGCGCCGCGCCGGCACCGGACAGGTGGCCGCCCCGCGGCCGCGCCGCCGCTTCGATGTGCCGCCCGCTGGTTTGACCTCCGTCAAGGGACTCTCGGTGGGCGGTCCTACCATGGGGCGAACCGGCCGGGATCCACCCGGCAGTACGGAGGCAGGATGCGGCAGCACGGCACGGTCACGGTGGCGGCTCTGGTGGCGAGCACGGCCCTCGGCATCGCCGCTGGGCTCGGGGGCTACACGTTCGTCTACGCGAAGGGCGCGTCGTACCTCACCAACGACCCGGCCGCCTGCGCCAACTGCCACATCATGGGCGACCACTTTGCGGCGTGGCTCAAGTCCCCGCACCGCCACGTCGCCGTCTGCAACGATTGCCACACGCCGCACAACCCGGTCGCCAAGTACGCTGTGAAGGCATCCAACGGGTTCTGGCACTCGTTCGCCTTCACGAGCGGCCGCTTTCCCGAACCGCTGCGCATCAAGGAGCGCAACCACGCGGTTACCGAGGACGCCTGTCGGCGCTGTCATGGCGCCATCGTCGACGCCATCGAGAGCGGCCACGCCAAGGCCCGCGGCCTGTCCTGCGTGCGCTGCCACGCGAATGTAGGTCATCTGCGGGAGAGTTGACCATGACCGAAACCCCTGGCACGTCCCCGTCGATTCTTCGCCGGCTGCTGCTCCTCGGCCTGGTGGCGGCGGTAGGTGCCGTCGCGGTCACGGCGCTCCTCGTCAACATCTTTGAGCGCAAGCAGGAGGCGAAGAACCCCTTCTTCCGTGTCGTCGAGGTCACGGACGATACGGACGACCCGGCGGTGTGGGGGAAGAACTTCCCGCTCCAGTTCGACCTCTACAAGCGGACCGTGGACATGGTGCGCACCCGTTTCGGCGGCTCGGAGGCGGTTCCCCGCACACCCACCGACGCCGATCCCCGCTCGGTCGTGGCGGCCTCGCGCCTCGAACAGGACCCCCGGCTCAAGACCATCTGGGCCGGCTACGCGTTCGCCACCGACTTCCGCGAGGAGCGCGGGCACGCCTACATGCTGGAGGACCAGACGTTCACCGAGCGCCAGCGCGTCGCCAAGCAGCCGGGCACCTGCCTGAACTGCCACGCCTCCGTCTACACGACCTACAAGAAGCTGGGCGGAGGCGACCTCACGAAGGGGTTCGAGGCGCTCAACGCCATGCCCTACGCCGAGGCGCGCCCGCTCGTCCAGCACCCGGTGGCGTGCATCGACTGCCACGACCCAGCCACCATGCACCTCCGCGTCACGCGCCCCGCCTTCATGGAGGGGATGAAGGCGTACAAGGCCGCCCAGGGCATTGCCGATTACGACGTCAACCGCGACGCGACGCGCCAGGAGATGCGGGCGTTCGTGTGCGGCCAGTGCCACGTGGAGTACTACTTCCAGGGCAAGGAGAAGCGCCTCGTCTACCCGTGGGCCAAGGGTCTCAAGATCGAAGAGATCCAGGCTTACTACGACGAGGTAGACCACCGGGACTGGACGCACGCGGAGTCGGGAGCGCCGGCGCTCAAGGCGCAGCATCCCGAGTTCGAAATGTGGAATCAGGGCATCCACGCGCGCGCCGGTGTCGCGTGCGCCGACTGCCACATGCCGTTCACCCGCGTCGGCGCGTTCAAGATCTCGGACCACCACGTGCGCTCGCCCCTCCTCAACATCTCCAAGGCCTGCCAAACCTGCCACACCGTCCCCGAGGAGGAACTCAAGGCCCGCGCCGAGACGATCCAGGCCCGCACCTTCCAGCTCCGCGACCAGGCCATGGATGCGGTGGTGGCGCTCATCGGCGACCTGGCAGCGGCGAAGGCCGCCGGAATGGCTCACGAGGCCCTCGCCGAGGCACGGCGGCTGCAGCGCACAGCGCAGTTCCGCCTCGACTTCGTGGAGGCGGAGAACTCCACCGGGTTCCACGCCCCCGAGGAGGCGGCGCGCATCCTCGCCGAGGCGATCAACCTCGCCCGCCAGGGGCAGATCGTCCTGCGGGACGCCGGCTACCGTCCTCAGGCCGCAGGTCTCGTCGCATCCGCCAACTAGGCCGGGGAGCAGACGCCATGGGGAGGCTCATCGTCGCGTTCGCCGTGCTGGCACTTGCCGCGCCGCTCGCGGCCCAGAGCGGTTCCGCCCCCGCCGTGACGGGGGATCTGCGGCTTCGCTGGGAGGATTTCGCCACGCCGGCTGCGGCGCCTGCCGACCGCCGAAAGTACGACCTCACCAGCGCCCGACTGCGGCTCAACCTCGAGTTCGAGCGCGGCTCGTGGAGGATCCATGCGGCGGTGCAGGGCGCCCTCGCCCGCACCCTGCCGGAAGATGCGGTGTTCGGCGCCGGCCGCTCCTACTACGTCGCCTCCGGTGGCGAGGCCGAGCCCGAGACGGCCGATCTGCTGGAGTTGTCGGTCAGCCTCAGGACACCGAGGTTCCGGATCACCGCGGGACGGCAGGCGTTTGGAGAGGGTTTCGAGACCGGAACCGGCCTCGACCGGCTCGATGCGGTCAAGCGCACGCGCCTGGCCGAGCGTCTCGTCGGGAACTGGGAGTGGGTCAACGTCGCCCGGCGCTTCGACGGCGCGAGCCTTGCTGTGGACCGTGCCAGCTGGAACCTTTCCGGCTTCGCCCACCGCCTGCTGTCCGGCGGCGTCAATTACGCAACGCCCTTGGAGCGGCTCGACAAGGTCCACGTGGTCGGCGCCACCTGGACGTTTAAGCGCGGCACCCTCCTTGAGCGCACCGAACTCCGCATCTTCGACGTGGGCTACCGAGACGAACGCGACAGCGTGGTAGCCCTGGCGGGGGGCAACCTCTCCCTGCACACCTTCGGGCTCTCCCTGCTCGGCGGTGACGATGCCAACGACTGGCTGGTGTGGGCCGCCGCGCAGCGCGGTTCCTGGGGAGTCGACCCCCAGAGAGCATGGGCGGCGTTCGCCGAATACGGACACCAGTGGCAGAGCGCTGTGGCCCGCCCGTGGCTGCGCTGCGGAGCCGCCCGCGCGTCCGGTGACCCGGACCCTCGCTCGGGCGAGCGGCGGACCTTCTTCAACGTCGTGCCGACGAACCACAAGTGGTACGGCGCGATGGACTTCGTAGCCTTCTCCAACCTCACGACCCTCTACGCGCACCTCCTCGTCTTCCCGGCGCCGCGGCTGCAGCTCGAGCTCGGCGTGCACCACTTCCGCCTCACCGAACAGCACGACGCGTGGGTGTTGGGCTCGGGCCCGTTCGACAACGCGTCCCTCGGCTACCAGCGGCGGGCGAACGCATCGGCATCCGACCGGCTGGGCCACGAGGTGGACCTCATTGCGACGTACGCGCTCACCCAGGCCGGGAGCGTCGAGGTGGGCGGCGGCCGGTTCCTGGGCGGAGCAGTGGTTCGATCCTCCCTGCCGGACCACGCAGACGGCAGCTGGCTCTACGCCCAGCTCGTCTGGAAGTTCTGATACCGTCGCCCCCCCTCGCATGCCTCCCGGGGATCACGCCGCGGCGCGCAGTCGCGGGGCCACGATACCCGCCAGCGCGAGCAGCAGCCCCACGAGCGCCATGCCGGCACCGCCCAGCGCCGGGATCGGCTCGGCCGCAGCCACCGCGCAGATCGTCACCGACCCGTCGCCGGTGGTGCTGAGAATCGAGCGCTCGATGACCGTGCCACCGGCCGCCACAAACGAGCCTCCGCCGCCGCTATTGCCGGCGGACAGGCCGCTGGCGGTGGAGGCGCCGCCGCCGTAGCCGCCCGTTCCGCCGGTTCCGCCGTCCGGGGGATCGGCGCTGCCGCCGTGGCCGTCGGCGGCGATGAAGGCGTCGTGGCCGTGGTCGCTGACCCCGGCGCCGCCCCCACCACCCGCGGCAACGAGGATCGTGCCGGTGGTCCTGAAGACGAAGGAGCCGCCGGCGCCGCCTGCGCCGTTGGCACTACCCTCCGGGTTGACGCTGTTGCCGCCGGCCCGACCGACGACGACGTTGAGCGTCGTCCCGCCGGCCACCGGGACGACCGCCGACACCCGTGCTCCCTTTCCTCCCTGGAAGTCAAAGGCAGTGCCTTCCCTGTCGACGATCCCGCCCGATGCGCCGATCGCCACGATGAACACGGCCGTGGCGCCACCCGGCACGGTGTACGTCTGCAGAGCTCCGGTGGCGCCGAAGACCTGCTGGCTACCAGGCAACCACGGCGGCGCCTGCCCGTGCGCCAGCACGAGAAGCGGCGCCGCGAGCAGCGCGATCGACACCGCGACGACCACAGCGCACCATTGTCGAGTTGTCCGCCTCCTCCCCTTTCGAGGACGTTGGAACGCCCTGCAGGCAGACTGCGATCTCCGCGGCTGCGGGTCAAGCGCGCGCTCCATTTCGTGCGGCGAGAGGCAAGCTCAGCTGGTCGCCTATCCGCAGGGCGACCACCCGCGCTCCCCTGCAGTCACCCGCTGCCTCTCTCGCCCGCTACTCGCGAGGGCTCGCAGCCGCCTCAAGGGCGGCGATACGACGCGCGAGCTCGGCGATAAGCGCCTGCTGGCGCGCGACCTGCTCGCGCAGCCTATCGATCTCGGTTCCCGGCACCGGCTCCGAGGCAACTGCGGCAGAGGGTCGCGGCTGCTGGCAGTCTCCCAAGACTCCCTGGTTCGTGCGGCAGACTGGATTGGGCGCGTTGGGCACCCAGGACCGGGCGCGGAGATAGCCGTTCACGTCGAGTCCCTTGGAGACCCCGGGGGTGGTGTCGCCGATGACCACGCGGTCGGTGTCGAACTCGCCGTAAATGAGTGTCTTCGACGAGCTGGTGGCAATGTGGAGTCGGTTGGAGGACGCCTCCGAGTACCCAGCGCTGAACCCCAGAAACACACCGTAGTTGCCGCTCGCGTTGTAGCCGGCGTTGGTGCCCAGTGCCGTGTTGTAGCTGCTGCCGGTGCCGGCACCCACCAGGGCGTTCACACCGACGGCCGTGTTGGAAAGCCCGGTTTGGTTGGCCCAGAGACTCTGGTAGCCGACCGCCGTGTTCGCCCAGCCGGTTGTGTTGCGGTACATGCTCTTCGAACCCACGGCGGTGTTGACCGCGCCGCTCGTGCCGCCTCCGCTCCCCGGCTGGTTCGAGTAGAGCGCCTCGGCGCCGACCGCCGTGTTGTCGGTTTCGTACGTGGTGTTGCCGTTGTCGTAGGCCTGCGCTTGGAGCGCGTTGAACCCCACGGCGGTGTTGCGCGAGGCGGTCGTGTTGTTCATGAGGGCGTAGCTGCCGAGGCCCGTGTTATTGGCGCCAATGGTGTTGTACTCCAACGCCAACTCGCCAAACGCCGCGTTGTTGTCGGCTGTGGTGTTCGACTTCAAGGCCCAGAAACCCACCGCCGTGTTGGCGGAGCCGCTGCTGGTGGCGGCCAGCGCGTAGCTCCCTACCGCCGTGTTGTGATACCCGAAGCCCGATGTCGCTTCTGTGGACAAGGCCATGTACCCCACACCCACGTTCTGGTAGCCCGTAAATGAAACCCTCCCAGCCCCCTCGCCGACCCAGGTGTTCATGGAGCCCGTGTTGTGGATGAAGCGCGCAGTCCCCAGCTGAATCTGGGCGCCGGACGTGGCGAGCCGCAGGTTGCCGGTAAGGTGGAGCTGCTCGGCGGGCGCGGCGGTGCCGAGACCGAGACGGTTGTTCGTATCGTCCCAGAAGAAGTTCGCCGCGTCCTGGGCGAGACCCGCGCCGCCGAACGTCACGCCCCCCGCCGTCAAACCCGAAATGTTCCCCGGCTGGAGGTTCGAAAGCCCCGACCCGTCGCCGGTGAACGACGTGGCCGTGACGGGACCGGCGGTCACCGCCCCGCCCGAGCCCACCGAAAAGTAGCTCGCCAACGCTGCCGCCATCGCCGGCCGCACCGGCGAGGTGCCGGTCGCCGACGCCTGCCCACCCCCCTGCACGGTCCCGCTGCCCGTACCGTCCTTCCCCTTGTCGGGAAGATCCACGACCGCCGCGACTGTGGTCTCGCCCATGGCTCCGAACACCGTCCGCCCCGCCACCTCGAACCACGCGGGCTCCGACCACTCCAGCTCCCCCTGGGCGTGCTCCGCCCCGACCCTCCATGCGTACGTCATCCCAACCTCGAGGCAGCGCCGCAGCGGCGGCGTGAAGCTCGCCGCACTCCCCGGCAGCTCCACCGACAACACCGTCCTCACCGGCTCGGCGGCCCGCTCGTCCACCCGGTACACCTGGAGACGGTGACCCACCGCCCCCGGCACCAGGCTCCACGAGAAGGTCGGGCACCGTCCTTCCACCTGCACCACCTCCTCCCCAGCTCCCGGCGACACCGCCACCGGCGGCGACGCCAGCGCCGCCGCTCCCCACATCGCCAACACCACCGAAAACGTGCGGGTTGCTGACATCACGAACCTCCTCTCGTGCCCCGCCCCGCCCTCTCGCGCTACCGATCACCCCCCCACAGGAGGGCGCGCCCCTCCTGACGCGAGGGGCCTGTGGCCATGGCACGACGCCGCGTGGGGGGTAGGGAAGCCATCTTGGCACATGAACTCCTGGCGTCAGTCTACGACAGGCGGCAGCCAAGCGTCCACACCACCTGCCAGGGAGGCGGCCGCTCGGCGCGGCGCCTCGCGCCAGGACTGACCCGCCGTAGGAACGCACACGAGGACGGTGTGACAGCAGCGCAGGGCAGAGAACGGGAGGAGGGTCCTGTCCGCCAAACTCCACCCCCGCACCGCCACGCACCAGGTCCGCCACCTCCACGATCGGCAGACCAGGGTCACGCCTTGGGGTGCGCCTTGCGGTACGTCTCCATCAGGTGGGCCAGGTCCAGGTGGGTGTAGCGCTGGGTGGTGGAGAGGGAGGCGTGGCCCAGGAGTTCCTGAATGGCCCGCAAGTCCATCCCCGCCTCCAGAAGGTGGGTGGCGAAGGCGTGGCGGAGCACGTGGGGGTGCAGGTGGTGGAGCGCCGCCACCCGCGCCACCGCCGCGTCCAGGAGGCGCCGCAAGGAACGATCCGAAAGGCGGCTGCCCCGCCGGTTCACGAAGAGCGGCTCGGACTCCCCCCTCTCCGCCACCTGCGCGCGCCACTCGGCCCGCACCGGCAGGTAGCGGCGCAGGGCCTCCTCCGCCAGACGGCCAAAGGGCACCACCCGCTCCTTGCCCCCTTTGCCCCGCACACGCACGAGCCGCCGCGACAGGTCCACATCTCCCAGCTCGAGCCCCACCAGCTCCGAGGCACGCAGCCCCGCCGCGTAGAGGAGTTCGAGAGCGGCCCGGTCCCGGCGGCCCGTGGGTGTCTTCGGGAACGAATCCAGTAGCTCCGCCACCTGTCCCGCCTCCACCACCTGCGGGAGGGGTTTGGGCGCGCGGGGCGTGGGCACCAGGCGGGCAGGGTTCAGCTCGACGGCACCTTCTCGCCCCAGGAAGCGGAAGTAGGTGCGCAGGGCCGCGAGGGCCCGCTGCATCGAGATCTTGGCCAGGCGCCGCGTGTGGAGGTGGGCAAGGTAGGCGCGGACCACCGCCGGGCGAACCTGGTACGGTCCCTGGCAATCCATCTCGCTGCGGGCAAAGGCGATGAAGGTACTCACCTCGCGCTCGTAGGCGCGCAGCGTGTGCGGCGAGAGGTTGCGCTCGTCGCGCAGATAGGCGGAGAACTCCTCCACCCGCCAGGGCATGGGAGCATTCTACGTGGCGTCCGCACCGTCGCGCTCGTACCGCGCTTCCCCCTCGGCTGGGCGAGGGGGCGGAGGCAGGGGGAGGGAAACGCGCCACCTGCGGATTTCCTCCAGGGCAAAGGCCGCGGCCGCGGCGCGTCGCTGCCGCTTGGCGGCCGGCAGCGGTACGGGCGGGTCGGCCATCAGCCCCCAGGCCGCGTTGGCCGGCTGGAAGCGGTGCGGCGGGCGTTCGGTGAGGTGGCGGACGAGACCGCCGTGGGCGGTCCAGCCGGGGACGGGGATGGCCTCGCCCCCTGCCAGCTCGCAGGCGGTGAAGAGCCCCGCCAGCAGACCGACAGCCGCCGATTCCACGTAGCCCTCCACCCCGGTGAGCTGCCCGGCCAGCCGCAGCGCCGGGCAGCCCTTGACGCGCAGCACGCGGTCCAGGTGGCGCGGCGCGCAGACGAAGGTGTTGCGGTGCAGGGTGCCGAATCGGAGGAAGCGGGCGTTCTCGAGACCGGGGATGAGCCGGAAGACGCGCCGCTGCGCCTCGAAGGTCATCCGGGTCTGGAACCCCACCAGGTTCCACTGCGAGGCCGCCAGGTCGTCGCGGCGCAGCTGCACCACCGCGTAGGGCACCCGCCCGGTGCGGGGGTCGGGCAGCCCCACCGGCTTCATGGGCCCGAAGCGCAGCGTGTCCACACCCCGCTCCGCCATCACTTCGATGGGGAGGCACCCCTCAAAGTACGGCACCTCCCGGTCGGCGGCGTGGAGGGGGAGCCGGTCAGCCTCGCGCAGAGCTGCCACGAAAGCCAGATACTCCTCCCGCTTCAGGGGCGCGTTGAGGTAGTCCTGGCCGCCCCCCTTCCCGTAGCGGCTGGCCGCGTACAGGCGGGAGGTGTCGAGAGAGTCGGCGGCCACCACCGGGGCGATGGCGTCGAAGAAGGCGAGCGAGCCCTCCCCCAAGAGCCCCTCCAGCTCGCGGTGCAGCGCCGCCGTGGTGAGCGGCCCGGTGGCGAGGATGGTGGGCCCCGGCGGGATCCTCTCCACCTCGCACCGTTCGAGGGTGATGCGCGGGTGGGTGGCGATGCGGTGGGTGACGGCAGCGGCAAAGCGGTGCCGGTCCACGGCCAGGGCGTCCCCCGCCGGCAGCGCCGCGGCCCGGGCGCAGGCCATCACCAGCGAGCCCAACGCCTCCATTTCCCGCTTCAAGAGGCCCACCGCGTTCTCCGGGTTGTCGGAGCGGAACGAGTTGGAGCACACCAGCTCCGCCAGGTCGCCCGTGCGGTGGGCAGCGGTGGTGACCCCCGGCCGCATCTCCAGCAAGCGAACCGGGAAACCGGTCTCGGCCAGCTGCCAGGCGGCCTCGCACCCCGCGAGCCCGCCGCCCACGACCGTCACGGCCGCCGACAGGGTTTCAGGACCGCTCATCCTGAGCACGGCGCCGCGACCCGGCAGCGCCCCCCAGGTCCGGCACTGCCGCTACCCGATCCGCCGCCCCCCTCACCCCTCTTCCCCGTGGCCGGCAGCGCTGCCCTGCCACCCGCACCCCTCTCGGAGGCACTTGTAGACCACACCCCGCTTGCCCGCGCGTTTCTCCACCACGAAGGGCGCCCCACAGGCCGGACACGGGGTCGGCACCGGCTTCGACGCCACCGTGTGCCGGCAGGCGGGGTAGCGGCTGCACCCCCAGAACGACCGACCCCGCCGCGACCGTTTCTCCACGAGTTCCCCCTCGCCACAGGCGGGACAGGTCACCCCGCTCGGGGTGTTGGGGCTGGCACTCCCCTTCGCCAGCTTGGCCGTCCCTTTGCACTCCGGATAGCGGGAGCACGCCCAAAACGGCCCGAAGCGCGAGCGCTTGAGCACCATGGCGGCCCCGCACTGGGGGCAGGCCGGCGCCTCGCCGCTGGCTGCCGCCGTCCCCGGTTCCCTGGTGGTGCGGCAGCGCGGGTAATCGGAGCAGGCGAGGAACTCGCCGAACCGGCCGAAACGCAGCGTCATTGGCTTGCCGCACGTGGGGCAGCGCTCCGCCGTCTCCACCCCCGCGCCCTTCACCGAGGCCATCTCGCCGCGGGCCCTCTCGAGATCGCGGGAGAACGTCACCCAGAAAGTTTGCAGCGCCTCGCGCCAGGCGAGCTTGCCCTCGGCGATGGCGTCCAGCTCGCCCTCCATGCGCGCCGTATACGACTCGTCGATGAGGTTGGCGAAGGAAGTGGTGAGGAGCCGCGTCACCAGCTTGCCGAGTTCGGTGGGGGCGAAGGTGCCCTTCTCCTTCACCACGTAGGAGCGGTCGGAGAGGGTGGCGATGATCTGGGCGTAGGTGGAGGGGCGACCGATGCCGTTCTCCTCCAGCGCCTTCACCAAGGTGGATTCGGTGTAGCGGGCAGGGGGTTGCGTGAACTTCTGGGCCGCCACCAGCTCCTCCAGCCGCAGCGATTCGCCAGGAACGAGCGCCGGCAGCCTCTTGGCGGTGGGCTCCTCCTCCTCGCTCCCCTCCCCCGCCGCGGGGGCCGTGTCCTCTTCCCGGTACACGCGCAGGAAGCCGGGCTCCACCTCCACCTCGCCGCGGGCCCGCAGGCCCCAGCGCCCGGCGCTGACCAGCACAGTGGTGACGTCGAACTCCGCCGGCCGCATCTGCGATGCCACGAAACGCTGCCAGATGAGCGAGTAGAGCTTCAGCTCCTCGGGGGCGAGATAGGCGGCCACGCGCTCAGGGGTCCGGGTGACGTCCGTGGGGCGGATCGCCTCGTGGGCGTCTTGCGCCTGGGACCGGTTCTTGTACGTGTTCGGCTTGGCCGGCAGCGCGTCGCGCCCGAACGTCCCCTCGATCAGTTCGCGCACCGCCGCCAGGGCCTCGGGGGACACCCGCACCGAATCGGTGCGCATGTAGGTGATGAGGCCGACCCGCTCCCCGCTGCCGAGATCCACCCCCTCGTAGAGCCGCTGCGCGATCTGCATGGTCCTGCGAACGGGGAAGCGGTAGCGGGCAAAGGCCGCCTGCTGCAGCTTGGCGGTCACGAAAGGGGGGGCAGGGCGCTGCAGGCGGCGTCGCTTCGCGATGTCGGCCACCACGAACTGGGCGGACTCCAGCTCTCGCTGCACGGCGGCTGCCGTCTCGGCGTCGGTGACGCGAAACTTCTTGCCGTCCCGCGTGGCGAGGCGGGCGACGAAGGAGGGCGGGGCGGCCGCCGCGAGACGGGCATCCAGGTGCCAGTACTCCTCCGGGACGAAGGCTTCAATTTCCGCCTCGCGGTCACAGATCATCTTGAGGGCGACGGACTGCACCCGCCCCGCCGAGAGGCCCCGGCGCACCTTCTCCCACAGGAGGGGGGAGAGGGAGTAGCCCACCAGCCGGTCGAGGATGCGGCGCGCCTGCTGGGAGGCGACCAGGTTGAGATCGATGGGGCGCGGTCGAGCTACCGCTTCCTGCACCGCCTTCCGGGTGATCTCGTGGAAGAGCACCCGCTCCACCGACTTGCCGGTGTCCGCCAGCAACTCGGCCACGTGCCAGCCAATGGCCTCCCCCTCCCGGTCCGGGTCGGTCGCCAGGAGCACGCGGGCGGCGCGGCGGGCAGCAGCCTGGATCTCGGCGATCACCTTCCGCTTGGCGGGGAGCGGACGGTAATCGGGCTCGAACCCGCCGGCGATGTCGATCCCCAGTTCGTGCTGCGGCAGGTCGCGCACGTGACCCACCGAGGCCACCACCGTGAACCCCTTGCCCAAGTAGCGACCCAACGTGCGCGCCTTGGCCGGCGACTCGACGACAACCAGCGCCTCTCCCACCGCTCCTCCGGGGTGGCACTCTAGCAGCGCTGTCAAGCCGCCCTGCCCGGCTTCCCCGCGCCGTGCCGAGCTCATCTCCCCGGTGGGAGCGACCACGCAGGCACGGGGCACTGCACCGAGCCGACGGTCCGGCCCCGCTGTCTCGCCGCGAGGACACCCCGTCGCCGCGGCGGGGCACGCCATCGGCCCCGGTGGTCAGGGCGGCGGCCCGCGCCGCGCTGGTACGTGGCACGCCCGTTGCTTGCCGATCGGGGGGCCGCTCGCGGCGCCACGGGGAGGATGCCATGCAGCGACGGGGTCTTGTGCGAGGAGGGGCGGTGGTGGTGTTGGTGCTCCTGGCTGCCTGCAGCACGGCGGTGCCCACCGGCACGAAGGGTGTGGAACGGGTGGGCGCGGCGGTGCTGCGCTACCGGGGGCCCGAGCTGGAAGCCGTGCTGGGCTATCGCTTTGCCGCGGGCAATCTGGGCGAGGATTGGCTGATCCTCGACCTGGCCATGAGCGGCGCCGCTGGCGAAGCGGTGGAGGTGCAGCGCCGTGACATCTCGCTCCGCACCCCGGGGGGCCAAACCGTGCCCCTCGCCACCCAGGAGGAGTTCAGTGGCGAGTTCGGTCGTCTCCAGTCCCGCATCTACCGCTCCCTCGTCGCCGCCGATCCCCTCGACTACTGGGCGGGGAGGATGCCCTGCGATCTCGGGTTCTTCAAAGGCCCCGGCGAAGGGGTGGCCTTCGACTCCGTCACCGTCAACGACCGGCGGGTGTGCAGCGGGAAACTGTTCTTCTTCGTGCCGGGCGGGACCCAGGCGGGGACCTACACCCTCGTCATTGCCCTTCCCGAGACCGAGGTGCGCATCCCCTTCCGCCTGGGCGAGTAGGGGCGTCGAGGCGGGGGCGAGCGGTCGGGTCTCAGGAGGTGCTCTGACGATGCGCGCGCCGGTACGAGCCGTCCGCTTCGCGCACGACGGCCCCCGCCAGCTCCAGGCGGAGGAGGAGGTCGAGCACCTCCGCGATGGGCCGGCCGGCGGCAGCGGCAATGGCGTCGGGCGTGACCGACCCACCCCGGGGGATGAAGGCCAGGAGCCCGTCGGCCGCCCCCTCGGTGGGGCGCGATGGCGAGCCCGCCAGCCCCAGGGCCTGGAGCACGTCGTCGGCGCCGAGCACCGGCGCGGCGCCGGCACGGATCAGGCCGTTGGGGCCGGTGGAGAGCCGGGAGAACACCGAGCCGGGGACGGCCATCACGTCGCGCCCCTCGTCCAGCGCCAGGCGAGCCGTGATGAGTGCGCCGGAGCGCTCGTCGGCCTCCACCACCACCACCACCTGCGCCAGTCCCGCGATGAGGCGGTTGCGCTCCGGAAAGTGGTGCGCCAGCGGCGGGCTGCCGGGCGGGTACTCGGTGAGCAGGCAGCCGTGCTCCGCAATCTCCCGGGCGAGCTCCGCGTGTTCCCTGGGATACACGCGGTCCGGCCCCGACCCCCACACCGCGACCGTGTGCCCGCCGGCCGCCAGGGCACCCCGATGTGCCGCCGCATCCACCCCGCGCGCCATGCCGGAGACGACGCACACCCCCGCTCGCGCCAGCTCGCCGCCCAGATACTCGGCCACCTCGCGCCCATAGGCGGAGGCGTGGCGCGAACCCACCAGGGCCACCGCCGGCCCCTCCGACCAGGTTCCCCGACAGAACACGCCGAGGGGGGGATCGGACAGCGCCGCGAGGCCGGCGGGGAAAGCCGGGTCGCCGCAGGACACCCACCGCCAACCCAGCGCCGCCAAGGCGGCGCGCGCCCGCTCCACCACCTCTACCGACGCGGGGCGCAGCTGGGGCGGGGGTTCGGCGCCAGGAGGGGCGGCGAGCCAAGCGCGCACCGCCTCCCTGGCCTCCCGCCCCCCCTCGGCGCAGCTCCACGCCAGGGCGAAGATCTCGGCGTCGCTGGGAATGGCGCCTCCTTTCCGGCACCTATAATAGCTGCCAGCAACGAGGGGGGCCGATGCGATCGCGACTGATGCTCGTGCTAGCGGCGGTGCTCGCAGCCGGCGGGTGTGCCACCAGCCCGGCCGCGTCGAAGGGGGCCGACGCCCAACTGGCGCTAGGGGTGCAGGCCGCCGAACGGGGGTACTGGCAAGAGGCGCTGTTCCGGTTCCGTCGGGCCGAGGCGGCGCGGCCGCAGGACGCAGAGACCCTCAACAACGTGGCGGTGGCGCTGGAGGCCCTCGGCCGCTACGACGAGGCCCTGAACACCTACAAGAAGGCCCTCCAGCTCGCGCCCAGAAACGCCATCATCCGCCGGAACTACGCGCGCTTCGCCGAGTTCTTCACCAGCTACGCGCGGGGGGTGAAGCCCAAGGAGGATGCCAGTGAGAACCGGTAGCATCGCCCTACTGTCCCTGGTGCTGGCCTCCTGGGCCGCAGCCGGCACCCGCCAGGTGAACCTGACCCTGCCCCTCAAACCGAAGCTGGCCATCACCGGCCGCGAGCGGATCTACCTCGGCCCGTTCCTGCGCGAAGCTTCCGGCGACGTGCCGGGGCCCAAACTGCGCTTCGACGTGGCGGTGGAGTTCGAACGCTACCTGCGGCGCCTCCTCCGCAAGGAGACGAAGCTTGACCTCCTGCCGCCCCTGCCCGACCTGAAGCCGCCCACGCTCGACACGCTGGAACTGCCGAAACGGAGCGACTTCTGGCGCGAGCTGGGCCGGCGGACCGGGGCCGACTACATTGTGGCCGGCTCCATCGATTTCCGGGTGGAGGATCGGAGCGGCTACAAGACCGAGGAGTACACCTCGCCCCTGGACGGCCGCACCTATTACCGCCAGGTGATGGTGGAGCAGACCGGCTTCACCTACGACATCCTGCTCCTGGTGCTGGACGGACGGACGGGGGGACTCGTCCTCGAGGAACCGCTGAAGGACTTCCAGGAACGGCAGGAGCGCAGCTTCGACGAATTCACCGGCATGTTCGCCAACCTCTTCGCCCTGGAGAACCAGTTGATCGGCATCTTCGTGCCGCGAACGGTGAAGAGCAAGCGCGTGATCTTCACGCCTTGAAGGGGAGGGACACGATGGCCCGCAGGTTGCTGGTGCCGTTGCTGGCCCTGGTGGCGGCGATCCCTGCCACAGGCCAGTACTTCGGCAAGAACAAGATCCGCTACGACCGGTTCGACTGGCAGGTGTACCCCACCCCGCACTTCCGCATTTCCTACTACGACCGGGTGGCGCCTGCCCTGGAAAAGGTGGCGTCGTACGCCGAGAGTTCCTACGACGAGCTGGCCAGGCGGCTCAACTTTCAGATCCCCGACCCGATCCCGATGATCATCTACGCCAGCCATGCCGAGTTCGAGCAGAACAACGTCATCGTCGAGTTCATCCCCGAGGGGGTGGGGGCCTTCGCCACCCCGGTCCGCAACCGCATGGTCCTCCCCGTGGATCTGCCCGACGTGGACCTGCAACAGCTCATCCAGCACGAGCTCACGCACATCTTCCAGTACGAGATCCTGTTCCAGGGCAAGCTCGGCAAGGCGGTGGCGACTCGCCCGCCGCAGTGGTTCATGGAGGGGATGGCCTCCTACTTCGCCAACGACGAGGACTCCCGCGCCCGCGCGGTGATGCGGGATGCGGTGTTTGCCGACCGGGTGCCCTCGGTGGGCGATGCGGTAGGGGGTTACCTCGCCTATCGTTTCGGTAACCGCGTCTTCGCCTTCGTCGAGGCGCAGTGGGGTGAAGAGGGCCTGCGCGACTTCGTCTACGAGTTTCGCAACACCTTGGGCTCGAAGGTGGAGAAGGCACTGAAACGGGCCTTCGACCTGGACGTGGACGAGTTCGACGGGCAGTTCCGGGCCTGGCTCCGCAAGCAGTACCAGGAAGAGACCCTGGATCGGGGCGAGCCGCGCGAGTTCGGCCCGGCCTTCCGGGCCGAGGAGGGCAAAGATTCCACCGAATCCTCCCCCGTCGCCTCTCCCTCCGGCGACCTGATCGCCGCCTTCTCCACCTACAAGAAGGACCTGGACGTGGTGTTGTTCGGCGTGCCCGACCGGCGCCTCTTCCGCAACCTCACCCGAGGCCGCACCACGGCTTACGACTACCTTGTCGCCCAGGGGCTCACCGTGGGTCCCGATCGGGGGCGTGACCTGGCCTTCTCCCCGGGCGGGGACACGGTGGCCGTCTTCGCGCGCCACGAGCGCGGGCGCGTCCTGCTCCTCCTCAATGCGGTGCGGGGAGGGATCGCCGAGACCTACCCGATCCCGGTCGACCAGGCCATGGAACCTGCCTTTTCCCCCGACGGCAAGACGGTGGCGTTTCGCGCCTTCTCCGGGGGGCAGGCCGACATTTACCTCTTGGACCTGGCAAGCGGGAGCGTGACGAACTTCACCAACGACCCGGCCTACGATGCCGCCCCCACCTTCTCTCCGGATGGAACGCACCTCGTCTACTCCTCCCAGACCGGAGCCGACGCCAAGCTCTTCGAGGCCGCGCTCGCGGACCCAGGCTCCCGGCGCCAGCTCACCTTCGGTCCGGGGAACGACGAGGGAGCGGCGTTTTCCAGCGATGGCAAGACGCTGTACTTCGCCTCCGACCGCGACCGGGGCATCTTCGACATTTACGCGCTGAACCTGGAAAGCCGGGCCCTGACCCGGCTCACGAGCGTCATCGGCGCCGCCCTGAACCCCACGCCGGTGCTGACCCGCGATGGCGAGCGGGTGGTCTACCAGGCTTTCACCCGCGGCAGCTTCCAGCTCTACGTCACCGACCCGGCCCAGGGCCACCCCGCCGGAACCGAAGAGCCCCCGCGCGAGGTGGCGGAGCGGCCCCCCTTCGTGCCCGCGGTGAGCGTCACCGTAGACCCGAATCGAGTCGAGAAGGCAAAGAAACGGAAGCTCTTCATCGAGGACGCGCAGGTCTTGCTGGGCGTCAACGAGGACCAGACGCTGATCTCGCAGACCTACCTCTCGTTCAGCGACCACTACGGCGACCGTCAACTGGGGGTGCTCCTGCAATCGGTGAGCGGTTACTCCACCTTCCAGTTGTCCTACTACGACCTGTCCAAGCGCCTGCAGTGGGGCGCCACGGTGTTTGACGACCGGGCTTACTTCGTGGGCTATAGCACCGTCACCGGCCGGGCGGTGCGCCTCGAGCAGGTGTACCGCCAGACCGGCGCGGCGGCGTATCTCCAGTACCCCCTCTCCCGCTACTACCGCGTCGAAGGGGTGGCGGGGTATTTCAACCGCGACGCGTACTATCCCTACGCCACGGATTACGGGGGCCGGCCCGTGCTCTATTGGGTTCCCGCCTCGAATAGCGTGCCCTTCGTGGAGGCGGCGTTTACCGGGGACACGACGCTCTGGCAGAGCTACGGCCCCCACAGCGGCCACCGCTTCCGTTTTTCGGCCGCCTATCTTTACGACCTGGACAACGGCGGCAAGCTGTCACAGGACGTGCGGCTGGACGCCCGGGCGTACCTCCCCCTCTCCCACCGGAACGAGGTGGCGGTGCGCCTGTGGGGAGGCTACGCCAACGGCTCCCAACCGAGCATCTTCTGGTTCGGGGGGCTCGACACCCTGCGGGGGTTCGAGTACCACTCGCTGGCCGGCAACCGTGCCGCCTACCTCAACCTGGAGTGGCGGTTCCCGCTCATCGACCACCTGGTGCTGCCGTGGCTGTACGTGAACAACATCCGGGGCCGCTTCTTCCTGGACGTGGGCGCCGCCTATTTCGACCTGCCGTGGTACCACCAGGACTTCGACTTCATGACCGACGGCCGGCTCGTCCAGGGCGTGTCCGCCTACGGGTTCGGTGTCTCGATGAACCTCTTCGGGCTGCCAGCTCACTGGGACTTTGCCAAGCGCTGGGATCTCAAGTCCACGCTCTCGGACCGGCGCACCACCTTCTGGATCGGTTACCGCTACTGAGCGGCAGGGTACGGGCGGGGCCACCTCGATGGGAGGGCGTGACGCGCTGCGGGTGCACGCGGCGCTGCTGTTCGTGCAGTTGACCTTCGGGGCCTTCCACGTGGTGGGCAAGCTTGTCCTCGCCTCTCTCTCCCCCCTCCAGCTGGCCGCCTGCCGCGTGCTGGTGGCGGCCCCGGTCTTGCTGGTACTGGCGCGACGGGTGGACCGGGTTGCCCCGCCGCTGGAGCTCATGCCCGCGTTCGCCCTGCTGGGGTTCTTCGGGGTTTTCGCCAATCAGGTGCTGTACGTGCTCGGGCTGGGCCGGTCGGGGGCCGCCAACGCGGCCATCCTCATGCTGTCGATCCCGGTGTTCGTGGCGCTGGCGGGCGCCCTGCTGCGGATCGAGCGCTTGAGCCTGCGCACCTTCTGTGGCGTCGCGTGCGCCGTGGCCGGCGCCCTGGCGGTGCTGCGCCCCGGGGAGCTGGCCCTCGGTGGGCAGGCCGCCATCGGCAACGCCCTCTTGCTCGGCAACTGCCTGGCCTACGCCCTCTACCTGGTGCTGCAGCGGCCGCTCCTGACCCGCGTCCCGCCGCTGACCCTGGTGGCCTGGTCGTTTCTCTTCGGCGGCGCCGGCGTGGTGGCGGTGAGTCTCCCCGACCTGGCGGCCCTGCGGCCGGCGGTGGTGCCGCCCGGCGCCTGGCTGGGTCTCGCCTACGTGGTGGCGGTTCCCACCGTGATCAACTACGCCCTCAACTCCTGGGCCATTCAGCGCTCCTCGCCCGGCCTGGTGGCGGCGTACACCACGCTGCAACCGGTGGTGGCCACGGTGCTGGCCATACCGTTCCTGGGCGAGCGGCCGGGAGTGGAGGAGCTGGCCGGCTTCACGCTCATTGCCGTGGGGCTGGCGCTGGTGAGCCGGGCCGGGGCGAGCGCAGGCGGCCGCCAGCGGGACACGGTGCGATGATGGGAGGGTGAGGGTCGCGCCCGTGGCCAGGGGACGGAGAGGCCGGACGCTGGGCAGCGGCGCGACGGCGCTCGTGGCGGGGGTGATGGCGGCTGCCGTGGCGGCTGCGGGCGGGGCTTCGCCTCGGACCGCGGCGCGACCGGAAGACGCCCCCCAGCACCTGCCCAACTTCGGCGCCGTGACGGCGGATCTGCTGCGCGGCGGACAACCCACGGCGGAAGGGTTCCGGATCCTCGCGGCTGCGGGGGTGCGGGTCGTGATCAACCTGCGGCTCGAAACCTTTCCGGACGCCGCTGAGCGGACACTCGTGGAGTCCCTCGGCATGCGCTACGTGTCGATCCCGATGCACGGCCTCCTCGCCCCCACCCACGCCGCCTTGGCGACCTTCCTGGCGGAGCTGTGCGCGCACCGGGGGGAGCGGGTCTTCGTCCACTGCCGGCGGGGAGCTGAGCGTACCGGCGTGGCGGTGGCGGCGGTGCGCATCGCCTTCCACGGGTGGCAGCCGGCCGATGCCATTGCCGAGATGCTCCGCTTCGGCTATCGCCGCCTCCTCTTCCCCCACTACACCCGCGTCGTGCGGAGCCTGCCGGCAGCGCTCGCCCGCGAACCCGCCTTCGCCGCCCTGCGTCAGGGTCCGTGCCTGCACGGAGCAGCCTTGCCGCGCAGCCGGTGCGACGCCGTGGCGGCCCCATAGGCTCGGCTGGTTCGGACTGGAACCGTATAATGCCACCGTGCAGCCGACGGACACCCCCTGGAGGTGGCACAGCGGTGGCAGGGGGGAGGGGTCCCGTCTCTCGCTGGCCCGTCTGGCGCGCCGCGCCTTCCGTCGCCAGTTGCGGTGGCTGCGCTATTTGCTCCGGCCGCCGAGGGTGCGCTTCGTCTACGCGCCTGCCTACCAGCAGGCCATCGTGGGGGCGCCGCTGGACCCGCTGCGGGCCGAGCGCGTCCTCGCCTTCCTCACCAACGAGGGGCTGGTGCGGCGCGAGGACATCGCCACACCCATCCCCGCCGCCCTGAAGAACGTGCTCCTGGCCCACACTCCCGAGTACCTGCGGGCACTGGAGCGCCCGGAAACCCTCACCGAGATCCTGGGCACGGCCGTGAGCGACGCGGAGCTGGAGCAGATCCTCGATCTCCAGCGGCTGATGGCGGGGGGAACGATTCACGCCACCCGGCTGGCCCTGGCGACGGGTTGCACCGGCGTCAACCTGGGAGGCGGGTTTCACCACGCCGCGCCGTCGCAGGGCACGGGGTTTTGCGTTTTCAACGACATCGTCATTGCCATCCGCCGCCTCCAGCGAAAGGGGTTTTCGGGGCGGGTGCTGGTGGTGGACCTGGACCTGCACGATGGGAACGGCACGCGCGCCGCCTTTGCCGCCGATCCCACCGTGCACACCTTCTCCATCCACAACCAGCACTGGGGGAACACCGAGGCCGTGGAGTCCACGAGCATCGCGCTCGGCGGCGACGTGGCCGACGAAACCTACCTCGGCACCCTGCTCAAGACACTGCCACCGGTGATCGAACGGCTCAAACCGCGCCTCGTCTTCTACCTGGCGGGTGTGGACGTGGCGGCCGACGACCGGCTCGGCAACTGGCGCATCACCGCCGAGGGGATCCTCGCCCGCGACCGCTTCGTGGTGCAACAGGTGCGCCAGGCGGGCGCCGCCCTCGTCATCCTCCTGGGCGGGGGCTACGGCGACAACGCCTGGCGGTACTCGGCACGGTTCTTCAGCTGGCTGCTGGCGGGTCACCCGGTCGAGCCGCCCGACAACGAGTCGCTCACGCTGCTGCGCTTCCGCCAGATCAAGAACGCTCTCAACCCGCTCCACCTCACCCACGCCGGCGAATCGTCCTGGGAGCTCACGGAGGAGGACCTGGTGGGGATCCTCCCGGGGATCCCGCGCCAGACCCGCTTCCTGGGCTACTTCTCCAAGGTAGGTGTGGAGCTGATCCTGGAGCAGCTCGGGATCCTCCAGCAGCTGCGGGCGCGAGGTTTCCGCAACCCGGAAATTCAGCTCGAGCTGGACCACCCCCTCGGCCAGACCCTCCGCATCTGGGGGGATGCCTCGCGCCGCGAGCTGCTGGTGGAAGTCCGGGTGTCGCGCTCCACGCGGGCCGTGCCCAACCGGGAGGTGCTGGTGGTGGAGTGGCTGCTCCTGCAGAACCCGCGGGAGACCTCCTGGGGCCAGCGGGTCCCCCTCCCAGGGCAGACCCACCCCGGTCTCGGCATGCTGCGGGAAGTGTTCGGCTGGCTCGTGGTGGTGGCGGAAACGCTGGGTTTGGACGGTCTGTTCTTCCGGCCGGCGCACTACCACATCGCCGTACAGAGCCACCGCTTCGCCTGTTTCCTCGACCCCGCCCACGAGGCGCTGTTCGCGAAGCTCCACGCCCTCCTGGGCTCGTGCGAACTGGCCACCGCCAGCCGGCTGGTGGAAAGCGGCCAGGTGCTGCAACTCCCCGCTGGCGAACCGTTGGTGTGGGGAGCGTACCCGATGGTGCTGCCGGTCTCCGAAGAGCTCAAGGCCTGGACCGGCGGCGAGGCGTACCGGACGGCCGTAACGGAGGCCGAGAAGACCATCGCCCTGGCCCTGCGACCGGCGCCGGCGGGCTGAGGCGGGGCGGCTGCGGCCACCCCCGGGCGGCGCTACGTGCCCCGGAGAATGGCGCGGAACTCGCTGGGGTCGTTGTCGTCCTTGCCGCCCACGGCGGCGCCGCACACCGCGCAGCGGTACTCGTACCTGTTGCCGCTGGGCAGCACCAGGAGGAGGTGGCGGCGAACGGGGCGCGAAGCCCGACAGGCCGGACAGTACAGCTCCGAGACCTCGAACTCCTGAAACGACGGCCGCCTGGAGCCCATGGGACCTCTCCCGGAACGCCGCCGGACCCCAGAGTGGGGTTGCGTTCCCCCATCAAGGCTAGTCCGCGCGCGCCCCGTGTCAAGGCCGGGCCGCGGCGGCCCCTGCTGCTCCCACCCCTTGCCAGGGGGCGAGGGGCTGTTAGTATCGGCGGGCGGGCGCAGAGCAAGTCGCGGCGGCGTCCGCAGGGAGGCATGGTCTTGATGGCTCACCGCACCGTCGTTTCTGTTCTCGCTGTCGTGGCAGCGCTCGCTAGCGCCGTCCCAGACGGGCGGGCCTGCACCAACATTCTCGTCACCAAAGGAGCCACCGTGGACGGCTCCACCTTCATCTCCTACGCCGCCGACTCGCACGAGCTCTACGGGGCCCTCATCGCCACCCCGGCGGGCGTGCACGGGCCGGGGGAGATGCGCGACATCATCGAGTGGGATACCGGCAAGTTCCTGGGACGGATCCCCCAGGCCCCCGTCACCTACGCCGTGGTGGGCAACATGAACGAGCACCAGGTCTCCATCGGCGAAACCACCTGGGGCGGCCGCCAGGAACTCGAGGGCCCCGCCGGCATCATCGATTACGGCAGCTTGATGTTCATCGCCCTGGAACGGGCCAAGACAGCCCGGGAAGCGGTGGAGA
Organism: Acidobacteriota bacterium; assembly: GCA_037441065.1. Lineage (GTDB taxonomy): Bacteria > Acidobacteriota > Thermoanaerobaculia > Thermoanaerobaculales > Thermoanaerobaculaceae > JACADV01. Next base: position 45,849 of record JBBISY010000005.1, on the reverse strand, counting down.
TCATGGGCCGCCTGGTGGAGGAGTTCGGGTACGCCTCCACGGGGGAAAGCTTTTCCGTGGCCGACCCCAACGAGGTGTGGTTCGTGGACATGATCGGCAAGGGCAAGGGGGCCAAGGGTGCCGTGTGGGTGGCCCGTCGCCTCCCCGACGGCACCGTCTCGGCGCACGCCAATCAGGCCCGCATTCGTCAGTTCCCCCTGAACGACCCGAGCAACTGCCTCTACGCCAAAGACGTCATCACCTTCGCGCGGGAAAAGGGGTGGTTCGACGGGAAAGACGAGGAGTTCAGCTTTGCCGACACGTACGCGCCCATGGACTTCGGTGCGGCCCGCTTCTGCGAAGCGCGGGTGTGGAGCGTGTTCCGCCGCGTGGCGCCATCCCTCGGGTTCGGGGTGGAGTACGTGGACGGCCGGCACCTGGATCTGCGCCTGCCCCTGTGGGTCAAGCCGGACCGCAAGCTCTCGGTACGCGACGTGATGCAGCTCATGCGCGACCACTTCGAGGGGACCGAGCTGGACATGACCAAGGACGTGGGGGCCGGCCCCTTCGCCTGCCCCTACCGGTGGCGACCGATGCAGTGGAAGCTGGGCGAGGAGGAGTACGTGCACGAGCGGGCCATCTCCACCCAGCAGACCGGCTTTTCCTTCGTGGCCCAGGCCCGCTCCTGGCTACCGGACCCGATCGGCGGCATCTTCTGGCTGGGCTTCGACGACACCTACACCACCGTCTACACCCCGATGTACTGCGGGATCCGCGACATCCCCAAAAGTTACGGGCCGCAGGCGGGGAATTTCGACGCCTTTTCCTGGGACTCGGCGTTCTGGGTCTTCAACTTCGTCGCCAACTGGGCGTACTCCCGCTACAGCGACATGATCCGCGACATTCAGACGGTGCAGTGGGAGTTGGAGGCCAAGTTCCTGGCCGACCAGCCGGAGATCGAGAAGGCCGCCCTGAAGCTCTACGAGACCTCGCCGATGCTCTGCCGCGATTACCTCACCGCCTACTCGGTGAAGGTGGGCGACGAGACCACGGCGCGCTGGCGCAAGCTGGGCGAGTTCTTGATCTGGAAGTACCTCGACGGCAACGTGCGGGACAGCCAGAGCCACGTCACCCACCCCCGCTACCCCGACGCCTGGTACGAGCGCATTGTCCGGGAGCGGGGGGACGCCATCCGCGTGCCCAAGCCCGCCGCACCGTAGCGCCGCAGGTGAGCGGGCCGTCGCGGGGCCCGCCCCGAGGGGGGCGGCTGGACGTCAACCGGCCTCGAGGGAAATCTCCATGAAGTCGAACCAGGTGCCGGTGCCCGTTATGGCATCGATCTCCGCCTGCACGATGGCCAGGTGCCCCTGCTCGATTTCCAGGAAGCGGGAGAACAGCGGGCGAAACTGAGCGTCCACCTCGTTCACGAGCTGCTGGTAGAAACCGCTGGTCTTCCGCTCCAGCTCGAGGGCCGCCTTCAAGAGGTCGAGCTCGGCCTCCACCGCCACCGTCGGCGCCGGCCCCTTGGCGATCTGCCGCCTCGCCTCCTCGATCCAGTCGGTGGCGGGGAGGAGCGTGGGCAGCTCTGGGGTCGCCACCGTGCCGTGGCTGGTCCACTCCTCGAGCCGACTCCGCAGGTAGGCGATGTGCCCCGCCTCTTCGCGGGCGAGGGTCTGGAACACCTTCTTGCCGCGCGGGTCCAGCACCTGCGCCGCCCCCGTCGCGTAGTGCTTTTGTACCGCGTGTTCGTAATCCAGGGCGATGGCCAACGCTTCCTTCAGTTCCATTCGACCCCCCGCGCCCTCCCGGCCAGCGGTGCCGGTGGCTGCCGTCAGGGTAGCCGCTCGCGCTGGAGAGTCAAGCTAGCTGGCACGCCCTTCTGCGCCACCGGCAGAGGCGACGGGGAAGAGCTGGAAGGTGGGGTCGAACTGGGCCAGAAACTCGAGGCTGAAGGCCCGGTAGGCGACCCACACCGGCAGGAGGATCACCGTGCCCACGTAGGGAAGGGCGAGGAGCACGAAGCCAATGCAGCAGGTGAGGAAACCGAAGGCCACCACCACGAGACCGAGGCCAAACGCCAGGGCAAGGAGAAACAGGGCGTACAACACGAAGTGGCCCAGGTAGGCCTCGAACCAGGGGAGCAACACCCGCCACGCCGCGACGGCGGTGAGCCCCTGGCGCGCCATCACGGGAACCACGAACGAGTCGACCGCCAGTGCCACCAAGGCCACCGCCGCCACGTAGAGCAGGAGCAGCCCCGCCCCCACGGCGATGGCCACCGTGCCCCGCGCGGTGGCAAGGGTAAACCCCGACAAGCCCCCGGCGGTGAGGAGCAGCACCGCCGCCAGCACGGCCAGCACCACCATGGCCACGCCGGCAAAGGCGAGGCGCCAGACGAAGAGGGAGTTCCCCAGGCGCCGGAAGCGCCGCCACGGCTCGACGATCGCCGCACGGTTGGCGACCACGTTGTCGAGAAAGATGAACTTGCCGCGGGAGCTCAGCCACAGCAGGAGCAGCACCAGCAGCCCCGCCAGCACGGCCGCGCCGACGAGGAGCGGCACGAGCCAGGGGTGCTGGCCCAGCCACCGCTGCGCCGCGTGGACGCCCGACCACAGGTCCCCGCCGCTGCTCACACCGACCCGACTCCTCGGGACACCGCCGCCGACGCCGTCGGCGAGGCCCGCCAGCCAAGCCGAAAAGGCCAGCACCAGCCACTTGCCCGCATCGAAGGGCGCCCAGAGGGTGAGCCGCGTCCGGGCCCAGGCGCGCCGCAGCGGTTCCAGGTACCCGATGGCCACCCCACTTCCCCCGCCGTTCACCGTTCGCCGCTCTCCTTCCCCACGGTACGTACCGGGGCCGGCACCAGTTGCACCCCCGTCCCGGCGGGGCGCGGCGCACCCGCGGTGCCGCAGCCGGCAGCGCCCACGAGGGCCCGCTGGATGTCCGCCAGAGAGAAAGCCGCGACGCTGGCGTCGCTGTTCACCGCCACGAGCCCCCCGCCGGCCAGTGCCCCACTGCCGGGGGGCAGAACAGTGATGCCGTCGGTGTTGGCCACCACCGTACCGGTGAAGGCGCCGACCGGCCGGAGGGACACCCGGTCGAAGAGCAGGAAGCGCGTGCGCTCCCGTTGCTGGTCGGCGGCGATCCAGAAGCCGCCCTCGCCGTGCCGCACCAGGGCCAGACCCTCGGGCTCCGCAGCGAAGGCTCCCCGCCCCACGACGACACCCGTGAAACGCCCGTCCAGATCGTAGACCTTGATGTCTTTGGCGGTGTCGGCCTCGTCGGCGATGAGGAGCCGGGTTCGCTCGGGATCCGCGGCAATCGACTCCACCACGTGGAGCACGCCCTCGCCCGTGGTCTCGCCGAAGCTCTTCACGAGCCGACTCTCCACTCCTGCGTCCCGGGCGGTGAGGAGGAAGTGCCGCACTCGCTCACCCAGTTCCTCCGGGGGAGGCACCACCTCCCCGGGCCCCAGGTAGTTGTCGGTGACGAAGACCTCGACCCCTCGCGCGCTGCGGAAGGCGGCGATCCCGTAGGGAGAGCGCAGCGTACCCTCCCCCAAAAAGCCCAGAGGCGCGAACTCCGGGAGACGGAAGACCTGGACCCGCCGGTTGTCCCGCTCCGTCACCAGGAGCAAATCGCCCACCACGGCCACACCGTTGGGGCGGCGGAACTGCCCCGGCCCCTCGCCCGGCTCCCCCACGGTCCGGAGGAGGCGGCCATCGGCGGCGGCGAGCACCAGCAGGCGGTGGGTGCTCTTGGCGGTGGCGACGATCCACCCCTGCGCCGGCCAAGAGGCCAGCGAGTCCAGGTTTTCCTGCGGCATTCGCGCCGACTCATAAACTTCGGCCACCACCGGCAACCCCGACGCGGCCTGCAGGCCCAGGCGCGGCGCGCAGCCCCACAGGGCCGCCCCGCCCAGGAGGAGCGCGAGGGGTGAGGCAGCGAGCCGGCGCCAGGAGACGGGCCGGATCGTCAACGGCGGGAGCTGATGCGCAGGCGTCATGGCCCCGATTCTACCGTGGCAGGGGGGGCGAGCCCCCAGCAGCCGGGTTCGCCCGCGCCCGTGGGCGTTGCGGCCGCCGTGGCGCTAGAATACGCCCATGAACATCCAAGGTGCCGGTGGCACGTCGGGCGGCGTCGGAATCTTCTTCGGCGGTCTCGCCATGGTGGTGGTGGGCGGCTACCTGCTCCTGCAGCAGGTGAGCGTGCACAGCGGGTTTTGGGGCTGGTTCGGCAGCCGGACCTTCGGGTTGACCCTGGTGCCCCTCCTCATTGGCATCGGGCTCCTCTTCTTCGACGGCCGGTCGAAGGCCGGGTGGATCCTGCTGGTGGCCGGTCTCCTCATCATCGTGGCCGGCATCGTCGCCAACCTGGAGATCTACTTCCGCCCCACCAATCTCTTCAACACCCTCCTCATGCTCGCCCTGCTGGCGGGGGGGGTGGGATTGATCGGGCGGTCGCTCCGCGCCAGCGGCCCGCAGTGAACGCTTCCTGCGCGCCGCCTGGCCCCGAGGCAGCCCGCGGAGAGCTGTTCCGCCCGGGGACCGGGGGCGCCAGTCGCCCCGCCCCTCAGCGTGGCACCCCTGTCCTGTGGGCCTTCGGGAGTGGCAAGGGCGGGGTGGGGAAGTCGGTCATCGCGGCGAACCTGGCCGTCATCGCGGCCCAGCGCGGCCAATCGGTGGCGCTGGTGGATGCCGACCTCGGCGGCGCCAACCTCCACACCCTCCTCGGCATCACCGCCCCCCGGCTGACCCTGGCCGACTTCCTCGAGCGCCGAGTGGCCAGCCTCGCGGAGGTCATGGCACCGACGCGCACCGCCAACCTCCACCTGGTGAGCGGGGCGCGCGCCCTGCTCGAGGCGGCCAACCCCAGCCACGGACAGAAGGAAAAGGTGCTCCGCCACCTCGCCTCGTTGGGCAGCCAGGTGGTCATCCTCGACCTGGGCGCCGGGGCGAGTCTCACCGTCCTGGATTTTTTCCTGGCCGCGCACCGGGGCGTGGTGGTGGTGGTGCCGGAGCCCACCTCCGTGGAGAACACCTACCACTTTCTGCGGGCAGCGTTCCTCCGCAAGCTGCGAAGGGCTTGCCCGCGGGACCGCGTGCGCGAGGTGCTGACGCGGGTTTTCGAGGAGCATCCGGAAAAGCGGGCCCGTTCGCCACAGGAACTGCTGGCGGCTGCCGCCGCGGTGGATCGGGAGGTGGGCGAGGCGCTCGCGCAGGAGGCGCGCGGCTTTCAGCCCGGCATCCTGGTGAACCAGGCGCGCACCCCCGACCAGCAGCAGTTGGTGGAGGACATGGCCACGGCCTGCCGCGAGTACTTCGCCAGCCCGGTCTCGGCTCTGGGGGTGATCGAGCAGGATCCGCTCGTGGCGGCGTCGGTGCAGCGACGGCGCCCCGCCGCGGAACTCTTCCCCGAAAGTCCCTTCGTGCAGGCGGTGGCCACCCTCCATCGGCAACTCGTGGAGCCGAGCCGTGGTTGACGAGCCAACGGAAAGGGATTGGGCCCGCCTAGGCCTCGCCCCGGGAGTCTCGCGGGAAGCTCTCGAGGAGGCGTATCGCCGGCGCCGCGCCCTGTACGACGGGACCAGCCTGGCCACCTACTCCCTCTACAGCGACGAGGAGCGGCAGGCACACCTCGTCACGCTGGAGGCGAGTTACCGCCGTCTGCTGGCCCGCTTCCCCGCCGCGTCGGCACCACCGCCCCCCTCCCCCGCCCAGCAACCAGCCGTCGAGCTGACCGCGACGCCGGCCGGCTACCTCAAGCGGCTGCGCGAGTTGCGCGGGCTCTCCCTCGCCGACATCTCGCAGCGGACCAAGATCCGCCCCGCCATCCTCGCGGCCATCGAGGCCGAGGACGTCACGCTCCTGCCCGCGCCGGTGTACGTGCGTGGCTTCGTGCTGCAGATCGCCAAGCTGCTGGAGGCCCCCGATCCCGAAGGGCTGGCACGCCGCTACCTGGCCCGCCTCGCCTCGCGGCGCGGCCAGGGCGCGCCCTGATCCCCTCGCCCGGCGCCGCCTCCCGGCGCCTCGGCTCGCGGCCAGCGCCGCCGCGAACCGGAGGGAAGCGGCGTGCCCGTCACGACTCGCCCGCGAGGAGCCGCAGTACCAGCTCCGCCCGGCGGTCACGCAGGAACAGGCGGCGGGCGTGGGAGCGCGGCACCATCCCCAGGTCGAGGTCGGCGAGGAGGAGGTGATCCTCGCCGGCAGGCGCCCGCGCCACCACTTGCCCCGTCGGGTCGCAGACGAAGGACCCACCGGCGAACACCACCTCCCCCTCCCGGCCGACGCGGTTGGCGAGGGCGGTGAAGTAGCCGTTCTGGAACGCCGCCACGCGCATCTCCGCCTCGAAGACGCCCTCCGGCCACTCCCCCATCGCCCCCGCCTGCGGGGTGACCACGATCTCGGCCCCGCCCAAAGCCAGGGCGCGCATCACCTCGGGGTAATGGCGGTCGTAGCAGATGGCCACGCCAACGCGGCCAGCCGCCGTGGCGTAGACCGGCATCCCGCGATCGCCGGGCGCGTAGTAGCCCTGCTCGTGGAAGTGGGGCATCTCGGCAATGTGGAGCATGCGGGTCACACCCAGGAGGCGGCCGTCGGCGTCGATCACGGGCGAGCTGTCGAAGGCCCTCTCCCCCTCCCGTTCGTAAAGGTTGAGGACGATCACCAGCCCCAGTTCGCGCGCCAGACGAGCGAAAGCCTCGGTGGTCGGGCCGGGGATCGGCTCCGCCAGGTGCAGCGGGGGCGGACCGCAGGCGGGGCGCGCCGGGAGGAAGGGGAGGAGCCCCAGCTCGGGGAGCACGGCCAGTTGCGCGCCGGCCGCCGCGGCGGCCCGCAGCGCGGCGACAGCCCGCTGCACGTTGTCTTCCAGGTCGTGGCTGGCATGCTGCTGGACAAGGGCGATGCGCACAGTCCCCCTCCTCCGGGATGATGCCACAGCGCCACGGGCGCGGCGGGCGCCCCGACGCCCCTCACCTCGCGAAGAGAAGCGCCACCCCCACCACCGCCGCCACGGTCCCCAGCAGGGCCCGGACCGAGGGGCGGTAGTGCTCCGTCACCGCCACCAGGGGGATGAGGAGCACCGGGGTGGTGGCCATGATGGTGGCCGCGACGCCCACTGCGGTGTGGCGGACCGCTACCAGCGACAGCCACACCCCCAGGAACGGCCCGAAGAACGCGCCGGCCAGTACGAACCTCCCGGCGCTTCGCAGGCCAGGAACCAGCCCGATGCCCACGAGCCGTCCGCCGCAGGCCGCCAGCAGCCAGATGCCGGCGGTGGCCACGCTGATCCGGATCCAGGTGGCCGCCAGCGGGTCCACCGCCTCCGCCATCCCCAGCTTGGCCAGCGCCAGCCCCACCCCCTGGCAGACCGCCCCCAGCACCCCGAACCCCACCCCGGCCGGGCTGCGCTCGCTGGCCGGCGTTTCGCTCCGGCGCTCGGACACCACCCAGGCAATCCCGGCCAGGGTGAGCACCGCGCCGAACCCGGCGCGTGGACTGGGAACCTCGCCCAGGAGCGGGACGCCCGCCAGGAAGGCAAAGATCGGTGCCGATGCCATCACCAACGCGCTCAGGCGCGGTCCCAGGCGGCGCAGCGCCTCGAAGAAGGCCAGATCGCCGGCCACCAAACCCACGACACCACTGGCGGCCAGGTAGCTGAGGCGGGGCCCATCGAGGCCGGCGAAGGGCGACGCCCGAAAGGCCAGGACGAGGGAGAGCAGGAAAGCCGCCACGGGCAGCCGCAGCAGGTTCACCCGCAGCGCCCCGACGCGGCGCGCCGCCTCGGCAAACACGAGGCTGGTCACGGCCCAGCAGCAGGCGGTCGCGAGAGCGGCGAGCTCTCCCACGGCGGTACGTAGGATACGCCTGCCGGCGGCAACGGCGGTGCTACCCTGAGGCGGGAGGGGCCATGCGACTTCGCTTTCGCCACACCACCATCTGCGGCGTCACCCGCCACGGCGAAACCGCCCTCGCCTGCGACGGCCAGGTGACGCTGGGCACGACCGTGCTCAAGCACGGGGCCACCAAGCTCCGCCGCCTCGCCGCCGGGCGGGTGCTGGCGGGATTCGCCGGCTCCGTGGCCGACGCCCTCGCCCTGTTCAGCCGCTTCGAGGCGAAACTGGAGGAGTTCCCGGGGAACCTGGAGCGGGCGGCGGTGGAGCTGGCCCGCGACTGGCGTACCGACCGGGCGCTGCGCCACCTGGAGGCGATGATGGTGGTGGCGGATCGCGAGCGGCTGCTCCTCCTCTCGGGCTCCGGCGAGGTCATCTCCCCCGACGATGGGGTGCTCGCCATCGGCTCCGGCGGGGCGGCGGCCCTCGCGGCGGCCCGGGCTCTGGTGCGGCACACCGACCTCAAGGCCGCCGCGATCGCCCGGGAGGCCCTACTCGTGGCCGCTGCCATCGACCTCTACACCAACGACCGGATCACGGTGGAGACGCTGCCGTGACGGCCCCCCTGACGCCGCGCGAGATCGTCCGCGAGCTGGACCGTTACATCGTCGGCCAGACCGCCGCGAAGCGCGCCGTGGCCATCGCGCTGCGCAACCGCTGGCGGCGGCAGCAACTGCCGGCGGCAATGCGCCGCGAGGTGATGCCCGCCAACATCATCCTCATCGGCCCCACCGGAGTGGGCAAGACGGAGATCGCCCGCCGCCTGGCCCGCCTGGCGGGGGCGCCCTTCGTCAAGGTGGAAGCCTCCAAGTTCACCGAGGTGGGCTACGTAGGCCGCGACGTGGATTCCATCGTCCGCGATCTGGTGGAGGCGGCGGTGGCCCTGGTGCGCGCCGAGCGGGCCGAACAGGTGCGGGTGGCGGCCCAGCGCGCCGCCGAAGATCGGCTCGTGGACCTGCTCCTCCCCCCCTCGCCCGGCGGCGAGCGGGAAGAGTCGCGGCGCAGCCTGCGCCGGTTGCTGCGCGAGGGGGCGCTGGAGGAGCGCGAGGTGGAAGTGGAGGTGGCAGAGACCCGGATGCCCGTCTTGAATCTCCTGGGCGGCCAGGGCATGGAGTCGCTGGAGCTGAACCTGCGCGAGGCGCTCGGCGGCATGTTCCAGCGCACGAACCGGCGGCGGATGACCGTGGCGCAGGCGCGCAGCGTGCTCGAGGGCGAGGAGACCGAGCGTTTGGTGGACCGGGCCGAGGTGGAGCGGGAAGCCCTCACCCGGGCCCAGGAGAGCGGCATCGTGTTCCTGGACGAGATCGACAAGATCGCGGGCCGCGCCACCGCCGCCTCGGGGCCCGACGTGTCCCGCGAAGGGGTGCAGCGCGACCTCTTGCCGCTGGTGGAGGGGACCACCGTCAACACCCGCTACGGTCCGGTGGCCACCGACCACGTCCTCTTCATCGCCGCCGGCGCCTTCCACGTGGCCAAACCCTCCGACCTCATCCCCGAGCTGCAGGGGCGGTTCCCCGTTCGGGTGCAGCTGGACCCGCTCAGTCAGGACGACCTGGAGCGGATCCTCACCCAGCCGGAGCACTCCCTCCTCCGGCAGCACCAGGCGCTCCTGGCCACCGAGGGGATCGAGCTGGAGTTCACGCCGGAGGCGGTGCACGAGTTGGCTCGAGTGGCGGCGGACCTCAACCGCACCGCGGAGAACATCGGCGCCCGCCGGCTCGTGACGGTGCTGGAAAAAGTCGTGGAAGAGATCTCCTTCTCCGCGCCGGATAGCGGCGCGACGCGGATGACCGTCGGCGTCGAGCAGGTGCGCGACGCCCTCCACTCGCTGCTGGCGAAGGAGGATCTGGCCCGCTACATCCTGTGAGGCGCAGCGGCAGCGCCGTTCCTGCTACAGTTGGCGCGTGCGACGCGCTGCCGTTGCTGCCGCGACCCTCCTGCTCCTCGCCGCGTGCGGGCGGAAGACACCGCCGCTGCCGCCCATCGTCGAGGTGCCGGAGACCACCACCGATCTCAGCGTCCACCAGGAGGCCCAGGAGATCGTGCTCACCTGGTCCTACCCCGCCCTCACCCGCTCCGGCCGGCAGCTCGTGGATCTTGCCCGCGTGGAGGTGTGGCGACTCGAGCTTCCCCCTGGCCAGGAAACCGTCGGCAGCGGGCCGCGGGGGGAAGAGCTGCGGCGCCAGCTCATGCTCTCCCGCGGCCAACTCCTTGCCCGGCTGGAGGGGGAGGAGCTGGTGCGGGCGACGCGCGGCAGCAAACTGCGCTTTACCGACCCCGTCACCGCGCCGACCGCCGGCAAGACGCCGCCCACCTTCTGGTACGCGGTGCGCTCCCGGCGGCGCAACGGGACCCCCTCGGCGCTCTCCAACATCGTGAGCTGGCAGCCCAAGCCCATCCCCCGGCGTGCCACGGGCCTGCGGGCGCAACCCGAGGCGGCGCGCATCCTCCTCTCCTGGGACGCCGAGGAGGGGGTCACGTACGTGGTGGAACGGCGCGCCGCGCAGGCGGGGGAGTGGGACATCATCGCCCCCCTCGACCTCAAGGAGCCCACCTTTGCCGACACCACCGCCCGGCAGGAGGAACGCTGGTACTACCGCATCCGCTACCTGGCGATGGCCACCGCCGGCCCCCCCAGCGAAGAGCTCGCCATTTTCTACCGGGACGTCTACCCACCTCCCGCGGTCACCTCGCTGCTCTGCCTCCCCGAGGAGCACAGCGTGCGCCTGCAGTGGGACCCCTCCCCGGAGAGCGGCGTCACCTTCAAGGTGTTTCGCCGTCGCAACGGGGGCGGGTGGGTGCACCTGGAGGAGCGCGCCACCAGGCCCGAGTTCGTGGACCGCGAACCGCCGGTGGGCGACCTGGAGTACGCGGTGAGGGCGGTGGACGAGCACGGCAACGAGGCTGATCCCGTCTCCTGTCTGGTGAGGATCGACCGGTGAGGTTCGCGAAGCTGCACGGGGCCGGCAACGACTTCCTCCTCTTCGACGGCAGCGAGGACGCCGCGCTGCTGGCGACCCTCCCCCCGCTGGTCCCCGCCCTCTGCCACCGGCGCTTCGGCATTGGCGGCGACGGCGTGCTCCTCCTCCTCCCCGTGGCCGCGCAGAGGTTGCGCCTGGTCTACTGGAACAGCGACGGCTCCGAGGCGGCCTTCTGCGCCAACGGCACCCGCTGCGCCGCGCGCTTCGCCGCCGATCGCTGGGGGTGGGCCCGGATGACCATCGAGACGGGCTTCGCCACGGTGGCGGCCAGCGTCACCGCCGAGGCCGTCACCCTCTCGCTGCCGCCGCCGGAGCGCGTGGAGCCGTGGCGGGAATTGGCGGCGGGAGGGGAGGTGGTGCGGGGCCGATACGTGGTGCTGGGGGTGCCGCACCTCGTGGTCCCGGTGGACTGGCCCGACTTCTGGCGGCGGCCCCTCGGCCCCCTGGCGCCGGAGCTCAGGGCTCACCCGCAGCTGCCGGCAGACGGGGCCAACGTGAACTTCGCCCAGCGCGAGGCCGGGGGGCTGGCGCTGCGCTCCTTCGAGCGCGGCGTGGAGGGCGAAACGTTGGCGTGCGGCTCCGGCGCGGTGGCGGCTGCCCTGGTGGCTGCGGCGGAGGGGTGGGTGAACCCCCCCGTGGCGGTGCGCACCGCCTCGGGCCGCACGCTCGTCGTGGAGCCCTCGGCGGAACCGCCACGCTGCCCCTCCCGCCTCTCGGGACCGGCGGAGTGGGTGGCGTCGGGGTCGGTGGCGGAGGAGCTGCTCCGCAGCGGCTGAGGCCGGGGGGTGCGGGGCAGGGGCGTGACTTCGGGAGGAACGGGATGAGCGAGGCCGGCACCGTACGCACCGACGTGTCGCTGCTGACGGAAGACGACCTCTTCCTCTTCAACGAGGGCTCGCACTTCCGCCTGTTCGAGAAGCTCGGCGCCCACCCGCTCACCGTGGACGGGACGGCGGGGGTGTACTTCGCCGTGTGGGCTCCGGACGCCGAGGCGGTGGCCGTGGTGGGCGACTTCAACGGCTGGCGCAGCGATCGGCACCCCCTCTCGCCCCGCGGCGTCTCGGGCATCTGGGAAGGGTTCGTCCCCGGCATCGGGGTGGGCTCCCTCTACAAGTTTTTCGTCGCCTCCCGCTACCACGGCTACCGCGCGGAGAAGAGCGACCCCTTGGGCGTTTTCCACGAGGTGCCGCCGAAGACCGCCTCGGTGGTGTGGGATCTGGCGTACCCCTGGGGGGACGGGGTGTGGATGCAGGAGCGGGGGAAGCGGAACGCCCACGACGCTCCCATCGCCATCTACGAGGTGCACCTGGGGTCGTGGCGGCGGGTCCCCCACGAGGGCAACCGCTCCCTCAGCTACCGGGAACTGGCCGAGCAGCTGGTGCCCTACGTGGAAGAGATGGGCTTCACGCACGTGGAGCTGTTGCCGGTGATGGAACACCCCTTCTTCGGTTCCTGGGGGTACCAGACCACCGGCTACTTCGCCCCCTCCAGCCGCTTCGGGACACCGCAGGAACTGATGCTCCTCATCGACCGCCTGCACCAGGCCGGCATCGGGGTGATCCTGGACTGGGTCCCCTCGCACTTCCCCACCGACGGCCACGGCCTCGCCTTCTTCGACGGCACGCACCTGTACGAGCACGCCGACGTGCGGCAGGGCCTGCACCCCGACTGGAACAGCTACATCTTCAACTACGGCCGGCGGGAGGTGCAGTCGTTCCTCATCTCCTCGGCCTTCTCCTGGCTCGACCGCTACCACGCCGACGGGCTGCGCGTGGACGCGGTGGCCTCCATGCTCTACCTGGACTACTCCCGCAAAGAGGGGGAGTGGATCCCCAACCGCTACGGCGGGAGGGAAAACCTGGAGGCGATCGAGTTCCTGCGCCGCTTCAACACCGCCGTCTACGAGCGCTTCCCCGGCGTGCAGACCTTCGCCGAGGAATCCACCGCCTGGCCCATGGTGTCGCGACCCACCTACGTGGGGGGGCTGGGGTTCGGCTTCAAGTGGGACATGGGGTGGATGCACGACACGCTCCGCTACCTCGCCCGGGACCCGGTGCACCGCCGTTTCCACCACCACGACGTGACCTTTCGCGGCCTCTACGCCTTCAGCGAGAACTACGTCCTGCCCCTCTCCCACGACGAGGTGGTGCATGGGAAGGGTTCGCTCGTCGCCAAGATGGCTGGGGACGACTGGCAGAAGTTCGCCAACCTGCGCCTTCTCTTGGCCTACCTGTACGCGCAGCCCGGCAAGAAGCTGCTGTTCATGGGGGGCGAGTTCGGACAGTGGCAGGAGTGGCACCACGACGGGCAGCTGGACTGGCAGCTCCTGGCCTACGAGCCGCACCGGGGGGTGCGGCAGCTGGTGATGGACCTCAACCGCACCTACCGCGGGGAGCCGGCGCTCTTCGAGCTGGACTGCGATCCCGCCGGCTTCCGCTGGATCGACGCCAACGATGCCGACGCCAGCGTCTTGACCTTCCTGCGCCTGGCGCGGGGGGAGCGGGAAGTGATCGCAGCCGCCTTCAACTTCACGCCCGTACCCCGGCTCACCTACCGCATGGGCGTGCCGCGCGGCGGGACGTGGCGGGAGATCCTCAACACCGACGCTCAGGAGTACTGGGGCAGCGGCATGGGCAACCTGGGCGCCGTCGCCGCCGAGGCTACCCCCTGCCACGGCCACCCCTTTTCCCTCTCCCTCACCCTGCCGCCGCTGGCGGCGGTGTTCCTCAAGCACGCCGGCTGACCGGCAACAGGGAACCGGATCGGCCCGGCGCCGCGTCACGCGGACGCCCGACCCCAGCACCCCTCCGCCCGTACTTGCGGCCGTGCGTACACTGTCCCCATGGGCAAACGGATCCGCACCTGGCACAACGCCCGCGCCATCGTCACCGGCGCCTCCTCCGGCATCGGCGCGGCGCTGGCGAGGGAGCTGGCCGCGGCGGGGGCCCGCCTCGTTCTTAGCGGGCGCCACCTGGCGGCTCTCGACCGCGTTGCGGCCGCCTGCGCGGCCCACAGCGACGTGGAGACCGTGGTGGGGGATCTCACCGCCGCCGAGGTGCAGGAGGCGCTCGTCGCCTGCGCCGTGGAGGCCTACGGAGGCGTGGATCTTCTCATCCACAACGCCGGCGTCTCGATGAACGCGCGCTTCGCTGACTTGAGCGAGGAGGTGCTGCGCGAAATCCTGGAGATCGACTTCTTCGCGCCGGCGGCACTCACCCGCCTCGCCATCCCCGAACTGATCCGCTCCCGCGGGGCAATCGTCGTCATGTCCTCCGTCACCGGCCTGGTGGGGACGCCGACCCGCAGCGCTTACGCCGCGGCCAAACACGCCCTCCACGGGCTCTTCGACGCCATCCGCGTGGAGTTGCGGCCGGCGGGCGTGACGGTGACCGTGGTCTGCCCGGGGTTCGTGGCCACCCCGATCCGCGAGCGCGCCCTCCGCGGGGACGGCACCCCGCAGGGCTTCGACGACGCCGCCGGGCGCCGGATGCTGTCGCCCGATCGGGTCGCGCGCGCGACGCTGCGGGCGGCAGCGCGCGGCCAGCGGCGGGTGTTGCTGGGAGCGGAGACCCGCCTGGCGCGTCTCCTCTCCCTGCTGGCCCCCAACCTGCTGGACGCACTGCTGGCGAGAAGCGGACGGTGACGGCGCTGTCCCTCGCGGCCCCGCTGTTGCTGGCGGTCCCGGGCTGGATCCCCTTCCGGCGCGCACTGCGGCGCAGTTCCCGCCGCAGCGCGGCCGCGTGGGTCGGCGCCTGGGCCCTGACTCTGGCGGTGGGCCTCCCCCCGCTGGAGCTCGCCGTACCTGACGGCGGTACGCGGCTCTTCCCCGGCGCCTCTGCGTACGCGCAGGCGATGCTGCAGTGGGTGCGCACCGGCAGCGGCTGCGAGGGCGACCCCGCCTGTTTCCTGCCCCAGCACGCCCTCCACGCGGCGGTCTTTGCCGCCACCACCCTCGCCACCGCCGGCCTGGCTGGGCTCGTGTTCGCCGCCGTCCTGTTCGGCTGGATGGGGGCCTACGCCGCCGCTTTGGGTACCGCTGCGGGGCGGCCGGCTCTCGCCGTGCTGCTCGCCTGGCACCCCTGGGCGGTGATCCGGGTGGCTGCCTACCTGGCCCTGGGCGTGGCCCTGGCCGAGCCCCTCGCCCGTCGGGGGCTGCCCGCCCTGCCGGGCCGGGCGCGTTGGCTCGCCGCCGGCCTCGCCGGCCTGCTTCTGGACGTGCTCCTCAAGGCGACCCTGGCGGAGGCGTGGCGGCGGGCGCTGCTCCTGCCCCTTCTCCCGTGAACCGCCTGGTAGCGCGATGCTACGCTGGTGGCCGAGGGAGATGATGCCATCGAAGCCAACCCTGCCCACCCTCCCCACCGCGGCACCCGCGGCGGCCTGCCAGAGCGTGCGCGGCGGCCTCACCGAGGAGGAGGTGGCCATCGCCCAGCGTCTCCGCGCCCTCCGCGAGGAGGAGCGCGCACTCCGCCGCGCCCTGGCCGCGGCGGACGCACGGCACCGGGGCGAGCTGGAGGCGCAGCTCGCCGAGCTGCGCGCCCGCGGCCGTCGCCTCACCCGCGAGCGTGACGAGGCCCGCCACCGCCGCATGGTCCTCCTGGGCCACGAGCCGCCCTGACGGCCGGGCGCCGCCTGGCGACAACGAGGCCCCGGCGTTGCCGCCGGGGCCTCTGCACGTCCAAGGGCTCCCCTAATTCGCCTTCGAGAAGGTGTGGCAGGTGGAACAGTCGTAGTGTTTCTCGGTGACGTGCTCCTCGTGGATCTTGGTGAAACTAGCCGTCTTGGAACTGTGGCAGGAGGCGCACAACGGCTTGCCGTTGCGCGTTGCCACAGGCGTGTAGCCGAGTGCCGCAAAGTCCATTCGCGTGCCGCCGTGACACGAGGTGCACTGGAGCGCCTGCTCTTTCGGGGCAACCTCGTGGTAGAGGCCGAGGAACCGCTCGGTTTCGACAAACTCGAAGCCGTTGTCGGGCCAACCGACCGCGGCGACTCCCTGCTGGACCGCTGCCGCGAGATCCCCGGTCTGGAAGAAAATCCCGATCTTGAGCGGCAACAGCCGCCGGGTCACTGGGTCGATGGGCTGGCGCGCCGTGTGGTGCTTGAGGGCGACGATCTGCGCACCCGGGTCGCTGATCGAGCCCAGGGGCTTCGACATCACCACCTTCCCCGACGCCTCCGGCACGGCCTCGGAGCCGAACTCATAGAACTGCGAGGTACCGTTGAAGAAGCGGTAGACGGGCCGGACGTGGGACGCCATCAGCATGTGCGGCTCGTACAGCCTGGTCGCCGCGACGATGTCGGGGGGTGCGGCGTAGTCGCGGTGGAGGTCGGTCGCGGCGACCTTCGCGAACTCTGGAATGTGACAGACGGTGCACGACACGCGCGCCGTGTGGCTGTCGAGCTTGGCGTCGTGGTGGGGCGTTCGCGGATGGCAGTTGGTGCACGCCACGCGGTCGGGGAGATCACGCTCCCGCAGGTCAGTGCCACGGCCCGCCACATGATGGTCCACCGTCGTATGGCACGACAGGCACGACAGACCCGCCCCACCGGCTTCCCTCGGCGCCATGTGGACGTCGAATGCCGCGGTGGGCGTGCGGTGTGCCTCCTCGATGTCCCCCCGCTTGAAGTTGTTGCCACCTCCCGCCTTGGTGTGGCAGTTGAGGCAGGTGCCGCTGTCCGGCCTGGTGATGTCGACGGCGGCCTGCGCCAAACTCACCGACATGGCCGCCGTGTCGGGCACGAATTTCCACCCACCGTCCACCTGGGCGACGGTGCGTTTGTAACTCTTCGAGTGGCAGAGCAGGCAGTCGATGTTTTCGAGCTGCGCCTGGGTCGCCTCCGCCGACGGTTTGCCCCCAAGACCGGCGTGGCAGCGGGCGCAGCCGCCGTCCACCTGCTTGCCGTCGAGGTTTGTGAGCTTGCCGATCCAGTTGATGTCGGGGTAGATGCAGAAGTCGTTGATCCCCCCGAGCTTCCCGGCCTTCGAGGTGGACAAACCTACCGCCTCGCTGGCGTCTCCCTGCCACTGGTAGTGCACCGAGCTGTGCATCGCCATCGCTTCTGCGAGGTGGCAGGCGAGGCACGTTTTCGTTCCTTCGTAGACCGCGAATCGGCCTACGTGGGAACCGGTGAGAGGCGCTTGGTTGCGGATCGTGACCGTCATCGAGGCTTCCCGCGTCACGCCGCCCTGGCTGAAGCGGGCCGTGACGCGCACCGCTTCATCGGCCTCTACCTGCTGGGCGGCGAGAACACCCCCAGCGATCGTGGCGCTGGGCGAATCCACCGACCACTCGGCTGCTGCCGTCACGTCCTCCGTGGTGCCATCGGAAAACGAAGCGGTGGCGGTGTAGTTCGCTGTCCCGCCCTCGACCACCGCGGGCGGGCCCGAGACCGCCAGAGACGTCAGCGAGACAACGCTGCCCGCATCGCAGCTCGCCGGTGCGTGTTCCACTGCCTTCTCCTGCGACTTCTCCCCAGCGGTAGCCCGTACCCGGCAGGGGACGGGGCGAGGGTCTGTGACCTCCAGCCGCCAGCGCCCGTCCGAGCCGGCGGCCGCGCGGCCCAGTATCGCCGACGAGGCGGCGTTGGCGACCGTCACCTGCGTTTCTGACGAGGCGGTCCCCTCCACCTTGAGCACAGCCCGATCTTCGTCCCACTCGGCCTTCTTGAGCTCGAAATCGGCCTTCCGCCCCGCCCGCTCCCTCACCCTGCCGTGGGTTTCTCCCATCGCGCCTGTGTCCGCCGCCGTCCAGTTCTGCCCGCTCCAGTCCGTCTCGGGTGGCGCGGCGCCGCTTACCCACGGAGCGACCGCGAGGAGGAGCAGTAGTGCTACGCGGTGTTGTCCTTCCGTCATCTTCGGACCCCCTTTCGGTGACCCCCAAGCCACCATTTTCAAGCTGACACTTGCCTGACACAGATGCAGTGATGCAACTCACAGGAATAACTGTAAGGCGAAAATAGTGACTGACCATGTGGCGCTGTTTGGGTCCACACCACCCACGTGGTCGCGCCTGGGCCCCCGCTTCGGGTACCCCCTCGTCAGCTTGCGGCGAGCTTCTGCCGGACCAGCTTCTCAACCCCGCCGGCGATGACCAGCGCCTGAGGCACCGAGCCCAGAGCCGGGAAGACGAAGGTCTCGCCGCGGTACACGAGGGTGGAGGTGGTGAACTCGATCGTCACCTTGTCCCCGGGGATCACGGTGCGGTCCCCCGCGGCCACCGCCGCCGCGAACAGCTCCTGCAGCCGCCGCACGAAGGGCGGCACCTCGAGGCAGAGAAACCCGTTGTTGAAAGCGTTCCGCAGGTAGGTCTGGGAGAAAGAGCCGGCGATGACGCAGGGGATGCCCTTGGCCTGGAGGGCGGTCACCGCCTGTTCGCGGGAGGACCCCGTACCGAAGTTGAACCCCGCCACCACCACGTCGCCCGCCTGCGCCCGCTCGGCAAAGGTGGGATCGTAGTTCGCCATCACCACCCGCGCCATCTCCTCCCGGGGCAGCTCCCGGTAGGTGTAGTCCTTGCCGTAGATGCCGTCGGTGTTCAGGTTGTCCTGGGGGAGGAAAACGAGCCGCCCCACCACGCGATCGGGGAACCCGGGGAGGATCTCCACCCGCTCCGCCACCCCAGCCGGCGGGACGAGCTCCGTCCAGCGGCGGCGCAGCGGTACGGGCGACCAGCTCTCGGGGGCGCAAATGTAGCCAGCGGCCGCCGAAGCGGCCACCACCGGCGGGCTGGCCAGGTAGGTCTGCGCCTCCCGTGACCCCATGCGGCCCTTGAAGTTGCGGTTGGTGGCGGAAATCCCCACCTCGCCGGGCTCCAACAGGCCAGCGCCCAGGCCGATGCAGGCGCCGCACCCCGGCGGCAGGGCCACCGCGCCGGCGTCGAGCAAGGTCTGCCACGCACCCGAGGCGCGGGCCGTCTCCTCCACCTCCCGCGAGGCAGCGGCCAGGTACAGGGTGACGCCTGGTGCGACCTTCCGACCGGCCAGCACGGCGGCGGCCTGCTCCAGGTCCTCGCTGCGGCCGTTGACGCAGGAGAGGAGGTACGCCTTGTCCACGCGCACCCGTCGCGCGGTAATATCGGCCAGGGGCTGTGTGACGAACACCGTGTCCGGCCCCGACACCTGCGGCGTCACCTCGCCGAGATCCAGCTCGATGCGAGCGGCGTAGCCAGCGTCCGGGTCGGGCCCGGGGGGCGCCGCTTCCCAGCGTGCCAGGTCCGCAGAGGAGAAGCGCTCGACGCCTCGCTGGGTGAGGATGGCTTGGCGCCTGCGAAGGTAGGCGAGCGTGACCGCATCGCAGGGGAACCACGCCACCAGCGCCCCCCACTCGGTGGACATGTTGGCAATGGACATGCGGGCGTCCATGGACAGGTGGGCGACGCCCGCACCCGTGAACTCCAGGGCCGCGTTCAGGACCTCCCCCTGGCTGTAGAGGCCGCACAGCGCGATGATCACATCCTTGCCGGTGACGCCGGGGCGCAACTCCCCCTCCAGCACCACCTGCACGGTGCGCGGCACCGACCACCAGAACTCGCCGCAGGCCCAGATGGCGGCCGCGTCGGTGCGCACCACCGGCGTGCCCAGCGCGCTCAGGGCGCCGTACATGTTCGAGTGCGAGTCGGAGGCCACCACCAGCGAGCCGGGGGTCACGTACCCCTGTTCGCACATGAGCTGGTGCCCGATCCCCGAGCCGGCCGGGTAGAAGTCGATCCCCTGTTGCCGGGCGAAGGCCTCGATCTTCCGGTACTTCTCGAGGTTCTCGGGCGAGGTGTTCTGGATGTCGTGGTCCAGGGCGAACACCGGCTGCCGCGGGTCGTGCACCCGTTGGACCCCGAGCCCGCGGAACTTGGACAGCACCGCGGAAGTGTTGTCGTGGGTCATGACGTGCTTCGGCCGGAGCGACAGGAAGTCCCCCGCCTGCACCGGGCGGCTCGGGCCCTCCACCATGTGCGCCTGCGCGATCTTCTCCACGATCGTCTGTCCCATGTCCAACCTCCCCCGGGGTCCGCCACCGCTACTGGGCGGCCCGCAACAGCGTCATCAGCTCCGTGATCGACTCGAGCTCGTCCAGGCGCCAGACGGCGTCCTTGACCCTCCGGCCGGTCTCGGGGGCGATGACGCCCGCCGCCAGCGCGTCGAACTTGGCCTCCACCTCGTCGTCGGTGAGGGGGTTGCGCGGGTCGCCCTTGGGGTAGTCCAGCTGCTTTTCGAAGCGGCGGCCGTCGGCGGTGGTGATCCTCACGACGACGCGCTGGAGTGCCGGGAAGAGCCTCTCGATTTCCTCGTCGGCCACCACCTTCACCTTGGGAAGCTGCGCCCGCAGCCGCGGGTCGCGGATCTTCTCGTCGGTGAAGGAGAGGGGCGTCACGTTGCGATCCACGATGGCTGCCGCGATGCAGTAGGGGAGCGAGTGATCCGCCGTCTCCTTGCTCCAGGGGTCGTACTTGGAGGGATCGGCGAGGATGTCGGCGGCGCGGTGCAGGGAGCGGATGTGCACCTCGACGATCTCGTCGGGTTGCAGGTCCTGCTCGGTGACGATGGCCAGGACCGCGGAGATGGGCGCATGGGTGAGGGCCTCGGTGGAGAACGCCTTCATCCCGCACTGGGTGATGCGGAAGCTCTCCCCCAGGCCTTCCGTCAGCACCTCCAGCCGCCACTCGGGACCGAGGCAGTGGACCAGCCCTTCCTTGCCGTCGATCACGTGCTCAGGACCAGTGTAGCCCTTCTCGGCGAGAAGCGCGGCGAACACCCCGGCCTGGGTGGCCATCGGGTCCACGGTGTTCTTCATCATGGTGAGCTTGCCGGCCGTCACGGCGCCCAGCGTGGCGTGGTGCGACCCGGCGATGCCGATGGCGTGCTGGATCTGTGCCGCGGAAAGGTGGAGGAGGCGACCGGCCACCACGGGGGAGACGAAGGCGGTGAGCGTGGCGTGGTGCCAGCCGCGCTCCCGGATCCCGGGGAACGCGGCTTCGCACAGACGCTGCTCGAACTCGTGCCCGAGAACGATGCCGACGATCAGCTCGCGCCCGTCCGCACCGGCTCGCTCGCCGCAGGCGATGGCGGCGGGGATGATGTCCGAGGGATGCGAAGGGTCTTGCTTCCAGTAGATGTCGTTGTAGTCCAGGACACGGACCATGAGGGCGTTGGCCAGCGTTGCCGAGACCACGTCCAGGCGCGCCCCGCTGCCGATCACCGTGGCAGGCCCGCTGCCGGCGGTCTCGCCGAGGACCTGGAGGGCCAGTTGCACGTCGCGCTGGCGAAAGCCGCCCAGGGCGCACCCCAAGGAATCGAGGAGGAAGCGTTTGGCCTCGTGGACGGCAGCCGGGGCGATATCCTCGAAGCGCAGGCCCGCAGCCCACTTTGCCATCGTCTCGGTGACGTACGTCTTGCTCGTGCTCATGACTCCTCCCCGTCGCTGGGCGCGGTACGCCGGCCGAGCGCTCAGCCCTCTTCCCCGTGCCCTGTTCCCTTACCTCTTGAACGGCTCGAAGGCCATGAAATCGGCGTGGTGCACGATCCAGGCCTCGGTGGTGCGCCGCACGCGGTCCCCCTCGTCGGCGTGGGCAGCCACGATGTGGCACACGCGGTCCGGGACGCCGCACTCCATCGCCAGCGCCACCCCCGTGAAGGGGTGCCGCAGGAGGCGCCCGCGGCTCGAGGTCACGGCAGCCCCGTCCACCGTCTCGTACTCGAGGAGCTTGCCCACATCGGCGAGAATGGCCCCGGCGATCACCGTATCCAGGTCCACCGGCAGCGCGTCGCCGAAGAACTCCTGCATCGCTTCGGCGGCGCGCCGGGCAATGTGGACCACGCACCGCTTGTGGGCCATGAAGCTCACCGGACACCCCGGCACCAGGAGCGTGAAGGGGATGCGCTCCAGGTCCTCGGCGCGCAGTGGCGAGCGCTCCAGGGCCAGCTCCCAGGTGCGCCGGACCTTGGCCCGCAGCTCGGGGTCGCCGATCCACTCCAGTTCGGGCCAGAGAGCTTGAATGGCGTCGCGCACGCTCACCTCCCGGGAGCGGAACGGTAGCACAGGAGGCCGCGCCGCTCACCCCCGCGGCGCTCCCCGGCTCCCCTGTCCCGAGGCCGGAGCCGCCGCCACCGGGAACGCCTCGGTGCGGCCGCCCGGCGCACCTGGCCGGCGGGGCGGGCGTATGCCACAATAGTGGGGCCCCCGAAGGCGGAGGCGAGCGTGGCGTACGTCCTCTTCGTGAACGGCAGCGGGTTCGAATCTTCCTCCTCGCCCTACGAGGTGGTGGCTGGCGTCATCGTCGAGGACCGCGACCTGTGGAACTTCATCCAGGCCATCCTCGACGCCAAGGTCAAGCACTTCGGCACCCCCTCCCTCGCGCTCCGCCTCACCGCCCGGCGCCTGTTGAAGCGGAAGGTGTTCCGGCTGGCGCGCCAGCTGGGGCCGCTGCCCCTGGAGGAGCGGCACGACCTGGCCCGCGCCTGCCTGGAGGCGGGCGAGAAGGCGGGCAGGCGGGAGATGACGGCTCTGGCCCAGAGCAAGCTCGCCTACGTGGGCGAGGTGCTGGACGTGTGCTCCCGTTTCCGCTGCCGTTTTCTCGCCAGCATCGTCCCGAACCGTGGGGCGCGCCCGGCGCCCAGTTACTTGAGGAAGGACTACGCGTACCTCTTTGAGCGGTTCTTCTTCTTCCTCGAAGACCAGAAACCGATCCAAAACGGCTTCGTGCTCTGCGGGAGCCGCGACACCTGTGCCTACCACCTGCTGCGCGACCAGATGCAGCGCTACTTCAAGGGCACGGTGCGGGGACGCCAGCGCGCCAGCCTCGTGCTCCCCGACCCTCTGGCGGTGGACGGCGAGCTCGCGTTGGCTGGCGAGGTGGCGGGGCTGGTGGCCTACGTCACCGCGTGGGGGTTCCGGACCCGGGAACTCACCGAGCCGGCGCGAAACGAGCTCTTCGACTTCAAGGAACAGGTCCGGGCGCTGCGCTACCGAGCGGTGCGCGAGATCGGCGACAACACCAACTTCGTCATCTGGGGCTTCACCGTGGTTTCCGACCTGCGCACCCGGGAAGAACGCGAGCAGGCTTGAGAAAAAAGGCACGGCAGCACGAACGCGCCACCATGCCTCCGCCTCCAGTGTGGCGCAGCCCGAAAACCCCGTCAACCCCTCAGGCCCCCTCGTGCGCCGCCGAGGCCGGCGCGGCGAGCCAGCGGCGCGGCGCAAGGGGGCGAAATTGTCGGCCCGGGAAGAGCCCCTCACGGGGTGCGGGGCGCCGCCCCCAACCCCCGGCCGGTCACGAGATAGGTGGCGAAACTCCCCAGCCAGTGGCCGCCCTCGTAGGACTGGTTGGTGACCGCCCCCAGGCCGGCCTCCCGGTGGGCCCTGGCCGCGGCGAGCAGCGAGCCGAGCCGGGGATCGCCCGCCGGCAAACCGGAGGCGATCCCCTCCAGCATCCAGGCCCGCGATAGGTTGAGGCCGTCCAGGTGCACCAGTTTGCCGTCGCTCCGATCGGTCACCACCGCTGGCCGCAGCCAGTCGGCCGAACCGTCCAGCGGCAGCTGGGGGAGGAAGAGGGAGAGCCACACCGCGTACCGCGGCGGGGGGACGAAACGGCGGACTAAGTCGGCCTCGGCCAGGCAGGGGGAGAGGAAGTCCTGGCCCGACGGTTCGTAGGCCAGCGGGCAGTTGCGATCCCGTTCGTAGTACGCGGCGGTGCGGGCCTCCACCAGGGCGAACATCTCCGCGTCGCCGGCGGTTCTGGCCCAGTCGGCCACCAGCCCCAGGGCAAAGGCGGTCTGGTCATGCTCGCCGGTACGGATCGGGTGAGACAGCTTAGGCAGCCAGTCCTGCAGCCGCCGGGCGGCGAGGCGCTCCAGCGGTTCGAGGACGATCGTCCAGCGACGGGCCTGGGGGTTGTCCCACTCCTTGAGCTCGGCCGCCAACTGCAGGAGCCAGGCGAGCCCGTACGGGCGCTCGAAGGTGGCGCGGCCCTCCCCCTCCAGGTAGCGCACCTCGGCCGCCACCCGCTCCGGCGTGAACGTGACGGCCAGGGCCTCCCGCGCCCGGGCGGCGAAGGGCGCCTCGGGGAACTGCCTGGCGAGCCGGACCAGGAGCCAGTGGCCGTGCACCGCCGAGTGCCAGTCGAAGCAGCCGAAAAACGCCGGCGTGAGCTCGCGGGGCGGCTTCACGTCCTGGTCGGAGGCCAGCACGTGGGCGATCTTGTTGGGGTACTCCCGGTGGATACACGCCAGGGCCAGCTCGGCAAAGCGGCCGGCCGCCGCCGCGTCGAACCCCTGGGCCGCCGCCGACGCCGCTACGAGCAGCAGGACAGCTGTCATGCGCACCCATGTCACCCTCATGGCCGCATGCTAGCGCCGGCTCGCCCTCCTGTCCACGGCGGCGGCAAAGCCCCTCCCGACCCTCAGAAGAGGCGCAGGTGCGGAGCCAGGAGCAGGTGCACCGCCGCTGCCGCGGCGCCCGCCGCCAGGTCGTCGGCCACGATCCCCCAGCCGCCGCGCAGGCGCTCGAGGCGGGTGATGGGCCACGGCTTGAGCACATCGAAGGCGCGGAAGAGCAGGAACGACAGGGCGATCGCCCCCACCCCCAGGGGGGCCGGGGCGACAAGCGCCACCGCCGTCAGCGCCAGCCATTGCCCGGCCACCTCGTCGAGCACCACGGGTCCGGGATCCACCACCCCCCGGCGCTGGGCGTCGCGCCCGCAGGCGACCACGGCAACCGGTACCAGGGCGGCGCACACCAGCACCGCTGCCGGCCGCGCCAGGGCTCCCGCCACCGCCTCCAGGGGGAAGAACAGGGCGGCGGCGAGCAGCGACCCCACCGTGGTTCCCGGCGCTGGCAGCCGCTCGCCGAGGCCTCCGAGCGTCGCCAGGAGGAAGGCCGGCCGCTCCTTCACGCCCCCTCCTCCAGCGCCGACAACAGGCGCCGGGGCAGACCGCCGAAATCCCCCGAGGACATGCACACCACCACGTCGCCAGGGTGCAGCTCCTCCCGCAGCGCCGCCACCGCGTCCTCCCCCTCCTCCAGGGCGCGCGCCCTCCTGCCGCGGCGCTGGAGGCTGGCCACGATGGCGCTCCTGTCCAGCACCGCCTCCACCGGCAGGCGCGCGCGGTGGTACACCGGGGCGAGGAGGACCATGTCCGCGTGCGACAGCGCCTCCTCGTAGGACGCGGCGAACTCGGCGCGGGCCGCGGAGAGGGAACGCGGTTCGAAGGCCACCACCAGCCGCCGCCCGGGGAACCGCGCGCGGGCCCCGTCCAGGGTGAGGGCGACGGCAGTGGGGTGATGGGCGAAGTCGTCCACCACCGCCACACCCGCGGCTTCGCCCAGCAGCTCGAGACGGCGCCGCACGCCGGGGAAGGTGGCCGCGCCGGCCGCGACGGCACTGGGGGGTACCCCCGCCAGCAGCGCACAGGCGGTCGCCGCCAGGAGGTTGTCCAGGTTGTGACGGCCCACCAGGGGCGAGCTGAGCTCGAAGCGCTCCCCCTGCCACGCCACGACCGCCCGCAGCCGGCCGTTCTCCGTGCCCCACCGCAGGCAGCGCAGGTCCGCCGTGGCCGTCTCCCCGTACCAGATCACCCGGCGGCACCCTGCCACGACGCGACGCGCCCCGGCATCGGAGGCGTTGGCCAGCGTCCACCCCCCGGCGTCGACACAGGCCACTCCGGCACGGAACGCTGCCACAATGGCATCCAGCGAGGGGTAGAGGTCGGCGTGGTCGTACTCCACGTTACCGACCACGAAAAAGTGCGGGTAGTAATGGAGGAACTTGGGTCCGCGATCGAAGAACGCGGTGTTGTACTCGTCCCCCTCCACCACCGTCCACCCCCCCTGACCCAGCCGCCAGGGGAGGCCGCCCCGGGGAACGCCGCCCACCAGTACCGTGGGGTCGAGCCCGCCACCAACCAGGAGGTGAGCGGTGAGCGCGGTGGTCGTCGTCTTCCCGTGCGTGCCCGCCACCACGATGCTGCGCGACCCCCGGCAGAACCGTTCCCCGAAGGCCGCCGCCTGGGAGGTGTAAGGGAGACCCCGCTGGAGGACAGCCGTCACCTCCGGATTGCTCTTCGGCACCGCGTTGCCGATGATCACCTCCCGCACGCCGTCGGGGATCCCCGCCGGATCCCACCCCAGACGGACGGGGATGTCGAGCCCCGCCAGGAACTCGGAGGTGGGCGGGTAGAGCGCGCTGTCCACGCCGCACACCGCCTCGCCGCTCTCGTGGAGGAGACCGGCCAGCGCCGCCATGGCCGTGCCGCCGATGGGGAGCAGATAGATCTGGCAAGGTTTCTGCATCGCCTCTAGCGCGCGCTCGCGCGGAGGTGTACTCTAGCACCCCCGGCGCGACCGGAGAGGAGGTTGTCGCATGAAACGGACCATTCAACTGCTCGTCATCTTCTCGCTCCTGTCGGCGTGGAGTGTGGCGCAGCAACAGCAGGAAGCGAAGCCACCGGAAGGACCCCAGCCGGTGGCGGAATTCGTCCAGAAGATCATCGACTTCGGCCCCGTCCCCAAGGGCGAGAAGCTGAAGGCGGTGTTCGAGGTGAAAAACACCGGGCAGGCGCCCCTGGAAATCGCGCAGGTGCGCCCCACCTGCGGCTGCACGGTGGCCAACTTCGACAAGACCATCCCGCCGGGCGGTACCGGCAAGATCAACGCGGAGGTGGACACGTCGGCGTTCTTGGGCCCCATCTCCAAGGCCATCATCGTCTTCACCAACGACCCGCAGGCGCGCAACGCCACCGTGGTCGTGAAGGCGGACGTGAAGGCGTTCATCGAGGCGCTGCCGCGTTCCCTGCTCCGTTTCAACGTGCTGCAGGGCGAACCGGCCACCGACAAGGTGCGCCTCGTGGCCTCCGATGGCGCCACCTTCAAGGTCCTCGGTGTGGACGCCCCCGAAGGCCCGTACCAGATTTCCTTCCGGGAACTGGAACCGCAGGAGCGGCAGGCCAACTACTCGGGCTCCCAGTGGGAAGTGACGGTCACCGTCCCGGCCAACGCCAAGGAGGGGATGCTCAACCACAAGCTGACGGTCAAGACCGACTCCCCCAAGGCGCCGGAGGTCCCCCTCACGGTGAGCGGGTTGGTCCGGCCCATCGTCCAGGTGGTGCCGGGGGAGATCACCTTCGGGACCGTGCCCAACGACGCGCCGGTGGGCCGTAACGTGGTCCTCATCAGCAACCGACAGGGGTTCGACTTCAAGGTGGAAAAGGTGGAGATCGACCCGCCGTTCACCACCGAGGTCTTGCCGCTGCAGGCCGGCCAGCGCTTCCAGGTGGCCGTCACCCTGCCCGCCGGCACCGCCAAGGGCCGCACCCTCAAGACGACGCTCAAGATCAGCACCAACGATCCGTCCCGAAACCTCGTCGAGGTCCCCGTCCAGGCCACCGTCCAGTAACCCTCCCGCGGTTCGTGCCCTGCCGCGCGCCGGTCACCCGGCGCGCGGCTTTTTCTTGGCAACGCGCCACGGAGCCACGGCAGCGCCGTCTGCTTGACTCTCTCGCGGGGAGCGACTAGGCTCCCTCCCGACAAACCGGGGTGGTGCCGAGGGAAGCCGGTGGGAATCCGGCGCGGCCCCCGCCACTGTGACCGGGGACGGCCCGCTCGAGCAGGCCACTGGTTGGCGTTGACCGACTGGGAAGGCGAGCGAGGCTGGACGATCCGGGAGCCAGGAGACCTGCCACCCTGAGAGGAACGGGAGGTTCCAATGGCGCGTCGTTTCGTCGTACCTATCCTCTTGCAGTTCGTCATCGCCGCCCCGACGCTCGCGCAGAGCGTCCCCACCTTTCGAGAGGATCTCGTCGTCACGGCGGCAGCCGAGGCCGAGAGCGAGGACGAGGCGATGGCGGCGGTCACCGTCATCCCTCGCCGCGTGATCCAGGAGCGCGGCGCAGCCAGCGCCGCCGACCTGCTGCGTCTCGTCCCCGGCACCCTCCTGCTGCGCTCCGGCCTCGACAACGGGGTGACGAGCCTCTTCGTCCGCGGCACCAACTCCACCCACACGCTGGTGCTCTTCGAGGGCGTGCGGCTCAACTCCCCGTACTTCGGCGGCTACGACTGGAGCACACCCCTCACCGCCGGCCTGGAGCGCATCGAGGTGGTGCGGGGGCCCTACTCGGCCCTCTACGGCGGCGACGCCATCGGCGGCGTGGTGCAACTCTTCCCGCTGGCCCGGCGCGGCGACTCGTTCCGCCTCTTCCTGGAGGGCGGCTCGTCCCAGTGGCGGCGGGGCGAGGCGGAAGTGTCCTACGCCCTCGGCAAGTTGGAGCTCGCCGCCTCGGCGGCGCGCCGAGACGGGAGCGGGCCCCTCGCCCACGACGACTTCTCCTCCCGCAGCGGCAGCGTGGAGGCGCGCCTGCGCCTCGGCGGCGGTACCACGGCGAGGCTCCTGGCGCGGCACACGGCGACGCACACCGACGTGCCGTTCTCCGGTGCCACGCTCACGCCGAACCGCTCCACGGCAACCGAGGAATCGCTCTTCGCCGTCCCCGTCGAGGTGGAATTGGCCAGCGGCCAGCGGCTGGAAACCTCGGCCTCCTGGGTGGAGCGGCAGCTGGTGTTTCGCGACCCGGACGAGCCGTTCGGCTTCACCTGGAGCGAGACGCGCGCCCGTTCGGGAGGGGTGCGCACCGCCTGGCACCGTTCGCTGGGGGGCCACCGCCTCACCGCCGGCGGGGAATGGCGGCTCGACCGGGTGCGCGACGAGTCGGTGTTCGGCACCTCGCTCGATGGCGAGCAGCTCACGAGTGCGGCGGCGTTCCTCCAGGACCGCTTCGAACTGGGCCGTTCCTGGCGGGTGCAGGTGGGGGTGCGTTGGGATCGCGCCAGGGCGTGGGGGAGCGAGGTCTCGCCGCGGGTCACGGTGGCCCGTCACGTCGCCCGCAGTCGGCTGTGGGCCTCCTACGGCCGGGGTTTCCGTGCACCGTCGCTGGGCGAGCTCTACTACCCGTTTGCCGGCAATCCCGCTCTGGAGGCCGAACGCTCCACCTCCAGCGAGCTGGGGGCGTCGTGGGCGGTGGCGGGGAGCGGTACCGTCCGGCTCGCGCTCTTCCGCAACCGGATCACGAACCTCATCGATTTCGACTACGCCCGCTCCCGCTACGAGAACATCAGCGCCGCCGCCCAGGACGGGGCCGAGCTCGCCTGGGCCCTCCGCCGCGAGGGGCTCGGCGCGCTGGATCTGCAGGTCTCCTACCTGGACGCTCGCAACGAGGCCGGGGAAGCGCTGCTGCGGCGTCCCCGCTGGTCTGCTGCCGCCACCCTCCACCGTCCGCTGCCGGCCAGCTTTGAAGGTGCGGTGGCGCTGGTCTGGGTGGGGGAGCGGACCGACCTGGACCCGGTCACCTTTTCCCGGACCGACATGCCCTCCTTCCTCACCGCCAACCTCTCCCTGCGGCGCCCCCTCCCATGGCACCTCGCCGCCCGCCTGCGGGTCGACAACCTCTTCGACCGCGCCTACCAGGAGGTCAAGGGCTACCCCGCCCCGGGGAGGCGGCTGTTCGTGGGCCTCGAGACGGTGGTAGAATGACTCCGACAGACTAAGGAGGGCATTATGCGGCGCATCGGTTTGTGGTTGGCCTTGAGCGTCCTCGCCCTGCCCCTCGCGGCAGAGCAGATCACCGTGGACAAAGTCATTGCCGCGCACCAGTTCGGCGCCCCGGCGGAGGGGATCATCGCCCAGATCAACGATCCGGCGAACACCGTGGCACCCCTGGAGCCCGCCGATCTGGCCCGTCTCCAGGCCGCGGGGGTTCCCGAGGCGGTGGTGAACGCCCTGGTAGCCCGCGCTCCGAAACCCTCGCCGCCGGCGCAACCGGACAACCCGGCGCTGGTGGACCTGGTGCGGCTGGTGAAATCGGGGCTGTCCGAGAAGATCATCGCTGACCAGATCCGCCAGGGCGGGGTGGACCAGAAGCCCTCGGTCAACGATCTCATCTACCTCAAGGAAAATGGCATCCAGGAGGTGATCATCGTCGCCCTGATGGAGGCGCCGCTCAAGAAGGACGTGGTTCTCCCGGCGCGGCAGGGGGCTGCCGCAGCGGCGAGCGGCGAGGTGGTGTTCGAGGGGCTGGTCTTCCGCCAGGGTGGGGTGTTCCGCAAGAACCCCACCGGCAAGCTCGTGCTCTCCGGGGACAGGCTGGCCTGGCGGGACGCCGCCGACGCCTCCCGCAACTTCGAGCTGTTCCTCAAGGGCGTCAAGCAGCTCACCGTGACCTGCGTCGCCCGGGAAAGCGGGAACTTCTGCTACCAGCTCACCTTCGACTTCACCAAGGGGGACGACTACGAGTTCGAGGACGCCCAGAAGGACGTGGGCGGCAACGAGAACCTCATGCGTCTCTTGGACGTGGTGAAAGAGCGCTTCCCGTCCCTGCCGATCATCGAGAAGATCAAAAAGGGCTGACGCCTCGCAGCCCCGTTCCCAGGCGCGCCGGGGCGCTCCGGCGCGCCTGGTGCGTTTCCTAGCCAGTCCCCGGCGTTCTCGCCGCCCCTGCCGGCGCCCAGCCGCGCCCGAGTTGACCCGAGCGTGGCGTTCTGCTAGCGTTGCGCCGCTTGCCGGAAGGGGGGAGAGCCCCCCTTTGGCGTTGGGACCCGGAGGGCAAGGGTGACAATTACGCCGAATCTCTCCCTGCTGCTGATCATGGCGTGCTTCTGGACGGTCTTCTTGCTGGTTTCCACCCAGGTGGTCAAGCCCCTCCTCGCGCTCCTGGAGGAGCGGCGGCGCATCGTCCAGAACGGCGCCACCGAGCTCGGCACCGCCCAGAACCAGACGAGGGAGGCGGTGGCCCAGTGCGAAGCGCAGCTCACCGAGGCCGCAGCCGCGGCGCAGCGCGAGCGGGCCGCCCTGCGCGCCGCGGGCGAGGTGGAGCGCCGCGCCCGATTGGAGGCGGCCCGGGCGGAGGGGCACGAGCGGCTGGCCCGCCTGGCCAGGGAGCTGGAGGAGGCCGGGCAGAACGCGAGGGCAGAGCTGCGGGAGCGTTCTCGCCAGCTGGCCGTCGAGCTGGCGGGCCGGCTGCTGGGCCGGAGGCTGGCGTCATGAACTCCCGCGTCCTGGCCTCGATGCCCATCGCCCTGCTGGGCGTGGCGTCCGATGCGCTGGCCGCGGAGGGCTCCCAAACCTTCCTGGGGTTGCCGCGGGTCGTGTGGTACACGCTGAACCTCATCGTTTTTTTTGGCTTCCTGGCGTTCCTGCTGGCCAAGCCCCTGTCGCGCTTCTTCCGGACACGCAGCGAAGAGATCGCCTCCCAGCTCGCCGAGGCGCAGCGCCAGCGGCAGGAGGCGGAGCGGCTGCGACGCGAAGTGGAGGGGCGCGTGGCCTCGCTGCAGGACGAGATCCGCACCCTGCGCGAGCGCCTGCTTCGTGAAGGGGAGAACGAGCGCGACGCCCTCCGCCGCCAAGGGGAGGAGGAAGCGGCCCGCCTCCTGCTGCAGGTGGACCAGGAGGCCACCCGCCGCGTCAACGAGGCGCGCCAGCAGCTCACCCAGGAGGCTGCCGCCATCGCCGCCGAAGTGGCCCGGGAGCTCCTGGAGCGCGAGATGGGGCCGGAGGATCGCGACCGCATCTTTGCCGCGGCGGTGGAGCGGTTGCGGACCCTGCATCGGGGAGGTGGGGCGTGAGCGCACGAATCGCCCGTCCGTACGCGGCGGCGCTCTTCCAGGTGGTGGAGCCGCAGGGGCTCCCCGCCCTGCACCAGACGCACGAGCAGCTGGAGGCGGTGGCCAGCCTGTTGGCGGAGGATCGCCGGCTCCTGAAGGTTTTCGAGGTCCCGTCGGTGTCCCCCACCGTCAAGCGGGCGATCCTGCAGGAGATCGGGGAACGGCTCGTCCTGCGCAGCGAGGTGCGCCGGGTCCTGGCAGCCCTCATGCAGCACTACCGCCTCCGCTGGCTCAGCGAGGTGGCGACGGCGTTCGGGCACTTGGTGGACGCGCGCGAGGGGAAGGTGCGCGGGGTGCTGCAGGCGCCGGTGGCGCCTCCGCCCGCGCAGCGACAGGCGCTGGAGGCGGCGCTGGCCGAGGCGGTGGGGGCGCGCGTGGAGCTCGCCCTGGAGGAGCGGCCGGAGCTCCTCGCCGGCTTCGTGGTGCGGATCGGGAGCCGGGTGTTCGACGGCTCGCTGCGCACGCAGCTCGCCAAGTTCGCGCAGCGCGGCGCGCCGTCCCTGGGATAAGCGGCAGCGGGCAGTGGTCGGGGGGCCGACGGTCCCCCGCGTCGGAGAGAGGGGAGAAGCGGGGATGCAGATCAAGGTCGATGAAATCACCGACATCCTGCGACGACAGATCGCAGGGCTCGAAACCTCCGTGGACATGGCCGAAGTGGGCACGGTGGTGGCGGTGGGGGACGGCATCGCCCGGGTGTTCGGCCTCGACCGGGTCATGGCCGGGGAGATGGTCGCCTTCCCCCATGACGTGTTCGGGCTGGCCCTCAACCTGGAAGAGGACGGCGTCGGTTGCGTGCTCATGGGCGAAACCCACGCCATCAAGGAGGGGGACGAGGCGAGACGGACCGGCAAGATCCTTTCGGTGCCGGTGGGACCCGGCCTGGTGGGGCGGGTGGTCAACCCCCTGGGCGAACCCATCGACGGCAAGGGCCCCGTGGAGGCCACGGACCACTACCCCATCGAGCGCATCGCCCCGGGGGTGGTGCGCCGCCAGCCGGTGAAGGAGCCGGTGCAGACCGGGATCAAGGCCATCGATGGCATGATCCCCATCGGGCGCGGCCAGCGCGAGCTGATCATCGGCGACCGGCAGACCGGCAAGACCAGCATCGCCGTGGACACCATCATCAACCAGAAGGGCAAGGGGATGGTCTGCGTCTACGTCGCCATCGGTCAGAAGCGCTCCACCATCGCCCAGGTGGTGAAGACCCTGGAGGACCACGGCGCCATGGACCACACCATCGTCGTGTCCGCCTCCGCCTCCGAGCCGGCCCCGCTCCAGTACCTGGCCCCCTACGCCGGGTGCGCCATGGGCGAGTACTTCCTCTACAACGGCCAGCACGCCCTCTGCATCTACGACGACCTCTCCAAACACGCGGCGGCCTACCGCGAGATTTCGCTCCTGCTCCGCCGGCCGCCGGGGCGCGAGGCGTACCCCGGCGATGTGTTCTACCTCCACTCCCGTCTCCTGGAGCGTGCCGCCAAACTGCGCGACGATTTGGGCGGGGGTTCGCTCACCGCGCTGCCCGTCATCGAGACCCAGATGGGCGACGTGTCCGCCTACATCCCCACCAACGTCATCTCCATCACCGACGGCCAGATCTTCCTGGAGACCGACCTCTTCTACGCCGGCGTCCGCCCCGCCATCAACGTGGGAATCTCGGTTTCCCGCGTGGGCGGCAACGCCCAGATCAAGGCGATGAAGAAGGTGGCCGGCACGCTGCGCCTCGACCTGGCCCAGTACCGCGAGCTGGCCGCCTTCGCCCAGTTCGGCTCCGACCTGGACAAGGCGACGCTGCGGCAGTTGGCGCGCGGGGAGCGGCTCGTGGAATTGCTCAAGCAAGGGCTCCACCAGACCATGGAGGTGGAGTACCAGGTGGCGTCCATCTTCGCCGGGACCCGGGGCGTGCTGGACAAGCTGCAGGTGGCGGCGGTGCCCGCCTTCGAGCGCTACCTCCACGAGTACCTGCGGGCCCACCACGGCTCGGTGCTGGAGACCATCGTCGCCACCGGCAAACTGGAGGGCGCCACCGAGCAGGAGCTGGAGCAGGCCTGCCGCGCGGCGCAGGAAGCGTTCCTCAAGGAACACCCGGAGGCCGCCGTTGGCTAACACCCAGGCTCTCCGCCGTCGCATCCGCTCGGTGCGGTCTACCGAGCAGATCACCAAGGCCATGAAGATGGTGGCCGCCGCCCGGCTGCGCCGTGCCCAGACTCGGATCCTGGAGGCCCGCCCCTACGCCACCAGCCTGGAAGGGGTGTTGCGCTCCCTGGCCACGCGCGTCGGCACCCACCGCCACCCCCTGCTGGAAGAGCGCGAGGAGCGGCGTGCGACGCTCGTCGTCATCACCTCCGACCGCGGCCTGTGCGGCTCCTTCAACGCCAACGTGCTGCGCGAGGCGAGCAGGCTCCTCGCCAGCCACCGCTGGGACCAGGTGGATCTCGTCCTGGTGGGGCGCAAGGCGGTGGACTACTTCAAGCACCGGGGGATTGCCCCCCTCGCCGCCCCCACGGACCTCCTGGGGAGCACTTCGCCGGCACCGGCTTTCGCCCTCGCTGCGATGCTGGCGCAGCGCTTTGCGAATCGCGAGACGGATGCCATCTACCTGCTCTCCAACCGATTCCGCTCGCTCATCCAGCAGGCGGTGGTGCTCTCGAAGCTGCTCCCCATCCCGCGGGAATCCCTGGAGGGGGGGGCCGCCCTGGTGGGCTACCTGTGCGAACCGGCGCCTGCCGTGCTGCTCGATCGGCTGCTGCCCCGCTACGTGGAGGTGGAGGTGTTGCGCGCCGTCCTCTCCTCGATTGCCGCCGAGCACAGTGCCCGCATGACCGCCATGGGGGCGGCGACGAAGAACGCGGGGGAAATGATCGAGAAGCTGACGCTCACCTACAACCGCGTGCGGCAGGCTGCCATCACCAAGGAACTCATCGAGATCGTTTCCGGCGCCCAGGCG
This sequence comes from Acidobacteriota bacterium, assembly GCA_037441065.1. Taxonomy (GTDB): domain Bacteria; phylum Acidobacteriota; class Thermoanaerobaculia; order Thermoanaerobaculales; family Thermoanaerobaculaceae; genus JACADV01. The sequence goes on along the minus strand of JBBISY010000005.1, from coordinate 11,419 downwards.
CTGGCGGAAGGCTAGGAGTCGAGCATGGCCGCAAGAGAAAAGGTGGAAGGTCGCATCGTCCAAGTGATCGGGCCGGTGGTGGACGTGGAGTTCCCCGAGGGGCATCTCCCGCCCATCTACAACGCGGTGGAGATCCGTGACCGCTCGGAAGCCGGCGAGGTGGAGGTGGTCACCGAGGTGATGCAGCACCTGGGCGAAAACCGGGTGCGGTGCGTCTCCATGCTCCCCACCGACGGCCTGGTGCGGGGCATGAAGGCGGTGGACACCGGCGGCCCCATCGCCATGCCGGTGGGCCGCGAGACGCTCGGTCGCGTGCTGTCGGTGATCGGCAGGCCGGTGGACGAGCGCGGTCCCATCGAGACCAAGGAGCGCTGGCCCATCCACCGGGAGGCGCCCTCCTTCGAGGAGCAGTCCACCACCGTCGAGATGTTCGAGACCGGCATCAAGGTGATCGACCTCCTGGAACCGTACACCAAGGGCGGCAAGACCGGGCTGTTCGGCGGCGCCGGGGTGGGCAAGACCGTCATCATCATGGAGCTGATCAACAACGTGGCACTGCAGCACGGCGGCTTCTCGGTGTTCTCGGGCGTCGGTGAGCGTACCCGCGAGGGGAACGACCTGTGGCTGGAGATGCAGGAGTCCGGCGTCATCGATCCCCACGACTGGCGGAAGTCCAAAGCCGCGCTGATCTACGGTCAGATGACCGAACCGCCGGGAGCCCGTCTGCGCGTGGCGCTGTCCGGCCTCACCGTCGCCGAGTACTTCCGCGATGTGGAGGAGCAGGACGTGCTCCTGTTCATCGACAACATCTTCCGCTTCACCCAGGCGGGCTCCGAGGTGTCGGCACTGCTCGGGCGCATGCCCTCGGCGGTGGGCTACCAGCCCAACCTGGCCACGGAGATGGGCGAGCTGCAGGAGCGCATCACCTCCACCAAGCGGGGTTCGATCACCTCGGTGCAGGCCATCTACGTGCCCGCGGACGACCTGACCGACCCGGCGCCGGCCACCGCCTTCGCCCACCTGGACGCCACCACCGTGCTGTCGCGGCAAATCGTGGAGCTGGGCATCTACCCGGCGGTGGACCCCCTGGCCTCCACCAGCCGTATCCTCGACCCGCACATCCTCGGGGAGGACCACTACCGGGTGGCCCGCGAGGTCCAGAGAATTCTCCAGAAGTACAAGGACCTCCAGGACATCATCGCGATTCTGGGAATCGACGAGCTGTCCGAGGAGGACAAGCTCACGGTGGCGCGCGCCCGCAAGATTCAGCGCTTCCTCTCCCAGCCGTTCCACGTGGCGGAGCAGTTCACCGGCCTCAAGGGCAAGTACGTGAAGATCGCCGACACCATCCGCGGCTTCGACATGATCTGCAAGGGCGAGCTCGACCACATCCCCGAGCAGGCCTTCTACATGAAGGGACCCATCGAGGAGGTGCTGGAGCACGCCGAACGGCTGAAGGCGGAGGCCTGAGATGGCGGAGGGTCGTCTCCACCTGACGGTGGTCACGCCCACCCGCACCGCCGTGGAGGCGGAGGTGCACGAGGTCACCCTGCCGGGGGTGCTGGGGGCCCTGGGCATCCTGCCCGGCCACACCCCGCTGTTGACGCAGCTCCGCATCGGCGAGCTGTCGTACCGGCAGGGGGTACGCGAGCACTACGTGGCGATCCAGTGGGGGTTCGCGGAGGTGGCGGGCGACCGCGTCACCGTTCTCGCCGAGGTGGCCGAGCTGCCCGAAGAGATCGACCTGGAGCAGGCAAAGAGCGACAAGACCGCAGCCGAAGCGGCGATGCGCAGCGCCTCCGGCGCCGAGCTCGACACCCAGCGGGCGCGGCTCGAGGCGGCCGTCACCCGCATCACCGTCGCCGGGCGGGTCTAGCGCCCGCCACAGGGCAGCTCGCCGGAGCGCGTTGCCCTACCCGCCCGGCGGAGGGGGTGCCGAGTCTTGCTCCGTCCCGCCGCTCGGCTGGTGGGGCTTGGGGGTCGCCGGGGACCGGTCCACCACCACGCGCAGGCCAGTGTAGGCGGGCGCCGCCGTGGCGGTGGCGCGATCGTCGCGGGGCAGATCGGCACTGGCGCCCACCGCCCGGCCGGTACCGTCGGGCGCTACGGCCCACTCCGCCACGTTGCCGTCCAGATCGAAGGCGCCCCCCGCCGCGCAGGGCGCCAGCGAGCCTACCGGCAGCAGCAGGGCGCCCGCTGGCAGCGGCGCCAGGGCGCGGTGCAGGCGGCGGGTGTCGTCCGGGTTGGGGGGATAGCCGGCCCAGCGGTTCAAGGTGTTGCCGTCCCCGCCTGCCTGCGCGGCGAGCCGCGTGGCCTCTTCCACCGTGGGCAGCCGAAAGGCCCGGCCGGTGCGCTCCGCCAACCAGGCCGCGTAAGCCCGCGCCTGCTCGAAGCTCACCCCCCCCACCGGGAGGTTCTCCTCCCCCGGCGCCACCACGAGGCTCGCATCGAAGGCGGCGAACTGGGCCCGTGTCACCTCGAACCGGCCCACCTCCAGCCCGTCCAGCGCCACCGTCTCGGGCACGAGAACCCCGCCGTGGAGTACGCCGAAGGCAGCCCCCGACCGCGCGGCGCCGCGCCGCACCAGCAACCCCTCCAGCAGCGATCCCGCCTTCACCCCCTCCAGCTCGGGGGGCGGTGACCCGAACAGGTAGCGGTCGAACCACGCCAGGTCCTCCTCCACCTTGCGCCGCTGGTGCACGATCTTCTTGAGGGCGTGTTCCTCCCCGGGGAAGAGCACGAGACGCACCGGCGCCGCCCCGATCTGCTCCAGGGCGTGGAAGAGCGAACGCGATTGCCCGGGCGGGACATTGGTGTCGGCCGTGCCGGTGGTGACGATGGTGGGGGTGGTGACGGCGGTGAGGCGAAACAGCGGCGACTTGGCCACGTAGACGTCGGGGATCTCCCAGGGCGGCCCGCCCAGGTAGTAGTTGTCGAAGGCGGCGCCGAAGGCCACGTTCCCCCAATCGGAGATCCACTCTACGTCCGCCGCCCCCACGGCCGCCGCCCGGTACCGCTGGGTGCGGGTGATGAGCTCCACCGTCAGGATGCCGCCGTTGGACCACCCCGACGAGGCCAGGCGCTGCGGGTCCACCAGCCCGCGGCGGATCAGCTCGTCCACCCCGCGCTCGATGTCGGGGATCTCCAGCTCGTAGTACTTTCCGCCGCCAATGGACTCCACCCAGTCGAGACCGTACCCCGCCGAACCGTGGTAGTTCACCTGCAGCACGAACGCCCCCCGCTGGCGCCAGAGCATGATGGGGGAGGTCCAGGACTGGCTCCACTCGTCCGCGTCGGTGCCCGCCGGCCCGCCGTGGAGATCGAGCACCAGCGGGTACCTCGTGCCGGGTTCGTAGGCGAGCGGGTAGTAGAGGATGCCTTCCACTTCCTCGTCCCGGGCGCCCCGCCAGCGAATGACCTCGGCGCGGCCCGTGGGTTTGCCCAAGTAGCGCCGGTTGAGGTCGGTGACGACCCGCTCCTCGACGATGGCGTTGCCGGCCAGCCGGGCGGCGTACCACTGGGGCGGTTCCGTGGCCGTGGAGGATTCGAACACCACCACACCCCCGTCCCCCGACACCACCAGATCGCGAATGGTGGCGGTCCGCCGGCCCGCCAGCTCTACCCGCCGCCAGCCGTCGCGACGGCGCTCAAAGCGCACAGCTCGGTAGCGCACCCCATCGGCGAGGAGGGCCACGACCCCGAGGTTGGTAGGAGCGAACGCCCCCCCGAGCCCCCGCTCCCACCCTTCGCTCACGTGCTCGGCGCTCCCCCGAGCCAGATCGAAGAACCACAGCTGCCGCACCGTCGCCTGGCGGTAGCGCGGGTGCCGGCTGAACTCGTTGACGAAGTAGAACCCGCTGGCATCCTGCGCCCAGCTCACCGCCTCCGGCCGCAGCACCCCGTCTTCGAAGAGCCGCACGCTCGTGCCGTCGGCCAAGTCCAGGAGTTCCGTGGTGGGCGGGACGCGCTGGTCGAACTCGTAGGAGACGCTCTGCTGGGCCACCACCACCGCCCGGCGGCCGTCGGGAGCGACGGCGACCCGCTCGATCCAACTATCGTTGTGCGTCAGGCGCGTCACCTTCCCCCCCTCCAGCGAGACGCGGAAGAGCCGCACCGGCGGGGTGTGCTCGGCGTCGTGCACCAGGGTGGCGTCGTCCCCCGCCTCTTCCCGTTCCCGCTCCCACAGCGAGCGCGACTCCTCTGCCAGGACGAGGAGCGAGGCCGTGTCGATCCACGCCACCCCCTTGACGGGCCGGTCGAAGCGGGTGAGCGGGTAGGCCTCGCCGCCGTCCAGCGGGACGATCCAGACCTGCGGCGACGCCACCTCCTCCCCTGCCCCCGGGATGCCACGGGTGGAGAGAAACGCCGCCCGCTTGCCGTCGGGGGAGATGGCCGGCGCACTTACGGTGTCGTGGCCGCGGGTGAGGGGCACGCTCTCACCCTCGCGCAGCCGCGTCAGCCACAGGTTGGACACGCGCTGCTCCTCTTTTCCTTCCCCCACCACCTCCGAGCGCACCCAGACGGCCCTGGTCCCGTCGCGGGCGAGCACCCACTCGGAGGCCCGCTCCTCCAGGACCACGTCGTCCACGCTCCATTCGCCCCCCCTCACCGTTTCGCCTGCCGCCACCGCGGCGACAAGTGCCACCACCAGCGACGTTACGAACCACGGTGCCGTGCGCTCCATGCTCTCCTCCCGACACCCTCGCAAGCAGGGTAGCAAGCACCGGCGGGGGCGTCACGCGCTCGGGCCGGGGGAACCTGCGACCCGGCTCGCGACCTACCGGTGATCCAGGTATGCTGGGCGCAGGGTATGCGCATCCTCCTGGTGAAGCCGAAGGGCGTGCTGGGGACTATCCGCGGGCTGGAGCGCTTCCAGCGGTTGGAGCCACTGGAGCTGGGCTACCTGGCCGCCGCGCTCCCCGCACGCCACCAGGTGCGGGCCCTGGACCTGCGGTTGGCGCGCCGCCCTCGCCGGGCGCTGCTGCGGGCCGTTGCCGAGCTCCAGCCGGAGCTCGTGGGGTTTTCCGGGTACAGCCACGAGAGCGGGGCGATCAAGGCCATGGCCCAGTTGCTCCGGCAGCTCGTGCCCACCGTTCGCGTCGTGGTGGGCGGGCACCACGCTACCGTCGCCCCCGAAGACTACAACGTGCCGTGGATCGACTACGTGGTCCGCGGGGAGGGGTGTGCGCCGCTGCGCCGACTGGTGGAGAGCCTGGAGCGGCACGAGCCCCCCGCCGGGAGCGACAGCCTCCTGCTCACCGGCGAGGGCTGGGACGGGGAGGCGGCGGCTCGCTGGCCCCGCTTCCCCGACCCCGCCACCCTGCCGGTGCCGCGCCGCGATCTGTGGGATCCCCGCCACTACTACGCGGTCTGGGTGAGCGAGCGGCCGCGCCGGTGGCAGGTGCTCTTCCCCCAGGTGGCCATGGTGCGGACCTCCTACGGGTGCCGCATGAAGTGCTCGTTTTGCGTCGTACCGTACCTGTGCGGCGGGGAACACCGCCCCCGCCCCGTGGCGGCGGTAGCGGACGAGATCGCCGCCCTGCCGCAGGAGCACGTGTACTTCGCCGACGACGAGAACTTCATCGACGAGGCCTTTGCCTCCGAGCTGGCCGAGGCGCTGGCGCGGCGGGGCGTGCGCAAGCGGTACTTCGCCTGGACGCGCGCCACCACCGTGCTGCGCTCCCCGGAGATCCTGCGGCGCTGGGGCGAGATCGGCCTGGACGGTGCGTTCTTAGGATTCGAGTTTTCCTCCGACGAGGAGCTCCGGGAGGTGCGCAAGGGAGGGACGGTGGCCAGCAACGAGCGGGCGCATGAGACCCTCCGCCGCCTCGGCATCGCCTGCCACGCCGCCTTCATGGTGCGCCCCGAGTATACCGCCGAGCAGTTCCAGCGGCTCGAGCGCTACCTCAAGGAGATGCCGCCGGCGCAGTGCAGCTTCACCGTGTGCACGCCGTCCCCCGGCACCCCCGACTGGCACGCGATGCGGCCCCGCATCTGGGTGGACGATCCCTACCGCCTGTACGACTGCATGCACCCCCTCACCCCCACCACCTTGCCCCTGCCGGAGTTCGGCCGCCGTTTCGCCTCCCTCCTGGCCACGGCGGCGGGCAAGAACCCCCTCCGCACCGAGCGCCGCCCCGTGCGGCCCTGGGAACTGGCGCGCGTCCTCCTGGCCGAGTACCGCTTCGAGGCGACGTTCCGCAGCCTCCACCGCGACTACCCGCCCGCCCTGTGGAGCTCAGGAGAGCAGGTTCCCGCTACCGCTTCCCCATGGGGATGACCGAGTCTTCGTGGACCCACCCGGGACGGCCATCCTCCAGCAGTACCAGGTAGAAGTCCTCCCGCTCGTCGAAAGCCAGGACCTCGGCCCCGGACGCCAGGGTGGCCAGGACCTCCGATTCCATGTGCGGCTGGCTCATCACCGGGGTTTCGGAGACCTTGACGAACAGCCAGGTGGGCCGGTCGTCGTCCACCGCCTTCTCGTACACGTAGCCCACGGTGCCCTCGGCGGTGCGGACTTTCTCGAAGGGCCCGGCGCTCTCGAGCTTCTCCAGCTGGCTCCCCAGCTGCAACGAGGCCACCACTTCCGACTCGGGATTGGGGGCCGCATGGAGGACCGCTCCGTCGGTGATCACGAACAGGGCTGCTGGCGGATCGTCGTCGATCTCTTCTTCCCGCACCCACCCCGACTTGCCTTCCCCGAACTTCACGTGCTCCCAGCCGCCCCGGGCCCCATCGCTCTCCAGCATCGTGCCCCGCTCCAGTACCGCCACCACCTTGCTCCCCTGGCGGGGGGCTTTGCGCACGGTGGCGCTCGGCGCCACCACCCAAACATGGCCGGGGGCGTCGTCCGTGACCACGTCTTCGTGGATGTAGCCGAATTTCCCCTCGCCCAGCTGCACGCGGTACCAGTCCTCCACCTTGTCCACCGCCAGGAGCCGCTCGCCGAAGGAAACCTTGGCGAGCACTGCCGCGCCAGCGCGGGGTTCTGCCCGCACGTTGGCCTTCTCCGGCTCCACCCAGAGGAACTTCTCCTCCCCTGCCCAGATGGCCCCGGCGACCAGCGCGCCGACCACTGCCACCCACACGTTCCGCTTGCCCATGGCTTCCTCCTGTTGGTCCTGATTGTACGCCCGCCGCGCGAGCGCCGCGACCGGCGCCGGCTCTCGGCGGCTCGCCGTTCGCGGCGCTCCCGCAGGGGGAGCGATGGCGCTATGCTGCACCGATGTTGGCGCGCGCGCGGGTGGCGGTGGTGGGTGCCGGAGCGGCGGGGCTGGCTGCCGCCTGGGACCTGCAGCGGGCGGGGATCGCCGTTACCGTGTTCGAGGCGGCGGCGACGGTGGGGGGGTTGGCCTCCGGCTTTCGCGCCGCCCACTGGGACTGGACGGTGGAGAAGTTCTACCACCACTGGTTTGCCTCCGACCGCCACATCCTCGCCCTCGCCGCGGAGCTGGGGCTCCGCGACGCGGTGATCTTCAGTCGGCCCTCCACCGTGGTGTACTGGGGGGGCTCGTTCCACCCTCTCGACTCGCCCTGGCAGGCGCTGCGCTTTGCCGTCCCCCGCTTTTCCCCCCTGGACGTGCTCCGCTTCGCCCTGGTGGGCGCGTACCTGCGCCTGTGGCCGCGCTGGCACTCCCTCGAACGTGTCACCGCCGACGCGTGGATGCGGCGGTACCTGGGCACACCGGTCTACGAGGCGGTGTGGCGGCCGCTCTTGGTGGGCAAGTTCGGCGAGGAGAACCTGGGGGTGGTCAACATGGCATGGCTGTGGGCGAGGATCCACGACCGCACCACGCGACTCGGCACCTTCGTGGGTGGTTTTCAGGCGTTCTTCGACCGCTTTGCCGACCGCCTTCGCGAGCTGGGCTGCGAGCTCCGCTGCCGCTGCCCGGTGGAACGGATCCTCCTCGCCCCGAGGGATCCGGGGCCGCGCGTCACGGTGCACTCCGCCGCCGGCGTCGAGCAGTTCGACAGCCTGCTCTTCACCGGTTCGCCGGCCGCGCTCCTGACGCTCGTCCCCCAGCTGCCCGACACCTACGCCGCCGCGCTCGCCCGCCTCCGGTCCCTGGGGGCGGTGGTGCTGGTGCTGGCGCTCTCGCGCCCGCTGACCCGCGCCTACTGGCACAACCTCCCGAAGGAGGCCGGCTTCCCCTTCCTCGCCCTGGTGGAACACACCAACTTCGTCCCCGCCCGCCACTTCGGCGGAGACCACCTGGTGTACTGCGGCGATTACCTCCCCGCCGACCACCCCCACATGACCCTCCCCCAGGACGAGTTGCTCCGCCGTTTCCTCCCTTTCCTGGCCCGCTTTCACCCCGACTTCGAGCCGTCCTGGGTGCGGGAGAGCTGGCTCTGGCGCACCCCCTACGCGCAGCCGGTCCCGCCCGTGCAGCATTCCGCCAGCATCCCCCCCATCCGCACCCCCCTCCCGGGGCTCTACTTCGCCAGTATGAGCCAGGTCTACCCCCACGACCGCGGCACGAATTTCGCGGTGGAGCTGGGCCGCCGCGCCGCGGCGCTCCTTCGCTCTGACCTCGGACCGCCCGCGGCAGCGGCCCGCCCCGCCCCGCGCCCTTGACGGGCCGCAGCGGCGGACCCACACTCCCGCCGCATGGAGCGGTTTCGCATCGTCGGCGGCCGGCGCCTGCGCGGGGAAGTCACGGTTTCAGGGGCGAAGAACGCCGCCCTCCCCTGCCTCGCGGCCACGCTCCTCACCCGCGACGGTGTGGTCCTCGCCAACCTGCCGCGGGTTCGCGACATCCTCACCATGGAGAAGGTCCTCGTGACCCTGGGCGCCACCTGCCACCACGAGGACGGCGCGACGCGGGTGGTGGCGGGCGACGTGTCGGCCTTCCACGCCCCCTACGAGCTGGTGAGCACGATGCGGGCCTCGATCCTCGTGCTGGGGCCGCTGCTGGCGAGCCGCCGCCGGGCGCGGGTGGCCTTGCCGGGGGGCTGCGCCATCGGCGCCCGACCCGTGGACCTGCACCTGGCGGCTCTGACCCGCCTGGGGGCCCGCGTTGCCATCCAGCACGGCGACATCGTCGCGGAGGCACCCGCCGGCCTGCACGGGGCCGACATCACTTTCCCGCGCATCACCGTCACCGGTACCGAAAACCTCTTGATGGCCGCCACCCTGGCGCGGGGCGTGACGGTGTTGCGCAACTGTGCGCGGGAGCCGGAGGTGGCCGACCTGGCGCGGATGCTCGTGGCCATGGGCGCGCGCATCGAGGGGATCGGCTCCGATACCCTCACGATCCGCGGCGTGGAAGGGCTTTCCGGGGTGCAGCACCGGGTCATCCCCGACCGCATCGAGGCGGGGACCTACCTCATCGCCGCCGCCCTGGCCGGCGAGGGCGTGCGGGTGCGGGCGTGCGAGCCGGCGCACCTGGGCGCCCTCGTCGCCACCCTGGGCGAGGCGGGCGTGGAGGTGGAGGTGGGCCGGGACTACTGCCACGTGCCGCCGGTGCGGCGTCTCGCGGCTACCTCCATCACCACCGCCGAGTACCCAGGGTTCGCCACCGACCTGCAGGCTCAGTACCTGACCCTCATGACGCAGGCGGAGGGCCGCTGCCGCATCCGGGAGGCGATCTTCGAGAACCGCTTCCAGCACGTGCTGGAACTCAAGCGCCTCGGGGCCCGCATCGAGGTGGAGGGGGACTGCGCCATCGTGGAGGGCCCGGTGACCCTGGACGGAACCGTGGTCATGGCCTCGGACCTGCGCGCCTCCGCCGCCCTGGTGCTGGCGGGCCTGGTGGCGCGGGGCGAGACGATCCTGCAGCGCGTCTACCACCTGGACCGCGGCTACGAGGCGATGGAGGCGAAGCTCAACGCCCTGGGGGCGGAGATCCACCGCTTCAACCCGGGGCCCTACCGCTAACCGGCCGCGCGCCGCCGGCGGGCGCTGCTATCCTGAGGCGGTGACCGATTGCCCCTTCTGCCGGATTGCCGCGGGCCAGGCGCCGGCCCGCATCCTCTTCGAAACGGACGACGTTTTGGCCTTTCACGATATCGCGCCGCAGGCCCCCGTGCACGTGCTCGTGGTCCCCCGCCGCCACATCCCGTCCCTGGCGGCGACCCAGCCGGAGGATCGGCAGCTGCTGGGCTCCCTCCTCGCCGCCGCGACGGAAGCTGCGCGCCGCTGCGGCGTTGCCGAGGGGTACCGAGTGGTCGTCAACTCGGGCCGCGCTGCCGGCCAGAGCGTCCACCACCTGCACCTGCACGTACTCGGTGGGCGTGGGCTGCGCTGGCCTCCTGGCTGATGACCGCCGATCTCCCACCAGCCGCGGAGCTGGCCGCCGCCGTTCGCCTCGCCCGCTGGGCCGAAGTGCGGGCCTTGGCTGCCGCCGCCCCGCACCCCCTCGCGCCCGCCGTGGCGCTGGCGGCGGCCCGGGCGGCGCGCGCGCAGGGAGATCTCGAAGCGGCTTCCTCCCTCCTCCGCAGCGCCTTGCCGCGCGCCGGCGAGCTGGCCGCGGCCCTCCGGCTGGAGGCCGGCGAACTGCTCCTGGCCAGGGGCCAGGACCCCTGGAGCTACCTCCGACCCCTCCTGGGCGGCGCCGTACCGGCGGCCCACCGCGAGGCCGCCGCGGAGTTGCTCCGCCGCGCCTTCGAGACGCTGCCGGTGTCCACGCTCACCGGCTACCGCGGACGCGCCCTCCCCGCCTCGCTGCGTCGAGCCCTCGCCGCGACCCTCGCCGTGCGTACCGCCGATCGCGCGGCGGTGCTCCGGTTCCTGCGCCAACACCGAGGGGGGGCGGAAGCCACGGCGGTGGCCCGCTGGCTCGCCGAGCAGCCGGACCTCCCCCCTGCCGCAGTGGCGCTGGCGGGCGAGGTGCTGCTGGGCGGTGGGTTCTGGCGCGAGGCGGACGCGCTGCTCGCCGCTTCCGGCGGCACCGCACCCCCCGCCTCCGCGTCGCGCCTGGAGTTCCTGCGCGGGCGGGCCGCCTACCGACTCGGCCGCTGGGAGGAGGCTCGGCGCCACTTCCAGACGGCCCTCGCCACGGCACGGGACGCCGAGGCGCGCTTCACGGCCGCCGTGCAGGGCGCCCGCACGGAGGAAATCCTGGGCGAGTGGAGGGCGGCGGCGGAGCTGTGGGAGGTGGCGCGAGGGACCGCACCGGGGGAAGTGGAGGGGTGGGACGGCTGCGCCCGAGCGCTCGTCGCCCTGGGGCAGGCAGAGCAGGTCGCCCCCCTCCTGGCTCGCGCCCCCCCCGCCGTGGCATCCGTGGCGGGGCCGCGGGCGGTGGCCGCGCTGCTTGCCCGGGGAGAGGTGCAGGTTGCTCGAACCCTCCTCCGCCGGCTGCCGCTGCGCCCCCAGGTGCGGTTCTTGCGGCTCGCCGCCGCGCTCGCCGCAGCCCAGGCCGACGAGGCCCGGCTCCTGGCCGTGCCGCTCCTGGCCGACCCGGGGGCGGGGGCGTGG
>JBBISY010000004.1:80674-150692 GCA_037441065.1 Acidobacteriota bacterium | reverse complement strand
CGGGTTTTTCGCGGCGGCAGCGGGGGCAACTTCGCGAAGCACGGCCGCTCGGCGTGCCGCGGCAGGTTCACGCCCGTCATCCGCGAGCACTACCTCGGCTTCCGCCTTGCCAGGTCAGAATGACGCTCTGCTCTTTGACCCTCTTACCTTTTGCCGCGGCGTGCGGGCGAGCGGAGGCCGCGAGGCGCGAGCCGCGGCCCGCGAGCCCGCACGCTGGTGTAGCCGATGAGAGAGGTTGCCGCGTGGATTGCCGAGGAGCTACTCCCAGATCCCCAGTTCGGCCTTGACCTCGTCGGAGGCGTCGGTCTTGGGGTCCCAGGGCGGGTCCCACTCGAGCTGCACGCTGGCGTCGGTGACGCCGGGGAGGGTGCGCAGGGTGTGCTCGACGGCGGCCACGATCTCCGGGCCCTCCGGGCAGAACGGCGTGGTGAGGGTCATGGTGACGGTTACGGAGGTGCCATCCTCGGAGACGGCGACACGCCGGATGAGCCCCAAGTCCACGATGGAGATGCCGATCTCGGGGTCGGTGATGGGGGAGAGGGCCTCCTTGACGGCGTCGGGGGTGAGCGTGCTCACGGCGCCCCCTCCTCTTCGGTGGTGCTGCGTGCCTCGCCGCGCCCGTCGCGCCAGGCGCGCAGGGCGTCGCGCAGGGTGACCCACGGCAGCAGGGCGCACTTGACGCGGACCGGGAAGCGCTTGACGCCCTCGAGCGCTTCGAGGTCGCCGGGGTCGCTCCCCTCAGGCCACGAGCCGCCGTGCATCACTTCTGGGCGAGCTGCATGTCCGGCCAGACGACCTCGTCCTTCGCTTTGCCTGTTGCTGCGGTGACGTGCGCGAGGTAGCCCGACGCCCGCGCGCCGTCGAAGGTGTCGCCCACGAAGCAGAACCCCCCGCCCGCGAGCGGCACGCCCGCGTACGACGTGATGCGCTGCGCGCGCCCGAACAGGCGGTCCCAGCGGAAGGTGCCGTCGTGGCTCATGCCGGCGACCCACCCCACGTAGTTGAACGGTCCGCGCGTGCCGCGGCCGAAGCCGGTCAGGATGAACCCGTCCGCGGACGGGACGATGGAGCGTGGCTGCAGCTCGGGGAAGCCGTCCTTTGTGTGCGGGTATCCGAACCAACGCTGCCAGACACGCGCGCCGGTGGGACCGAAGCGGGTCGCCACGCCGTGCTCCATGTCGTAGCTGAACAGTGGCGAGTGGTTCGCCTGGGCGAGCACGACGACGCCGCCCTCGGGATGCGGGGCGATCCCGACCGCCGTGAGGAACTGGGCCGTTTCTTTGCCGAGCCGGTCGCGCCAGACCTCGTTCCAGGCCGCATCGAGCTTGACGACGTACGCCTCGCGGGCGTAGTCGGAGTCTTCACGTTTGCGGGTCTCGGTCCAGACGACGTAGATCGACCCGTCCGGGTCTTGCCAGGCCCCGACGTAGGCGGGCAGGAAGTTGTCGACCTCGACGAGCGGCGACGTTGAGACGCGCGGGATGAGCTTGTCCCTCACGACCGCGCCGTTTCGGTCGAGGTGGACGAGGACGGCGCCGGTGTTGAACGCCGCCGCGGCAACGAGAAAGTCCCCGGTGCCGAGCTCCTGGACGGTGTCGGCCGATACCGAGTCGCCTCGGCGGGTCCAGTTTCTCTCCCAGATCATCGCCCCGTCCCTGCCGAGCTTGCAGACGTAGGCCGAGCTCTCGGTCGCGACGACGCCCTGCCCCGTGCCGACCGCGACGATGCTGCCGTCGGCCGTCTCGAGGACGTCGTGGGCAGGGAAGGTGTTGCCGAGCGTCTCGCCCCAACGGAAGGCTCGGCGCCACGCCTCCTTGCCCGACGCGTCGAGGCGCACGACCAGAAACCCGGGGTCGCCGGTTCCTGCGACCGCGACACCTCCGTCCCTCGTCGCCACCACCGAGTAGCCGATGTGGAAATCCCGCAAGATCTTGCTGCCCCAGCCTGCGGGCCCGCCAGCGGCGGCGACGCCTGTCGGGGGCCTCATGGGCGGTGGAGGAGCCTCGATCGTCGCGGTCCACGTGAGTCCCGCCGGGTACCAGGACGCGGTACCGGTAAGCGAGCGGCCGTCCGGCGAGACGGTCCCGGTGTAGGTGCCGCGGTTCCCGTGACGATAGAAGGTTGCGACCCCGTGCGTGAGCGAACGCAGCTCGAGGACGTCCTGGACCTTCTGGCCGTTGGGGCCGACCCACGCCGCGTCGAAGGTGTTCGTGCCGGGGCGCCTGGTCCAGGTGCCGTGCCAGACGTCGACCTCGACCACCTTGAGCACGGGCCCCAGCGACGGCGCGATGACCCCGCCGGACGATTGCGCGAGCGCCGGCCTCGACGCCCCAGCCGCGGTGAAGAGGACGAGAGCGATGGCCGTCCTCGTGAGCAACGAAGACTGATTGGGCTGGGCTGTCATGACCATGCCTCCCGGAGCTACGTCGGAATGCTAGCACCGGTCCATCAGGAGGGGCCAGCCGAACCACATCCGTACGGACGTGGTCATGGGTGCCTCGCGCTCCGTCGCGGAGGGTACCATGCGCCGAGGAGGTGCTCATGGACAGCACTGGTTCTCGAGTGCCGGCAGCCCTGATTTCGTTCTGCTTGATCGTTCCTGCGTGGCTCGCTGCGGCGCCGCAGAGCGTCGACTCGGCAGGAGCGGCTCAGCCTTCTCAGGTCGTCGTGGTCTACAAGGACGGACGGGAGAGCAGTCACCCCCTCGCGGAAGTGGCCCGCATCGAGTTTCGGTCCGAAACCGGCAGCGCCACCGTCGTGCCACCGCCCGCGCCGCGCGTGCCGCGTATCGCCGGACTGTGGGAGGAGGCCGACGGCCACTGCGCCGGCACCCGTTGGGAGATCTTCCAGAGCGGCGAGAACGTGTGGAAGATCATTGCCGAGGTCCGCTGCCGGAATGGGGAATCGGCCCATTGGCAGACGTTCGCGACGCGCTGGCAGGACCCGCGGACACTCGTGTACACCGTGACGTTCTCGGACAAGCCCGCGGGATGGCTCGGCACCAACGAACACGTCCTCACGGTGACCGGGGAGGGCACGGCCGAACTGCTCTGGCGTGCCGGCGGATCGAGCGGCACCGTCAAGCTGCGACGGCTTCAAGCGAAGTGAAGCGGCGCGGAGCTACTCCCAAATTCCCAGTTCGGCCTTGACCTCGTCGGAGGCGTCGGTCTTGGGGTCCCAGGGCGGGTCCCACTCGAGCTGCACGCTGGCGTCGGTGACGCCGGGGAGGGTGCGCAGGGTGTGCTCGACGGCGGCCACGATCTCCGGGCCCTCCGGGCAGAACGGCGTGGTGAGGGTCATGGTGACGGTTACGGAGGTGCCATCCTCGGAGACGGCGACACGCCGGATGAGCCCCAAGTCCACGATGGAGATGCCGATCTCGGGGTCGGTGATGGGGGAGAGGGCCTCCTTGACGGCGTCGGGGGTGAGCGTGCTCACGGCGCCCCCTCCTCTTCGGTGGTGCTGCGTGCCTCGCCGCGCCCGTCGCGCCAGGCGCGCAGGGCGTCGCGCAGGGTGACCCACGGCAGCAGGGCGCACTTGACGCGGACCGGGAAGCGCTTGACGCCCTCGAGCGCTTCGAGGTCGCCGGGGTCGCTCCCCTCAGGCCACGAGCCGCCGTGCATGACGGTGCGGAACGCTTCCGCCTGCGCCTCCGCCTCGCCCACCGAACGGCCCGGGACGAGCTCCGCCAGCATGGAGCCGGAGGCGGTGCAGATGGCGCACCCCTGACCCCGCACCTCGACTCCCTCGATGCGGTCGCCGTCCAGGGCCACCGCCAGGTGGACCTCGTCCCCGCACACCGGGTTGAAGCCGTGGGCGCGGGCGTCCACGCGCGGCAAAGGGTTGCGGCCCCGCGGGCGGCGGTGGTGGTCCAGGACCACCTCGCGGTAGAGGTCGTCGAGCGCAACGTCGGGACGGTCAATCATGGGGAGCCTCGCGCCCCGGATTGATCCGGCTTCCCTCGACTGGCTCAGGGATCCGGGGTCCGGGGTCCGGGGTCCGACCCCACCGCCCCCCGCGACGTGCTGATCCGGCCGCAACGGGCCACAGGCCACGGGCCACGGGACGCAGGAAGCCGGACGGGCTCATAGCCATGCTCACAACGATGTCCCCGCGAGGCCGAAGTAGCGGCGGGCGTCGCGCAGCCCCTCCACCAGGGCGTCCACATCGTCGCGGTGGTTGTAGATGGCGAAGGAAGCCCGTGCCGTGGCGGGGACGCCCAGGCGGCGCATGAGGGGCTGCGCGCAGTGGTGGCCGGCGCGCACGGCGACGCCGTGGGTGTCGAGGATCGTCGCCAGGTCGTGGGGGTGGATGTCGGGGTCGGCGAAGGACACGAGGCCGCCGCGCTGCTCGGCGTCGAGGGGGCCGTGGATCTGGAGGCCGCCGAGCGAGGCGAGGCGCTCGAGAGCGTACCTAGTGAGCTCCAGCTCGTGCTGGCGCACCGCGTCCATGCCGAGTTCTTCCAAGAGGTCCAGGGCGGCTGAAAAGGCCACCATGTCGGCGATGTTCGGCGTGCCGGCCTCGAACTTGTGCGGGATGTCGTTCCACGAGGCGTAGTCGAGGCGCACCTCGCGGATCATCTCGCCGCCGCCGTAGAAGGGCTGCATCATCTCGAGCAGCTCCGGCCGCCCGACGAGGAAGCCGAGCCCGGTTGGGCCGTACATCTTGTGCGCCGAGAAGGCGAGGAAGTCGCACCCCAGCGCCGCGCAGTCCACCGGCTCGTGCGGCACCGACTGGGCGCCGTCGACGACGACAATGGCGCCGACGCGCCGCGCCGCCTCGGCGATCTCCGCCACCGGGTTGATGGTGCCGAGGACGTTGGACATGGCGGTCACCGAGACGATGCGGGTGCGCGGCGACAGCAGTTGTGCGAAGACGCGCATGTCGAGGCGGCCGTTCTCGTCGATGGGGACGTGCTTCAAGGAGACGCCGCGCTCGCGGGCCAGCATGATCCACGGCACCAGGTTCGAGTGGTGCTCCATCTCGGTGAGGAGTACCTCGTCTCCCACCGACAGGCGCGCGCCCCACGAGCGCGCCACGAGGTTGAGCGCCTCGGTGGCGTTGCGGGTCATGATCACGCCGCGCGGGTCGGGGGCGCCGACGAAGCGGGCGACGCGCCGCCGCGTCTCCTCGAACGCCGCCGTCGCCTCCTCGGCGAGGGTGTGGACGCCGCGGTGGACGTTGGCGTTCATGGTGGCGTAGTAACGCGCGAGGGCTGCGAGGACGGTGTCGGGTTTCTGGGTCGTGGCGGCGTTGTCCAGATAGACGAGGCGCTTACCGTGCACCGGGCGGGCGAGGATGGGGAAGCGCGCGGCGAGGGCCTTGGGGTCGAGGGGGGTGGGAAGGGGGGAAGCGGCCATCGCTCCTCACTCCGCGTGGAGCCGCGCCGCCACCAGCGCTTCCAGACGCTGCCGGGTGGTCTCGGGCAGGCGCGCCAGGGTCTGGTCCAGGAACCCATAGATGATGAGGCGGAGCGCCTGGCTCCTGGGCAGCCCGCGGCTGGCTAGGTAGAAGAGCTGCTCCGGGTCGATGGGCGCCACCGTGGCGCCGTGGGAGCAGCGCACGTTCTGGTTTTCGATCTCCAGCTCCGGGATGGACTCGGCGCGCGCCCCAGGGGAGAGCAAGAGGTTGCGGTTCTCCTGATAGGCCTCGCACTCGGCGGCGTCGGCGGCGATGCGGATCAGGCCGGTGTACGCCGAACGGGCAGTGTCGGCGAGCGCCACCTTGAAGTCCAGGTTGGAGTGGGTCTTGCCTGCCTGGTGGATGTGCTCGGTGTGGTGGTCGAAGCGTTGCCGGTCCCCGCCCATGGCCACGCCGAAGGTGGCCACCTCCGCCCCCTCACCCACCATGACCGCGCCCACATCGGCCTTGTACAGGCTGCCGCCGAAGGAAGCCAGGGCCGACTGCAACCGCGCCCCGGCCGCGAGGCGGGCGCGGGACGTGAGGTGGCCGGTGACGCCCCCCTCCCAGCGCTGGATGAGGGCGTGGCGGACGCGGGCGTCCCGCTCCAGCAGGAGTTCGGTGACCCCCACCACCTGGGCGCCCGTCGCTCCGCCCAGATGGCCTTCCAGGACCTCGAAGGAGCTGCCGGCCTCGGCCAGCACGAGCAGACGCGGCACGGCCACGCGGCCCGCCGAGCCGGCCAGGAAACGCACGCGAATCGGTTCGGAAAGCTCCACGCCGCGCGGCACCCGCACCAGCACCCCGCCCCGCCAGGCCGCGGCGTTGATGGCCTCGAGGAAACCGTGCCCGGCGGGAACCGTGCTGCCGACCAGCTCGGCCGCCGAGGAGCGGTGCAGGTCCTCCACCACCACGCCGGCCTGACGGGCCTCCTCCGAGAGCTCCAGTAGACGAACGCCACCGCCCGCGACCAGGACCGCGGCGACAGCGGCATCTTCCCGCCGCCAGTCGGGGGAGAGCGGGGCCGGGAACAGCTCGGTGGGGTCATGAGCTGGCAGGAACTGCGTCGGGTTGGTGTACCGCCACAGGTGGCGGGCCCGATCGGGCAGCACCAGAGGGTCCAGCAGCGCCCGCGCCTCCTCGCGCATCCGGCGCAACTGCTCACCCTCCCCTGCCGCCCGCGAGAGCTCGGCGATGTGCTCCAGCCGCAAAGTGGGAATCTGTTCAGCACTCATGGTTCAGCCTTCCTTGCGGGCCACGGGCCACGGGCCACGGGCCACGGACCCCGGACCCCGGACCCCGGCCTTCACCCCACCGACCCCTCCATCTCCAATGCAATGAGCCGGTTCAGCTCGACGGCGTACTCCATGGGCAACTCCTTGACGAAGGGCTCGATGAAGCCGTTGACGATCATGAGCCGCGCCGCCTCCTCGCTCAGCCCCCGCGAGCGCAGGTAGAAGAGCTGCTCGTCGCCGAGCTTGGAAACCCGCGCCTCGTGCTCGACCCGAACCTCGTCCTCGTCCACCTCCATGGTGGGGTAGGTGTCGGTGCGGGCGGTGTCGCCGATGAGGAGGGCGTCGCACTGAACGGTGGTCTTGCACCCCCGGGCGCCCTTTTGCACCTTCACCAGGCCGCGGTAGCTGGCGCGCCCCCCGTCCTTGGAGATGGACTTGGAGGTGATCTGCGAGGTGGTGTTGGGGGCCAGGTGGATCATCTTCGCCCCCGCGTCCTGGTGCTGGCCGGGGCCGGCGAAGGCGATGGAGAGCACCTCGCCGTGGGCGCGCTCCCCCTTGAGGATGACGGCAGGGTACTTCATGGTGAGTCGCGAGCCGATGTTTCCGTCCACCCATTCCACGCTGGCGCCCTCGTGGGCCACCGCCCGCTTGGTCACCAGGTTGAACACGTTGGTGGACCAGTTCTGGATGGTGGTGTAGCGGATGTGGGCGTTCTTGAGGGCGATCAGCTCCACCACCGCCGCGTGCAGGGAGTTGGAGGAGTAGACGGGCGCGGTGCACCCCTCGATGTAGTGCACGCTGGACCCCTCGTCGGCGATGATCAGCGTGCGTTCGAACTGGCCCATGTTCTGGGCGTTGATGCGGAAGTAGGCCTGCAGCGGGATCGCCACCCGGGTGTGCGGCGGCACGTAGATGAAGGACCCCCCCGACCACACGGCGCTGTTGAGGGCGGCGAACTTGTTGTCCGCGGCGGGGATAACGGTGCCGAAGTACCGCCTGACGAGCTCCTCGTGCTCGCGGAGCCCAGAGTCCATGTCGAGGAAGACGACGCCCTGCTTGGTCAGCTCCTCCTTGACGGAGTGGTAGACCACCTCCGACTCGTACTGCGCCGTGACGCCGGCCAAGAACTTGCGCTCCGCCTCGGGGATGCCCAGCCGGTCGAAGGTGCGCTTGATGTTCGCGGGGACCTCCTCCCAGCTCCGGCCCGACTTTTCGGTGGAGCGCAGGTAGTAGGTGATTTCGTCGAAGTCGATGCTCTCCAGCATCTCGGTGTTGCCCCAGGTGGGCATGGGCTTGGCGAGGAAGATATCCAGGGCCTTGTGGCGGAAGGTGCGCATCCACTCCGGTTCCTGCTTGAGGCGCGAGATCATCTCCACCACCTCGTGGGACAACCCCTTGGGCGCCTTGACGAAGTACTCCTCGGGGTCGTGGAAGCCATACCGCTCCGCATAGTCCTGCCCGATGTTGGCGAGGGAATCCGGCGTGGAGGACATCACGCACCTCCCGCTGCTGCCTGCTGTTCGAGCCAGTCGTAGCCCCGCTCCTCCAGCTCGAGGGCCAGCTCCGCCCCGCCCGAATGGGCAATGCGGCCATCCATGAAGACGTGCACCACGTCCGGCTTGACGTGGTTCAGAAGGCGCTGGTAGTGGGTGACGAGGAGGATCCCCGTGCCCTCCGCCGCCGCCGCGTTGATCCCCTTCGCCACCACCTTGAGGGCGTCGATGTCGAGACCGGAGTCGGTCTCGTCCAGGAGCGCGAAGCGCGGCCGCAGCATGCGCAGCTGCAGCACCTCAAGACGCTTCTTCTCGCCGCCCGAAAAGCCGTCATTGAGGTAGCGGCTGGCGAAGGAGCCGTCCATCTCCAGCTCCTCCATGCGCGTGAGGAGCTCCTTGCGGAACTCCCGCACGCTCACCTCCTCGCCCCGCCGCGCCGTGACGGCCGCGCGCAGGAACGAGGCCACCGTCACGCCGGGCACCGCCACCGGGTACTGGAAGGCGAGGAACAACCCCTTGCGCGCCTTCTCGTCCGGGGAAAGCGCGGTGATCTCCTCGGCGTCCAGGAACACGCGCCCCTCCAGGGCGTAGGCCGGGTGCCCCATGAGGGCGGCGGCCAGCGTGGACTTGCCCGAACCGTTGGGGCCCATGATGGCGTGGATCTCGCCGTGCGGCACGGCCAGATCCACCCCTTTGACGATTTCCTTCTCGCCGATAAACACGTGCACTCCGGAGCAGGAGAACAGCGGCACTCTCTCTTCACTCATGGCACACCTCGTTTCAAGCGGTCGGCCGCGGCCCCTCGCTCCCGCCCTTGCGGCGGGCGAGCGGCCAGCGGGCCGCCAGATGGTCGCGGATAGCCCGTTCCCCGGTGACCAGATCGGCCAGGGTGGTGCGGGCGAAAAAGTCGTGCAACAGGGCGTCAAGATGACTCCACACCGGGCGCAGCGCGCAGTCGGACAGGCGGATGCAGGGCGCCGGGCCGCGGCGGCCGCGCCGCTGGCACCAGGCGGGGTCGAAGAGGCGGGGGCCAACGGCGGCCAGGATGCGGGCCACGCTGATCGCCTCGGGGGGTTCGGCGAGACGGTAACCGCCACTGCGCCCCCGCGCCGCCACCACGAGCCCGGCGCGGCGCAACCGGCTCAGGACCTTGGCAGCGAAAGGTTCCGCCAGGCCCTCGGCGGCGGCCAGCTCGCTCAGGGAGACGGTGGCGGCGGGGTGCAGCGCCAGCTGCACCATACAGCGCATCCCGTACTCCTCGGCGGCGGTGATCTTCATGGCCTCGTCTCCTCGGGCCGGGCTCCGCTGCGCCCGACGAACCGGTCAACGGGGAAAAGCTGACAAAAATTTCCGGATTTCCCGTGGTGCGGTGTCGAGGGGGTCGCGGCACGTTGGATCGCGCCATCACGGTGACCGCGACGGCACGACCGGCGGTCGGGGGGGGAGGGAACACGGGACGGAGAATTCGGCAGACAGAATCTGATTTTCTCGGCGGGCCACGGGCCACGGGTCCCTGTTTCTTGGGGTGGGTGGGAGGCCGGTTCCCTGATCCCTGTTCCCTGTCCCCTTTGCCTTCTACGGCGTGGCCAGGGACGGGTCGATGCCGAGGGCGAGCGAGCCGTCGGCGAGGACAACGAGGCCGTTGCGGAGGGTGACGAGCCGCGCGGCGCGCAGCGTCAGGGTCGCCGAGGGCGCCACCGAGACGTTGGGGCCAGCGGCCAGCGAGTCGCAGGACGTCACCAGCAGCGGGGCGGTCACCGCCCGGTCGCGGAAGAGGACGGCGCAGGGGGAGGCGGTGCGGGCCTGCCCCGAATCCGGGTCGAGCATGAGGCCGGAGACGTCCACCGCTTCGAAATCGCTCCCCTTCACGCCGGCGAGCTGCGCCAGGGCGTCGTTGTCCCAGCGCTCGTCCGGCGCGCCGCTCAGGTACCAGTTGGAGCCGTTGTCGGCCAGGATGAGGCCGTAGGTCTTCAGGGCGTTGAGGATCACCTGGACCTCCGGCGGGAAGGGCCTCACGTCGAAGGCGGCCTTGAGGCGGAAGCGCTGGCCCATGGGGGGCCACGCCGGGTCCGTGGAGGAGGAGGCGAAATGGCGGGCCGGCCAGACGGTGGCGCGCTGGGTGTGAGCGGCGGTGAAGCGGATGGCGTGGGGGATGACGCCGGCGGCGACCTCCTCGTAGCGGACCAGGCCGGGCAGAATCGGGAGCCCGGCCGCGTCCGCCGAGGTCCAGCCCGCGGGGCGCAGGGCGTGGGAGGAGAGATCGAACCGCGCACCCGAGCCCGCGTGCCAGGAGCCGTCGCCCTGGGGCCAGGAATCCCAGGTCTCGTAGAGGAGGCAGCGGTCGCGGTCGAGCACGAGCACGTGGCGGTCGCCGGTGGAGGCTGGACCGCCCTCGATGGGGGCGTCGGGCGGGATGGGGTAGGGGCCGGGGTCGCTCTCGTCCGCGTAGTCGAACGTCACGGGCACCGGCGTCTGGTCGCCGGGCACGGTCACAAAGGGGATGCCGATGGGCTGGCCGTTCCACGTCCCCGAGCCGAAGTCGGCGTGCAAGCCGACGCCAGCGCCGATGGTGGCGATGTAGTCGGCGGACCGTGGGTGGACGGGGAGGGTGTCCACCGGCACGTTCCAGATGTTGTCCGCCGGGAAGACCTGGCAGCCGCCGATGGCGGGGGGGGCGGCGTGGCCGTCCCAGCCGGCCAGGCGAGCCAGGAGCCACCACAGCGCCCGCCCTTTCAGGACACAGTTCAGTCTCTCGGAGTGGGCGCACTCGCCGCAGGCCGCGGCCTGCTGCGCCAGCTCGTGGGTGGGGTTGGCGGCCAGCCACTCCACCGCCCAGTTGCCGCCCGAGTAGTTGCAGCCGTCGTCGGCGAAAAGGGCCATGTAATTGGTGACGCCGTCGGGGTCGAACGACTCGATGTCTGCGAAGTCAAAGAGCACCTTGTTGTTGGCCAGGCAGTGGGCGCGGATCTGCTGGTTGCGCTGGTGGAGGTTACCGGCCTCGCCCGAGCCGTCGAGGTGCCCGGTCATGTAAACGAAGGTGACGTTCGGGTACGCCGCCTCCAGGGCGCTCATCGCGTCCAGGTACTCCTGGATGCCCTCCGGCGTGTTGTCGGACACCCCGCCGCACCAGGACCAGATGACCACGTTGCGGTCGTTTTCCGGCAGGTCGAGCATGGCGACCGTCGCGTCCCGCCAGGCCAAGTCCCCGTCGTGACCGAGATCCTCCGCCCCGCCCGCGTTGCCCCAGTAGTCGTTGAGGAACACTCCGGGCACGAGGCCCCAGCCGGACGACGTGAAGTCGTAAGCCGATCCCGACTCGCCGCGCAGGGCCTCGAGCCCGGTCACGAGCTGGGAGCCGTGCGAGGTGTGGCCGTAGCCGACCCGCAACACGGCCTTTGCCTGGGCGATCCAGCTCCGCGGGATGCGTCCGAGGTCGGTGCAGCGGTGGTCCACGAGGATGGGCTCGCTCCGCGGTATGACCGCGGGCCCGCGCCGCATCAGCTTTCGCTGCAGTCTCGGACGTGCCAGGAGGACAGACTCGCTCTCCGCCAGGGCGGGCGGCAGCGGCACGGCCAGCAAGAAGAGCAAGACCGGAACGGCGCGGGTCCCGAAGCGCGCGACGCGCCGCAGACGGGGGCGGAGAGAGTAGCGTGCCACGATAACCAGAACCTACGCGCGGCTCCCTCCGCGCGTCGGTGCGCCCCGTCACAGATTGGTCGCGACCACTCCGGTCGGCGCGGAGGCGGTGGCTGGGGCTGGCACGGGGCGGGTTCTGCTACTGTTAGCGGCGCACTGGCGGGCGACGCTGGCCTGGAGGATGGCAGATGACTTCCCTGGCAGGTACGGTGAAGGTGGACGCGGCGTTCGAGGCGAACCGGGACCACTGGCGCATGGTCATGGAGCGCCTGCAGGCCGAGGAGGCGCGGATCCGCGAGGGGGGCGGCGCCAAGGCGGCGGCGAGGCACAAGGAACAGGGCAAGATGCTCGTGCGCGAGCGCCTCCAGGCGCTGCTGGATCCCGGCAAGCCCTTCTTGGAACTGGGTCTGTGGGCGGGGTGGGGGATGTACGAGGAGTGGGGCGGGGCGCCCTCGGCCGGTGTCGTCACCGGGCTCGGCATGGTGTCGAACCGCATCTGCGTGATCGTGGCCAACGATGCCACCGTGAAGGCCGGCGCCTGGTTCCCCATCACCTGCAAGAAGGTGCTGCGGGCCCAGGAGATCGCCCTGGAGAACCGCCTGCCGGTGATCTACCTGGTGGACTCGGCGGGGGTATTTCTCCCCCTGCAGGACGAGATCTTCCCCGACAAGGAGCACTTCGGGCGCGCCTTCTACAACAACGCCAGGCTCTCGGCGGAGGGGATCTACCAGGTCGCCGCCATCATGGGCCCCTGCGTGGCGGGGGGGGCGTACCTGCCGATCATGTCCGACGAGGCGCTGATCGTGGAGAAGACCGGCTCCATCTTCCTCGCCGGCCCGTACCTCGTGAAGGCGGCCATCGGCGAGCAGATCGACAACGAGGCCCTGGGCGGCGCCGAGGTGCAGTCGGACATCTCCATGGTGGTGGATGACCGCTTTCCCGACGACGCCTCCTGTCTTGCCTCGGTGCGCGCGCGCATCGCGGGCCTCGCCCACCCCCGCCTGGCCCCCTACCACCGCAGCGAGGAGCGGCCGCCGGCGGTGGACCCGGCGGGGATCCTGGGGGTCGTGCCGCCCGACCGGGCGCGCCCCTACGACACCTACGCCCTCCTCGCCCACCTGCTGGACGGCTCGGAGTTCGAGGAGTACAAGGCAACGTCCGGGCGGACTCTGGTGTGCGGCACCGGCCGCATCAAGGGGTGGTCGGTGGGGATCGTCGCCAACCAGCGGGCCATCGTCACGCGCCGCCGCGGGCTGGAGGCCCGGGAGCGGGAGATGCAGATCGGCGGCGTCATCTACTCCGACTCGGCCGACAAGGGGGCCCGCTTCATCGAGCTCATGAACCAAAAAGGGATCCCGCTCCTGTTTCTGCAGGACGTGACGGGCTTCATGGTGGGGTCGAAGGCGGAGCGGGAGGGGATCATCAAGGACGGGGCCAAGATGGTCAACGTGGTGGCCAACTCCACCGTCCCCAAGATCACCATCTTCGTGGGTAACTCTTACGGCGCCGGCAACTACGCCATGTGCGGCAAGGCCTACGGGCCCCGCTTCATCTTCGCCTGGCCCTCCGCTTCCATCGCCGTGATGGGCGGCGAGCAGGCGGCCCAGACGCTGCTGTCAATCCAGCTCTCCAAACGCACCGACGTGAGCGAGGAGGAGAAGCGGGCGCTCTTGGCCGATATCAAGGCCCGCTACGACGCTACCCTCGACCCGCGCTACGCGGCGGCGCGCCTGTGGGTGGACGGGATCCTCGATCCGCGTGATACCCGGGAGGTGGTGGCCGCCTGCCTGGAGGCGGCCGCTCACGAGGGGGAGCAGAAGCCGTTCCGCTGGGGTGTGCTGCAGACGTAGCCCGCCTGACGTTGGGGCGACAAGCCAGGTTCCGGGGTGCCTTGCGCCTGGCGACGGGCTCACGGCCCGCGGCGAACCTCTACCGCAATCGGATGACGATGTCCCCCACCCCCGCTTCGGCTTCGATGCGGGCGGTCCCAGGACCTCGCCAGGTCAGGGCGTGACCGATGAAGCCAGAGCCCTGTTCCCGGCCCGCGGGTGTGCGCAGCGACACGTCCCCCACCCCGCAGGAGGCCGACACCGGACCGATGGCCTCCTCGGCGCCCTCGATGCGCAGGTTGCCGACCCCCACCTCCACCGTGACGTCGGCGGCCGCGTCGAGGATGCGCACGTCGCCCACGCCCAGCTCGACGGTGCGGGCGATGCTCGCGGGCAGGCGGACCAGCCACTGCTCCCCCCAGCTGCGGCTGCGTTGGCGTGGTCGCACCGACAGGTGCAGGGTTCCTCCCCGCTCCTCGGCCACCAGCTCGGCCTCCTCCAGTTCCCGGCGCAGGCGGCGCGAGCTCCGCAGCAGCGAGGGGTCGGCGGAGACCTCGACCCGGATCGAGAGGACCGGCTCCTGGCTCGCCAGCACCTCCACCTCGCCCACCCCGGCCTCGATGGCCACGGCGGCGATGCCTTCGCTGGGGCGCTGGAGGGCCAAGACGCGTGCGGGTTCTTCGGCGAGGGCAACCCCCGCCCATGCGGCGCCGAGCAGTGCGAGCCAGTGGGCCATGACGCCTTCCTCCCCCCTCTCCAACGCGAGCCGCAGCCCCAGGGTTCCCCGTCAGCGAGCGGGTACGAAGGGGTTGGTCGCCATTTCCTGGGCCACCGTGGTGTCGGGCCCGTGCCCGGGGATCACGCGCGTGGCACCGGGCAGGGTGTAGAGCACCTCGCGGATGGACCGCTCCAGGGTGGGCAGCGACCCCCCCCACAGATCGGTGCGGCCGATGGAGCCGGCAAAGAGCACGTCGCCCACCAGCGCCAGCGGCGGATGCGAGTCCTGGGAGATGAGCACCACATGCCCCGGCGAGTGCCCCGGGGCGTGGCGGACCAGGAGGCGCTCCCCGCCCACGGCCAGGGTGTCGCCGTCAGCGAGGAACCCGTCCTCCGCCACCGGTCGGGGGGGCGGGAAACCGAACACCGTGGCTTGCGCGGCCAGGTTGCGGAAGAGCGGCAGGTCGTCGCGGTGCAGCAGCAGCGGTGCGTTGGGGAAGGCGGCCTTGGCCTCGGCGGCCCCGTAGGCGTGGTCGATGTGGGCGTGGGTGAGGACGATGGCCGTTATGTGCGATGGCCGGCGGGCGAGCTGCTCCAGGAGCACCTGCACGTCGAAGCCGGGATCCACCAGGATGGCGCCGTCGCCGCGCTCCGCCTCCACCAGGAGGGTGCGGGCGAGGAAGGGCCCCAACTCGAAGGCGGTGACCTTCACCGGCTCCCCTCGCGGCGCAACTCGTCCAGCAGGCGCTGCACCAGCTCGAGCAGCTTGCCTTTGGCCGCGGCCCCCACCTCCAGCACCTCCTCGTGGGTGAGCGGGCTCGTGCTCACGCCGGCGGCCAGGTTGGTGGCCAGGGAGAGGACCAGGACCCGCATACCCAGGTGGCGAGCAGCGATCACTTCCTGCACGGTGGACATGCCCACCACGGCGGCGCCGGCGCGCCGCAGCATCTCGATCTCCGCCGGGGTCTCGAAGGAGGGACCGAGCACCCCGGCGTACACCCCCTCGCACGCCGCGAACCCCACGGCCCGGGCGTGGCGGAGCGCCGCCGCCCGCAGCGCCGGGTCGTAGGCTTCGCTCATGTCCGGGAAGAGGGGCGGGCGCCAACGGCCCCACTCGCCGATCAAGGGGTTCGTCCCCTGGAGGTTGAGGTGATCCCGCACGATCACCAGGCTGCCGGGCGAGATGGCGGGGTCGATGGCGCCGGTGGCGTTGGTGGCCAGGTAGACGGGGGCGCCCAGGAGGGCGGCGAGACGGGGGATGGCGGCGGTTTCGGCGGCGGCGTAGCCCTGGTAGAGGTGGAAACGCCCGTTGAAGACCAGCAGGCCGTCGGGGCCCCGCCGCCACACCGAGAGGCTCGGGGTGTGGCCGGGGAGGGTCAGGATCGGGAAGGGGAAGATCTCGGAGTACGCGATGTCGGCGCTCTTCTCCCACCCGGGTGCCGCGAGGTTGATGCCGGAACCGGCCACCAGGGCTGCCCGCAGACGGCCCGGGTCGTGACCGGCCGCCACGCGGCGGGCGGCCTCCTCCAGCTGGGCCGGGGTGAAACGTTCCATGGCCGGTGAGGATAGCACGCAGCTGGCGATGCCGAGGGCGCGGTCGCTGGCGGCGGGCGGGCCGTTCCGCTAGGATGCGATCCGCCATGCGCCACTGGATTGTCCCCTCCCTGCTGGTCGGCTGCTGCGCCCTCGCTTCGGCGAGCGCGGAGCCGGTGCCACCGTTGGCCTGGGAGGTGGTGTCGCAGGAGACCCCTCCGATCGTGTGGGCGAACATGAAGCGCGCCGTGGTGCTGCGCCTGCGCAACGCGGGGACGGCCACCTGGAACACCGAGACGGGGGACCACCTCTCCTACCATTGGCTCACCCCCGACGGGCAGATGGTCGTGCGCGACGGCCTACGCACCGCCTACCCCCACGAGGTGCTGCCCGGCGAGGTGGTGGAGGTGCGGGCACGGGTCCAGGCCCCCCCGGATGCGGGGCGCTACCTCCTGGAGTGGGAGCCGGTGCGGGAGCTGGTGCGGTGGTACGGCCCGCCGCTGGGAGCCGAGCGGCTCCGGATCCCGGTGCTGGTGACGTGGCGTTGCGCCTGGTTCGGGGTGGGCCTCGCCGTCGCCACCCTGGTGCTGGGGGTGGGAGGCCGGCTCGCCGCGCGCCGGAGGCCCGAGACGGGTTGGTGGTGGCGCGCCCTTGTGCCGGTGGTGTGGACCTGGGCAACGGTCCAGCTCGTCACCGTCGCCTTCTCGGAGCTGGTGGGCAGGCAACTGTGGTCCGGAGCCGATTGGCTGGCCGCCTCGGCGTCGGCGCTGGTGGCGGTGCCGGTGGCCCTGGTGCCGGTGCGGGCGCGAACGTGGGTGGCCCTGACGGTGGCGGCGCTGGCCACCGCCACGGCGGCGGCTGACCTCCTCTACCTGCGGTGGTTCGGCAACCTCGTGCCTGTGGAGGCACTGGCCGCGGCCCGGCAGCTCGACCAGGTGGAGGGGAGTGTTCGCTCGCTGTTCGTCGGCACTGACGCCTGGCTCGCTCCGGCCCTACTCGCCGGCGTTCTTCTCGTGGTGGTGAAGCCCCGCATCCGTGCCGCGGCGCGGCCACCCGGCTGGACTCGTCTCCTGGTCGCCGGTGCGACCTTGGTCGGGGTGGGAGCGGCGGCGCTCCCCGCGGCCGGCGCGCTGTGCCGGGCCTTGAACGATCCGGCCACGGCGCGCCAGGTCTTCTCCCAGCAACAGCTGGTCGGGCAGTGGGGCGTGGTGAACCTGCACCTGCTGGACATCGGCCGAGCCCTCCGGCGGGTGCTCCAGCACGACCAGCTCCCGCCGCAGCGCCTGGCCGAGGTGAAGCGACTGTTCCGCGAGCGGGCGGCGGCGGGGCCGAGCGACGGGACGGGTTGGGCGGTGGCCCGGGGTTGCAACCTCGTCCTCGTGCAGGCGGAGTCGCTGCAGGGGTGGGTCATCGGCGCGCGGGTGGGGGGCGTGGAGATCACGCCATTCCTGAACTCTATCTCCGCCCGCGGGCTGTACTTCTCCGGTGTCTTCGATCAGACCGCCGAGGGGCGCTCTTCCGACGGCGAGTTCGTGACCCTCAACTCGCTGTTGCCGTTGCCCCGGGGGGCAGTGGCGTTCCTGCACGCCGACAACCGGTTCCACGCCCTCCCGGCAGTGCTCCGCGAGCACGGCTACGCTACGCTCTCCGCCCACGCCTTCGAGCGTGGCTTCTGGAACCGGGCCACTCTCCACCCCCGCTACGGTTTCGAACGCTCACTCTTCCAGAGGGAGCTGGGCACCGGGGAGGTGATCGGCTGGGGCCTGGCCGACGGCCCCTTCCTGCAGCGGATGGTGCCCCACCTGGCCCGTTTGCCGCAACCGTTCTTTGCCTTCCTCATCACTCTGGGGTTGCACCACCCCTTCGACCGATTCCCCGCCCGGCACCGGGTGCTGGAGGTGGGCGAGCTGGCCGGCACGCCGCTCGGCAACTACATCCACAGCATGCACTACCTGGACGAGCAGTTGCGGCGGTTCGTGGCGGCCCTGGAGGGGGCTGGGCTCCTGGACCATACGGTGGTGGCGGTGTACGGCGACCACGAGTCCGGCTTGGGGATCGACGCCAACCTGCTCCGTCTCCTCGGGATCGCCGGGTGGAAACCGACGCTGCCGCTCAAGCTGCGCCGCGTGCCGTTGCTGGTGCTCCTCCCGGGCACCCCGTTCACCGGGGAGGTGCGCGAGGTGGGGGGGCACACGGACATTGCCCCCACGCTGCTGCACCTGTTGGGCCTTCCTCGTCCCCCCTCCTTCCTGGGGAGTGCTCTCCAGCCCGGGCGCAACGCGGTGGTGGCCATCCCGGGCGGGTCGGCCGTGGGGCGTGGACTGATCTTTGCCGCCCGAGGTCCGGCCATTCCCGACGGGGGGGCCTGTTTTTCCTACGCCGACGGCTCCGCGCGACCCCTCGCCGAGTGCCGGCCCCTGGCCGAGGAGGCGCGCGCCATGCTGGAGGCCTGCGCCACGGTGCTGGAGTGGGACCTGGTGCCGCTCCTCGCCGCTCCCGAGCCGTAGGCCGATCGTGGCGGTTGAGTGCGAAAATCCTGCCGTGGTACCGTCCGCGCCGTGCAGGAACGACTGGCCCGCCGACCCGCCGCGATCCGCTCCATGTTCGCCGGCGTGTCGCGCCGCTACGACCTCCTGAACCGCCTCCTGTCGCTGCGTCGGGACGTGGCCTGGAGGCGAGAACTGGTCAAGGCGCTGGCGCTCGCCCCGCCGGGGCGGGTGCTGGACTGCGCCACGGGAACGGGGGATGTGGTGCTGGCGCTTCCCGAGGGCGCTCACGTGGGCAGCGACTTCTGCCTCGACATGTTGGCCCTGGCGCGGCGCAAGGCCAGCCGGCGGGGACGGGCCGTAGCCTGGGTCGGCGGCGATGCCCTCGCCCTGCCGTTCCGGGACGCTTCCTTCGCTGCCGTGACGGTGGCGTTCGGCGTGCGCAACTTTGCCGACTTCGAGGGCGGGCTGGCCGAATTGCGGCGGGTACTGGTCGCCGGTGGCGTGTTGGCCATCCTGGAGTTCCAGGACCCGCCCTGGCGGGCGGTTCGCTGGGCGTCGAGGGTGTGGGGGCGGTGCGTGGTGTCGCCGGTGGGGCGGCTGCTTTCCGACGACGGCGAGGCGTACGCGTACCTGCCCGCCTCGGTGGTGAACTTCGTGGACGGGAAGCAGGTGGCGGACACCCTCCAGCGGTTGGGGTTCCAGGTGCTCGTGCACCGCAACCTGTCCCTCGGTATCGCCGCCCTCACCGTGGGGCGGCTAGGAGGGCCTGGGTGAGTGCGCGGATTCTCGAAGGGACAGAGGTGGCGTCGCGGCTGCGCGCGCGGGTGGCGGAGCGGGTTCTCGAACTCGCCCAGCACGGCATCTCCCCGCGCCTGGAGGTGGTACTGGTGGGGGACGACCCGGCCTCGAAGGTGTACGTTGGCGCCAAGGCGAAGGCGTGTCAGGAGGTGGGGATCCGCTCCGCCACGCGGGTGCTCCCGGCGGACGCCGGGGCGGCGGAACTGGCCGCGCTGATCGATGCCCTCAACGCCGACCCCGACGTGGACGGCGTTCTCCTCCAGTTGCCCCTGCCCCGCCATCTGGACAGCCGCAGCTTCCTGGACCGCATCGCGCCCGAGAAGGACGTGGACGGCTTCCACCCCATGAACGTGGGGCTGCTCCACCAGGGCAGGCCGCGCTTCGTGCCCTGCACGCCGGCAGGCATTCTGTTCCTCCTGGACGAGGCGGGGGTGGCGCTGGAGGGTGCTCGCGCCGTGGTGGTGGGCCGCTCCGAAATCGTGGGCAAGCCGATGGCGGCGCTGCTCCTGGCGCGCCACGCCACGGTCACGGTATGCCACTCCCGGACCCGGGGGCTCGAGGGGGTGTGCCGCGAGGCGGATCTCCTGGTGGCGGCCATCGGCCACCCGGCCACGATCACGGCGACGTGCGTCCGGCCCGGCGCGGTGGTGGTGGACGTGGGCGTGAACCGGGTCAGCGACCCGACGCTGGTGGAGCGTCTCTTCCCCGGCGACGAGGGGAGGCACGCGCAGCTGGCGAAGCGGGGCTATACCCTGGTGGGCGACGTGGACTTCACCGCGGTGCGGCAGGTGGCGGCCGCCGTCACCCCTGTCCCGGGGGGGGTGGGCCCGCTCACCATCGCGGCGCTCCTGGACAACACGGTCCGCGCCGCGGCCCAGCGGCGGGGGCGGTAGGGTGCTGCGGGTCGGGCTCACCGGCGGCATCGCCAGCGGCAAGAGCACGGTGGGGGAGATGCTGGCGGCGCTGGGGGCGGCGCTGCTGGACGCGGACGAGGTGGTGGCCGGTCTCTATGAGGCGGGACGGCCTGGTGCGCGGGCGGCGGCGGAGCTTTTCGGCACCGAGGTGGTCGCCGCCGACGGGTCGGTGGACCGGGCGGCCCTCGCCCGGCACGTCCTCGGCAACGCCGCGGCACGGCGTGCCTTGGAGGCACGAATCCACCCCCTGGTGCGCGAGGAGATCCGCTCCTGGTTTGCCGCCCTCGCCCGCAGCAGTGCCCCCCCCGCGGTGGCCGTGGTGGAGGCCGCCCTGCTCGTCGAGTCGGGGACCTACCGCGATTTCGACATGCTGGTGGTGGTGACGGCACCGCTGGAGGTGCGGCGGCGGCGGGCGCTGGCGGCCGGCTTCTCGCCGGAACAGTTCGACCGCTCGGTGCAGGCGCAGGCCAGCGACGAGGAGCGCCAGCGCCTGGCCGACGCCGTGGTGGCCAACGACGGGGACCTGCGGGCACTCGCCGAGCAGGTGGCGGCGCTATGGGAGTTGCTGGTGGCGCGGGCGGCCGGCACCGCCGGGCGGTAGCTGGACTGTCCCTGCCACGGGAGGACGGCTCGCGGCGGCGGCTTGGCCCCCTGTCGGGAGCGAGCCTCACTCCTGGCGCAGTTGCTGGCCGAGGGAGCGGAAGGCGAGGGCGCGGTGGGAGCGGGTGTTCTTCTCCTCGGCGGACATTTCCGCGTAGGTGCGGCCGCCGCCCCAGCAGGGGAGGAACACCACGTCCCATCCGAACCCGGAGGTGCCTCGAGGTTCGGCGGCAATCTCGCCCGGCACGATCCCTTCCCCCACCCACTCCCTCTCGCCGTCGCGCAGGATGGCGACGCAGTGAGCCGTGGCCCGGCGGTCGGGGAAGCCGTCGAGGATGCGGGCCAGCGACGCGGGTCCGGCCGACTCCATGAGCCAGCGGACCAAGGGGCCCGGAAACCCGCCGAGGGCGGCCAGCTCCAGACTCGTGTCCTCCACCAGCACCGGCACCTGGAGCTGCTTCGACGCGGCTGCGGCCTTTTCCCGGGCGATGGCCACCACGTCCAGCCCCTGGCGTTCCGGCAGCTGCAGCGCCACCCGCTGGAGGCGGCAGCCGAGGATGCGCTCCGCCTCGCGGTGCTTGTGGGGAGACGTGGTGACGAAGACGGTGCCGGGCAGCACTCAGGCGGTTCCTTCGGCGGTGTCCTCGGTGCGGATCCGGTAGGTGTGGAGGCGGCCCTGCAGCCCGCGCAGCGGCACCTCGCCCAGGTGCTCGACGGGGAAGAGGTGCTCCACCGCGCGGTAGGTCTGTTCGCCGATCACGATCTGCCCGGGCTTGGCCACCAGCTCCTCGAGGCGGGCGGCCACGTTCACGGGGTTGCCGAGGACCGTGTAGTCCACGCGCATCTCGGAGCCGATCTCGCCCACCACCACGACCCCGGAGTTGATGGCCGCCCGCACCTCCACCTGGTCGAGACCCTGCTCCTGGCGACGCCGGTTCCAGGCGGCCAGCCGGCGCCGGATGCCCAGGGCGGCCCGCACCGCCCGCTCGGCGTGGTCGGGCTGGGCGAGGGGGGCGCCGAAGAAGGCCATGACCGCATCGCCGATGAACTTGTCGATGGTGCCGCCGTACTCGAACACCGCCTCGGAGGCGAGGGAGAAAAACTCGGCGAGAAAGCGGGCCACCTCGGTAGGGGGCATGTTCTCGCAGCGGCTGGTGAAGCCGACGATGTCGGCGAACAGCACCGACACCTCGCGGGTCTCGATGCGATC
Source organism: Acidobacteriota bacterium (assembly GCA_037441065.1). Taxonomy (GTDB): domain Bacteria; phylum Acidobacteriota; class Thermoanaerobaculia; order Thermoanaerobaculales; family Thermoanaerobaculaceae; genus JACADV01. The sequence goes on along the minus strand of JBBISY010000004.1, from coordinate 128,838 downwards.
GGTGTCACCGGCGCGCTTGCGGTCGACGATCACCTCCACCACGGCGGGGGAGTGGTACCGGCACAGGCGCTCGCGGACCCGGCGCTCCTCGCGGATGGAGTCGTTGAGGCGGGCCCGGTCGATGGCCACGGCCGAGTAGTTGGCGAGGGCGGTGAGGATGTCCAGGTGCTCGGCGGTGAAACAGCCGGTGGCCAGCGGCGTGTCCACGAAGAGGACGCCGATCACCGAATCGCGGTGCCACAGCGGCGCGCACATGGCGGAACGGATCTGGTGCAGGCGCACCGACAAACCCGCGGCGAACCGCTCGTCCACCTGGGCGTCGGAGGTGAGGACGGCCACTTTCTGGCGCGCCACCAGCTCGAGGATGGTCTGCGACACCGGCGCTTCCCCCAGGTTCGCCCCGCCCCGCGTGCGGGCGATGCGCAGCTCCGCCGTCCCCTCCGGGGTGAACAGCAGCACGTAGGCGCGGTCGGCCGGGAGCTGGGCGAAGATGGCCTCCATTACCTTCTCCAGCACCGGCTCCAGTTCCTCCACTTCCAGCAGCGTGCGGGCCACCTGCGCCAGCGCCTCGAGCACCCGTTCGCGGCGGCTCGACGCCGCGGAACTCTCCTGGGTGGGAGCTTCACCCCGCTCCAAGCGGAGGTCAGCGCGGAATTCGGCCAGCGGCCGCAGGAAGGTGGAGGAACCCACCTCCGGCTCCAGGGGCAGGCGGCCACTGTGGAACCGCAGCTCGAAGTTGCCGATCTGCAACCGGTCGCCGTCCCCCAACAGGGCCTCGCCGACGTACCCGCCGTTGAGCTTGATGCCGTTGGTGGACCCTTCGTCGAAGATCCACCACCCGTCTTCGCGCCGCTCCACCCTGGCGTGCCGGCGGGAGACGGAAAAGTCCTTCAGCACGATTTCGTTGTCGGAGGAGCGTCCGATCCGGTACGAGCCCTGCTCGAGTTCCACGCGCCGGGTCTCGCCGCCATCCTGCCAGCGCAGTTCGGCCATGGCTTCATTCTACCCGTTCCCGCCGCCGCCGCCGCGCCTCAGGAGGGGGGCGGGCCGCCCAGTGCCGCGAGCTGCGCCCGGAGCTCGGCGTTGTCCGGCTCGAGGGCGACGGCCCGGGCCAGATGGCGGCGGGCCCCCGCCACGTCCCCCGCCTGGTAGAGCGCGGTGGCCAGGTTGCTGTGCGCCTTGGCGTTGTCGGGGTCGAGGGCGACCGCCCGCTCGAGGCACGTCTTGGCCTCCTCGTTGGCGCCGAGCTGGCCGAAGAAGACACCCGCGTTGAGCCAGATCACGGCAGACTCGGGGAAGCGGCGCAGGCCCTCGGCGAAGGTGGCCTTGGCGCGGCCCGTCTCGCCGCGGGCGGCGTAGTCCAGGGCCGACTGCACGACAGCGAGCTCCCGCTCGCGCACCCCGGTTTCCACGGCCAGCCAGAACTCTCGGTCCGCCTCGTCGAAGCGCCCCTGTTTGCGGAGGAGGAGCGACAGGTTGTAGTGCGCCGGCGCGTAGCTGGGGTCGGCGTTGATGGCGCGCCGGAACGCCTCCTCGGCGCCGCGCGCGTCGCCCGCCTGCCCCCGCGAGCTGCCCAGGTTGTTGAGACGGCGGGCCTCGACGCGGTCGAAGGCCGGCGTGGGGGCGGTCGCCGCGGGCGCCGGCGCCCGGGCAGGGGCGGGCGTGGGCGAGCTGCCGCCCGCCAGGTAGCCCAGGGCCCGCAGCTTCGCAAGTTCCTCTTCCCGGGCTTCGGGGGGCAGCTCCACCGCCACCGGGGCGCGGCGGGGGAGGAGGGTGGCGTAGTTCACGCGCCCGGCGGGGGCATCCGTGGGAAGCCAGTCGGGTTTCTTGCCCGGCATCTCCGGCGCCGGCGGGAGACCGGCGAGGGCCAGGAGGGTCGGGGCCACGTCGAGGATCTGCAGGCGGCGCCGATTCCGGCTCGGCTCGACGCCTCGGCCGTACGCCAGGAAGACCCCCTCCCGCTGGTGCCAGAGCACGGCGGTGGCGGTGTGGGCGCCCGAGGGCACGCGGGGGCGCCGTTGCCCCCAGGCGAACCCGTGGTCGGAGACGATCACCAGCCGGTCGTCGGGCCCAAGGTGCTGGAGGATCCTGCCGAGCCACGCGTCCACGTGGGCGAAATACCGTTCCGGCACGCCCCCGAAGCGGCGCGCCAGCACAGGGTCCACCCCGGGAAGGGGCGGTGACATCATCGGGGCGAAGAGGTGCCCCACCGTGTCCGTGCCTTCCAGGTAGGAGAGCACGACAGCAGTACCGCGGTCGAGTTCCGCCTCGGTGAGCCGCTCGATGGTGGCGGTGGCGGCCAGCAGCTTCGCGAGCCCTCCGACGGGATCGTCCCAGGAGGTGGCGCCGCGCCGCACGGCGGCCAGCTCCTCGCCGGTGAGGGGGGCGAAGGGGGCTACCATCTCGGCGGTCACCTCCGTGGCTTTGACCGCTACGCGGTGCGCCCGCGCCTCCGCGTCCGGCGGGTCGGCGAGTCTCGGCACCGAGGCGGAGAGGCCCAGCAGCTGCTCGGTGAGACGGTCCGAATAGACGGCCCCCCCCGGCGGCGCCTCGGCCGGGAAGGTAGCCCACCAGCCGATGGTGGCGGTGGAGCGTCCCGCCGCCGCCACCATCTCCCACAGCGCGGGGACCTGGCGCGAGGCGGCGCTCACCGGCCGCGGCGGCCCACCCCCCGGATCCGGCTCGAGGAAGTCCAACACCCCGTGGAACTCGGGGTTCACGCCGGTGGCGATGGTGGTCCACACCACCGGCGAGATGAGCGGCTCGGGGACCTCGAGCACGGCGTGGGCGCTGCGCGGCAGCAGCGCCGCGAAGTGCGGCATCACCCCCCGAGCCACCAGCTCGTCCACGAACGGCCAATCCAGGGCATCGAGGCCCAGCACGACCAGCCGCCCCCGCCCCTGGATGCGGCGGGCCAGCTCCTGGCCGGCCGCGGCACGTACCACCTCCTCCCCCTCGGCGACGAGGAGCTGGGCGCGCGCCACCGCCAGGGGGGCGAGCCGCGAGCGGAGCTGCGGCTCAAGATCGAGGGGCGGCACCGGCGGATCGTTCGGAAAGATCGAGCGCCACTGGGCGGTGGCCGCCAGGGCACGGCGGGTCTGCTCGGCGTCGAGATCGAGCTGGCCGAGCCATTCGCTCCAGGCCGCCGCCCACCCCAGAGTCCGGACGCGCCCGGCAGCCAGGGGCAAGGGGCCGTCCCCCTCCAGCTCCAGGTGGAGGATCGCTCGCACCGCGGCTCCGCCCGCCAGGGGGAGCTGGGTCGGGATCTCGAGGAGGGTGGCGGTGTCTCGCCGGGGCAGCGACAGGCGGCGCTCGAGGGGCAGGAGGGAGAACGCCAAGCGGGGGGGCAGCAGGCGAACCGAGCGGCCGAAGCGGGAGATCGCCACCACGCGGTGCTGGTCACTGGGCGGCACGGTCGCGAGCAGGACGAAGAGGAAAGCGGTGGCAGCACCTCCCCACAAGACGACGCGGTGCCGTGGGCGAGCCATTCCCCGAGCCGACGCCATGGGAGGCATTGTAGGCCGTCACCGTGGCCGAGAAAGCGACGCGCCCGGAGGTGACCCTCCGGGCGCGCCTCGCAGCAGCGGGTGAGCGTCAGTACTGGATCAAGATGCCGGCCTGGAAGCGGCGAGGCGCCTGCCAGGTGGAAGGCTTGCCGTAGTTGGCCGAGGTGGTGGTGGGGTTGACGGTCGCAACGCCCTGCCGGTTGATGGCGTTGAAGAGGTCGAAGTACACGGCCAGATCGAAGGGGCCCAGGGAGATGGGGTGCTCCACGTGGAGGTCGGCCTCCCACTGGTCGGGAGCTTCCTTCGAACCGCGACGCGCGTCGGGGATCGTGTAGCCTGCGGAATCCACGTGGGTCGGCGTATAGACCGCGCCCGAGTTCCAGAAGGCGGTGATCCCCACCGTGGTCTTCCAGGGCATAGTGTAGGAACCGGTCACCTTGAACTCGTCGGTCCCCTCCATGCGCCCGTACCAGAGGGGGTTGTTGCTGGCGTAGCTGGACACCGTGCCGGGCACCGCGCCGCGGTAGTCCGCCAGCCACGAGTCCGCTTTGAACACGTGGGTGTAGGCGGCCAGGAACTGGAAGCCGTCGGGCCCGAAGCGCTTCTTCAAGTTGAGCTCGACGGCGCGGTACTCCATGTACTTGTCGCCGATGTCGCTGCCGCAGTCCTTGGGGAAGTTGCAGAGGAGCGGCACACCGGTCTCCTCCGGGTCGTAGGAGTCAATGACGTAGGGCTGCTCGCGCCACACGAAGTTGATGCCGGCGGCGAACAAGTCGGAGAGCAGCTTGTCGTAGCCGACGGAGAACTCATCCACGTACTGCGGCTTCAGGTCGGGGTCGAGGGTGGCGGAGGCGCCCAGGTTGACGTCGTAGCGCAGGCGCCAGCAGCTCGTGTCGTACTCCCACGGCCTCGTGTTCGGGTCGTAGGAGCAGGCGGCGCTGTTCCAGGTCCAGTACTGCTGGTTGGTCGGCACCACGTTGAAGTAGTCGGCGATGTAGTTGGAGGCCAGCGAGTAGAAACGGCCCAGCGAGGCGTGCAGGGAGTCGCCCTTGAGATCGTAGGCGAAGCCCAGGCGCGGGGCGATGGCCTTGCCGAAGCCGAAGCTCAGCACCTCGCTGCCCCGGTTGTTGTCGATGGCAGTGCTCTCGGCGCGCACCCCGAGGTTGATGGTGGCGCGGCCGATCTGCCACTTGTCCTGGACGAAAATCGCCTTGTAGTTCTGCTTGGTGGTGTTCTCCTTCACCTGGTTGGTCCAGGTGTAGCGCGAGGTGGGGTTGCCAGCCGAATTGAGGATGTAGTAGCCGAGCGGGTTGAAGAGCCGGCCGGCGGTGGGCTCGAGCTGCAGGTACTCGATCCCCGCCTTGAACTGGTGGGAGGAGCCCGCCGTGTCCAGGAAGTAGGAGCCGGTGAAGAGGAACCCGTCACGCTGCCGGATCGAGCCGTAGTCGTAGTAGGCGCCGCCGAAGAAGGTGTTGCCGCCCGCCGCCGGGGTGGACTGCCGCATGTACGGCTGCTGACCCCAGAGGGACTTGTCCATCGGGTAGACGTTGAGTTCCTGCTTGTGGTACTGGTACTTTCCCTCGAGGAAGAAGTTCGGGGTCATGATCCCGTACCACTGCAGCGAGTAGTTGTTGCCGCCCTGGAACTGGTGCTGGTCCATGGACGGCGTGTAGTGCGCCGTGGCCGATTCGTACCAGCCGCGGCGCAGCGGCTCCAGGTCGATGGGGTCCTCGTTGTAGTAGCCCACCACCGAGTTGCTGGGGTTGACCTGCCAGGTGAGCTTGCCGGAGAGGTACCGTCCCACGTAGTCCGTCTGGTCCACGGACTTGGCGCCGCCCGCCACCGCCGTGGCCAGGTCCGGGTAATAGTCGTACTGGCGGTGGTTGGCGCGCTTCTCGTAGGCGGTGTAGAACCACAGCGCGTCCTTGACGATGGGACCGCCGAAGGTGAGCGAGGGCCGGTCCTCGTCGGAGCGCCCCGCACCCGGCTTCTTGGTCCCGGTTTCCTCGTCGATGCCGCCCTTGGCCGACCAGTCGGCCCGCTGCCAGATGTAGCGCAGGGTGGCGGAGAAGTCGTTACCGCCCGACTTGGTCACCAGGTTCACCACGCCGCCGGTGGCGCGGCCGAACTCAGCGGCGAAGCCGGCCGTCTGGACCTGTGCCTCCTGGATGGTGTCCCAGTTGATGGCCGTGCCCCAGGTCTGGGTCCGCGGGTCGGTGGTGTCCACGCCGTCGATGAGGTAAATGTTGGCGTCGTTCGACGCACCGTGCACGTAGGGGTTGTTGCCGGCCCGCACGCCGGGGGCCATCTGCATCAAAGTCTGGAAGTTCCGGTTGGTGGCCATGCTGTTGAGGAGCTTCCAGTCGACGGCGTACTCCACGGTGGACTTGGTGGTGTCCACGACGATCTTCTCGGCCGTCACGGTGATCGTCTCAGCGAACTGGGAGAGCGACATCTGCGCTTCGACAGCCGTTTCCTTGCCCACGTTCACGACGATGCCGGACTGCTCCAGGGTGTTGAAACCGGACAGCTCGTACTTGATGGCGTAATCAGACCCTGGGGGCAGCGGCATGAAGCGGAAGCGGCCGGCCTGATCCGTGACCTGCGTGCGGCTCCCCTGCAGGTAGGGGCCGGTCAGGGTCACGGTCACCCCGGGGAGCGGCTGGCTCTGGTCGTCCACCACCGTGCCGGCGATGGAGCCATACTGCTGTTGGGCCAACGCTGGCAGCGCCACCAGCGCGGCGAGGACCACGATCCAAAGACGTCTCATGCTCTTTCCTCCTCTTCGTTCTGTTGTCGACAACCGACGGACACACTGACCACCCCTGCCGAGGTGGGTGTCGACCTCGGTGCTGCTCCCCATCCGGCAGCGGCGGGTACCCATCAACACCCCCATCTGATCAAGCAAGGGGCTTGCCAAGGACAAGCCAGCAGATCGAACCGGGGGCCGACAGTTTGTACGTAGCGCCGGACAGAATGTTCGGATAGTCGAATGCAAGGGCGGCCCACCTGGCTGGGAGGCGGTGCGCGCCCCGCGGCGGTGCTCCAGGGGGCGCCTTGCCGCGGCTAGGGTGCGGTGGCTGTGGCGTTGCCCCCTTCGTTCATGGCCGCGTACAGCGCCCCCTCCGCTTCCGCCAGCAGTTCGGCGGGAAGTGCGTGGCGGGAGGGGCGGTACTGCGCCACGCCCGCCACCGTGGTGGGGTGGTGGGATGCGCCGAGGGTGTCGGCGATGGCCCGGCGGAGGCGGTCCAGCGTCGCCATGGCCGCCCGCTCGTCCGTGTCCGCCAGGAGGATGGCGAACGTGTCGTCGGGGCGCCGGGCGACCAGGTCCACCTGGCGGAGGGAGCGGCGCAGCACCTTGGCGGCAACCGAACCGACCGACTCGCCCGTGGCGAGAGGACCGTCGCCGGTCACGCGGAGAAGAGCCACGGTGAGCGGCGCAAAGGAGCGACGCGAGCGATCCATCTCCCGCCCCAGCGCGGCGGTGAAGCGCTCCAAAGTGGACAGACCGCTGGACACGTCGGTGGGCTCGCCCCAGCGACGCTCCGCCCAGCGGCCCACCAGGGCGGCGGAGAGGACGGCGGCCAAGGGGACGATCGCCAGGGGAGAGTACATTTCTCCGAGAAGAACGGGGATTCTCGGGACGAGACCGAGGTCCACTAGGATGTCCACCGCCACCAGCAGGAGGAAGGCGAGGCTCGTGGCAAACAAGGCTCGTCCCCAGCTCCGGGACCAGACGTGCAGGGCGAGAACGCGCAAGGCGGCCACGGCAAAGAAGACGGCCACCAGCTCGGCGATGTACACCCAGAAGTAGAGATCGCTCTCGTCCCGCCAGACAACGCTGAACGCCACCCCCAGGGCGAGGAGCGACTGGCTGCCCAGCACGCCAACTGGCAACGCGCGGCGGGCGAGGGTGTAGATCGGCGGCAGGAACAGCGCCACCGCGGCCAGGAGGCAGGCCACGTTGAGACGGAAATTGGTGCTGTGCCCCAGGAGACGAACCGGGCCCCAGGTGGTGTAGGTGAGGTAGTAGAGCGCGATGGCCAGGAGGAACAGCGCGAAGGCGAGGTACTCGGTGTCGTGTCGCTGGCTCGAAAAGACGAGCAACTGGATGCAGGCGAGGGTGCCAAGAACCGCGGCGAGGACCCAGATGGCCACGTCGCGCAGCACCTGGGCGAGCAGCACGCGCTCCCAGCGGTCCAGCCTCGGCGCCGGCCCGAGCAGCCCGCCGAAACGCGTCTTGTTGTAAACGTGGATCGACAGTTCGTTGTACTCGCCGAAGCGCGGCGCATCCTTGGGGATGAGGTAGAAGCGGCGCGCCAAGGTTGCCTTCTGAAAATCCGGTGGCGGGTTCCCCGTGGCCCCCACTGGCCGGCCGTTCAGGAACACCTCGTCAACGTCGCCGATGGTGCCCAGGTCGAGCCCCAGCGTCTCGCCGGCAAAGCGGGAGGGGAGGAAGAAGCTGAGCCGGTACCACGCGTGCCCGTTGTAGGAGCCGAAGCCTTGCCGCTCCCACGGCCCCGGCACCTCGATGCTCTGCCAGTAGCGGCGTTCTCGGAACGGACTGGCCCAGGCTGGGTCGTGCCCGGTCCGGAACAGCCACGTGCCGGCCAGCGAGCAGGGGAGGTTTTCCACCACGAGGGTGGCGGGTTCCTGGGCCGCCACGCGGCTCCCCACCAGAAGCGCCAGGGCCATGGCGAGGGCGGTGCGCTTCACCGTCCGCCTCCGCGCGGCGACGGGCAGGGGACCGCCACGGCCCCGGGGAAACTCTGGGCGAGCGCAGCGGCCACGCGCAGGGCGGCACGGCGGTCGCCCACCGCGGTGGCCCGCACGCGGGTGAGGCCGCCGCCTGCCGGCGCCAGCCGGACCGAATACCCCTCCGCCTCCAGCCGCCGGCGCGCCCGGACCACGTTCTCCTCCCGGGCGAAGGCGCCCACCTGCACCTCCCAGCAGGGTGTGGTGACCATCCCGTCCCCCACCCGCGCCACCACCAGGCGCACCGGTACCACCCCCTCCCTCACCGCGTCCAGCCGCTCGGCGGCGGCGCGGGAGAGGTCGAGGATCCGCCCGGCCACGAACGGGCCGCGGTCGTTGACGAGGACGGTGACCTCCGCGCCGTTGCGGAGGTTGCGCACGCGGACCTCGGTGCCGAACGGGAGGGAGCGGTGGGCGGCGGTCATCTCCCCCATATCGTAGCGTTCCCCCGAGGCGGTGGGGCGGCCGTGGTACGGCTCGCCGTACCAGGAGGCCAGTCCCTCCTCGCTCCAGCCGGGGGCGAGGGCGGGCGGAGCGGGAGGGGGGGGCGGGGTGACCCGCTGGCTCGTGGCGCAGGCGGAACAGAGCACGAGCGACCAGACGGCGCGACGCCACCACCGCGCGGGGGCGCGGGGGATGGGCCGCCGCCGCTCGCTGGGGGGCCGCTCCCTCACACCCGCACCGCCTCCCGAGGGGCCGCCGCGGGGTGCGCGGCCAGCCAGGGCTCGACCACCTCGGCGAGGAACTCCCCGACCTGCTCGGGGGCGCGCCCCACGAAGCGGGCCGGGTCCAGCAGGCGCGTCAGGGAGGGCCGGTCGAGGCCGAACTGGGGGTCTTGGAGGATGAGTTCGAGAAGCGGGTTGTCCTTCCCCTCCTCCTTGACGCGGCGGGACGCCTCCCGGGAGAGGATGCGGAGTCTCTCGTGCAGCCGCTGGCGGTCGCCGCCCCGGGCGGCGCCCTCCATCAAGATCGTCTCCACGGCCATGAAGGGCAGCTCCTCCGCCAGGTTGCGGGCGATCATCGCCGGGTACACCACGAGCCCCTGCGCCACCGATTGCCACAGCAGGAGCAGCGCGTCGGTGGCGAGGAACGCCTCGGGGAGGGTCAACCGCCGGTTGGCCGAGTCGTCCAGGGTGCGCTCCAGCCACTGCGAGGCGGCCGTCCAGGCGGCGTTGGCCTCCAGGGAGATGACGAAGCGGGCCAGGCTGCACAGGCGCTCGCAGCGCATCGGGTTGCGCTTGTACGGCATGGCGGAGGACCCCACCTGCCCCGGTTCGGCCGGCTCGTCCAGTTCCTTGAGGCGCGAGAGGAGGCGCACGTCGGTGGCGAACTTGTAGCCGGACTGGGCGATCCCGGAGAGACAGGAGAGCAGGTAGAACTCCGGCTTGCGCGGTGCGGTTTGGCCGGTCACCGGATAGGTGCCGGGAAAACCGAACACCGCCGCGATCCGCCGGTCCAGCTCCCGCACCTTGGTGTGATCGCCCAGCAGTTGCAGGAAGGAGGCCTGGGTGCCGGTGGTGCCCTTTGCCCCGCGCAGGCGGAGGCGGTCGCGTTCGAACTCCAGCCGCTCCAGGTCCGCCAGCAGATCCGCGAGCCACAGACAGGCGCGCTTCCCCACGGTGGTGGGTTGCGCTGGCTGGAAGTGGGTGTGGCCCAGGCAGGGGAGCGAGGCGTGGGCGCGGGCGAACTCGCCCAGCGCGGCCACCGCCCCGGCGGCCCGGGCGAGGAGGAGATCGCTGGCCTCTCGCAGGAGAATGAGGTCGGTGTTGTCGCCCAGGTAGGCGGAGGTGGCGCCCAGGTGCAGCCACGGGCCGGCGGCGGGGGCCACCTCGGCCACGGCCTTGAGGTGTGCCATCACGTCGTGGCGGGTTTCCCGCTCCAGCTCCTCGGCGCGGGCCAGCTCGGCCGGGGTAGGGTCCAGGTGGCGCGACAGCTCCTCGATGGCTTCCGCCGGGATGGGCAGGCCCAGGTCGCGCTCGGCGCGCATCAACTCCAGCCACAGTCGGCGCCACAGGGCGAACTTGCGGGCCGGCGAGAAGAGTTCCTGCATGGCCCGCGAGGCGTAGCGGCTCGCCAGGGGGTGTTCGAAGGTGTCCATGGCGACATTCTGCCACTCTCCGAGCCGCTGCTGGCCGCCTCGGCCAGCCGCGACCCGACCAGCGCCCCGCCGCGGCTTGACGGGAACGCTGGCCGCGGGGACAATCCCATACCTTCCGCGCGGGCACTCCCCGCCAGCGGACGGAGGACCTCGTGACCAGGGACAACTCAGGAGATCGGCGGAAGGTGGCCCTCATCGCCTTCGGGGGGAACGCCCTCCTGCGCCCGCAGGACCACGGCACCCAGGAGGAGCAGTTCACGCTCGCCTGGAAGGCCACGCGGTGGCTGGTGGAGATCATCCACCGCGGCTTCGAGCTAGTGATCGTGCACGGGAACGGGCCGCAGGTGGGCAACATCATGATCCAGGTGGAAGAGGCGATCACCAAGATCCCCCCGCAGACCCTCGACGTGTGCGTGGCCCAGACCATGGGCTCGATGGGGTTCATGCTCCAGAATCAGCTCCGCAACCGCCTCAACGAGGAGCAGATCGCCAAGCCGGTGGTGACTGTGCTCTCGGAGGTGGAAGTGGCGCGCGACGACCCGGCCTTCGACAACCCCTCCAAACCGGTGGGCCCATACTTCACCGCCTATCGCGCCAACGCGCTGATGCAGGAACAGGGCTGGCAGATGGTGGAGGACGCGGGCCGCGGCTGGCGCAAGGTGGTGCCGTCGCCGCCACCCCGGCGGGTGCTGGACGCGGATGTGGTCAAGCACCTGGTGGAACACGGCGCCGTCGTGATCGCTGCGGGCGGGGGCGGAATCCCCGTCTACCAGGACGTGGGCGGCTACTACCGCGGCGTCGAGGCGGTGATCGACAAGGACTACACGGCGGCGCTCTTGGCCAAGGAGCTGGACGCCGATCTGTTCATCATCCTCACGCAGGTGCCGCAGGTGGCGGAGAATTTCGGCCGGCCCAACCAGCGGTGGCTCCGGGAGCTCACCGTGGCGAAGGCGAAGGAGATGCTCGAGCAACACCAGTTCCCGCCCGGCTCGATGGGACCGAAGATCCGCGCGGCCATTCAGTTCGTCGAGCAGACTGGCAAGGAGGTGCTCATCACCGACGCCGAGCACCTCAAGGAGGCGCTCGCCCGCCAGGGCGGGACGTACATCGTGGCCGACAAGGTGGCCGACGAGGAGGGAGCCTGACATGCTGCACAACCCCTGGCAACGGCACAAGGACCTCATCTCCATCCACGACCTCTCCGCCGAGGAGGTGGAGGCCCTGTTCCAGTTGGCGGCCAACGTGAAGGCCCGGCCGGACCGGTACCGGACCTCGCTGGCCGGCAAGACGCTGGCGATGATCTTCGAGAAGTCCTCCACGCGGACGCGCGTGTCCTTCGAGATGGGGATGTACCAGCTGGGCGGCCTGGCCACCTTCCTGTCCAGCCGCGATATCCAGATCGGCCGCGGCGAACCCATCTCCGACACCGCCAAGGTGCTGTCCCGCTACGTGGACGGGATCATGGCCCGCACCTTTGCGCACGCCGCGGTCACGGAGCTGGCGAAGCACGCCACGGTGCCGGTGATCAACGGCCTCACCGATCTGCTCCACCCCTGCCAGGCGCTGGCCGACTACTTCACCATGCGGGAGAAGTTCGGCCATACCAAGGGGCTCACCCTGGCCTTCGTGGGCGATGGCAACAACATGTGCCACTCGCTCATGTTCGGTGGGCCGAAGTGCGGGGTCCACGTGCGCGTGGCGACCCCCGAGCGGTACCAGCCGAAGCCGGAGATCGTCGAGCTGGCGCGCACCGACGCCCAGGCTGCCGGCACCACCCTGGAGATCGTCTCGGACCCGGAGCAGGCGGTGGCCGGGGCCCACGTGGTCTACACCGACGTCTGGGCTTCGATGGGGCAGGAGGCGGAGGCGCAGGAGCGGCTGGCGGCGTTCCAGGGCTTCATGGTGACGCCGGAGCTTATGGAACGGGCCGACAAGAACGCCATCTTCATGCACTGCCTGCCCGCCCACCGGGGCGAGGAGGTGGCGCCCGAGGTGGCCGACGGGCGGTGGTCGGTGATCTTCGACGAAGCCGAGAACCGGCTCCACGTGCAAAAGGCGATCCTGCTGCTGCTCATGAACCGCTGAATTCCCCGCCCTCCCCGGCGGGCACTGGCCGCCGGCCAGGTGTCCCGCGGGCCGCGGGCGAGCCGCCGATGGCGGGCGCGGGCGGCTGCCCAGCCGACAGAGGGGAGCGGCGGGTCCTGCTGGCGCGTCATCTTGGCCTGCCCCTCGGCGGATGTGCGGGCCAGCGTGGCGTAGAATGGCACTCCGCTTGCTTTGGCGGCCACCGGGCCGCGCCGCGGCAAGGTCTTCCTCTGCCAGGGGGCGCGGCGCGGGCGCCATGCGACAGGGAGGTGGCAGGTGATCGAAGTGGAGGGCTTGAGCAAACGCTACGTGGACAAGGAGGCGGTGGGCAACGTCTCGTTCTTCGTGCCGGAGGGCGAGGTTCTCGGCTTCCTCGGCCCCAACGGCGCCGGCAAGACGACGACGATGCGCATGATCACCGGCTACCTGGAACCCACCGCAGGCCGGGTGCGGGTGGCCGGCATCGACGTGGCCCGTGACCCCCTCGCGGCGCGGGCTGCCATCGGCTACCTGCCCGAGAACGTGGCCCTCTACCCGGAAATGCGGGTGGAGGAGTACCTGCGGTTCCGCGCCTCGGTGGAGGGGGTGCCGCGCGCGGAGGTGAAGGCGCGCATCGCCGAGGTGAGCGAGCGCTGCATGGTGGCCGACGTGCGGCGCCAGCTGTGCGGCACCCTCTCGAAAGGGTACCGCCAGCGGGTCGGCCTGGCCGGGGCCCTCATCCACCGCCCCAAGGTGCTGATCCTGGACGAGCCCACCATCGGGTTGGACCCCCGGCAGATCGTCAAGATCCGCGAACTGCTGCGGGAGCTCGGGCGGGACCACACGGTGATCCTCTCCACGCACATCCTGCCCGAGGTGGAGCAGGTGTGCCGCCGCGTCCTGATCATCGACCGCGGCAGCATCGTGGCCGACGGGACGCCGGAGCAGCTCCGCGCGGGTCTGACCGGCGCCAGCGAGCTCACCGTCGAGCTCGAAGCGCCCGGCGACGGGGTGGCCGAAGCCCTGGCGGCGCTCCCCGGCGCCACCGAGGTGCAGCGGGAGGGGGACGGCCGCTACCGGGTGGGGGTGGAAGCCGGCGTGGATCTGCGGCGGCAGGTGTTCCAACTGGCGGTGGAGCGGGGGTGGGTGCTCTTGGGGCTCGCCCAGAGCACCCCGAGTCTCGAGGACGTGTTCCTGCGCCTGACCACGCGGGACGTGACGGCGGAGGAGGCGGCGCAGGGGGAGGAGGTGAGCCGTGGGTAAGACGTTTGCTCTGGTGCGCCGCGAGCTGGTGGCGTACTTCTCGTCGCCGCTCGCCTACGTGATTCTCACCGCGTTCCTGTTCTTCAACGGCTACGTGTTCTGGCTCATCGTGGCGTTCCTCAACGATCCGCGCAGCCAGGCCATGGCCCCCTTGAAGCTGTTCTTCGGGGGCACCATCTTCTTCTGGCTGTTCCTGCTCTTCATGGTGCCGGTGATCACCATGCGGCTCCTCGCGGAGGAGCGGCGCTCCGGCACCCTCGAGGTGCTCCTCACCTCGCCGGTGTCCGAGGGCCAGGTGGTGTTCGGCAAGTTTCTCGCGGCGTTGCTCTTCTACCTTTTCCTCTGGGTCCCGACGCTGGTCTACGTGGTGATTCTCGCCAGCCACTCGGCCATCGACCCGGGCCCCGTGGCGGCCGGCTACCTGGGGATCCTCCTCCTCGGCATCCTGTTCTCGGCGGTGGGGCTACTCACCTCGGCCCTGGCCAAGAACCAAATCGTGGCGGCGGTGTTCGCCTTCGCCGTGCTGGTGGTGCTGTTCTCCCTGGGGCTGCTGGAACAGCTGGTGAGTACGCCGTGGCTGAAAGGGGCCCTGGGCTACATGAACCTCTGGGACCACATGGACGACTTCGCGCGCGGGCTCGTGGACACGCGGCACGTGGTCTACCAGCTCTCGGTGGCGGGCTTGAGCCTGTTCCTGGCCACCAAGGCCCTCGAGGCCAGCAAGGGGAGGTGAGCGGTGCAACGGGAGAAGGCGCTTCGAGTTTCCTCCACCGCCGTGGCCACCCTGTTGGTGGTGGTGCTCGTGGGGATGATCAACTGGCTGGGGTACCGGCACTACCTGCGGTCCGACTGGACAAAGTCGCAGGTGTACTCGCTCTCCGACAAGACGAAGAGCATCCTCAAGACGGTGAACACCGACGTGGACGTGGTGGTCTTCATGACCCCCGCCACGCCGCTGTTTGCCGAGACCAAGGAGCTGTTGACCCGCTACCAGGGGGCGAGTCGGCACCTCAAGGTGGAGTTCATCGATCCGGATCGGGACCCCTTGCGGACCCAGCAGCTGGCCAAGCAGTACGGGGTGGCGGCGGCCAACACCGTGGTGTTCGCCGCGGGGGGCCGCACCAAGTATGTGACCTCCGATCAGCTGGCCGAGTACGATTACAGCGGCATGCAGTTCGGCCAGGGCCCGAAGCTCAAGAGCTACAAGGGTGAGGAGCAGTTCACCTCGGCGATCCTCGGGGTCGTCAACCCGAAGGTGCCGAAGGTGTACTTCGTGACCGGGCACGGCGAGCTGGACCCCGAGGGGTTCGGCGCCGACGGTCTGTCGCAGCTCAAGACCGCGCTGGAGCGGGACAACCTGGCGGTGGAGAAGACGGCCCTCCTCTCGGGTTCGGTGCCGGCCGACTGCGATCTGCTGGTGGTCGCGGGGCCGCAGGCCCCCTACACCGCGGTCGAATTGACAGCGCTGCGCGGCTACCTGGACGGCGGGGGCCGCGCGCTGGTGCTGCTGGACCCGGTGCTGGGGGGGCGGCAGCGCCCCTCGGGTTTGGAGGAGTTCCTGACGGGCTACGGCGTCAAGGTGGGCAACGACCTGGTGCTGGACCCGGCCCGGCGGCTGCCGTTCTTCGACCTCTCGGCGGTGTACGCCAGCGAGTTCCGCAGCCACCCGGTGGTGAGCAGCATGCAGGGGCTGTCGGTGCTCCTGCCAGTGGCCCGCTCGGTGACCACCACCACCGCCGAGGGGGCCAGCTCCGCCCAGCTCCTGGTCACGTCGGCGCAGGGGTGGGGCGAGACGGACATCCCGGCCATCCTGGCTCGCAGGCCCATCGACAAGGACGAGAAGGACACCCAAGGGCCGGTCTCGCTGGCGGTGGCCGCGCAGTCGGACACGGAGCGGGAAACGGGGTGGCGGCTCGTGGTGGTGGGCGACTCTGACTTCGCCAGCAACGGGCAGGTCGCCAACGCCGGGAACCTCAACCTCGCCCTCAACGCCGTCAACTGGCTGGTCAAGCGGGAGGAGGCGCTGGGCATCGCGCCCCGCTCCCCCGAGCAGGTCCACCTCTACCTCTCGGCGGCGCAGATGCGCACCGTCGCCCTGGTGTCGCTGGCCGGACTGCCGCTCGCGGCCATCGTCGCTGGCGTGGTGGTCTGGTGGCGCCGCCGCCGCTAGGAGGGGGCGATGCGACCCGCGCGACTCGTGCTGCTGGCCCTGGTGGTGCTGGGGGTGGGTGCCTACATCTACTTCGTGGAGCGCCACCAGCCCACCACGGACCAGCTGGCGGAACGCAAGGACAAGCTGTTCGCCGATCTCAATGAGGACAAGGTGCTGCGGGTGGTGATCGACAACACCCATGGGCACTTCGAGTTGAAGAGGGAGGGGGGAGAGTGGCGGCTGGTGGTGCCGGTGGCGGACGACGCCAATCAGGGGGCCGTGTCCAGCCTCCTCTCCACCCTGCGCTACCTCAAGGCGGAGCGGACCCTGGAGGGCGAGGGTCTCGACCTCAAGAGTTACGGCCTGGCCCCAGCGGCCCTGGCGGTGCAGGTGGAGCAGGAGGGGGGGAAGCGGTTCACGCTGAAGGTGGGCGGCGAGATGCCCCTCGGCAACACCCGCGCCGCCATGACCGAGGGCGCGCAGGTCTACATCGTCAACAAGTACGTGGCCTCCGACCTGGATCGCGCCCTGTCGGGGTGGCGCTCGGACCAGCTCGTCTCCCTGTACTCCTCGGATGTGGCGGCCCTCACCGTGGTGTCGCCGGCCGGGCGGGTGGCGCTCGCCCACTCGGGAGGGGTGTGGACCCTCACCGAGCCCCTGGCCGACCTGGCTGACCGGGATCGCGCGGAGGGGTTGGTGAGCGACCTCAATGCGGCGAGGATCAAGGAGTTCCTCGACGAGCCCGGCGATCCGGCGGCGCTGGGGCTCGCCCCGCCGCGGGCGGAGGTGACGGTAATCCGCAAGGACAAGCCACCGGTGAAGCTGGAGTTCGGCGTGGAGCGCGAGCAGGGGGGCGCGAAGCAGGTGGCGTGCCGGCGCGGCGACCGCGTGTTCTGGGTGGACGCCAACGCCGCGGCGCGGACCGCGGCAGCGCCGGGGGAGTGGCGTTCCTCCTACCTGGTCCGGCTCGACACCTGGGCGGTGGAGAAGCTGGAGCTCAGCGCCGGCGGGAAGACGGTACAGCTGGAGCGCAGCGAAGGGGTGTGGAAGGCGGGCGGCGCCGAGGTGGACGGGGATGCGGTGGCACGGCGGCTCAACTCGCTGGCCGATCTCAAGGTGCTGCGCTTCGACGTGCCGCCGCCGGGCGGTGCTCCGCTGGGCACGGTGAAGGCTACCAGCAGCGACGGCCGGGTGGTGGAGGCGAGCTTCTTCGCCGGCAGCACGGCGGGGGAGCAGGTCGCCGTGGTGGCGGGCCGGAGCGGCGCCTTCGGTGTGGACGCCGCCCGCGTCGGCGAGGTGCTGGCCGATCCAGCGGCCTTGGCGGCGCCGCGAGCGACGCCCACCGCGGCGCCTGCGGCCACGTCTCCGCCGCCTGCCCCGTAAGCGGGGCTGCGCGGCTGCGCCGCGGCGGCGAGGGTGCGAGCGTGCGGGGGTGCTAGCCGCCTACTGGCGATCCCCGGCGGCGATCCCCAGGCGACGGATCATCTCGTTGAGGGTGGAGGGGCGCACGCCCAGCATCTGCGCGGCGCGCCGCTGGACGCCGCCGCAGCGGGAGAGCGACGCCTCGATGAGGGCGCGCGTGTACTCGTTGACCGCCTGCTTGAGGTCGATCCCCTCCGACGGCAGGAGGGGCGCCGGCAGGGTGGCGGGGGAGCGCACCTCGTCGGGCAGCAGGTCCACGCCGATACTGTCGCCGCTCGAGAGCACCACGGCCCGCTCGATGACGTTCTCGAGTTGCCGCACGTTGCCGGGCCAGTCGAAGGCGAGCAGCACGTCCAGAGCCTCCGGCGTGAGCTGCACGTTGGGCTTGCCGTTCTCCTCCCCGCAGCGGCGCAGGAAGTGGCTCGCCAGGGCGGGGATGTCCTCCTTGCGGGCGCGCAGCGGGGGCAGCTCGATGGTGATCACGTTCAAGCGGTAGTAGAGATCTTCGCGGAACCTCCCGTCCGCCACCATGGCGCGCAGGTCGGCGTTGGTGGCGGCGATGAGGCGCACGTCCACCTTCACGGTGTGCTCACCGCCCACCGGGATGAACTCGCGCTCCTGGATGACCCGCAGCAGCTTGGCCTGGGTCTGTGGGGTGATGGTCCCGATCTCGTCCAGGAAGATGGTGCCGCCGTCTGCCACTTCGAACAGCCCGCGCCGGGCCGCCACCGCACCGGTGAAGGCGCCGCGCACGTGGCCGAAGAGGGTGGACTCCAGGAGGTCGGTGGGTACCGAGCCGGTGTTCACCACCACGAAGGGACCGGCGGCGCGGGGGGAGAGCTGGTGAATGGCGCGGGCCAGGAGTTCTTTGCCCGTCCCCGATTCGCCGGTGAGCAGGATGTTGGAGCGGGAGGGGGCGGCGCGGCGCACCAGCTCGATCACCGATCCCATGGCTGGTCCCCGCCACACCAGGTTCTCGATCCCCTCCAGGCGCTGGCGCAGGGCCCGATTCTCCGACTGCAGGCGCCGTTGCTCCAGCCCCTTGCGCACCGTGAGGATGACTTCCTGGTTCTTGAACGGCTTGGGGATGTAGTGGAAGGCCCCCTCCCGCATGGCGGCGATGGCGCCCTCCACCGAGGAGTAGGCGGTGATCACCACCACCACCAGCTCGGGGTCCTTCTTCTTCAGTTCCTTGAGCACCTCGAGCCCCGGCCGGTCGGGGAGCATGAGGTCGAGTAGCACCAGGTCGGTTTCCTGCTCCTCCACGAGCCGCAACCCCTCGGCGGCGGTGCTCGCCTGCATCACTTCGAACCCTTCCCGGCGGAGCAGCGTGCCGAGCACGTCCTGCAGCACCGGCTCGTCGTCAACGATCAAGATGCGCATGTTGCCCTCCGCGCGGTGGGAACACCACTTCCACCACGGTTCCGCGGGGCTCGTTGGTCTTCACCGCGATGGCCCCGCCGTGCGCGCGCACGATGTCGCGGGTGATGGCCAGCCCCAGGCCGGTCCCCCCCCGTCCCTGCCGGGAGGTGACGAACGGCTCGAAGATCCTCTCGCGCAGTTCCTCCGGCACCCCCTCCCCGGTATCGGCCACGGTGAGGTGGAGCGCCCCCCCCTCGTGGCGCACGGCGGCCTCCACCGAACCGCCGCGAGGGGTGGCCTGGAGTGCGTTGCGCAGCAGGTTGTGGGTGGCGAGTTCCAGCTGCACCGCGTTGCCGTCCAAGAGCGCCGGGCCGTCGGTGCGGGAGGCGAGGCGAACCCCCTGGCGCGCGGCCTCCGGGGCCATCTTCTCCACTTCGCTCGCGACGATCGCCGCCAGGTCGCAACGCCGCCGCTCGAAGCCCGCGGGGCGGGCCAGCTCCATCAGGTTGGTGACGATGCGGGAAACGCGAAACGCTTGCTCTTCCAGCTTCTCCAGCAGGGGGAGGCGGGGGTCGCCCGGGGCGGTGAGGTCCCGGAGGAGCTGGGCGTAGGAGGCGATGCCCGTCACCGGCGTATTGATCTCGTGGGCGAGGCCGGCCGCCAGGCGGCCGAGGGCGGCGAAGCGTTCCTGCTGCGCCAGGCGCTGCTCCAGGGTGAGCTGATCGGAGATGTCGTCCAGGGCCACGATGCGGCCGTCGAAGCAGCCGGGTTCGGTCTCCAGGGCGGCGATGGAGACCAGCCCCGAGCGGAGCGCCCCCCCGACGGCGAAGCGAATCGGCACGCCGGAGACGTTGTCCGGCAGGGAGGAGCCCCACTCCTGGGGAGCCTGCACCAGTTGGGTGAGGCTCCGCCCCACGAGGGTGTTGTCCTGCTTCCCGAGCAGCTGGGCCGCTTTGCGGTTGGCCCGCAGCACCCGGCCGCTCGCGTCGCAGATCAAGAGCGCGGCGGCGGAGGATTGGAACACCCGTTCCAGGTAGTCCTCCAGGAGCCGGTGTTCCTCCAGCTGCCGGCGCAGATGGGAGAGCAGCAGGGTGTTCTGGAGGGCCAGGGCGGCCTGGGCGGCGAGCGCGGAGACCAGCCGCCGCTCCCCGTGGCCCAGCGGCAGCTGGCCCCGCCGCCGACTGCAGTAGAGGATGCCGACGACCCGGCCGTCGCGGGCGAGGGGGAAGCGGTGCCAGAGCCCCGCCGCCGCGAGCGGTCGCTCGGCAGCGGTGGGGAAGGGGCCGGCGAGATCCTCCGCCACGAGGGGGGGGTAGGCTTCGTCCGCGGGGAGGGGGAGGAGCTGGCCGTGTCCCTCCAGGTACGTCACCACCTGCTCGACCCCCAGGGCGTCGCGCACCAGCTGCCGGAGGCGCGCCAGGAGCTCGTCCGGCTCGTGGTGGCTCGCCACCTCTTCCGCAAAGGCGGTGAGGGCCCGCCGGGCCGCCAGCCGCTCGCGGTACTGGAAGCGCTCCAGGACGTTGAGGAGGGACCGCCGCAGGGGGACTGTGAGGGCGGCCAGGGCCACCCCCCCCGCCACCGCCACCAGGTTGCGCAGGTTGCCCAGCTGGAACCCCAGTTCGGTGAGGGCGTAGGCGAGGAGGGCAAAGGAAATGCTGCCCACCAGCACGGCCAGACCGGTGGCGATGACCTGCCGCGTGATGTCCTCCAGATCCCACAGCCGAAACTCCAGGAGCGAAGAGGCCACGCCCAGCGGCACCAGGGCCAAGGGGAGGAGGGAGATCCAGGAGAGGACCTGGAACTCGGCCCCGGCGAGTTGCGGGATCAGCGACAGCACCAGGTAGGGGGTGAAGCCGGCGGCCGCCCCCAGTGCCACCCACTCCACCTGCCGGCGCTTGGTCGGGTCGTCTCGGCTGCGCAGGTACGAACGCACGCCCAGCACCGCGGAGGTGGCGATGCCAGCCATCACCAGGGCCACGGTGGCGATGTCGAGGGCTTCGGGCAGGAGCACGTTCCCCGCCACGGGGGGGAGCCACCCGGCGGCCAGGCCGACGCGTCCAGCCCCCACCACGGCGGAGGGGGCGAAGGCTGTGAGGCGGAACGCCGGCCCCGCCGCGAGCTGGGGGAAGGTGGCGAAGAAGGTCACCAGCAGCGGCGGCAGGGCGAGGCGCCCCAGGTCGCGCGCGAGGAGGAGGAGCTGTCCCACCGACTCGCGCGGCAACGGAGCGGGCACCACCACCGCCACGAACAGCGCCTGCGCCAACGCCAGGAACCGCCCGGAGTGGGCGCTGGGCTGGCCGATGAAGACGAGCGTCGCCACCACCAGCGTGAACATGGCGGCGAACGCCACGGTCAGGTAGCGGACGTCGATCTTGGGCGCCGGCGCGTAGTAGGCCACCTGGCGGCTGAGGCCGCGCTGTTCCACGTCCAGCACCACCACTCGCTTGGCAAAGAGCAGGCGTTCCAGCTGCGCCGGGTTGGCCGGGACCACCCCGTCCACGGAGCGGATGGAGTCGCCCCAGGTCAAACCCGCGCGCGCGGCGCCGCTGCGCGGCTCCACGGCGACGATCAAGAAGCCCTGGGGGGTCTCGACGGTGGCGAAATCGAGGCGCTGAAACTGGCCGATGCGCTGCAGGGCGCCGGCCAGACCGGCCGCCACCGAGAGCACCCCCGTGAGGCACAGCACCGCGGCCAGAGTCCGGTGCTCCCGCAGCTTTCTCCACCCTGGCCGCGGCAGGGGGAACACCGCCGAGTCGCTGGAGAGGGCCGGCCGCTCGTCCACGGCGCCCATGATATCCGAAAAACCGGACGCGCGACGGGATATGTTCGATTTTCCGGAGGCCGCTCAGGGACGGCGGGAGAGCACCACGTCGCCGGAGGTGGTGGCCACGCGCAACTGGACAGCGTCTGGCCGCGACGGCAGGAGCAGGGCGCGGTGGCGCCGCTGCCAGTCCCCGTCGAAGCGGGAGCGGATCCGGCCGCTGACCGTCTGCACCTGGCCCGACACCGGCACGTCGGGAAGGGCCAGGGTGACGTTGCCGGAGACACTGGTCACGGTGATTGCCTCGCCGGGGCCGAGGGCGGCAAAGGAGGCTTGCAGGTCGCCGGAGGTGGTGGTGGCGGAGAGTTCCCCCGTGAGTCGCACGAGGCGGGCGTCGCCCGAGGTGCTCTCCAGGAGCGTCCGCGCGCACCCGGCTCGCAGCAGCACGTCCCCCGAGGTGGTGTGAACGTCCAGCAGGGCGAGGGGGGGCCCGAGGATCGTGACATCCCCGGAAACCGATTCCACGACCAGGCGAGCCGCGCCGCCGCGGACGGTGAGGTCCCCCGAATGGCTGGCGATGCGCACCTCGCCCGCCAGGGGAGCCGAACCGTCGAGGCTCACCTCGCCGGAGGTGGTCTCCACCTCGAGCTGACAGGAGGGGGGCAGGGTAACGGAAAGGGTACCGCCGGGGGGGGACCAGCCGACGGAAAAACTCGGGACGCGCGCGGGGATGGACACGCGGAGGCGCTCCGGGCTGTCGTCGAAAACTGGCCGGTGGCGCTCGAGCCAGCGCCGGTTTCGCGCCGTGCTGGAGACGCCCGGGGCGAGGCGCAGCTCGACGGCGATCTCGTCACTCTCGGCCACGGTGACCGCCACGTCCAGCGAGCGCACCTGGATCTCGACGAGCTTGCCAGCGCGCGCCGGGAAGGTGTGGCGGCCAGGAGCTTCGGAGAGCGGCCGCGGCCGGTCGCACGACCAGCCGGCGGCGGCGAGGGCGAGGACAGCGAGGAGCGAGCGGCGGGACATCAGCACCTCCGCCAGTGCCAACGCACGGGAGCGCTGCAGGGTTCACGAACCACGCAGGGCCTCGAGCATGCGCAGGGCCAGTCGCAAGAAGTCGGCCTCGGTGACGATGCCGAGCAGCACCCCGTCCGAATCCACCACCGGTAGGCAGCCGAACTTGTTCTGGAGCAGGATGCGCCCCGCCTCCTCCACCGGCATGTGGGGCGGCGCGGTGACGGCGTCGTGCATCAGCTCCCGCACCGGGATGGTGGCGAAGAGTTCCCGTTCCTCGCGGGAACTCACCTCGGCGAAGACGGAAAAGGAGGCGGCCAGGAGGTCGCGATGCGTGACGAGCCCTACCAGTTTGCCGTCGCGTACCACGGGAAGGTGCCGCACGCGCCCCCGCGCCATGCACGCCTGGGCGTCGGCCAGGGTGTCGTCCTCGGCGAGCGTGACCAGCTCGCGGCTCATCAGGTCGGCCACCGTGAGACGGTGCGGCATGGCCCGAGTATACGCGAGGGAGGCAGGGAGAAGAGGTGCTACTCTGGCCGGTGCCGGGAGGTGGTCGATGCACCTCAGGACGGTTCCCCTCGTCCTCGTTCTTGCCCTCGGCGCGACTGGCTGCGAGAGCGACGCGCCCACCGCCGAGGAGCGGGCGGTCCTCGAACCGCTGGTGCGCACGTTTCTGGTCCAGCTGGCCGCTGCCTACGCGCAAATGGACCCAAAGCCTCTCGAAGGCGTGGGGGCGCCGCGCCTGCTGGAGCGCGCGCGACACGACATCGATCTCCTCAAGGCAGGCGGCGACCGGCTAGAGCCGGTGTTGGTGGAGGTCACCATCACGGGAATGAAGGTGCTGCGGCACGCCAACGCCTACGTGACCTGCACCGAGGTGTGGGACACTCGGCGCTTCGACGCCTTCACCGGGGAGCTCATCGGGCAGGACGTGCACTCCCTCCTCCACTCCTCGATCCAGCTGAAGAAACTGGAGGGCCGCTGGCTCGTGCTCTACCGGGAGGTGGAGGAGACCCGCACCGGTCCCCGCCTGGCGCTGCCCACGAGCCCTCCCGCCTGACCATGCCCGCCACCGTTGCCATCGTCGGCCGCCCCAACGTGGGCAAAAGCACCCTCTTCAACCGCCTCACCAGGTCCCGCAAGGCCCTCACCCACGATCTTCCCGGCGTGACCCGCGACCGCGTGGCGGGGGAAGCGTACCGGCCCGACGGCCGGCAGGTAGTGGTGGTGGACACGGGGGGGTTCCAGTCCGACAGCGAGGCGCTCATCCCGCGCCTGGTGCGGGAGCAGGTGCTGGTGGCGGTGGCCAGTGCCGACGTGGTGGTGTTGGTGGTGGACGCGGCCGCCGGCGTCACCGCGGCCGACGGCGAGATCGCCGCCCTGCTCCGCCGCCACGGGCGACCAGTGGTGGTGGCCGCCAACAAGGCGGATCGTCGGGGTGCGGAGCTCGGGGCCGGGGAGTTCGCCCTCTGGGGGTTCCCCGTGGTGAGCGTGTCCGCCGAGCACGGTCTCGGCATCGAGGCGCTGTGGGAGCTGCTGGAACCGCACCTCCCGCCCGGCGAGGAGGCGGAGACAGGGGTGGAGGCGGAGCTGGCGGTGGCCATCGTCGGCCGCCCCAACGTAGGGAAATCCTCGCTCCTTAACCGCCTGGTCGGGGAGGAGCGGGTCATCGTCTCGCCGCTCCCCGGCACGACGCGCGACGCGGTGGACGAGCTGGTGGTGTGGAGGGGGCGGAGGGTGCGCCTGGTGGACACCGCGGGCATCCGCCGCCGGGGGCGCACCGACCGCGGTCCCGAAGTGCTGTCGGTGGTCCTGGCGCGGCGCGCCATCGCCCGCGCGCAGGTGTGCGTGGTGGTGGTGGACGCGGCCGGGGGAATCACCGCGCAGGACGCCCACGTGGCCGGGCTCGTCGTCGACGCCGGGCGGGCCGCGGTGGTGGCCGCCAACAAGGTGGATCTGCTGGGAGCCCGAGATCCCCGGCGGGAGCGGGGCATGGCCGAGGACATCGCCGAAGCGCTCAAGTTCCTCAAGGGCACGCCGGTGGTCTTCACCTCGGCGGCCAGCGGCCGGGGCGTGGAGCGGCTCCTGCAGGCGGTGCTCGCCGCTGGCGAGCGCTTCGCCGTGCGCATCCCTACCGGCGAGCTGAACCGGGTGCTGCGGGCGGCGTGGCAGCGGCGGCCGCCGCCGGGCGGCCGGAAGCCGCCGCGCCTCTACTACGCCACGCAAACGGCAACTGGCCCGCCGCGTCTCTCGCTCTTCGTCAGCGGCACGGGGCGGCTCCACTTCTCCTACCTGCGCTACCTGGAGAACGCGGTGCGGGAGGCGTTCCCGTTGGAGGGCGTCCCGGTTCGGTTTATCATGCGGGGGAAGGGCGCCTAACGCTCATGGTCCAGTTTCGCCCGCAGGATCACGAGGTCATCGGCAAGGTGGTGTACTACGGGCCACCGCTGGGGGGGAAGACCACCAACCTGCGCACCCTCTACGAAGGCTATCCGGCGGAGGTCCGCGGCGAGCTAAAGAGCGTGCCCACCAGCGGGGACCGAACGATCTTCTTCGATTTCTTGCCGATCTCCATCCCCGGCACCAAGCTGCGGGGCAGAACGCTGCGCGTCCAGCTCTACACGGTGCCCGGCCAGGTGCACTACAACGCCACGCGGCAGATCGTGCTGCGCGGGGTGGATGCCGTGGTGTTTGTGGCCGACTCGCAGCGCCAGCTGATGCGGGCGAACCGGGAATCCTGGCAGAACTTGAAGGACAACCTCCTGCTGCAGGGGCTCGACCTGGCCGACGTGCCGCACGTCCTGCAGTACAACAAGCGGGACCTCCCCGACATCCTCCCGGTGGAGGAGCTGGACGCCGCCCTCAACGAGTACAACGCCCCCTTCTTCGAATCGGTGGCCACGGTGGGGGTCGGGGTGGAGGAAACGCTGCACGCGGTGGTGCGGCTCATGCTCCGATCGCTGCGCGAGCGCTTCAACATGCCGCTGGAAGCCCCGCTCACGCAGCCGGTAGTGGTCGTCCCGCCGAGGGGGGAGTCGGCGCCCCAGCCACGCCTGGGCAGCACCGACGCCGCTGCGCCCTTCCCCGATGTCACGCAGCGGATCCTGGTGGTGCCGCCCGTGGTGCCGCGTGGACCGGAACCGGCTCCTCCCAGCCCGCGCGCAGCCCCACCGGCGGCCGCCCCGGCTGCGCCGGCGGAGGCGTTCGAGCCCGCTCCGCCCCAGGCGGTCGCCGGGCGGGGGGTGCCGGCAGAGCCCTTTGGCTGGGGGTCGGTGGCGACCCCGCTGGCGGAGCCCAGCCTTGCCATCGCGACAGGCGAAGAGACTGCGGTCTCGGGGGTCGAGGCCCCCTTCGGGGAGGCGGCGGGCGGCGAGGCGGAGCTGCCCTTCGCCCCGGCCGCGGAAGCCGGTCCTCCACCGGCCGGCGAGGCCCCGCCGGCGGCGGCACCGTCCGAGGAGCTGCCATTCGCCGAAGCCTTCCCGGCCCCGGCGGAGGTGGCGGCGCCGGTGACCGAGGGGTTGGCCGAGGCGGGTGTGGCCGAGGTGGAGGCAGTTCCCTTCGAGTTCGCCCCCGCCGAAGAGCCGGCCGTTCCGGAGCTGACTCCACCGGCCGAGGGCGAAACGGAGCGAGCCGCCCCGTGGCCCAAGGAGACGGCCCTAGCGGAGGCGGCCTACCCCGAGCCCGAACCGTTCGCGCTGGGGGGGGAGCCGATGCCGTCGCTCGCCCCGCTCGCCGGCACGGCGAGCGAGGACGTGTTCGCTGTGACCCCTGTCCCGCCTCGAGAACCCGAACCGGTGCCGGCGGCGGAGCCGGTGGAACGGGTGGTGCTGGGCGAGCTGCAGCCGCGCATTCTCGCGGCCCTGGGCAACGTCCGCGAGCTGGAGATCGAGATCCCCGTGCCGGCCAAGTGGATCGGTGGCAAGCGGATGACCGTGCAGCTGCGCCTGACCCTCGTGCCGCAACAGGAGGGTGACGATGAGTGAGGTGACGATCCCCGACCGGGACGATTTCAAGATCGGCGAGGTGTGCGAGATCGTCGGCGTGAAGCCCTTCGTGCTGCGCTACTGGGAGACAGAGTTCGAAGAGCTGGCGCCTGCCAAGGGGGCGGGTGGGCAGCGCACCTACAGCAAGAGCGACGTGGAGGTCATCCTCCGCATCAAGCAGCTGCTCTACGAGGAGCGGTTCACCGTGGTGGGCGCCAAGAAGCGGCTCGCCGAGGAGCTGGCCGGGAAGGCGCCGAAGAAAGGGGGGCGCCTTGACACGGAGGGGGTGGAGCCAGTAGAAAGGCTCCGCCAGGTGCTGGCCAACATCCGGCGAGAACTCGAAGATGTGGTCGGCCTGCTGAAGCAACCGAATTGAACGTCCGGTCGGGACGTGGCGCAGCCTGGTAGCGCACTTGAATGGGGTTCAAGGGGTCGCGAGTTCGAATCTCGCCGTCCCGACCATCCACAACCGGCGAGTTGCTAGCCACCGCACGGTGGCTTTCTGACGCTCCGGACCCACGCGAGAGCCGTTCCCAGGCAGGAGAGCCTCTGAGGCCTGCGCCAATGCAAGGCAAGCCGGAAGCGCACGCGGGCGGGGACACGGGAACACGCGGTCTCGATCGAGCGGAGATGGGGTAGAGTGGCGAGGCCGCCTGGGGCGGTTGGGGGGATCATGATCCAGCGTATCGCGGGAGCCGTGGTGGTCGCGCTGTGCTGGCTCGGGGGCGCCCCGTCGGCCGTGGCCGCGGGCCTCACCGTCACCATCCTGCACACCAACGACCTGCACGCTCACGTGGAGCCGACCAGCTACCGGGGCGAGGAGCTGGGGGGATACGCGCGGCAGGCCTCGCTCATCGAGCGGTTCCGGGCCACGGACCCGAACCCGCTCCTCCTCTGCGCCGGCGACACCTTCCAGGGGACCCTCTACTTCACCGTCTACGAAGGGCTCGCCGACCTCGCCTTCATGAACGCCGTGGGCTACCAGGCGATGGCCATCGGCAACCACGAGTTCGACCGCGGACCGGAAGTGCTGGCGCGCTTTGCCGCGTTGGCGCGCTTCCCGCTGCTGGCGGCCAACCTGGCAGTGGACGCCGACACCAGCCTCGCGCCGTGGGTCAAGCCTTCCACGGTGCTCCCGGTGGCGGGGGAGCGGATCGGCGTGGTGGGGGCCGTGCCCGTGGATCTGCTCAGCATCTCCAGCCCCGGCCCAACGGTGCGGCTGCTGGACCTCGTGGCGAGCGTCCAGGCGGCCATCGACGCCCTGGCTGCTGCCGGCGTGGACAAGATCATCTTCCTCTCGCACCTGGGCTACGAGGAGGACGTGGCCGTGGCGGGAAAGCTCAAGGGGGTGGACGTGATCGTGGGCGGGCACAGCCACACCCTGCTGGGGGCGGTGCCCCACCTGCCGCAGCCGGCGGGGCCGTACCCCACCGTGACCAGGGACCTGGGCGGGGATACGGTCCTGGTGGTGCAGGCGTGGGAGTGGGGCCGGGTGCTGGGCCGGATTCGGGTCACCTTCGACGAGGGGGGGCGGGTGGTGCGCTGGGACGAGGCTGGACCCATCCCGGTGGACGCGTCGGTGCCGGAGGAGGAGACGGTGCGCTCGATGGTGGCCGCCTTCGAGCGGCCCCTCGCCGCCACCCGCGACCGGGTGGTGGGTCACAGCGAGACCGGCATCGCCAGGACCCGCGTGACCGCTCGCCACGCCGAGTCGCCGATGGCCAACGTGGTGGCCGATGCCATGCTCGCCGCCACCGAGAAGGCCGGCTCGGTGGCCGCGTTCGTGAACTTTGGCGGGGTGCGCGCCGGCATCGAGCCGGGTCCCATCACCTACGGCCAGGCGGTGGCGGTCCAGCCCTTCGCCAACACCCTGGTGCAGCTCGATCTCACCGGCTCGGAGCTGGCGGACGTCCTGGAGGAGACCCTTGGCTCGCTGCCGGAGAGCAGCGCCGGCCTCCTCTGCCCCTCGCGCGGCACCGCTTACGTGATCGACGTGAGCCGCCCCGCCGGCCAGCGAGTCACGCAGCTCGTGGTGGCCGGCATGCCCGCCGAGCCCGAGCGGGTCTACCGCATCACCGTGCCCAGCTTCCTGGCCAGCGGCGGCGACGGGCACGCGAAGCTCGCGCAGATCCCTCGCCGCCGGTACGACACGGGGACTCTCGACATTGACGCCTTCGTGGCCTACCTCCAGGCCCACGATCCCACCAACGGGGTACTGGAGGGGCGGGTCACGGTGGTGGGCACGCCCGCCCCGTGAGGGGTGCGGGCGTCGCCGCGCCTTCCGGCTCGCCGGCGCGGCGGGGAAAGCCTGCCCGCCCGCACGAGACTTGACACGATAGTAAATAGTAATTATTCTTGAGTTCAGTGGGGGCCAAGAGCGCTGCTGAGCCGTGCCGCACCGCCGGTGGCACCGCCACCGGCAGGGGCTGGGAAGCCGACAGCACGGGGGAACGCTCCCCCCTCCCTGCCGGCAGGCCCCCGCGGACCGTCACCAGGTAGGGAGCGTCGCTGGGAGGCGATGCGGAAAGGAGAACCACAATGGAATCCACGAACGAAACGAGTATGGTGTCCATGCCGCGCATCGGCGACAAGGCGCCGGCCTTCAAGGCGGTCACCACGCAGGGGGAGATCGACTTCCCAAAACAGTTCGAGGGAAGCTGGGTGATCCTCTTCAGTCACCCGGCCGACTTCACCCCCGTCTGCACCTCCGAGTTCATGACCTTCGCGACCCTGGAGGAGAAGTTCGCCGAGCTCAACTGCAAGCTGGTGGGGCTGTCGGTGGACGGGCTGTACAGCCACATTGCCTGGCTGCGGACGATCAAGGAGAAGATCGCCTACAAGGGCATGAAGAACGTGGAGGTGACCTTCCCCCTCATCGAGGACATCACCATGGAGGTTGCCCGCAAGTACGGGATGATTCAGCCGGGGGAGAGCTCCACCAAGGCGGTGCGGGCCGTCTTCGCCATCGATCCCAAGGGGGTCATCCGGGCCATCATCTACTACCCATTGAGCCTGGGGCGCAACTTCGACGAGCTGCTGCGGATCCTCGTCGCCCTCCAGACCGCGGACGCCTTCCAGGTGGCCACGCCGGCCGACTGGCGGCCCGGCGACGAGGTGATCGTCCCGCCGCCCGGTTCCTGTGGCGTCGCCAAGGAGCGGGTGGAGGGCAAACAGGAGGGGATCACCTGCCACGACTGGTTCTTCTGCACCAAGAAGCTCAGCCAGGAAGAGATCTTCAAGACGATTCGGCGCCGCTAGCGGCGACAACCGGCAGCACCCTGCCCTTGGTCAGAGCAAAGAAGCGGGCCGCGCCTCGGGATCGGGGCGCGGCCCGTTGGTGACCACCGGCAGGGCGCCGGCGACTAGAAGCGACCGACGAACTCGATGCCGACGATCCGCGGCTCGTTGGTGTAGCCGGTCAGGTTGTTGAAGTCGATGCCGCCCTCCACCGACTCCCTGTCCAGGAGGTTGCGCGCATACAGCGCCACCTCGCGGCGGCCCTTGTTCCAGCCGTACCCCAGGCGCAGTCCGAACTCCAGGCTGTCGGACTTGAACTCCTTGGACTCGTAAAGGAAGAAGTTCTTCTCGCTGAAGTACGCCCAGTCGAGGGCGCCAAAGAAGCCCTTGGCCAGGGGATCGGATTGGAAGTCGAGAACGCCGTTGAAGATCCATTCAGGAGCGTGGGGGAGCGGGTTGCCGTCGATGAGCACCAACCCGTCGGCGGTGCGGGGATCGGTAATAGTGCACCCGCCGCCGCAGGGCGCCACCGTGAGGTTGGCGTCGTCGATCTCGGTGTGGTTCCAGCTCGCCCCCAGGGTCACCCAGAAGTGCTCGCTGGCCACGTACTGCACGTCCGCCTCGAAGCCGTGCCCGTTGGTGCGGTCGGCGTTGAGGAGGGTGGCCACGTTGTACTGCCCGCCCACCGCGGTGAGCTGCTGGCCGTCCATGCGGAAGAGGTAGCCCGTGAGGTTGAGGCGGAGCCGGCGCTCGGCCAGGATGGACTTCATCCCCACCTCGAACGATTTGATCTTCTCCTCGTCCGCCACCGACACGCCGTTGGTGGCGGGGTTCTGGCCGTTCTCGAAGTCAGGGGCGAACATGATCCGCCCCTGGATGCTGGGGGCGCGGTAACCGGTGGCCAGGCGAGTGAAGACGTTCACCGTCTCGCTGGCCTTGTAGGTGGCCGAGAGGTCGCCACTCACGTTGCTGCCGTCCACCTGCCGCCGGATGGGAGCGGTGAGGGGGGGCTGGAACAGGGGCTGCGGGCGGTCCGCCACGAAGTCCTTCTCGTCGTGAGAGTAACGGAGGCCAGCCTGGAGCGACCAGCGGTCGCCGACGCGGTACCCCACGGAGCCGAACAGGGCGTAGGAGGTGGCCTCCTGCTCCTGGGTGGCGTGGCCGTTCTGCGGGTTGCCGGGGGTGAGCGAATCGTAGCTGAAGGAGTCCACGGAGAGGTCCTCGGCAAAGTAGTAGGCACCCACGAGCCAGCGGAGGGAGCCCGAACCGTTGCTGGCGAGCCGGACTTCTTGGGTGAGCTGGCTCAGGGAGGGGATGCCGTCGGCGCTCTCTGACGGGAACGGGATCGTGCCGGGCCCGTAGTTCCCCTCGCCGAGAAACACGGCGCCGTAGCCGCCGTCGATGTCGCCGCGGCTGTACATGTCGTCGATGGACTCATACCCGGTGATCGAGGTAAGCGTCGCCCCGCCCAGGTTGTAGTCGATCTTCACGGAGGAGCCCAGGGAGGAGATGTCCTGCTCATTTTTCCCGTCGTGCCAGATCTCGTCCTGCTCGAACCAGTCGGCCAGCCGGTTGGAGCCCTGGCGGAGGATGTTGGCGCGGAAGATGCGGGCCGTGCCGTCGATCTTCCAGCCGTGCAGGTTGAAGAGGGCGCTCAGGTCCTCCGTGGGCTGCCACAGCAACTGCAGGCGGTAGGCGGAGTTCTCGTAACCGCCCAGGGCCTCCTCCGGGCCCGCCTCGTACCGGTTCTCCACCCAGTCGCTCCGCGACTGGTACAGGGCCGAGAAGCGGTACGACAGGGTGTCGGTGATCGGGCCGCCGACGCCGCCGTTCAGGTCGAAGGTATCGAAGGTGCCGTAGGAGACGCGGAACGCCGCGTCGAACTCTCGCGTGGGCTTCTTCGTGTCGAACTTCACGACCCCGGCGGGGGTGTTGCGCCCGAACAGGGTCCCCTGCGGTCCGCGCAGGATCTCCACCCGGTCCAGGTCGAACAGCGGCATACCCTTGACGATGGGGTTCTCCAGCACCACCTCGTCCACCACCATGGACACCGGTTGCGAGGCGTTGAGGTCGAAGTCGGTGTTGCCGAGACCGCGCATGTAGAAGCGCGGGAAGGCACGCCCGAAAGAGGACTCCAGCACCAGGCTGGGCACTCTCGCGGACAAGAAGCGGATATCGGGGCCCGCGGTCATGATCACGCCCAGGTCCTCCCCGGTGAGGGCGGTCATGGCGACGGGTACCTCCTGCACGTTCTCCTCGCGTTTCTGGGCGGTGACGACCACGTCTTCCACGAACTTCCCTTCCGGCGGGGGCGGCTGTTCCTCCTGGGCAGCCTGCCCCGCTGTCGCGGCCGTCCCCGTGGGTTGGGCCTGGCCGAGCCCGGCCGCCAGGAGCAGCGCGGCCAGAAGCACCCCGAAACGACACTGTGGCAGCAAGCTTCTCATGGACCGCCTCCTTTCCGCTGGGCGCGCGACCTCGTACAATCGCCCCGCCCGCGAGCATAGCAGCTCGGAGCGGCCGCGGCGGGGGCCGGCGAGTGCTGGGTGGCGCCGCGCGACCGGGGGGCCGAGCCGGCAGGCGGTGCCGGGCACGGTGGGAGGTTTCATGGCCAAGTGGCGGAGTTCGGTGGTGGCGGGTGTCGCGGTGGCGGTTGCCAGCTGGGTTTCGGGCGAGGTGTCGGTAGCGCCGGGGGGGCGGGCGGGCGTGGAAGCGACGGTGCGACAGTACCTGGAGGGCTGGTGGGGGGGTGACGTGACAAGCCTCCAGCGAGCTCTGCACCCGGCGGTGCGGCGGCACGCGCTGCGGGCAGGGGCGGGAGCTCGCGGGGCGCTGCAATCCGCCACCGCCGCGCAACTGCTGGCCACGGCCGGGGAACGGCACGGCACAGCGCGTGGGGGGGCGGGAGGGCCGTGGGCCGTGACCGTCGTGGCGGTGGACGGAGACCTCGCCGTCGCCAAGGCCGTCGCGGCGGGGGCCGTCGAACTGATCCAGCTGGTGCGGCTCGAGGGGGAGTGGAAGATCGTGGACATCGTTTGCCAAGGTACGGTGACCGGCGACAGCGCCAACCCGTTGCTCGGCGAGTGGAAAACGCCCTTCGGCGCACCACCCTTTGGCGAGATCAAGCCGGAACAGTTCCTCCCGGCGTTCCAGGAGGCCATCCGGCGCCACGATCGGGAGGTGGCGGCGATTGCTGAAAACCCGGCCGCGCCCACCTTCGCCAACACGGTGGCCGCCCTGGACGACTCCGGGGAACTCCTCGCCCGCGTGAACAACGTCTTCGGGCTGCTCACCAGCGCCGAGACCAACGAGCAGCTCCAGGCGGTGGAGGCGCAGGTCAAGCCGATGCTGGCCGCCCACGCCGACGACGTGTACCTCAACGAGGCGCTGTTTGCGCGGGTCGAGGCGGTGTACCGCGATCGCGCGCAGCTACACCTGAACCCCGAAGATGCGACGCTCTTGGCGCGCACCTACCGCCGCTTCGTGCGGGGCGGCGCCAAGCTCTCGCCGGAGCAGAAGGAGCGGCTGCGCGCCATCAACGGGGAGCTTTCGCGCCTCATCGTGAAGTTCTCCGACAACCTCCTGCGCGAGACCAACGACTACCGCCTGGTGGTGGAGGACCGAGAGCGGCTGGCCGGTCTGCCCGCGGACCAGGTGGCGGCGGCCGCGGCCGCAGCCCAGGAGGCGGGGCTCGCCGGGAAGTGGGTGTTCACGTTGAAAGCCCCGAGCATCTGGCCGTTCCTCCAGAGTGCGGCGGACCGGGAATTGCGGCGGCAGCTCCTCACCGCCTACAGCCAGCGCTGCGACCGCGGCGGTGCCACGGACAACAAGGAGGTCTTCGCCACCATCGTGGCGCTGCGGGCCGAGAAGGCGCGCCTGCTGGGCTACCCGACCTGGGCCGACTTCGTGCTGGAGGAGTACATGGCCAAGACGCCGGCCGCCGTCTACGGCTTCCTGGAGCAGCTGTGGCGGCCGGCCCTGGCCAAGGCCCGGGCGGAGGCGGCGGAGCTGCAGGCGATGCTCGAGGCCGAGGGGGAGACCTTCCGCCTCGAGCCGTGGGACTGGCGTTACTGCGCGGAAAAGGTGAAGAAGGCGAAGTACGACCTGGACGAGGAGGCGATCCGGCCGTACCTGGCCCTGGAGAACGTGCGCCACGGGGCCTTCACCCTGGCCCACAAGCTGTACGGCGTGAACTTCACGCCGCGGCCGGAGGTGCCCGTCTACCACCCCGAGGTCCAGGTTTACGAGGTGACCGAGGAGAACGGCAGGCACATCGGCCTGTTGTACCTGGACTACCACCCGCGCCCCGGCAAGCGGGGCGGGGCGTGGTGCGGCAGCATCCGCGACCAGTGGATCAAGGACGGCGCCACCGTCACCCCCATCGTGTACAACGTGGGGAACTTCTCCCGGCCGAGCGGCGGGGCGCCGGCACTGCTCAGCGTGGACGAGGCGGAAACGCTCTTCCACGAGTTCGGGCACGCCCTGCACTTCCTCTTCTCGGCCTGCCGCTTCCGGGGCAGCGCCACGGTCGCCCAGGACTTCGTCGAGCTGCCCAGTCAGATCATGGAGAACTGGGTGTTCGAACCGAAGCTCCTGGAGCTCTACGCCCGGCACTTCCAGACCCACGAGCCGATGCCCGCCGAACTCGTGGCCAAGATCCGCCGCGCCGCCACCTTCAACCAGGGGTTCGCCAACACCGAGTACCTGGCCGCGGCGCTCTTGGACATGGACTGGCACACGCTGACCACCACCCAGCCCCAGGATGTGCGGGCCTTTGAGGCGGCGAGCCTCAAGCGGTGGGGGCTGATTGGGGAGATCCTGCCGCGCTACCGCACGACCTATTTCCTGCACGCGGCGGACGAGTACTCGGCGGGGTACTACAGCTACATCTGGAGCGCGGTGCTGGACGCCGACGCGTTCCAGGCGTTTGCCGAGACCGGCGACGTGTTCGACCGGGCAACGGGTAGGCGCTTTCGGGAGCTGCTGTCGAAGGTGGGCAGCGAGGACCCCATGGAGCTTTTCAAGCGCTTCCGCGGCCGGGAGCCGAAGGTGGACGCGCTCTTGGCCAAGCGCGGCTTGCAGTAGCGGGCGGGCCTCTTGCGGCCGGGCGGGGTGGGACCGTGCCGCCCCGTGCGGCGGTTCCAGCTGAGAGGGCGGGCGACTCCCCCAAACCGACGGCCCCGCGGTGTCCGCCGCGGGGGGTCCCCTGGCGATGCGGCGCGGCTCCCTCGCGGCTGGGCTACATCTCCGGCCGGCCCGGCGTGGTGGCCGGCAGGGCCCGGGTGCGGGCCCAGGATCGGATGGCCTTGATCTGCTCGGCCATGGTGGTAGAGAGCGGCACGATCTGCCCCATGGCGAAGAGCAGGTCCTTCTCCTCCACCGGCTTGCCGGCGGCGAAGCAGGAGATGCGGGCGGAGATCACCGCCTGTTCGATCTCCGCCCCGTTCCAGCCGCGGGTGGCGGAGGCGAGCAGGACCAGGTCGTACTTGCTCACGTCCAGGCCCTGCCGGCGCATGTGGATGGTGAGGATCTCCTTCCGCTCTTCCTCGTTGGGCAGCTCCACGAAGAACACCTGGTCGAAGCGCCCCTTGCGAATCACCTCGGCGGGGAGCAGGTGGATGCGGTTGGCCGTGGCCGCCACGAACACGTCCTCCCGGTGCTCCTGCATCCAGGTGAGGAAGCTGGCGAAGATGCGGGTGAGCGAGCCGGTCTCCCCCTCGTGGTAGCCGGCCACCCCCATCTCCACCTCGTCGATCCACAGCACCGCCGGGGCCACCGCTTCTACCGCCTCCAGCGCGCGGTGGAACACCAGCTCCGGCGAGCCCATGGCGCCGGAGAACACCACGCCCATGTCGAGGCGGAAGAGCGGGAGCTTCCACTCGTTGGCGATCACTTTGATAGCGAGCGACTTGCCGCAGCCCGACATGCCCATGAGCAGGATGCCGCGGGGCTTCGGCAGGTTCTTCTCCCGGGCCTCCGGGGTGAAGAGCTGGGCCCGCTGCCGCAGCCACGTCTTCAGCTGATCGAGACCGCCCAGATCGGCCAGGCCCCGCTCGGGAGGGACGAACTCCAGGATCCCCTCCTTGCGCATGACCTGCTCCTTCTCGGCGAGCACCTCGTTCATGAACGAGCCGTCCAGGGTGGTGTAGCGGGTGAGCAGCCGCCGCAGCATATGCTCCACTTCTAAGAGGCTCATGCCCCGCAGCAACCCCACCAGGTGTTGGACGGTGGCGGGCTCCACCGTGCGCTTGGCCTGCTGGAGGACGGCGTGCACCGTGGCCGTGATCTCCGCCTCGTCGGGGAAGAGGGCGTTGACGATGTAGGAGAGGGGGCGCAGCTCCTCGGGCAAGCTCAGATCCGGCCCCACCAGGAAGAGGAAGCGGCC
Organism: Acidobacteriota bacterium; assembly: GCA_037441065.1. Lineage (GTDB taxonomy): Bacteria > Acidobacteriota > Thermoanaerobaculia > Thermoanaerobaculales > Thermoanaerobaculaceae > JACADV01. The sequence goes on along the minus strand of JBBISY010000004.1, from coordinate 92,839 downwards.
GCGGTTGCGCACCGCCGTGGCCGTGTCGCGCAGCCCGCGCAGCACCCGGCGGTCGCCGGCCAGCATGGCGTGCAGGTCCTTGAGCAGGTAGAAACCGGGCGGCGCCTCGCTGGCGAGCCAGTCCAGGGCGCTGTGAGGGTCCTTGTGGTTGCCGGTGCCCACGAAGCCGTCGCGGCAGTTCCAGACCGTGACGGGCAAGGGCTGGGGCTTGGCGCCAGCGGCGAAGCGCTGGAGCAGGCGCTCGATGCGCTCCTCCTCCGGCGACACCACGGCAATGAGGGGGTAGGCGCTTGCCAGGGCGGTGCCGAGTTGCTCGACGGTCGTGGCCATGCCCTCATTCTACGCGACCGCAAGCCGCCCGGCCGCTCGCCGGCGGCCAGCGCTGCTAGCCGGGACCGCTGGCATCTCCCGGGGGCGCGGCGGGGTTGAGGGCGGCCCGTATCGCTTTGGCCAGCGCCTTCATGTCGAACGGCTTTTGCAGAAAGTGGCGCTGTCCCGAGGCGAGCAAGGCGCCCGCCACGTCGTCCGGGGCATAGCCGGACATGATGACCACCTGCAGCTCGCCCCAGCGCCGGCCCAGCGTTTCGGCCAGGTCCAGACCCGTGGCGCCGGGCAGCAGGTAGTCGGTGAGCAACAGGTGGTAGGGAGGCTCGGCGGGGAGACGCTGCGCTTCCTCGGCGCTGCACACGGCGGTCACCTCGTACCCCAGCTCGGTGAGCATTTCCGCCAGCGCGGTGCGCGCCTCCTCCTCGTCTTCCACCACGAGCACGCGCTCGCCCGCGCCGACGGGCAGGTGCGCGCCGTTACTCGGCACGGCCACGCCCTCGGCCGCGCCGGCACCTGCAGCGGAGGGGAGGGTAATGCGCACGGCCGTGCCGGCGCCGGGGGCGGAGTCCACCTCGATGCGTCCCCCGTGCCCCTGCACAATGCCCCACACCACGGCGAGGCCCAACCCCGTGCCCTTGCCCATGGGCTTGGTGGTAAAGAACGGCTCGAAGATACGGGCGCGCACCTCCTCGCTCATGCCGACGCCGGTGTCCCGCACCTCCAGGTGGACCTCGCCGTTGGCGGCGGCCGCGCGCAGGGTCAGGGTGCCGCCCGCGGGCATGGCGTCGCGGGCGTTGATCGCCAGATTGGTGACCACTTGCGCCAATTGCGAGGCGTCCCCCTCCACCAGCAACCCGCTGACGGGAGCCTCCACCGCCACCTGAATCGTCTCGGGCAGCAGGCGGCGTAGCAACGCGGCCTGCTCGTGCAGCACCCCGGCGAGATCCACCGGGCGCCGGCTGCGCGGCTGGGAGCGGGCGAAGAGCAGGAGCTGGCGGGTGAGGTCGGCCCCCCGCCGCACGAGCGCCTCCACCTCCTGCAGGGTCTCGCGCAGGGGCCCCTCAGGATTCTTCAGGTGCGCGGTCTGCACGGTGGCCAGCAGCGCCTGCAGGAGGTTGTTGAAGTCGTGGGCGATGCCCCCCGCCAGGGTGCCGATGGCCTCCAGCCGCTGCGCCTGCGCGAGCTGCTGCTCGAGGCGGCGGTGGTCGGTGACGTCCCACACCAGGGAGAGCATCTGGCTCGTCTCCGGCAGGGGCACGTTGCGGGCCGAGATGTAGGTGGTGGGCTCCCCTGGGCGGCTGATCGCCACTTCCTCCCAGCGCATGCGCTCGGGGTCGCCCGAGTCGCAGTCTGCCCGCACGCGTTCCCGCATCTCCGCCCGCTGTACCGGGTCGGGGTAGGCGGCCTCCCAGAAGCCCTCGGGGCTGGCAAGGGCTTCGGCCGTCACCCGGTAGTGCCGGCAGAAGGCTTCGTTGAAATAACTGAAGGCAACGGTGGGGTCCACCGAGTTGACCGCCACACCCACCGGCAGGTTGTCCAGGACGGTGCGGATGAACGCTTCCCTGTCCTGGAGTGCCTTCTGCGCCGCCCGCTCTGCGCTCTGATCGCGGAAGATGAGCACCACCCCGAGGATCCCGCCGTCGGCGGCGCGGATCGGGGCAGCCGAGTCGGCAACGGGGATCTCGCGGCCGTCGCGGGCGAGCAGCAGCGTGTGGTTGGCGAGCCCCACCACCCGCCCGTCCCGCAGCACCCGCCCCACCGGGTCCTCGACCGGCTGGCGCGTCTGCTCGTTGACGATGCGGAACACCTCGTGAAGCGGCCGGCCCGCCGCTTCTTCCTGGCTCCAGCCGGTGAGGCGCTCCGCCACCGGGTTCATGAGCTCCACGCGCCCCTCGCGATCCGTGGTCACCACCGCGTCGCCGATGCTCAAGAGGGTGACCGCGTGGCGCGCCTCGCTGGCCTGTAACCGGCGGGCCAGGTCCAACCGCTCCTGGACGTGGCTGCGCGCGGCCCGTTGGAATGCCGCTGCCACCAGCGCCGCACCCGTCACCCCCAGGGCCACGAGCAGCCCCACCAGCAGGCGCAGCTGTTGCCGTGCTTCGGCGAAGGCCTCGTCTCTGTCCACCTTGGCGACGAGGTACCAGGGGGAGTCGGGAACGGCCCGCCAGGTGGCCAGCACCTCGATCCCGCGGTAGTCTCGGCCGGCAAAGGGTCCGCTCTCGCCCCGCACCGCCCGCACCGCCGGCAGGTCGTCTTGGCTCATGGGCAGCTTGAGGCGCAGGGCGGTGTGGTGTTCGTGCCGCAACTCGTTGAGGAAGAGCACGTGCCCATCCTCGCGGCGCACCAGGAACGATTCGGCGGTGCGGCTGGGGAGGGGCCAGGTCTGGATCAGCGGGAAGAGGAACTGATCCGCGTTGCTCTGCAGGATGAAGGCGCCCGGCGAGGTCCCGCCCGCGGCGGGCAGCGGCGCCACCGCGCCCAGATGCGCCTCGCCGTTTTCTCCTAGGTGGAGCTCGGTGAGGGTAGGCTCGCCGCTGGCCAGGGCGCGCTCGACGGTGGCCTTCACCTCCGGCTGCAGCTCCCCGCCCTGGCCGTGCAGGCGCACGCGCACGCGGCCCTGCCGATCCACGAGCAGCGCGTCGGCGTAGCCGTACACCTCGGCGACGTTCGCCAGGTGGCGCCGAATCGCCTCGGCCAGCTCGCGGTCGCCGGTTTCGAGCCAGGTGGCGGCGACCTTGCCGAAGCTCCTGCTGCGGGCGAGGAGTGCGGCGTCGGCCAGACGCTCGCCGCGCCAGGCCGCGATTTGCTTGGCCTTCAAGGTGGCGATGGTTTCCAGGTTGTCCACCTGATGCTGCCAGAGGCGGCGCTCCTGGGTGCGCACCAGGACAACCCCCACCGCCGCCAGCACCGTCCAGCCGGCCAGGGTGAAGAGCGCGTACCACCGCCGCCGGGGCCGTGGCTGCATGGTGCCTCACCCCCTTTGGTGCGACCACCGCCGCATAGCAGCAGCAAGTGTAGCGTCTACAGGGCGCTGCTCGCAAGCGCGGCCAGCTTCGCGGCGATCGGTCCCCGCGCGGTCGCCCTCGTGGGCCGCTTCTCGGACCGGCGCGGAACTCGGGCGGACCGCTGCCCCCTGCTGCCCGCGCAGGAGGTGGCGCAGCACCGGCTGCGGCGGGACGCGTCGTCAGGCATGGCGCGGCGGGGCGAGGAGCGGGACGAGGCGGGCGCGGATGTCGTCGCGCACGGCGCGGAAGACGGCCAGGCGCTCCGCCTCGCTGCCCTGCGCGGCGGCAGGGTCGGGAAAGGAGATGTGCTGCTGCGCCACCGGGCGCGGGAACACCGGGCACGACTCCCTGGCCGAGTCGCACACGGTGATGACCAGGTCCCAGGGCTCATCCAGGTACCGACCCACGTGCTCCGGTACGGCGCGGGAGATGTCCACGCCCACTTCGGCCATGACCCGCACGGCCAGGGGGTGCACGGCGGCCGCCGGCTGCGTGCCGGCGGAGTGGGCTTCCCAGCGGTCGCCGAGAAGGTGGTTCACCCACCCCTCGGCCATCTGCGAACGGCACGAGTTCCCGGTGCACAGAATGAGGACGCGTCGGCGAGGCGTCATGCCCTCTCTCCCCTTGCCATCGAAACGCTCGCCGAGTATAACGTATTTCGTCGGGTCGCGAAATGGGTGCCTCGCCCCTCCAGCTCGCGGTACGGCGCTTGAAGGCGCTGGCCCACCCCGCTCGGCTGCGCATCGCCGCCATGCTGCGGGGCGGGGAGCTGTGCGTCTGCCAGATGACCGCAGTGCTGCAGCTGGCCGCGTCCACCGTCTCGGCGCACCTGGCGGAACTGCGGCGGGCCGGTTGTGTCGTGGAGCGGAAAACGGGGCGCTGGGTGTTCTACGCCCTCTCCGCGGAGGGCGCCGCGGCCCTGGCAGCCCTGGCCGCGGACATCGACGGCGACGCCCAGTTGGCGGCCGATGCCGCCCTGGTGGCCAAGCTGCGCCGCGTCGGGCCGGAGCAACTCTGCCGCGCCAACCTCGACCTGAGCCAGCTCGGGCTCGAGCTGGCCACCGGGCAAGGTCGCTGACGAACGCGGGGTCTGCCGCGGCGCGGAGCCGGGCGATCCGCCAGCGACCGGGGGGAGCTGTGGCGAGTCGGCCCCATCGCCGGGGGGTCACACCGTAGCTTGACAGGGCCGCTAATCGAATTTATATTTCGTGTGGTGACGAAATGATCTCCCCGGCCCTCGCCGCCGCCGTCCACTGCCACCAGGCGCTGGCGCATCCAGTGCGGCTGCGCATCCTGGCCGTGCTGCGGGACGGGAAGTTGTGCGTCGGCGAGCTGCAGGCGCTGCTCGGGCTGGCGTTCTCCACCGTCTCGCGGCACGTCTCGGAGCTGGAACAGGTGGGGTTGGTGGAGCAGCACAAGGAAGGGCGCTGGGTGTGGTGCCGGCTGGCAACCGAGCCCGCGACGGCAGGGATACTCGACTGCGTCTGGCAGCGCCTGGGCGCCGATGCCGTCCTCGAGCACGACCGGCGGGAGGCGCAGCGCCTGCGGGCGGCGCGCCGGGGCTCGGCCTGCGGGGTGCCGGCCGGGGGGTGTGGGGAGGGGTTCGCACCCGCCGGGGAGCAGGCCGCGGCGGTGCTGGAGGAGGCTGAATGACCGATCAGAGCAAGCGGATGAATGTGTTCGAGCGCTACCTCACCCTCTGGGTGGCCCTCTGCATGGTCGTGGGCGTGGTGGTGGGCAAGGCTTTCCCTGGGCTCATCGCCGGGTTGCGGGGCATGGAGTTCGGCTCTGGCAGCCAGATCAACATCCCGATTGCCGTGCTCATCTGGCTGATGATCTACCCGATGATGCTGAAGATCGACTTCGCGTCCATCGCCCGCGTCGGCAGGAACCCCAGAGGGCTGTTCATCACGCTCTTCGTCAACTGGCTGGTCAAGCCGTTTTCCATGGCGTTCTTCGGCTGGCTGTTCTTCCGGCACCTGTTCCGGCCGCTGATCGGGCCGGAGATGGCGAGCCAGTACATCGCCGGCGTCATCATCCTCGCCGCCGCGCCGTGCACGGCCATGGTGTTCGTCTGGTCGTACCTCTCGGACGGCGACCCCGCCTACACGCTGGTCCAGGTCTCGGTCAACGACCTGATCATGCTCGTCGCCTTTGCCCCGATCGTGAAACTCCTCGTGTCGGGTGCCACAGACCTGGAGGTGCCGTTCAAGGTGCTCGTCTACTCGGTGCTGATCTTCGTGGTGATCCCCCTGGCCGCGGGGATGATCTCGCGCACGTGGTTGATCCGCGCCCAGGGGATCGAGTGGTTCAGCGAGCGGTTCGTGGCGTTCTTCCATCCGGTCACCGTGCTCGCCCTCTTGGCGACGCTGGTCTTCATCTTCGCGTTCCAGGCGGAGAACATCACCACCCGGTGGTTCCACGTGCTGCTCATCGCCGTCCCGATCCTCATTCAGGTCTACTTCAACTCCTCGCTCACCTACGGCCTGATGCGGCTTTTCAAGGTGGCGTACGCGGTGGCGGCGCCGGGGGCGCTCATCGGTGCCTCCAACTTCTTCGAGCTGGCAGTGGCCACGGCCATTGCCCTGTACGGTCCCGGCTCCGGGGCGGCGCTGGCTACGGTCGTTGGCGTCCTCGTGGAAGTGCCGGTGATGCTCTCGGTGTGCCGGGTCTGTCTCGCCACCAAGCACTGGTTCGATCCGGCATCGCTGGTACGGAAGGGAGCGGCTCATGTTTAGGCGTGTGCTGTTTGCGAGCGATCTGTCCGAGGCGTCGAACGTCGCCCTGGAGTGCGTGGCCGGGTGGCAGCGGCTCGGGCTGAACTGGGTGACCATCGCGCACATCCACAGCATCAAGTACGCGGGCGGCGCCGCGGGGCTCGAGGAGCGCCTCAAGGCCGATCACGCCCCCAAACTCGAGCACCAGGCGCGACGCCTGCGCGAAGCCGGAGTGGGCGCTTCCTGGCGGCTGGAGTTCGGTGTGCCGTACCTGGAAATGGAGCGGGTCGCGCGGGAAGAGCACGCCGAGGCCGTGGTCATCGGCTCCCACGGCAGCTCCTGGGTCAAGGAGGTGTGGCTCGGCTCCATCGCCGACGCGATCCTCCGCCACGTTACCCTCCCTGTGCTCGTCATGAGGGCCAACCGCCTCCGGGAGATGCCGCCGGAACGGTGTGCCCATTTCTGTAACTCGCTTTTCGACAAGGTGCTGCTCGCCACCGATTTCTCCCCGGCGACGGGCGGCGCGGTGGACGCCGTGCGCGAGCTTGCCCGCCAGGGGGCCGAGGTGCGACTCGTGCACGTGCAGGAACACTCGCGCATCTTCCCCCACCTCGCTACCCGCCTCGACGAGTTCAACCGCGAGGATTCGCGCCGGCTTGAGGAGCTGGCCGGGGAGTTGCGCCGCCTCGGCGCCCGCGAGGTGTCGCAGGAGGTTCGCACCGATCATCCGGTGCGGGGAGTGCTGGCCGCGATCGGCGAGTGGCAACCGCGCCTCGTGATCGTCGGCAGGTACGGGCGCGGCGGGGTGACGAGCAGGCTCATCGGCTCCACATCGCACGACGTGGCGCGCGGGAGCCCGGTGCCGGTGCTGGTGGTGCCGTCCAAGGAGGGTTGAGGGGCGGTGCCTATCCCCCAATGCCTCTGTCGGGACTGGCGCCAGCGCAGCAGGGCTCGGTCCTCCCCGCTCGGGCGAGCAGGAGGGGACTCGACTCGCCTAGCCCAGTGCAACGCGGCAACACGAGCAGGGGCAAATGCCGTGCGGAAGGTCCGTGTTCTCCTGCGGCAGAGGCGGTGCGGGTCTGGTCGCCATTCAGGGTTCCGCCGTCCATACCGTGACCCCGGTGGGCGGCGAGATCGTCTCGCTGGGGCCACCGGTGCTGCATGAGTTGGGTCCGTTGCTGCGGGCTTGGAGGGAGGAGTGAAATGAGCGAAGGTGTCAAACCGGATGCGGTGCTGCTGCGCGCCGCCGAACTCCTCGGCACGCGTCGGAGGATTGCCGTTCTCGGCGTGTCGCGGGACCGGGAGAAGTACGGTCACGAGGTGTTCGAGGTGCTGCGCCAGCAGCATCAGGTGTCCCCCATCAACCCCAAGATGAACGAGGTGGAGGGGCAGCGCTGCTACCCGTCCCTGGACGACCTACCCGAACCACCCGAGGTCATCGTGGTGGCCCTCGGCCCGGCGGTGACGGAGCAGGTGGTGGGGGGCTGTGTCGGGAGGGGTGCGGTGATCTGGCTCCCGCCCGGGTGCTTCACCCCGCGGGCGGTGGAGCTCGCTCAGGTGGGAAACGGAGAGGTGCTGGCGGACATCTGCCCGGTCTTTGTCAGCCGGTACATTGCAGCCAGGCAGGGGGTGCGGCCATGAGCTTCAAAGGCTCGGACGACGAGGTGCGGGCGGCAGTGCGGCGCCACTACGCGGCAGCGCTGGAGGGGGGCGGCTGCTGCGCCCCCAAAGGGGCCGGCTGCTGCGCCGTGCCAGCTCCCGCGCAGATCGCTATGGGCGTGGGCTATACGCCGTCGGACCTGGAGACGGCGCCGGAGGGCGCCAATTTGGGCTTCGGGTGCGGCAACCCGCTGGCGCTGGCCGAACTGCGGCCGGGGGACGTGGTGGTGGATCTGGGCTCGGGCGCCGGCTTCGACTGTTTCCTGGCAGCGCAGCGGGTGGGGCCGGGGGGCCGCGTCATCGGCGTGGACATGACGCCGGAGATGGTGGAGCGGGCGCGGGAACTGGCGGCCCGCCACGGATTCTCGAACGTGGAGTTCCGCCTCGGCGAGATCGAGCACCTGCCCGTGGCGGACGGTGTGGCGGACTTGGTGATCTCCAATTGCGTCATCAACCTCTCCCCCGACAAGCCGCGCGTGTTCGCCGAGGCCCTGCGGGTGCTCAAGCCGGGGGGGCGCCTCCTGGTTTCGGATCTGGTGCTGGTGCGTCCGCTCCCCGCTGCCGTGCAGTCGTCGGTGGCCGCCTACGTGGGGTGCATCTCGGGTGCCTGGCTCCGGGACGACTACCTGGCGGCCATCTCGGCGGCAGGTTTCGAGGAGGTGCGGGTGCTTGCCGAGATGGCCTACCCCATCGGCTCCAGCACCCCCGACGCTTCCGAGTTGGCCCTGCTGGGGACGCCCGATCTGTCGCCCGAGGAGCTGCGTGCGGCCGCCGACGCGGTTCGCAGCATTCGGGTTTCGGCCCGCAAGCCGGTGCCGTGTGGAGCAGCTTGACATGGGGAGTAATGCACACTACATTTCGCAAGGTGACGAAGTAATTCACGCGCACCGGCCCTACCGACCGGAGGGCGCGTGGAGGAGGGAACAATGAGGGCAGCGAGCGTGGCAGCTTGGCTGGCGGCGGTGTTTGCTCTGGGCGGGGTGGGGCTCGGCGGTGCCGCGGAGCAACATCCCGTGCCGGCGGCGACACCGGAGGAGCTGTCGTCCCTGATCGGCAGCGGCAGGTGGACGATCGTCGAGTTCGGCGGCGAGCACTGCATCCCCTGCAAGGCGATGCAGCCGATCCTGCAGACCTTGCGCGACACCTTCGGGGAGAAGGCGGCGATCCGCAACTTCTGGATCCAGCAGCACCCCGAGGTCGCGAGGGCGCACAAGATCATGGTCATGCCCACCCAAGTGGTGTTCGACCCCCAGGGCAAGGAGGTGCTGCGCCACATGGGCATCTACCCGTTGGAGGAGTTCCAGGCAGCTCTGGCGGAGAAGGGTTTGAAGTAGTGCAGGAGCTGCTCGCGTCCCTCGCCGAGCGGGCGGCCGCTGCGCCGCCGCTGCTCACCCTGGCGCTGGTGTTCCTGGGCGGGGTGGTGTCTTCGGCGAGCCCCTGCGTGCTGGCGGCCGTGCCGCTGGTGGTGGCGACGGTGGGCAGCGGCAGCACCAGCCGCGGCCGAGCGGTGACGCTGACCGCGGCGTTCGTGCTCGGCCTGGCCGTTTGCTTTACCGCCCTGGGCGCCCTGGCGGCCCTCAGCGGGCGGCTGATCGGGGACGTGGGTGCGGGATGGCTCATCCTGCTGGGTGCCGTGCTGCTGACCATGGGGGCGCACCTGGCGGGCCTGCTGCGGCTACCGCTGCCTCGGGTCAGCGGCGCGCGCTTCCGCAAGGCTGGGCTTGCCGGAGCGTTCGCGCTGGGGGCGCTGACCGGGACGCTCTCCTCCCCTTGCGCCACGCCTATTCTCGTGGTGGTCTTGTCCTTGGTGGCGTTCGAGCGCCAGGTGCTGTGGGGCACGGTGCTGCTGGCGGCCTATTCCTTGGGCCACGTGGTGCTGCTGTTCGCCGCCGGCGCGGTGAGCGGTTTCGCCGCCGCGTTTATCGCCTCGCGGGCGGCTCGCTGGGCCGAGCGGCTGCACCGCAGCTTCGGGGCGGTCCTGATGGTGGCCGGCGCCTGGGTACTGGTGCCGGCGCTGCGGGCCGTGTTGGGTTGGTAGCGAAAGGAGGGATGACGCGATGAGCAACGCGAAGGTCATCGAGGTGTTGGGGCCGGGATGCCCCCGTTGCAAGGCGACGTTCGAGGTGGTGCAGGGCGTGGTGGAGGCGGCGGGCCTGTCCTGCCAGGTCATCAAGAACGAGTCCATCGACCGCATGGTGGAGCTGGGCCTGATGGCCACGCCAGGGGTGGCGGTGGACGGCAGGGTGGTGATCTTCGGGCGCATCCCCAGGCCCGAAGAGGTGAAGCAGGCACTGGGGCTGGCCTGAGGCCCGTCGGGGGGGAAACATGAGCGAACGCGCCAAGCTGGCGCTCCTTGTCGGGGTCTTTCTCCTGGCCTATTTCCTGCCGTTGGAGCACGGGCGGGTGCAGCAGGCGTTTCTGGAGGGGTTGTTCCTCCTCAAGGATTACGCCCGCCAGCACGTGCTCCTGTGTCTCGTGCCGGCCTTCTTCATCGCCGGCGCCATCGGCGTGTTCGTCTCTCAAGGGGCGGTGCTGCGCTACCTGGGTGCCTTGGCGCCGCGCGCCGTGGCCTACGGAGTGGCGTCGGTGTCGGGGTCGATCCTGGCCGTGTGCTCCTGCACGGTGCTGCCGCTGTTTGCGGCGATCTACAAGCGCGGCGCCGGGCTCGGGCCAGCCACGGCGTTTCTCTACTCGGGCCCGGCCATCAACGTGCTGGCCATCATCCTCACCGCGCGGGTGCTGGGCCTGGAGCTGGGGGTGGCGCGGGCGGTGGGCGCGGTGCTCTTCGCGGTAGTGATCGGCCTCGCCATGGCGGTGATCTTCCGGCGCGAGGAGGCGGCGCGGCAGACTGGCAACGGCGACCCCTTCGCCTACCAGGGTGCGGCGGGCAGCCGCGCCGGCTGGCAGGACGCGACGTTCATGGCGGTGATGATCGCCATCCTGGTGTTCGCCAACTGGGGTACACCCAACCGCGAGGTGGGGCTGTTCGCCCTCGTCTGGCGCATTCACTGGCCGCTGGTGGCGGTGCTCGGGGTGGCCTTGGCGTGGATGATCTGGCGCTGGTACGAGAAGGCCGAGCTTGCCAGCTGGGTGGAATCCACCTGGGGGTTCGCCAAGCAGATCTTCCCGCTGCTGTTTGCCGGCGTGGTGGTCTCGGGTTGGCTGCTGGGCCGCCCGGGGCAGGACGCCGGGCTGATCCCGGCCTCCTGGGTGGCTGCGGCGGTGGGGGGCAACTCGCTGTCCGCCAACCTGTTGGCCTCGGTGGTGGGGGCGTTCATGTACTTCGCCACCCTGACCGAGGTGCCGATCCTGCAAACCCTGATCGGCGCCGGCATGGGCAAGGGGCCGGCGCTGGCGCTGCTGCTGGCCGGGCCGGCGCTCTCCCTGCCCAACATGCTGGTCATCAACTCGTACCTGGGCCCGAAGAAGACGGTGACCTACAGCGGCCTGGTGGTGGTGATGGCGACGCTGTGCGGCCTGGCCTACGGGGCTCTCTAGGTCGAGAGGAGGCGCGACGGTGGCTGAGAAGAACGGACAGGGGTGGCTGCTGGCACTGGCGTGCGCGGTGGTGCTGCTGCCGGTGGGGTGGGCCTGGCGCACGGGATGGTGGTTCGTGACCGCCATCCCGGTGGGGTTCCTGTTCGGCTTTTTCCTGCAGAAAGGGGATCTGTGCTGCTCCTCGGCGATGAGCGAGGTGCTGCTCTTCCGCGACGCCCGCAAGCTGGCCGGCCTGTGGGTGGCGATCGTCGTCTCGATGGTGGGCTTTGCCATCATCGAGAGGCTCGGCTGGGTGACCCTCAAGCCCAAACCGCTGCTGCGGGCGAGCTGGATCGTCGGGGGGTGATCTTCGGCGCTGGCACGGTGCTGGCCGGCGGCTGCATCTCCGGCTGCCTGTACAAGGCCGGCGCGGGGAACCTCAACTCCATGGCGGCGCTCGCCGGCATGCCGCTGGGCATCGCAGCGGTCGAGCACGGCGCGCTCAGCCGCGTGCACGGCTTCCTCAAGGGCCACGTCATCAAGGCCGCCGACGGCGGACCCGTGACCCTCTCGTCGCTGACAGGGCTGGCGTCTTGGCTGCTGGCCCCGCTCTTCGCCGGGGCGACGGGGGCGGCGGCGCTGCGGCTGTGGCGCACGGGGCAGCGATCGCCGAGCGGCCAGCCGCTGCCGCACCGGCTGCTGCGGCGGCCGTGGCAGCCGTGGCAGGCCGGGATCGCCATCGGCGTGCTGGCGGTGCCGGCCTTCCTCTCCGCCGTGGCGAGCGGCCGCAGCTACCCGCTCGGCGTGACCCACGGCGTGCTCCATACCTACGAGATCGTCGCGGATTCCGTGAGCATCGAAACTGGGCGGTCCGCACCGGCGACGGCGAGCGCCCCGGCACCGGCGGCGCAGCCGCCTGTTGCAGGATCCGCGGCGGCAGCGCCAGCGAAGAAGAAGGTCAGCGCCTGGCTAATCCTCGT
>JBBISY010000004.1:78532-80574 GCA_037441065.1 Acidobacteriota bacterium | reverse complement strand
GATCCGCGGCGGCAGCGCCAGCGAAGAAGAAGGTCAGCGCCTGGCTAATCCTCGTGGTGGTGGCGATGGTGCCGGGTTCCTGGGTGGCAGCGCGCCTGGCGGGCCAGGCGAAGCTGCTGCCCAAACCGCCGGAGCAGGTCGTCACCGCCTTCGTCGGCGGCATCCTCGTCGGCGCCGGCGCAGGCTTCGCCACCGGCTGCGTGGTGGGCAACATCCTCTCGGGCTGGGCACTGATGAGCGTGGGGATGTTTCTGGTCGGTATCGCTACGGTGCTCGCCAACTGGGCCGTGACCTACGTCTACCTGATGGGCGGGCAGTGGCGCTGACGCGCGGCAGCCGGTGAGCCGTGATGCCGCGGCGTGACGGACGCGGGAACCGGTGACGTCCCGACGTTGCCTCCTGCCGCGGCGGCTGATGCGGTGCGGCGCGGCGAGCGGAGAGAGGGCCCGCTGCGCTGCCGCTTCGTCGGAGCGCAAGCTGCAGCCAACCTTGTCGGCCCGTGGCGTTGGGGGGTGACGGCCGCCCGCGAGTGGGGGCGCGCGGCCGGGGACTCCATCGCTGCCCTTGGCGCCTCGGCCTGGCTGGCCGTAGCACTCGGCGGGCCGTGGGAAGCCGTGGCCACGGCCGCCTCGACCTACGGCTCCGGGGACCGTGATCCCCGCGACGGGGTCCACGGCGCCTTCGACGGGGTCTTCGGAGGCGCGGACATCCGTTTCTACGGCTACCTCAACCTCGTCTTCTGGGCCAACGTGTGAGACCACGAGGCGCGCCTCGAGCTCAAGCCGACCGGGAACCTCGCGATACGTTTCGAAGGCCACCGCTTCTTCCTGGCGCAGGCGCGCGACGCCTGGTACTCCACGGGGCTGCAGCCCGTGCGGCGGGAGCCGAGCGGCGCCGCGGGCCGGGACCTGGGCTGGGAGCTGGACGTTCGCGCCACCTTCTCGCCCCGCCCCGCTTGGGAGCTTTCCGTCGGGGGCGGGTGGTTCGCGCCCGGGTCGTTCGGGGAGCGCACCGGGCCGTCGCCGGGGGCGTCGTGGGGGTTCGTTCAGACAACCTGGCGATTTTGACGCAACCGGGCAATCTCAGCCCGGCGCTGGCAGGGATGTCACGATGAGTGAGATCGGCAGAACTCCGATGGACTCGATGCGCGAGGTGTCGCGGGCCGCAGCCGCGACGTACCTGGCGCACCGCGACGCCGTGATGGACAACCCGGAGCTGGCCGCGCTGCCGCGCCCCACCAAGCTCCTCATCGGCATCGGCGTCGCGTCGGCGCTGCAGTCGTCGCAGTGCACGTTGATGTGGACCAAGCTGGCGCGCGCCGCAGGTGTGAGCGAGGCGGAAATTGCCGAGGCCATCGTGGTGGCGCGGCTGATGAAGGCCGCCACGGTCAACGACACCGCGCAGGCGGCGTTCGAATGGCTACTCGGCCAGCGGGGGGAGCATCACCCGTAGCCCGACACCGAAGCTCGGCAGTTCCCCGCTGGCGCTGGGAACGTCGCTTCTCGTCAGTGCCCCATCCGGGTGTCGGGCATGGCGCGACCCGTCTGTTCTTGAGGCATACTGACGCCATGGCCAAGGACACGGGGGAGCTGGGCCGGCTGCTGGCCGGCACGCCGTTTGCTGGCAGCGCGGCATCGCGGGCGATGGTGCGGCTCTTCACGGAGCGGGAGCTGCCTCCAGATACGCTCCTGTTTCTCGAGGGCGAGAGCGGCGGCGCTTTTGCCATCGTGGCCGCCGGGCGGTTGCGCGCATTCAGGCAGCTCGCCGGCGGCCAGGAACTTACCGTCTTCTAACTGTATCCCGGCGACTGGTTTGGCTTTCTGCCGCGGCTCGATGGTGGCCCGTTCCCCCTCTCGGTGGCGAGCGTCGAGGCGAGCCGGGTGTTTATGCTCCTCCGCGAGGATTTCCGTGCCCATCTCGAAGAGCACGCCGAGCTTTGTTTTCACTTCTTGGCCCATCTCGCGGAGCGTTTCCGAACCTGCCTCGACGGAAAATCTCTCCCGCGCGATGAGCCGCCTGGTCCGCGCGGGGACGGTCCGGCG
>JBBISY010000004.1:0-78432 GCA_037441065.1 Acidobacteriota bacterium | reverse complement strand
CGGAAAATCTCTCCCGCGCGATGAGCCGCCTGGTCCGCGCGGGGACGGTCCGGCGGGTGTCACGGCGGCGCGTGAGGGTGGTCGACGCGGCGAGGCTGCGCGACTTGGCCCGCGGCGAGCCAGCGCCACGTCACGATCGTCAATGACGGCTAGCGCCACCTCATCGTAGGCTGCGTCCCTCGCCGGTCTGCACCGGCAGGGGGGTCCGCATGAGATGGCCGTCGGCAATCCTCATTGCTGCTGTGCTGGCGCCGGCGAGCGCCAGCTCGCTCACCATCGAGGAGGCCACGGGCCGCGCCTTGGCCGCCAATCCGAAGCTGCAGGCCGCCAAACTGGCCGCGCTCGCTGCGGCGCAGCGGGCGCGGGAGGCGGCTGGCCGCAGGTACGGTGAGGTGGACCTGGTCGGTTCCTACAACAACTACGACGGCAACCGCTCGCTGGTGCCGATTTCGGTCGATCTTTTCAAGGTCCCAAGCCTAGGGGTCTATCAGCTCCCCTGGGACCGGAATCAGGCGCACTATGGGATCACCTATCAGATTCCGCTTCTGGCCGGCGGCACGCTCCGCGAAGGGCTGCTGATCGCCGAACTCGCGCAGCGCGCCAGCGAGGATCTCGCGCTGTACGGCACGGACGAGGTGCGCTACACGGTTCGCGCAGTGTTTCGCAACGCCCTCACCCTGTCGCACGCCCTCACGGCGGTCACCGCGTATGAGCAGGCGTTGGAGAACGATGTCAAGGACGCGGACCTCAAGGTGAAAGGCGGCGCGTGGGCGAGTGTGGACGCCGCCAAGGTCCGCTTTGCACTCGAGGGCGCACGTGCGCAGCGGGAGGCCGTGGAGGCTCAGCTCGCCTCGGTCGGAGCGCTCCTCGCAGCGCTCATGGGGGAGGAGCCGCCGCCGGAGAGGTACACGCTCGCCGACGACGCCACGGTGCCCTCCCTCTCCATGGGCACAGCCGGTGACTTCGTCGAGGCAGCGCTTGCCGGCCGGCGCGACCTCGCTGCTTCACGGGGTGTGGTCGCCATCGCCGAGCGCAAGAGAATGCTCGCAAAGGAGGCGTTCGGCCCGCAGGTCATGCTGGCGGGCAACTACCTGGCCAACAGGGCACCGGGGGTGGAAGACCGCATCGACACCCACGAGTTCGGGCTCTATCTGAAGCTACCCCTCTTCGTGGGCGGGCAACGGGTTCATGCGCTCCATGCGGCCGACTTCGAGCTCCAGGCCGCGGAACAGCAGCGACGGGCCAAGGAGCTGGAGGTGCTGGCGCAGGTGCGGGAGGCCCTGGGGCGACTGCAGGCGGCGCGCGCCCAACTTGCCGCCGGCACAGCGCAGCGCTCGCTCGGTGCCGAGGTCGCACGGGTGGAGCGCCTCAAACTCGAGCAGGGCGCCGGCAAGATGGAGGACTATCTCGCCGCGCGGGCGCAGGAGATGCAGGGCGAAGCCGCCTACTGGGAGGGTCTCTACGCCCTTCAGACCGCCAACGACTACCTCGACTTCGTCACGGCCCAGGGAGGGCAGCATGACTAGAAGACTTCTCACCGTCGCATTTGCCTTCATCGTTGTGATCGTCCTCGCCACAACGGTCATGCACAGGAAGCGCCAGCTCGCCCCCCTCGAGCCGCCGGCCACCCCGCCCACGCCAGTCAACACGGCGACGGTCCGGGAAGGGTAGGTGCACACCAGCGTTGAGACTGTGGCGCTCGTTCAGTCGGAGACAGCAGCCACGGTCGCTGCCCAGGTCCGTGCCGCGATCCTCGAGATGCGCTTTCGTGAGGGAGACGCCGTGGAGAAGGGTGAGGTGATGGCGCTCGTCGATCCCCGCACCCTCGACGACGCGGTGCGGGCGGCCGAAGCGCGGCTGGCCGCAGCCGACGAGGAGTACGCCAAGCAGAAGGCAATCTTCGCCCGGGACTCGGTCCTCGTTGCGGGCGGGGCCATCGCACAGCAGGCGTTCGACATCTCCAAGGCGCAGCTCGCCGCGTCCGAGGCAGCCCGAGTCGCGGCGGAGCGGGCGCTTGAGTCCGCCAAGGTCGTCCGCTCCTATGCCACCGTGTCAGCCCCCTACGCGGGTGTGATCACCGCCCGGTTCGCCGAACCAGGCGACCTCGCGTTGCCGGGAAAACCGCTCTACACCATCCAGGTTCCGGGGACGGTCAAGCTCATCTCGAAGCTGGCGCAGGATCAGCTGGTGCGGCTGCGGGCCGGCGGCGAGGTGACGTTCTCCAGCGGCGCCGGCGCCGTGGTGGGGAAGACCACCAGGATCTACCCTGCGCTCGACACCGCCCACCTCGGCTCGGTGGAGACCGTCCTGCCGCATTCACCGTTCGGGCTGCCGTCGGGCGCCACCGTGAGTGCCCGCTACGCCGCCGCCGCCGTCGAGGGGCTCGTCGTGCCCAGCGAGGCGCTACTGCAAGGCATCGAAACGACGGTGGTGGTGAAGGTTGAGGCCAACGTGGCCCAGCCCGTTCCGGTCGAGGTTCTCGGCCGCGGCGCCGACGGTGCGGTCGTCTCCCCGCAGGTCGGCACGCTGCAGGCGGGCGACACCGTGGTGGTGGGCCTGCCGAGCGAGCTGATGGCGCTCACGGCAGGGACGCCCGTCGCACGGCAGGGTGGAGGCGCGGCATGGACTTCGTCGCCGCCTACACGAAGAAGCCTCACCTGTTGCTGTCGACCGTGCTGCTGCTCGCAGTCGTCGGCGTTGTGGGCTTCTTCAAGATGCCGGTGAACCTCTTCCCTGACAGCGAGCGGCCGCAAGTCGCGGTGGTCACGGTGTGGCCCAGCGCCTCGGCCGGCGACGTCGCCGGCGACGTGAGCCGGGTCATCGAGAAGGAGCTCAAGACGGTCGAGCTGGTGCGCCGCGTCATCTCCACCGCCAACGACGAGGTTTCGGTGGTGACGGCGGAGTTCGAGTACAGCAAGGGCCTGGACTCGGCGGCCACCGACGTGTCCAACTCGCTCAACAAGATCCGTCCGCTGCTGCCGCCCGACATCCGACCGTTCCAGGTGTACAAGGTGTCCTCCGCAACGGCGGCGGTGTTGACCCTTGCCGTGACGCCCAGGCCGGGCTCGCACTTGGATCTCGCCCAGGTCCGCCGGCTGGCCGAGAACCCGATCAAGGAGGCCCTGCTGCGATTGCCTCACGTAGAGAACGTCGAAGTGTTCGGCGGCTACCACAGTGCGGTGCAGGTGGACCTCGACCCGAACCGGTTGCAGGCGTTTCACCTCGCGCCGGGCCAGGTCGTCGAGGCGCTTTCCACCTGGAACCGCAACACCCCCGAAGGACTGGTGCTCAGCCAGGGAAGCCAGGTCCTGCTCAAGAGCGAGGGGGAGTTCACCCGCCCCGAGCAGGTGGGCGGGATCGTGGTCAGCGCCGCCCCCGGCCCGCCGGTCTACCTGCGGGACGTGGCCGACGTTCACGTCGGCATACCGGAGCGTCTGTCGGCGTTCCACGGCAACGGCAAGCCGGCGATCGGCATCAACATCCAGCGCGCGCTCTCCGGCTACGCCATGCCGACGATTCAATCGGTGCTCGGCGAGCTGCCGAAGCTGCGGCAGCAGTACCCCGGCTTGGAGTTCACCGTGGCGGACACCCAGGGCGAGCTGATCTCCACCAGCGTGTCCAACATGGTGGACGCCCAAGACGCCATCATCATGACCGTCATCGTCATCTTCCTTTTCCTTGCCGACACCCGTGGTATGCTCCTCGCCGGCATTTCCATCCCCTTCACGTACCTCATCACCTTCGCCTTCATGTGGGTGTTCGGATTCGAGTTCGTTATGGTCACGCTGACCGGCGTGATCCTCGGTGTCGGCATGCTGCTCGACGACGCGATCGTGGTGCTGGAGAACATCGAGCGCCACTATCACAAGCTCGGGGCAAAGCTCGAGGACGCCGTCGTCGGGGGCACCCAGGAGGTGATGCTGGCGATTCTCTCGGGCACCTACGCGACCGTGGTTGTGCTCGTGAATCATCTGGATCGGCGGTTTCGTGCAGACGGTGCTGAGGCCACTCTCGCTCACGCTCTCGATCGCCCTGATCGCGTCCTACCTGGTGTCGGTGACGATCCTACCGATCCTAGCGCCGTACATCCTGCGGCTCGGCGGCAAGATCGAGCGCTTTCGCTGGGAGCTCACGCTCGACCGCTTCGTACAGGGCAACGTCCTCAAGCCGATCCAGGAGTTCTTCGTCAGGACCCTGGGCACGGCGCTCCGCCACAAGTGGGCGTTTATCCTCCCGGCGGTCGCTATGCTGGCCTTCTCGAGCCGGGCCGTGATCCCGCTCATCGGCCGCGACCTCATGCCGCCGATGGACACTGGAATTTTCCGCGTCACCTTCGAGAGCTACCCGAACACGTCGCTGGCACGGACTGAGGCACTGCTCACCCAGGCCGAGACCGCGATCTGGCGACAGCCGGGCGTCACCATGACCTCGGCAACCCTGGGCGCCGAGCCTGGCGTCCTGTCGTTTGGTTCGGGCCGCAACCCGCAGCAGGCGTTCGTGACGGTCACCTCGTCAACCGCTTCCAGCGCGAGGAGACGATGTGGGCGGTCGAGGGGAACGTGCTGGCGGAGTTGCAGAAGATTCCTGGTATCCGTTTCCCCGCCCTCTTCGACTACGGCGCCACGCCGCTCTCCACCATCCGCTCGACGGTGGATCTGATGATTTCCGGGCCGGATCCGCTGGTGCTCGACGGCCTCCGCAAGGATGTGCAGCAGCGGTTGATGACCGCGGGCGGCCTCACCTCGGTGGTACCCACCTGGACGCTCGATCGCGTCGAGTACCGCTTCCTTCCCGACGCGGAACGCCTGTCGATCTACGGCGTCAACGCCGCCACCGTGGCGGCGCAGGTCGGCGGGCAGGTGCGCGGCATCCCGGCAACGCTCTTCCGGGTGCCCAACCAGGACTCGTTCGCGGTGTGGGTGCAGGCCGAGGCGGCGCGTCGCGACAGCCCGAGCCGTCTGGAAACCCTTCCCATCCTCACGCCGCGCGGGTCCGTGCCGCTCGCAAGTCTGGGTCGGATCGAGACGGCGATCGTGCCGACGCTGTACACCCGCCAGCACCTCGCTCCGACTGTCGATCTGCTCGGCTACCGCAACGTTCAGGCCGTGACCCACATCAACGCCAACGTGGAGAAGGCGCTGGCCGGCTTGCAGCTCCCGCCCGGCTACGCGATCACCGAGGAGGGCGAGCGCAAGACGATGGACGAGGCGTTCTCGGCGCTCAAGGCGGCGCTGGTGCTCGGCCTCATCCTGCTCTACTTCTCGCTGATCCCGGCGTTCCGATCGTTCCTCCACCCGCTCACGATCATGGTGGCGATTCCCCTCGGCATGATCGGCGCGATCTGGTCGATGCTGCTGGTGGGCAAGCACCAGTGTATGCCCGCCTTCATGGGCATGATCCTCCTCGCCGGCATTGTCGTGAAGAACTCGATCCTCTTGATCGACTTCATCGAGGACGCGCGCGGCCGCGGGGAGAGCCTGCACGGCGCGCTCGTGGGCTCCGTTCGCGTTCGCACGCGGCCGATTCTGATGACCGCGGTCGGCACGTCGGTCGCGATGGTGCCTATCGCGCTGCAGTGGGCGATCGGCCTCGAGCGCCTCTCGCCGCTCGCCGTGGTCGCGATCGGTGGCCTGATGGTCTCGACGTTCCTCACGCTGATCTATGTGCCGGTGTTCTACGATCTTTTCGAGAATGCCAAGAGCTGGTTCACCGCGAGCCGCCGATCGATTTCGGCGAGCGGCGCATGATGGCGAGAAAGCCCGACGCACGACCGCTCCCAGCGCGAGGCAGTGCGAGAGCGGGAAGAGAAAGGAGAGAACGATGAGCGACAACCGCAACCGCTACATTCCCCCCCAGTGGGCGTTCGAGTTTCACGGCCACACCTGCCCGTTCATGCCGCTGGGGTACCGCATGGGGCTCTTGGCCGTCGATCGGCTCGGCATCGAGCGCGAGAAGGACCACACGCTGCATGTGTTCCTGGAAATCGGCGAAGGGCACCCGCAGATGTGCCTGGGCGATGGAATTCAGGTCGCCACCGGTGCGACCTTCGCCAAGGGGCTGATGGAGAAGACGCACTTCGGCAAGCTCGCGGCGACGTTCTGGTACCCGGGCAAGACGGCTGTCCGGTTTGCGCTCCGGGCGGAGTTCCTCGATGAGTTCGGAAAGTTCGAGTTCCTCGGGCAGCGCAAGCGGGGGATCGAGCCGTCGCAGATCCCAGCCGCCATCGCTCAGGAGGTTGTCGAGTGGACGCTGGCGCAGCCCGACGAAGCGGTCTTCGCGGTGACGGAGCGCCCCGACTTCCACTACCAGCCGCCCAAGGGTTCGTTCGCCAGAGCGCTGTGCTCCGTCTGCGGCGAGGTCGTCTTCTCTTCGAGCGCTACGTCCGCCTGCCGGACGGCAAGCCCGTATGCATCCCGTGCTCGGGATACGGGCGGTAGACGGGAGCGCCGGTAGCTCGGCACCCGAGTCGCGGCCCGTTGCGGCGGACGGCACGAGCGGTAGGGCGCGCAGCGCACCGCACGGGAAGCTGAATGAGGGGAGAGTGGACCGTCGGTGAGCACCACGTTCATGCTGATCGAATTCGTCACGATCCTGCTGATCTCGGGCGTCTTCTCGATGTTCGGCAAGGGGGGCGGCTCGCTCTACGCCCCGGTCCTGGTCATCTCGGGATCGGCGTCGCCACGGCGATCTCCACCGCCCCTTTCCTCAACCTCGTGACGGCCCTCGTCGCCACCATCGTCTTTGCGCGCAACAAGCTGGTGGATTTCAAGTTCTGTTTCCTTTTCCTGCCCGGCACGGTGGCCGGATCGCTGCTGGGCGCGGTACTTTCCAGCCGGGCGCCGAGGGACCTCCTCCTCGGCATCTTCTCGGTGTTCCTGTACGCCGCGGGCATCCTGATGATCGTCTCGGCCACGAAGAAGAGCAACGAGGGGGTGCTGGCCATCACCAGGAAGCTCGCCATGACCGTCGTCCTCTTCTCCTTCGCGGTGGGCGTCCTCTCGAGCCTCATCGGCGTCGGCGGCGGGCTCGTCATCGTCCCCTTTCTCGTCCTCCACATGAAGTACCCGGCCCAGATGGCGGCGGGGGCGAACTCGTTCATCGTCACGGTGAGCTCGCTGGTGGGAACCCTCGGCCATTTCGCTCTGGGCCCGGTGGGCTATCGGTTGATCGCGGTCACGTCGGCGGCCTGCATCATCGGCTCCGCCATCGGCTCGCACGTCACCGTGAAGGCGAGCCCCGGCTTCGTCAAGGTGGCATTCGCGTTCATCATGTGGTTCTTCGCCACCCAAGTCGCCCTCAGGCTGCTGAAACTGCTCTAGCAGCAGGCAGGGGCCGATGGCTGGGGAGTTGCCGACGCGGCCATCCGCGGCAGCCGGTGTCCCGGCAGCCCGAGGTGGAGCCGACCGCCGCAGTTGGGGGCCACAGCACTAGGATTGTGCAACGCTTTGGCGTCGGCGAGGCTGTGCCTTCGGCGCTCCAGGAAGGATCGCCCCGCAGGCGAAGAGCCTGAGTGGCGAGGTGTTGGCCGCACGCCGGCGACCGGCGGCGGAGGGCGCGCGCTAGCAAGAGGGCGCCTCCCCCGGCGGGCATCAACGGCGGGAGACCGAACACCTGGTCGGGAGCAGGGCGGTGAGGGGTCGGAACAATGACCGGCCGGGGAGGGGCTGTGTTGCTATTGTATCTCAACTCGGACCGCATGGGCAGCGGCGACGACACGCTGGGACGCAAGCTGTTGCGCCTCTTCCTGGAGAAGTTGGCCGCCTCCGAAGTGGCCGTTGACTTCGTTCTGTGCCTCAACCACGGAGTTTTCCTCACCACCCAGGGGAGCGAGGTGCTGGATAGCCTCAAGGCCCTCGAACAACGGGGAGCGCGCATCGCTACCTGCGGGACGTGCCTCGAGTATCATGGACTCAAAGACCAGCTGGCCATCGGTGTGGTGGGTGGCATGCCCCAGACGGTGGAACTGTTCGCCACCGCCGAGCGCATCATCGCGCCCTGCTGACCGCTGCCCGCGGCAGGGCCGCGGCCCCTGCCGTCGCGAGGTGGGGCGTGGAGGGCGCTGCTGGCCGGGTGCCGAAGGATTTCCCCCTCCGAGCCGGGGGGGCGCTCTTGGGGCTACGGCCTCCAGACGAGCTGGGCGGCCAGCCACCTCCCGGGCATGGGCACGCCGGGAACCTCCTGGTACTGCCTGTCGAGGACGTTGTTCGCCTCCACCGCCAGCTCCAGCCGCGGGCCCAGTTCTCGCGTGAGGCGCAGGTCGGCCAGGGCGTAGCTGCCACCGGCCTGCGGCTGGCGCCAGCGGAAGCTGGTATGGACTTCGAGGGCGAGGGATAGCGAGAAGGAAGCCAGAAGCCCTGCTTCGAAGCGGGGGTGGGCGAGGGCGTAGCGGGAGCGGGCGGGGTCCGCCTCGAGTTCCGAGTGGAGGCGCGACAGCGACAGCCTCGCGCTGCGCAGGGCACCGCGTTGGCCCAGCTCCAGGGAGGCCTCGACGCCGCGCGTGAGGAGGCGGGGGTAGTTGCGCGCGCGCCAGACGTCGTCGTCGCCCCGCACGAAGTCGATCAGCTCTTCCGCCCGCCGCCGGAAGGCGGCGAACTCCCAGCGGAGCGAGCCGGCGGAGCCGCGGATCAGGGCTTCGTCCGACCAGGCGACCTCGGGCTCGAGGTCGGGGTTGCCGACGCTGGTGGGCGAGTCGTAGTACAGCTCGGTGAAGGAAGGCAGCCGGAAGGAGCGGGCACGGTGCGCGGAGAGCGTCACGCCCCGCCCGAGATCCAGCGCGAGGGAGAAGCCTGGGGAGAACTGGCGTCCCACAGTGCTTGGCGAATCGAGCCGTACCTGGCCCGCGAGATGCAGGCGGCGATGCTGCCAACTCCCCTCGCCGAAGAGCGCCGCGCGGGAGCGTTGGTGATCGCCGAGGCGCGACGAGGCCAGCAGCTGGCGCTCGCCCTCCAGGCCGCAGGACCACGCCCAGGCGCCCTGGGAGGCGGAGAGGAAGGCCTGGAGCAAGCCGCTGCGGCTGCGGTGCCGGTTGGCGTACCAGTCCGGCCGCGCGCGGTCGAGGAGGTAGAAGTCTCGGTGTTGGCGCGCGCCGAGGCGGATCTCCAGGCGGGCGGCGGAGAATTGCCGCTCGAGCGAGGTGGTCAGGAGGGAGGTTGCCGTTTCCTCCCGTTGGTTGGGGTAGCGGGTCGAGTAAAAGGCCAGGGCGCCGAATTTCTTGCTGTCGGCGGCAAGGTCGGCGGCCAGCTGCCAGTCGCCCAGCCTCGTGTGCCACTGGAGCGAGCCGCGCGTGGCCGAGAGTTCGGTCCCGTCGCGGAACCCGGCGGTGGTGCGGCGTTCGCCGCTCACCCAGAGGCCAGCCCCCAGCGGAGCGGTGGCGCTGGCCTGGGCCAGGGCATGCTGACCGGCTCCCAGGCGCAGCGTGCCGCGCCTCGGCGGTGCCGTGGTGATGGCGATGACGCCGCCAAAGGCGTCGGGCCCGTGCACGGCGCTGCCCGGGCCGAGCAGGACCTCGATGCGCTCGATGGCGTCCAGGGGGATGGGCAGGTCCAGGTGGAAGTGGCCGGTCTGCGGGTCGTTCATGCGGACCCCGTTGACCAGCACCGCCAGCTGCTCGAAGGTGCTGCCCCGCAGCTGCCCGTCCGCCTGGGCGCCGGGTGTGCCGCGCCCCACGATGCCGCTGCCGGCCAGGAGGGCCACCAGCTCCGCCACCGAATGCACCGGCAAGGCGGCGATGTCGTCCCGCTCGAGCACGAGGACGCGCCGCGCGGGGGCGGCGCCCAGCGGCAACCGGCCCGCGGTGACCAGCACGTCCTCGTGCCAGCCTGGCAGCGGCTGGGCCGCGGCGCCGCCGCAGAGCACGAGCACCGCCAGGTGCAGGAGGAGCGAGCGGGGCGGCGGGATGGGGCCGGCTGCTGCCGGGCCCGCCGGGGGCCCGGTGGCTGCACGGCGAGGGTTCGCAGGAGGCGCAGCAAGCCGGGGATCGCCCCCCGCCGGGTGGGGTGCGGCCATGGCGGGCAGGTCAGTCCTTGGCCGGCTTGACCGTGGGCTTGTCGGGAAGGATCAAGGTGACGTGGTTGAGGTTGACCCACGGGATGCCGTCGTACTCCTCGTCGTCCTCGAGGAAGTTGACGCGGATCCAGCCGCTGCGGTCCACCTCCATCACCTCGCCCTTGAGCTCCTTGCGGACGATGACGAACTTGTAGACCTTGCCCTTCTCGATGAACGACGGGACCAGGTTGATGGGCGGGATGGTGGGGGCGGCCATGGCCGGCACCGCTTGAGCGGGCGGCTTGGCTGCCAGCGTGTGCGGCAGCTGCTGCGGCTGTTGGGTCTGGGCGGGCGCCGCCGCGGCCAGAAGGACCGCGGCGAGCGGTACGGCAAACACGGAACGTGGCATCGTGGCTCCTCCACTGCCCCGCGCCGGCCTCGAGCGGCGCGGCGACGGCAATTTCAGTCCTTACGCTTGGAGAGTTTCACCTTGATCGTCCTGGTCTTCTTTTCCGCCTCGGGGTGAACGTCCACCCGCAGCCAGTAGTCCTCGTACCCGGGCGAGGAGATGCGCAGGTAGTAGCGTCCCGGCCCCGGGAATTCGAACGCGTCGTCCTCGCCGAAGAGGCGGGCACGGCCGATCACCTCGCCGTTGATGGTGACCACCGCCTCCTCGGGCTCCACCTCGAACGCCACACCTTCGCGGCACTGGATCGTTGCCGCGACGGGTGGGGTGGGGGTCGGCCTCGGGGTGGGGGGTGGCCCGACCGCCATGGCCGCGGGGGCGCCGGGTGAGAGGGTGCCCGGCATACCGCCCGGTAAAGCAGCCGGCAGGGACGCAGCGCCGCCGGCAGGGGGGAGGCTGGGAAGGTTCCCCTGGGGCGGCACCTGGTAGGGGGGAGGCGCGCCGAACCCCGCCGGGACCGTGGGGAGGGCCACCGTGGGGGCCGGCAACACTTCGGCGGTGGGGCGGGGCGCAGGCTGCCTGCCCAGTGCCAGGAGCAGAAGCACGAGGCCGAGCAGGAGGACGGCGATGGCGACGACCCACAGCCCCGTGGTGGACGGGGCGCGGCGGGGGGAAGTGGCGGGGGTGGGGCGGGTCATGACGGTCTCCGTGCCATGCCGCCCATCACACCACATCCCGGGCCCGCAGCGTCACGCCGATGGCCAGTACGAGCAGGCCGAACATCCCGGCGAGCACCGCCGCATCGGTGGTCAGATCGGTGCGGACATGCCGGGCGAAGTATCGATCGGCGAAGTCCTTCCAGGTGGCCGCGGCAGGAGGGGTGCCGGGCAGCGAGGGCACCTCCCACAGCGGGCGCTCGCCACTCTCCAGGAGGACGAGCCCCTCGAAAGCCCACCGTGTGGGCATGGCTTGCGCCACCGCCCGGGCCGCCTGGCTCATGTCGGCCAGTGGCACCAGCGCGCCGCCGAACATGATCATGGGCAGCAGCAGGGTGGGGACCATGGAAATAGCCACCTCCGAGCTCCGGGAGAAGGCCGAGAGCAGGAGCCCCACGCCGAGCCCCACCAGGGCTAGGAGGACGCAGATCCCGAGGGCCGGGAGGACCGGCGCGCGGCAGCCGCAGCCGAGGAAGACGCCGCCCACCAGCACCAGGCACTGCATCACCGAAAGGCCGCCCAGCACCGTGAGCTTGGAGAGGAGGTAGGAGGGGACGGTGAGGTTCACCATCCGTTCCCGCCGGTAAATGGCCCACTCCGCCACCACCTCGCGGGCGGCGTTGGAACAGCCGAGCCAAACCGCCGCCACCACCAGCATGAAGAGCGCACCTCCAGTTGGGGCGGCCACCGTAAGCCACGTGGCATGGGTCATGGCCTCGCGGGCGTGGGGCCCGAACACCATCACGGTGACCAGGGCAATGGCAGGCGCCTGCAGGAGGAGCATCAGGAAGTTGTCCCGGTCGCCGGCCTTGACGGCAGCCGCCCGCCGCACCAGCGTCCACCACTGGGAGAAGCCGAAGCGTCGCCGTGGCTTCGCCGGCGCCCGGGCAACGGGGGTGCCGGGGAGACTGCCCACCCTTTCGTCCACGTAGCGGCGCTTGATCTCGGAGCGTTCGTAGCGCCGCGCCCACTCGCTGGTCGGGGCGGTGGCCATCCCCCGCAGCACCAGGTCGGGGGACAGCGAGTGCCGGGAAGAAATGTCGCTGCCGACGGTGGGGTTGAAGAACGTGATGGCGTCCGGGAAGGCGGGGCCGTAGTACGCCACCTGGCCGCTGCCGCCCTCGGCGTCGCGCCCCACCACCACCACCTGGTTGAAGAGTTCGAACACCTCGCGGCTCGGCTGGTGGACGGTGACGATCACGGTCTTGCCCGTGTCGGCGAGGGCCCGCAGGACCCGCATTACCGCCAGCGCGTCTTCCGAGGACAGCCCCGAGGTGGGCTCGTCGAGGAACAGCACCGACGGATCGGTGAGCAGTTCCATGGCCACGTTGACGCGCTTGCGCTCCCCGCCCGAAATGCCGCGTCGTTCGGGGGTGCCGATGCGCGTGTGCTCGATGCCGCGCAACCCCAGCTGCTCCAGCACCTGGGCGATGCGTTCGTGGATCTCCTCGTCGCTGGTGTCCGAGGGGAGGCGGAGGCGGGCGGTGAAGTAGAGCGCGTCCTGCACCGTGAGGTCGCGGTGCATGATGTCGTCCTGCGGCACGTAGCCCAGCTGGAGGCGGAAGAGGTCGTAGTTGGCGTACAGGTCCTGGCCGTTGAAGAGCACCTGGCCTTGCGAGGGAGCCGCGTACCCGTTGAGGGCCGAGAGCAGGGTGGTCTTGCCGGCCCCCGAGGGACCCATCACGGCCACCAGCTCGGAGGGGAAGACGGTGAGCGACACGTTTTCCAAAAGCCGCGCGCCGGGGATGTCCACGCAGACACCTCGGGCCTCCACCGTGACGTTGTGCCGCCACGCCTGCTCCAGCAGGGAGCCGTCGGCGCCGATGCGGTAGGTGGTCGAGCCGAGGGCGATCAGGTCGTTGGCGTGGAGGAGGGTTGGGCGCGTGATGCGCGTGCCGTTCACGAACGTGCCGTTGGTGGAGCCCAGGTCCTCGAGGGTGAGCCCCGCCGCCGTGCGCACCAGGCGGGCGTGGCGGCGCGAGATTTCCGGGTGCGGCAGGACACGGTCGCAGGAGGGGTCGCGGCCGATCACGGTGACGGTGGCGGCGGGCGCGGGCAGGACGAGGCTGGCGCCCCCCAGAAGCAGGGCGCCCCCCAGCAAGCGCGCGGCGGGGACCGGCAAGGTGCCGAAGTAGACGGTATCCGCTTCGAACAGGGGCGCCCTGGTCACGCGGCGCTCCGGAGAGCCAACGGCCAGACCGTTGGCCGATCCCAGATCCTCGATCACGGCTCGGCCCGCCTCCACGGTGATGCGGGCGTGGTGGGCCGAGATGAAAGGGTAGTCCAGGACCACGTCGTTGTCCGCGGCGCGACCGATGCGGATGACGAGGGGGCCGGAAGCGGCAGCCGCGTGGCGCGCGCCGTTGGATGCCACGGCCAGGGGGGTGCCGCACCCCTTGCAGGAGGCGGCGCGCGCCAGGTTGGTGGCCCCGCACGCCGGGCAGGTGACCAGTCTCATGCCTCCCCCCATCGGCCGCACGCGGCAGGACCCACCACAAGAAGCCCCTCATCTCGAGCCTAGCAGGTCCATCGGGCAGGGACAAGGAAACCCCGACATCGCTGCGGCCCATGCTGCCTTGCTACAGTCGGGGGGTGGAGCCGGACACCGTTCGCTCGGGGCCACGCGACCCAGGCCGCGACGGCAGCGGCGAACCGCCCCTCGCCGGCCCACTGGCGTGCCTCGACGCCGCGTACACCACCGGCCTCGCGGTGGCCGCCTGCGTGCTCTTCCAGGAGTGGGAGGATCGCCTTCCCAGCGGGGAGCTGGTTCGCTCCCTCCCAGCGCCGGCCAGCTACCAGTCCGGGATGTTGGTGCGGCGCGAGTTACCCGCCCTGCTGGAGGTGCTGGGCGCGCTCCAAGAGCGGCCGGCCCTGGTGGTGGTGGACGCCTACGTGTGGCTGGACGCCCACGGCAGACCCGGCCTTGGCGCCCACCTCTGGGCCGCCCTCCACGGACGCTGCCCGGTGGTCGGGGTGGCCAAGCGGCCGTTTCGCGGCGCCCCGGCGGTTCCGGTTTGGCGGGGAGCGAGTCGGCGGCCGCTGCTGGTGACGGCGGCGGGGGTGGATCCCTGCTGGGCTGCCGAGCGGGTCGCCGCCATGCACGGGGCTTTCCGCATCCCCACCCTCCTCGCCTACGCGGATCGCCTCTCGCGCCAGGCGCTGCTCAGCGCCAGGGGGCCGTAGCGCGCACCGTGCGCAGGATCCTCTCCAGTGTGCTCCGCTGCTCCTCCAGCGACCGCAGCAGGGCGAACTGGCTGCGTGCGCGGTCCAGGTTGTGGTGGGGGCGCTGGGCCGGAAAGTAGCGGTCGCCCTCCAGGTGATCGGTGAGGAAGCGGATCCCGCACTCGAGGGTGATCACCTCGGCGGCCAGGACGAGGCGATCCAGCTCGGCGGGGACGAGGCAGCCGCCGGCGCCGGCCAGGTAGCCGCGCAGCAGGGCTTCGAAGACGGGCAGGCGCACCTGGAGCCCCGAGATGTCGCGCTCGTCCTCGGCGGCACGGGCCACGGCGCTGCGCACCAGGTCGCCAAAGTCGAAGAGCGCGGTGCCCGGCATCACCGTGTCCAGGTCGAGGACGCACAGCGCCTCACCGCTGACCTCGTCGAACAGCACGTTGTCCACCTTGGTGTCGTTGTGCACAACGCGCTCAGGCACCACCCCGCCGTGCAGGGCGTCGGCCAGCGCTCGCGCGGTTCCCTCGCGGGCGAGGGCGAACTCGATTTCCTCCCGGGCTCCGGCGGCGCGGCCGCAGACGTCGCGCGCTGCGGCTTCCGCGAGGCGCTGGAACCGCCAGGGGGTGTCGTGGAAGCGCGGGATGACCTCCGCCGGAGGCGGGGGGGGCAGGTCGGCCAGGAATTGCAGGAACTGGCCGAAGGCTCGGGCCGCTGCAAAGCCCTGAGACGGCTCCTCCACCCGCTCGAGGGTGCGGCCGCCGGGGATGAACAGGGTCGTGCGCCAGTAGGAGTTCTCGTCGGTGCGGGCGAGAAAGCCCCCGCCGCGGGCCGGCACGAAGGTGAGGACGCGGCGCGAGCGCTCGCCCTCGGGGAGGGAGGCCAGCTTGCCGCGCAGGTGCGCCGTCACCCGCAGGGCGGTCTCCATGAGGCGGTGGGGGGAGGGGAAGACCTGCGTGTTGATGCGCTGGTGGACGAAGCGCTGGCGCCCCCCGGCGTGCTCCCACACCGCCAGGTAGCTGTCGTGGATGTGCCCTCGACCCAGGGGGGCGCCGGAGCGGAACGTGCCGGGAATCTCGAAGAGGGCGCCCACCGCCGCCAGATCCGCGGCGTCGAGAAGGGGGCGGCGATATCCCATCACGCCCCCCACAGCGGGCTGGGGTACACGCCGCGGGCCACCAGCTCCTGCAGCTGCTCCGCCACGGTGTCGCGGTCGGCGCGGGCGGTCACGCCCAGCCAGCGGAAGGAGGTGGTGAAGACCCGCACCTGGGCGATCCCCGCCGCCACCAGCTCGGTGACGGCGTGGGGCAGGTAGAACTCCGCGCCGGGCTCGCCCCCATGCCGGGCGAGGAAGTGGCGGAACCGCTCGGCCAGCAGGGGGAAGATGGACGGCCGGAACCCCCAGAGGTTCATGGAGACCGGCTCGAGCCCCGAAAAGCGGCGGCCCTCGCCGTCGGGCCCGAGGCCGCAGATCCCCGCGCCGTCCCGCTGCACGCCCGTGCACTCCTCGATCCCCCGCAGGGTGCCCGCCCCGTCGAGCTGGCACACGCCGCGCGAGACCGGTGCGTGCGCGGAGAGGGTGTCGTGCAGGCGGAAGGTCACCAGGGCGTGGTGGCCGCCCGGCTGGACGGGGTCCTTGAGGAACGCGGCGAGCTGGGCGATGCCCTCCGGGCCGTAGAGGTCGTCGGCGTTGGCGACGAGAAAGGGGCCGGCCACCGCGCTTCGGGCGGCGAGGACGGCGTGGCCGGTTCCCCAGGGCTTGGTGCGCGCTCCCGGCTGGAAAGGGGGGGGAACGTCCTCCAGCTCCTGGAAGGCGTAGGCCACCTCGACGCGGTCGCGGTAGCGGCGGCCCAGGGTGGCGCGGGCGTCCCCCTCCATGTCGCGGCGGACAACGAACACCACCCGCTCGATGCCGGCCCGCACCGCGTCGAAAACGGCGTAGTCGAGGAGCAGCTCCCCCGACGGACCGAGGGGGTCCAGCTGCTTGAGGCCGCCGTAGCGGGAGCCGATCCCCGCCGCCATGACCACGAGGACTGGCTTCATGGCGGCGCATCGTAGCACCGTGATCCACGGCGAGTTGCGGCGAGCCCCCCGGGTCCCGGCGCTGCTGGCCAGGCCCGGTGCGCCTCAGGGAGGCGCAAAGCTCGGGGCGGCCCAGCCGGTCGGGTCGGCGATGCGGTGCTTGAGGAGTTTGGAACGGAGGCTGGAGTGGCGCATCCCCAAGAGCGCCGCCGCGCGCCGCAGGTTGCCCTGGCTCGCGGCCAGAGCGCGCAGCAGCGCCTCGCGCTCCAGCAGCAGAATGGCCCGGTCCAGGGGGAGTCTCCCCGAGAACACGAGACGCAGCAACTCCTCGCCGCCCGAGGGAAGGCCGCGGTGAGCGTCGCCCGCATCGCTGGCCGGCAGCCCCAGGTGGTGCAGGGTCAGCACGCCTCGATGCGGGTGGGTGAGGGCCGATTCCAGGCGGTAGCGCAGCTCCCGAAGGTTGCCCGGCCAGGCGTGGCGGAGCATTTCGGCCTCGGCCTCGGCGGCAAGTTCGACGGCGCCGTCGGTCCACGCCTGCAACCACGCGCGGGCCAGGAGCAGCACGTCGGCACCCCGTTCCCGCAGCGGTGGCAGGGCGATCTTCTGCCCCCGCAGGCGCCAGTACAGGTCCTCGCGGAAAGTCCCCGTGGAGACCAGGACGTCCAGGTTCTCCTTGGTCGCGGCCACGATGCGGCAGTCCACCGCCACGGAGCGGTCGGAGCCCAAGGGGCGCACCCACCCTCGGTCCAAGAACTGGAGCAGGCAGGTCTGGAGCTCGGCGTTCAAGTTGGCGATCTCGTCCAGGAAGAGCGTCCCGCCATGAGCCGTTCGGATCAGGCCGGGCCGCGGTTCCTGGGCTCCGGTGAAGGCGCCTTTGCGGCACCCGAACAGCTCGGCATGGATCAGGGAAGGGGGGAGGGTGCCCACATCCACCGGTACGAACGGCCCAGCGGCGCGGGGGCTTCGCCGATGGATGAGTTCGGCCACGAAGCTCTTGCCCGTCCCCGTCTCGCCGGCGAGCAAGACCGGCAGCCGACACTGGGCGGCCCGGAGGATCTTCTCGCGAACCGCCTGCGCCTGCGGGCTGCTACCCAGAAACTCAGACACCATGTGCCGCGTCCCGGCCGGGGATTCTAGCAGAGCCTCCGGGGTTGCCGGCCGCGCGCCGCCGGGGGTTCCGGGTGCGGGCGATGCCTGGACAGTTTCCGTCCGCGGTGGGCGGAATCCGCCCAGGGAATTGCCGGCGGCCGCGGTGGGCGGGACCATCGCCGCCACGAGAGGCAGGGCAGGAAACACCGCTGCCACCTGCCCCGCGCCCGGGCGGTGCGAGTGCCGTTCCGGTGGGCTGTCGGCAGGGGGGCGGGTTGGCACGGAACGTGTACCCCACTCGCGGCAACCCGCGCCCGGGAGCGGGCAAACCACTGCAAGGGAGGACGGCATGATGGACCGGCACAACGAACAGAGCGAGAACCAAGTCGTGTACGGCGAGTGGTCCGTGGAGTCGTTGGAGGACCGCCTCGAGATGGAATCGGTGGACTTCCCCATCGACTCCGAGTGCACGTCCAAGTGCACGCCGAAGTGAGCTAGCAAACACGTTCGCTGTGACCACGGCCTGGCGGGCGGCGTGCCTCGCCGCCCGCCAGGTGCCGCAATTTGCGGAGATCTCGATGCATATCCCCACGACAAGGTCGCTGCCTCGCGAGCCGCTCGTACCCGGCGAGGTGGTCGGCGTATCCGGGCAGTTGCGGGTGAGTGAGGTGGCTGCCCGATTGGCGGGACCGATTGGCCAGCTCCTCGGGTATTCCGCACCGCGCGCGGCGCGCCTGGCACGCCGCCTGGCGGGGGCGATGGGGAGGGTCTGCTCGGGCCGATGCCCCGGCGGCACGGCGCGCCCGCCGCAGGCCCTGGTGGAGCGGGCGGCGGTAACCCCGCCGCCGGTGGTGGCGACGGTGCTCTCCCCGCACTTGCCCGGCCTGCTGCAGGAGCTGGGCCGGGGCGGCGTGCGCTGCCTGGTGCTTCGGACCCGCGTGAGCGAGCGTTTTCTCGCGGCCGCGGCGAGCGGCGCGGGGCCGACCGCGCTCTGCGATATGCCTGCTCTGGTGGCCACGGCCGCTGGACCGCCAACCGTCGTCTTCACCTTCCCGGACCACCAGTGGTCGGGGGAGGAGCGCGCCGTCCCCGTGCCGTCCTTCGGCACCGAGATCCTCTGGGGTGTGCACGAAGCGGTGCTGGTACAGGGAGGGTATTGTGGCGGTCCGTTCTTTCTCGGCTGGGACCGCAGCGGGGGCACGCCGCAGCCGGTGCTGCGGCAGCTCCCCAGCGACGGAGGGGCGGACGGGGTGAGGCGGATCCTCAACTGGCTCGCCCAGGAGGTGGAGCGGGAAGCTCGGGCTTGGCCGGAGGTGATCGCGAGCTGGTGGTGGATCGCCTGGCGGGAGCGGCGCCGGGTGGCGGCGCGCCGGGTCAGCCGCGAACGGATGGCCTTGAGCCTCGGTTTCCTCCGCGAGCTGACGCCGGGCTGGGCGGCGACGGGGTCGGGGGAGGGTGGGGGTGTGGGGAGCGGCCCGACGGCGGACCGGACCCCTCGAGGGCGAGGTGCCGTGTCCCCGGCTCTGGCCGAGCGAGCTCCGCGTCTCGCGGCCACGGTTGCACTTGCCGCCTCGCTGTGCCACAGGATGGACGAGCTGGCGAGCGTAGAGCGGAACCTGGCGCGGGTGTACGGGGCGGTGGTCTCGCCGCGCCTGCTGGCCCGCGCCCACTGTCTCCACCAGGTGCTGCTGACGCTGGAGCACGGTCTCCTCGCCACCCTGCCCAGGCCGATCGTTCGCCAGGCCATCCTGGACCGGGTGCGGTTTGTGCCCGCAGGGTGGCAGGAGGACCTGGTCCCGGAGGGCGAAGGGGTCCTCATCCTCACGCCCCACCTCGGATCCTTCGCGGTGGGAGCGCTTGCCCTGGCGCGACGTTTGGGTCGCCGTCGCGAACTGGCGTTCTTCTACGAGAGTGCCGAGAATAACCCTGCCGTGGCGTACTTCGACCGGATCTTCCGGCGGCTCCATCCCGAGGCGGGGAAGCTCCGACCCACGCTGGCCGGTCTGCGAGCGGCGGTTCGCATCCTCGAGCGGGGAGGCGTGGTCTGCCTCATGCCCGACGTGTACCGGCTGCAGGACGGGGTGTTCTTCGTACCGTTTCTTGGCCAGCTGTGTCCCTTCATGGGAGGGGCGGCGTACCTGTGGCGGCGGGCGCAGGCGCGGGTGGTG
This sequence comes from Acidobacteriota bacterium, assembly GCA_037441065.1. GTDB lineage: Bacteria > Acidobacteriota > Thermoanaerobaculia > Thermoanaerobaculales > Thermoanaerobaculaceae > JACADV01. Next base: position 58,879 of record JBBISY010000004.1, on the reverse strand, counting down.
GTCGGGGTGTGTCTCCAAGCATCCTGGCGGCGCCACGAGGTACGCATAGTGGGGTTGCCGGATCCGCCGCCTCCGGCCATCGCCGGCGAGGCAGCGGAACGCACCGCCTTTCTCCTCACCGCCCGAATTGCCGCGGCCCTCGAGGCGGTGATCGCCGAGGCACCGGCGCTCTGGGCGTACTGGTCGTCTCTGGAGCAGCGAGCGTTGCCGTCGGCGCGGGGAGGTGCGGCAGCAGGCCTGGCGACCGCGCCGGGGCGGGGGGAGGGAACCTAGCATGTGGTCGGCGGTGGCGCTGTCGTTGGCGGTGTGTGCCGGCGTCTCGGAGGAGGCGGCCCGGCAGTTGTGGGAAGCGGCGGTGGCACGAGCCAGGGACGTGGCAGCGTTCGTGCCGGCCCACGTGGAGAGCCGCACGGAGGTGCTGGACGGCAGCGGGGAACCCTTGGGGGCGGTGCGGGAGGTGCGGGTGCTCCGAGGACAGAAGGATGGCCGCCCCGACTGGGAGGTACAGGAAGAGACGACGGGCAAGCCGGACATCGGGGTGAAGTTGCGGCTCACCGCCAGGTCTACGCCGTTCGCGGCCGCGGCGGAAGGGAGGTTGACGCTGCGGGGCGCGTCCTGGGAGGACGCGGGGGGGCGCTGCCTCGTCCGGTACGAGTTCGTCGAGCGGGCGGAGGACCGGGACGGGAAGGAGAGCCTCCTCGAGGGTACGGCCTGGCTGGACGCAGCCAGCGGGGCGCCCCAGAGGGTCCGCTACCGCAAGCCGAGTCCGCCCCGGCCGGTGAAGGCCTGGGAACTCACCCTCTCGTTTGCCGTCGACGGCTCTCCTGGACCGCTGCCGGAGACGGCGGAGTTGCGCATGACCGGGCAGTACCTCCTGTGGAAGCGGACCGTCATCGTCTCGCAGCGCCTGGAACAATGGCAACGGGTTCCCTAGAACTTGCCCCTCGTGGCGGATGGCCGGGCGAGCAGGGGGACGCCTCCCCCCTCGGGCCTCCGGAACAGGCGCTCCTCGCGCGCCTTGTCTCCGCCCAGGAGCTGGACGCCCGGGGTCCGCGGCGCTGGATCGTGCGGTACGGCGACGCGTACTACGTCGCCCCCGATCCGATTGGCCGCGCCCTCGCCGCCTTTCTCGCCGCCGCGCCGAACCTGGCCGCAGCGGAGGCGGCGTACCGCGAGGCGGTCCCTCAGGCCGCAGGCATGCCGAGTTTTTCCGAAGCGCTGCGACTGTTCCTGGCCCAGGTGCAGGCCAGCCCACCGAGCGGCAGGCGGCGCCGCGAGGGTTACTGGCTGTTCCGCTGGCCGCTCCTGCCCGCCCGCTGGGCCGACGCGCTGGCCTCCCGCTTCGCCTGGCTGTTCCGGCCGCTCCCCTGTACAGTTGGTCTCCTGCTCGCCAGCGCCGGCCTCTTCCTGTTGCTGGCATCTGACCCCCGGGCGGCAGCGCTCCCTGGGGCGAGCCCCGTCCTCGTGTTCGGCCTCCTGTTGGCGATCGTTCTCTGGCACGAGGTGGGTCACTGCGCCGGCGCGTGGATGGGAGGGGTCCGCAGCGGTGGGATCGGTGTCGGTGTCTACCTCGTCTTCCCGGTCTTCTTCGCGGATGTGCGCCACAGCTGGTGCGTCCCGCGGCGGAGCCGCCTGCTGGTGGACGGGGGCGGACTGTACTTTCAGTACCTGGCCACCGGCTTGCTGGCCGGCGCCAGCGCGCTGTCCCACTGGCCTCCCGGGCGCCAGGCGGTGCTGGCCAGCGCCTTCCTCATGCTTCACACCCTCAACCCCTGCATCAAGATGGACGGCTACTGGCTGCTCTCCGATCTGCTGGGCTACTACAACCTCCACGAGCGGGCCTTCGGCGCGAGGCCAGCGGCGGAGGTGGTTCCACGGCGATTCCTCACGGCTTACCGCCTGGCGGTAATCGCTTTCTTCCTCTTGCTGGCGGGGGCATCGCTGCGTGTGCTGCCCGCCCACCTGCAGCAGGTGGCGGAGTTGTGGACCTCGCCCTCAAGGGACGGCTGGGAGGGGATCGTCGAAGCTGCGCAGCGGGGTCTCAGCACGCTGGTGCTGCTCCTCCCCGGGCTTGTCCTTCTAGCCAGCCTCGGCCCCTTGACGCGCCTCTTTCGCCTGCTCCGGCGGCCGTGAACTTTCCGCTCGCGGCCAGGCGGCTGCCGTGGGGTGCGCTCCGTGGTGCGAGATCGCGAGAGGCATAGCCGGGGCGGCCCGCTGTGGCGCGGTACCCGCCCAGCTTGACCCGAATTGAAAGCCGTAGTAAATAAGAATTGCTATGGAAACCTCCGGACCCCGCACGGAGCGGCGCGGTCAGGTGGAGATGCTGCACGCAGCGGGCTTGCGGACCACCGGGGCCCGGCTCGCCATTCTCCACCTGCTGCAACACGACAAGAGCCACCCAACCGCCGAGCAGGTGTATCGAAGACTGCGGCCGAGGTACCCGTCGCTGTCCCTCGCCACCGTGTACAACACCCTCGCCGTGTTCACGCGCCGGGGGTTGTGCCGGAGCGTGTCGCCCGTGGACGGGCCGCAGCGCTTCGACGGGACGCTCAACCCGCACCACCACGCCGTGTGCACCGGCTGCGGCCGCCTCTTCGATGTTCCAGCCGACCTCTTTCGCCTGCCGCCGCCGCCGCGTCGTCTGGGGGACGGCCTGTCGGTGCAGGGCGTGCAGCTGACCTTCCAGGTCCTCTGCTCCGCCTGCCAGCGGGCGAGTGCAGACAATGACGGGGCAGCGGGCGAGAATCGCCGGGCCCAAGACCCAGAAAGGGAGGTGTGACATGGCCGAGTTGAAAGGCAGCAAGACCCACGAGAACTTGAAGTACGCATTTGCCGGGGAGGCGCAGGCGAACCGGCGCTACCTCTACTTCGCCAAGGCCGCGGACATCGAGGGGTACCCCGAGGTGGCCGGCCTGTTTCGCGACACAGCGGAGGGGGAGACCGGGCACGCCCACGGGCACCTGGACTACCTCAAGCAGGTGGGCGACCCCGCCACCGGCCTGCCCATCGGCGACGTGCACGACATGTTGGCCTCGGCGGTAGCCGGGGAGACGCACGAGTACACGGACATGTACCCCGGCATGGCCAAGACCGCTCGTGAGGAAGGTTTCCTCGAAATCGCCGACTGGTTTGAGACCCTCGCCAAGGCGGAGCGCTCCCACGCCGGCAAGTTTCAGAAGGCCCTCGATACGCTGTGAGGTGAGCATTCCGGGCGGGGCGGCCTCCTGCCGCCCCGGCCCGTCGTCGGTGCGGGAGGGGGAGACCATGCCCGATGCAGGGAGGGAGGGGCCCGTCGTGGCCGTGCAACCGACCGATGGCCTGACGTACAACCCCAACGATCCGCGGTACTGGGACGAGGCGGCGCTGCAGAAAGAGCTCGACCGCAGCTTCGAGCTGTGCCACTCCTGCCGGATGTGCTTCAAGTACTGCCAGTCGTTCCCTACCCTCTTTGCCGCCGTGGACCGCTACGGGCATGTGCAGGCGATCCCCCGGGCCGTGGTCCGCCAGGTGGTGGACCAGTGCTTTCAGTGCAAGCTGTGCTACACCCAGTGCCCGTACACCGACAAGGAGGGGCACGACTTCCGCCTGGACTTCCCGCGCCTCTTGCTGCGGGCCAAGGCGGTGTGGCGCCGCCGGGGGAGGGTGCCGTGGCGGGACCGCCTCCTGGCCGACCCGGACCGGCTGGGGCGCGTCGCGTGCCGCACCGCAGCTCTCGCCAACTGGGCCAATCGCTTCCGGCCCCACCGGTGGCTCATGGAGGCCGTGGCCGGCATCCACAGGGACAAGCTGCTGCCCCGCTTCGCCCCCACTCCGCTCACCGCATGGTGCCGCCGGGCGATGGGGGAGGCGCTGGAAACGGGCGGGGGCAGGAATCCGGTCGTGCTGTTCGCCACCTGCTTCGTGACGTACAACAACCCCGACGTGGGCAAAGCGGCGCTGGAGGTGCTGCAGCACAACGATTGCCGCGTCGCCTGTCCCGAGGTGGAGTGTTGCGGCATGCCTGCCCTGGACGCGGGGGACGTGGTGCTCGCTCAAACCAAGGCGAAGAGAAACGTGGCGGCACTCTTGCCCTGGGTGGAGTGCGGTTTCAGGGTGGCGGTGATCAACCCGACCTGCTCCCTGATGCTGCGCGAGGAGTACCCGCGGCTCCTGGACGACCCCGCCGATACGCGCCTGGGAAACACAGCGCGTCGCGTCGCCGCCGCCGTCCGCGACCTTGGCGAGTACCTGTGGGAGCTGCGCGCCGAGGGGCAGTTCCGCACCGACTTTCGCAGCACCCCGGGGGGGACCGTTGCGTACCATGCCCCCTGCCACCTGCGTATGCAGAACATCGGCTTCCGCGGCCGCGACCTGCTGCGCCAAATCCCCGGCGTCAAGCCCCGCGCCGTCACCGAGTGCTGCGGCCACGACGGCACTTGGGCCATGAAGCGGGAGAACTTCCCGGCCGCCCTCAAGCAGGGCGAGAAGGCGTTTGTCGGCATGCGCGAGGCCAACGCGGCGGTGTGGGTCACCGACTGCCCCCTGGCGGCGGTGCAATTCCAGCAGGCGTGCGGTGTGCGGGCGCTCCATCCGGTGGAGGTGCTGGCGCGCGCTTACCGCGAGGATGGCTTTGCCCACCGCCTCACGCCCGGCGCCGAGCCGGCGTGAGGTGAAAGGAGTGTCCGTGAGACCGATTGGTGTCGAGGAGATCCTCTCGCCCGCAGAGTACGAACGCCTCCGCCCCGAGCTGCGCCGGCGCATCATCGCGCTCAAGGCGCGCCGGCGGGTGCCGTTGGGGGAGCACGCCACGCTACACTTCGAGACCCGCGAGACCATGTGGTACCAGGTGCATGAGATGTTGCGCGCCGAGGGGAGCTGGTCGCGGCCCGGGGCGGTGGCCGCCGAACTCGCCGCGTACAACCCGCTCATCCCCCGCGGCGGCGAGTTGTCGGCCACCCTCATGTTCGAGTACGACTCCCCCCCCCAGCGCGCCGTCAAGCTGGCCGAGCTGGTGGGGATCGAGGGCTGTCTGCGCTTGCTCGTCGGTGAGGCGCCGCCGGTGGTGGCGGTCTTCGACACCGCCCAGATGTCGCCGACGCGCATCTCCTCGGTGCAATACGTGAAGTTTCCCCTCACCCCCGCGCAGGCGGAACTGGTGGGCCGGCAGGGAACCGTGCTCCAAGTGATCCTGGACCACCCGGCCTACCGCGCGCAGGCGGTGCTCGGCGAGGAGACCAGGGAGGAACTGGCGGCCGACCTGGCGTGAGGGCGGCGCCGGCAGCAGGGGTGGCCGACGGCTGGGGGCCGTTCCCCGCGCTGCCTACGGCGCTTTCATCTCCTTGATGTAGCGCTCCGCCTCGGCGATCGAGTCCTGCATCTCATGGATCAGCGCAGCGATTTCCAGCTCGAGGCTCTTCGCGGAGCCGGAGAGCGACCCCAGCGCGCGCGCGTTGAGGTTGTGCTTGAGGAACATCACCTGGTCCCGGAACTTCACGAGCACCGGGTCCATGGTTTGCGCCGAGCGCTTGAGCGCCCGTACCAGCTCTTCGGTGCGCCGCTTGGTTGCCGCCAGCTCGCGCTCGCTCTCCCGCCGGTACTGTGGGTTGGAGTACTGGGCAATCTCGCGCTGCCACTCCGCAAAGAGCGACTGCGCCACCTGCTCGATCTTGGCGATGCGGTGGCGCACCTCCGCGGCCTTTCTCTCGCTGGCCTCGTACTCCGAGGACAGCTTGGCGTACACCTTCTCCAGCTCGCCACCCTGGTAGCCGACGAGCGCCTGAAACTCCTCGAGGGCGCTCTGGAACTGTTGTTGCGCCTCCACCTGGGCTTCACGGGCCTTCTCCACGCGCGAGACGAGCAGCTCGCGCTTCTCGATGCCGACCTTCTCGAGTGCGTTGAAGTACTTCTCTCGGAAAAACTTGCACCCAAACGGCAGGAGCGCGACGGCCAGCACCGCTGCCAGGCTACGAGCGGCGCGAAGTGAGCGGCGTCGGTATTCGACTCTCACGGCATTCGAAGGATATCACCGCGGTGCCGCGGCGCGGCCTCGGGGGGAGGGGGGGAGGGCGGCTGCCGGTTCGGGGTCATTCGAGGGGGACGAGCGTGACCCGCACCTCGCGCGTGCGCTCGTCGCGCGCCACCGTGAGGGTCACCGGGGCGCCCACGCCGGCGGATTCAAAGGCGTGGAGCAGGTCGTCCACGGTGCGCACCGGGACGCCGTTCACCGCCACGATGCGGTCGCGGACCGTGACCCGCCCCGAGGCGCTGATCCGCAGCGCCTCCAGACCAGCGCGCTCCGCCGGGCTGCCGGGGTTGACGGCGCGGATCACCACGCCCTCCAGGCCGAACCGCCGTGTCCAGTAGTCCGAGAGCGGCACGATACCGATGCCGGGCTGCACCGGCTTGCCGTACTTGATCAGCTGGGGGACGAGGGCGCGTACCGTGTCCACCGGCACGGCAAAGCCTATCCCCGCGGAGGCGCCGGACGGGCTGTAGATGGCCGTGTTGACGCCGATGAGGCGGCCGCGCGAATCGAGCAGCGGCCCGCCCGAGTTGCCGGGGTTGATGGCCGCGTCGGTCTGGATCACGTCCCGGATGATGCGGCTGGAGGGGGACTCCAGCTCGCGCCCCAGGGCGCTGACCACGCCGATGGTGAGCGAGTGGTCCAGCCCGAAGGGGTTGCCGATGGCCAGCACCTTTTGCCCCACCGCCAGGGTGGCCGAGGAGCCGAGGGGCAGCGGCACCAAGCGGCTGGGGTCGGCGGCTACCCTGAGCACCGCCAGATCCTTGTCGGGGGCGACCCCCACCACCTCGGCGTCCCACTCCGACTGGTCGGCGAGGGTGACGCGCACCGCCTGCCCGCCGCTGATGACGTGGAAGTTGGTGACCACGTGGCCTTGCTTGTCCCAGACGAAGCCGGAGCCGCTCCCCTGGGGGATGCGCAGCACGTCCATGGAAAAGAAGTCCCGGCGCAACGCCACCGTGGTGATGAAACACACCGACGGGGCCGACCGGCGGAACACCTCGATGTCGCGCCGTTCCGACTCGGGGAGGTCGGCGGGGAGCGGCGGCGGGGTGGGCGCCGCCTCGAGGGCCGGGGCGGGCTCGGGCGCCGCTGCCGGCCGTCGGGAAGCCGCAAAGGGGGACGGCACCACCGGCGGGGCCAGCTGACCCAGGGCAAAACCTGCCGCCAGCAGGAGGAAAACTGAAGTCGTGCAGCCGCTTCGAGCCATCGTGCAATCCCTCCTCGGGGGCAGCCGCGCCGCCGCCCCACCAGAGCGTAGCGCAACCGGGACTGGAGGTCCCCCGCTGCGCCGCTCACCGGACGCTGGCCGACGCCGCGCGGGGGGCGGGTGGTGTAGCGGCGCCGGGCTCGTCCCACCGGGTGTGGGGCTGGCGGTTGCGCACGAACCAGCCCCACAGCAGCGACGCGTAGCTGCGGCTGCGCAGGCCGCGGGCGGCAAAGAAGGGCTCCAGCGCCCGCCGCAGGGCCGGCAAGCGGTAGGCGGGAACTGCCGGGAAGTAGTGGTGCTCCAGGTGGTAGGTGGACCACAGGAAGAGCGGATCCCACCACCAGGGGGATGGCTTCAGGAGGGTTCCCCAGGCGGCCGGGTCGTCCGGGTCGATGGCGTAGTGCTGCCCCAGACGGTTCAGGGCGAACCACGGGGGGAAGGCGAGCAGGAGGGGGAGGGGGTGGACGCGCAGCCACAGGGCGTATCCCCCCGCCGCCACGAGAGCGGCCGCGAGGGCCAGGTGGCAGAGCCCGGCGAAGAGCCGTTCGCGGGCGATCCGTCGCCGCAGCGCCGGCTCGTAGGTGGCGGCCTCGCGGCGGGCCGCGCGGAAGTAGATGGGGAAGAGCGCCGGGGTCCAGTAGAGGAGCTTGACGAGGCGGGAGTTGTGCTTGGGCGAAAGGTGGTGGCGCTTGGGGTCCGCCTGGGGATCGCCCAGCTCGGCGTGGTGGTCCAGGTGCCAGCGCGTGAACTGGCTGGGAGAGATGCCGCAGGGCAGCGAGTAGAGCAGGGCGAGCACCCGCTCGGCGCCGGGACGGCGCTGGCGGAACACCAGCCCGTGCAGCACCTCGTGGAGCAGCACCGTCCCGTTGAAGGCGAACAGGCCCAAGAGGGCGATACCCGCGGGCCACAGGAGGGGGGCGCGCGTCTGGCCGGCCAGGAGGGCGCCCAGCCCCGCGGTGAGCAGCCAGAGGGCAGTCATCGCCAGGTGGCGCGGCCCGCTCTTCCGCTGCAGGGTCCGCAGCCGCTCCCGCCCCACCACGGTGGCCGCCTCCCGCACGATGGCGGCGGCGGCGCGCTGCCAGTTACCGGACTCCCTCACGCTCGATCTGCAACCGGGCTTGCGCCCCGCGCATTCCCGCGCTAGGAGTTGATGTCGAACTGGTGCGGGTGAAAGTCGGGGGCGTCCAGGAGCTGCAGGCGGAGGGCAAAGCGGCTTTCCAACTCGTCCACCACACCCCGCATCTCGCCGCGCAGGGCGCGCGTTACTTCGGGGTGGGCTCGCACGGAGAACTCGTGGGTCTCGCTCCCCGCCGCCTCCCGCAGGAGCGCCCGGCGGATCTCCAGGCACACCGTGTCCGGGGACTTGACCCGGCCTAAGCCGGCGCAGGTGGGGCAAGCTCGGGTCACGAGCCGCTCGAAGGAGGGCTCCGTGCGCTTGCGGGTGAGCTGCACCAGGCCGAAGGGCCCCACCGGCGCCACGATGGTGCGGGCGCGGTCGGCCGCCAGCTCGCGGCGCAGGGTGTCGAGGAGCTGCGCGCGGTGCGCCTCCTCCTCCATGTCGATAAAGTCCACCACGATGATCCCGCCGAGGTTGCGCAGGCGCAACTGCCGCGCCACCTCCCGCGCCGCCTCCAGGTTGATGCGCAGGGCTGTCTCTTCCAGGTCCACGGAGCCCACGAACCGCCCGCTGTTGACGTCGATGGCCACCAGCGCCTCAGTCTGGTTCACCACCAGCGACCCGCCGGACTTGAGCCACACCTTGGGCTGGAGCAGCTGCTCCAGCTCCCGCTCGATCCCGAAGGCCTCGAAGATGTCCAGCTGGCGGCGGTAGAGTCGGATGCGGGGGGTCAACTCGGGCTGTAGCCGGTCCAGGAACTCTACCACCCGCTGGAACGTCTCCGTATCGTCGATCCAGAACTCGTCCATCTGGGGGCTGGCCAGGTCGCGGGCGGCTCGCAGCGCCAGGTCCAGCTCGCGGTGAATCAGCGCTGGAGCGCGGGCCTCCTCCGAGCGGAGCCGGATCTGGCGCCACATGGTCTCGAGCATGGCCAGGTCGGCGAGGAAATCCGCAACCTCCCGTCCCTCCCCGGCGGTGCGCACGATCACGCCCGATTCCCGCGGCAACCCGGCGACCACCGAGCGGAGACGCTCCCGCTCCTGCTGGTCGGTGATGCGGCGGGAGACCCCGATGTGCTGACTGCCCGGGAGCAGCACCAGGTAGCGGCCGGGGATGGTCACGTGGGAGGTAGCCCGCGGCCCCTTGGGGGTGCCCAGCTCGCGGGTGATCTGCACCAGGATCTCCTGGCCCTCGCGGAGCAGGTCCTGAATGGGGGTGCTGGCCGAGAACTCGGCCGGTTCCACCCCCTCCTCCTCGAGGGTCTCGGCCACGTCGTCCACGTAGAGGAAGGCGTCCCGCTCCAGGCCGATGTCCACGAAGGCGGCCTGCATCCCAGGGAGAACCCGGGAGATCCGGCCCTTGAACAGGCTCCCGACGATGGAGCGCTCCCGGCGGCGCTCGAGAAACAGGTCCACCAGGACGCCGTTTTCCCGCACCGCCACGCGGGTCTCGTGCGGCGTCACGTTGACGTAGACGACGGTGGACATCTCTCCTCCGCCGGCAGTGTAGCGTCTTTCCCTTGGCCGTGCGCGGCGCAGCTGCCGCACCGTGCCGAGCCGGGCCTAGAGGTTGGCGAAGCGCAGGCGCCAGACGCTCTGGGTCAGGCCGAGGCAGAGGCAGGTGGCCAGCACGGAGGAGCCGCCCCGGGAGAGGAGGGGCAGAGTGATGCCGGTGGTGGGTGCCAGGCCCACGACCATGGCGATGTTGACCAGCGTCTGCGTGGCGAACACCACCGCCACCGCCGCGGCGAGCAGCGTGCCGCCCCGGTCGCGGGCCGCGAGCGCGATGGCGAAGAGTCGGTAGGTGACGGCTGCGTAGCACCCGAGCAGGAGCAACGAGCCCACGAACCCCGTCTCCTCGGCCCACACGGCAAAGATGAAGTCGGTGTCCTGAGCCGGCAGGAAGCGAAGCTGGGACTGAGTTCCCGAGCGCAGGCCCTTGCCGGTCAGGCCGCCGGACCCCACGGCGATGCGCGACTGTCGCTGCTGGTAGCCAGCCCCCGCGGGGGCGCGGTCCGGCTCCAGGAAGGTGAGGATCCGCTCCTGCTGGTACGGCTTCAGGTACCACAGCCAGGCGGCAGCCGCCAGCACCAGCACTGAGAGGGCGAGGGCCACCCAGATGCGCCAGCGCAGGCCGCCGAGCCACAGGACGGCCACGAGGATGGGGAGGTAGGTGAGGGCCACCCCCAGGTCCGGCTGGAGCGCCACCAGCAGGGCGGGGGCTGCCACCACGGCCGTCACCTGCAGCGCCGTGCGGGGTGCCAGAAGCTCCCGCTGGTGAGAGGCGGCCAGCGCCGCGGCGGCGAGGATGGCGGCGACCCGGGCGAATTCGGAGGGCTGGAGGGTGTACGGGCCGAGCACCAGCCAGGAACGGGTGCCGGCCCGAACCGGCGCAAGGAAGAGCATGGCCGCCAACGTGAGCAGCGACACCACGTAGAAGAGCGGCGCCAGGCGCAGCAGCAGACGGTAGTCGGAAGAGGCGACCACGAGCAGGAGCACGACCCCGAGCACCAGCCAGAGGAGCTGGCGGGAGGCGTACGCCGGCTGGGCCAGGGCGCGGGCGGTGGAGGACTGGAGCAGGTGCGAGCACACCAGGATCGGCAGCAGGGCGAGGAGCATCGCCAGATCCAGGCGCCTCATGGACGCACCTCGGCCACCTGCGCGGCACGGGCGCCGGGCGGTGTCGGCTCGGGCTGGGCGTGCGGGTTGGCGAGGAGGAGCTGGGGCGTGGAGATCTCCACGTCGTGGCCGAAGGCCTTGGCGAGGACGCGGCCCACCACCGGCGCCGCCACCGCCGACGCGTCACCCCCGTGCTCCACCACCGCCACCACCACCAGGGTGGGCTCGGCCGGGGGAGCGTAGCCGACGAACAGGGCGTGGTGGCGCTGCTCCCACGGGAGTTCCTGCCACTTGACCCCCTCCTTCTTGCGGATCACCTGCGAAGTCCCCGTCTTGCCCGCCATCGGCACGGGGAGGCTGGCGAGGCGGCGGGCGGTCCCCTCCCCCCCCGCCACCACCCGTTCCATGCCTCGCCGCACCGTGGCGAGGACGGCCGGGTCGATGCCGGTGGGGCGGGGCGGCTTCCCGCCCCCCGGCACCAGGTGCGGCGTGACGAGGAAGCCCCCGTTGACCAGCGCCGCGTACGCCACGGCCAGCTGGAGGGGGGTCACGAGGATCGGCCCCTGGCCGATGCCCACCGAGATGGTCTCGCCCGCGTACCAGGGGTGGCCGCGAGTGCGTCGGCTCCACTCCTCGGAGGGCACCAGCCCCGCCGCCTCCCCCGGCAGGTCGATGCCGGTCCGCTCGCCCAGGCCCAGCCGTTTCGCCCAGGCGGCCAGGCGCCCGATGCCGGCCTCGTACGCCAGGCGGTAAAAGAAGGTATCGCAGGACACCTCGATGCCCCGCTCGAGGGCGACATGCCCGTGACCGCCGGCGAGCCAGCACCGGTAGGGGTGGCCGTAGAAGGTGGCGGTACCCGTGCAGTACACGCTGTGGGCGGGGGCGCGCAGCCCGTCGGCGAGGGCGCCGGCGGCAAAGATGGGCTTGATCGTCGAGCCCGGCGGGTAGAGGGCCTGGAGGGCGCGGTTCTGCAGCGGTTTCAGAGGGTCGGCGACGAGGCTCGCCCAGCGCGCGGGTTCCAGATGGCCGGCAAACAGGTCGGGGTCGAAGGAGGGCTCGGAGAGGAGCACCCGGACAGCCCCGTCCCGCGGGTCGAGGCCCACCACGCTCCCCACCAGCCCCGCCATCGCCTCCGCCGCCTCGGTCTGCAGCTCCAGGTCCACCGTGAGGGCCAAGGGGTGGCCAGGCTTGGGGGGCTCTTCGTCCAGGGTGGAAACCTGCCGGCCCAGGGCGTCCACCACCACCACCAGGTTGCCGGGAACGCCGCCCAGCACCTCCTGGTAGGCCAGCTCGATCCCCGATTTCCCCACCAGTTGTCCGGGCCGCAGGCGGCTGTCGGCCGCCAACTGGGCGGGGCTCACCTCGCCCAACTGCCCCACCAGGTGGGCCACGGCAGGGCCCGCCGGCACGGCCCGCCGGGTGGCGGGGTGCACGGCCAGTTCCTGGAAGTCGGCCCGGTGTGCCGCCACGGCGGCCATCTGCGCCCAGGAGAGGTTGTCCGCGATGACCGATGGCAGATGGGAGGTGCGCCGCGCCCGGGCCACCCGCGCCCGCACCTCCCCCTCGTCGGCCAGGCCGAGCTGGACGAGGAAGCGCACGGTCCGTTCCGGATCCTTCATCTCCTCGGGGAAGAGGAGCAGCTGGAAGGCGGGCCGGTTGTCCATCACGACCCGCCCGGTGCAGTCGGTGACCAGGCCGCGCGGCGCCTCGAGGGGGAGCCGGCGGAGGCGGTTGTTTTCCGCGAGCTTGCGCCAGGTGGGCGCCTGCACCACCTGCAGCGAGAAGAGGCGAAAGGCGATGACCGCGAAGGCGAGGGCGAACACGGCGAGGAACAACGCGGTCCGCCGGCGCAACGGGCGCAGGTCGTCGCGGACGAAGGTCATAGCCGCTTGAGGAGGCGCCGCCGCCGGCGGGCCGGGGAGGTGGCGGCCCGAGCGAGGGAGGCGACGGCCGCCACCGCCAGCGCCACCATCCCGGTGGCCACCGTGGAGGCGAGGGTGCCCCACCACCCCCAGGGGGGCCGGGCACCCAGCGAGGCGAGCAGTGCCCGCAACGCCAGGTCGTTGGCGAGGCAGGCGAGCACCGTCCCCCCGCTCCAGAACAGGGGACCCTCCAGCTCAAAGCGGCGGACGAACAGCGAAGTCACGAGCCCCGCCACGGCGCCGGAAATGCCGCGGGGGCCGATGGGGGCCTCGTCCAGGAAATCGGCCACGAGGCCCATGGCAAGGCCGAACCAGGCGGTCTGGAGGGGTGGCAGCCGCGGCGCCGCCGCCACCAGCGTCACCAGGTACGGCCTGGCGGCGGCCAGGAACCACCACACCCCGGGAGTCTGAAGCACGAACTGGGCGGCAAAGGACAGGATCGCGGCGAGGATCAGCCCGGTCATGGCTCGTTCCGCACCCGACTGGGCAGGACCAGGACCACCGCCGCCTCGGCGGGTTTGGCCGCCAGCACCACCGGCACCACGGTGAACAACCCCTCGGTTCGCCCCTCGCCCGTGGTGCCCAGCAGCAGGCCGGGGGGGTAGATGCCCTCGGAGCCGGTGGTGACCACGGGGAGGCCGGGCTCCACCGCGGTGTAGGGCGGCAGGCCGGTGAGCGTCGGCCTGTCCCCGCCGGTGAGGAGTGCTTCCCCCTCCACGCCCACGATGCGGGCCGCGGCGGCGGCGCTGGGGTGTGCGAGGAGCTGCACGCGGCAGCTCGTGGCGGCCACCCGGTCCACCCGACCGACCACGCCGGCCTCGCCCAGTACCGCGGCATCCAGGGAGACACCATGGACACTGCCGCGGTCGAGCCTCAAGGAGTGGCCGACCAGCACGTCCCGGGCCGTGACGCGCGCCAGAATGGTGTCGTCGCCCACCCCGGGCAGCGCCGCCAGCAGCCGGTGCCCCTGTCGCAGCAGGCCCACTTCCGCCGCCAGGAGCTGGTTCTCCCGGCGGAGCCGCGCGTTGTCCTGGCGCAGCTCGGCCATTTGCGCCAGCACGTCCCGCAGATCGCGCCGGCCTGCGAGGTAATCGCGGCCAGCCGCGGTGAGCTCCGCGGCCACCTGGAGCAGCGGTGTTGTGAGGCGGGCCGCCGCCACGCTCAGCGCCGTGCCGCTGCCCATGCGCACCTGCGCGGCGCTGGCCACGTAGAGGGCGGCGCAGGCGGCGACCAGCGGCACGGACGGGTGGAGGCGGACGGCGAGCACGTCAGTCGATGCAGATCTTCTTGAGGAGCGCCATATCGGTGAGCATCGCGCCGGTGCCGCGCACCACCGCCGAGACGGGGTCGTCGCAGTGGGCCACCGGAATCCCCGTTTCCTCGCGCAGGCGCTGGTCCAGGTTGTGCAGGAGCGATCCGCCACCCGCCAGCACGATCCCCTTGTCGATGATGTCCGCGGACAGTTCGGGTGGCGTGCGCTCCAGGGCGGTGCGCACGGCGTCCACGATGCTGTTGACCGTCTCCGCCAGGGCTTCGCGGATCTCCTCGTCGCTGACAGTGAGCGTCTTGGGGATCCCCTCCACCAGGTCCCGCCCCTTCACCTCCATGGTGCGGCCCTCGTCGTCGGGCCAGGCGTTGCCCAGGGTGATCTTGATCTGTTCCGCCGTGCGCTCGCCGATCAGGAGGTTGTACTTGCGCTTGATGTAGCCGATGATCGCCTCGTCCATCTCGTTGCCGGCCACCCGCACCGAGCGGGAGTAGACGATGCCCGCGAGGGAAATGACCGCCACGTCGGTGGTGCCGCCGCCGATGTCCACGATCATGTTCCCGGACGGTTCGGTGATGGGCAGCCCGGCCCCGATGGCGGCGGCCATCGCCTGTTCGATGAGGTAGACCTCGCTGGCGCCCGCGCGCAGCGCCGAGTCCTTGACCGCCCGCTTCTCCACCGGCGTGATCTCCGAGGGGACCGAGATGACGATGCGAGGGCGGACGAGCACGTTCCGTCCGTGCGCCTTGCGGATGAAGTACTCGAGCATGCGCTCGGTGACCTCGAAGTCGGCGATCACGCCGTCCTTCATGGGACGGATGGCGGCAATGTTGCCCGGTGTCTTGCCGAGCATCTCCTTGGCCTCTTTGCCCACCGCCTCGACGCGGTTCGTGACCCGATTGACTGCCACGATGGAGGGCTCGAACACGACGATCCCTTTAGCGCGGGTGAAGACCAGGGTGGTGGCGGTCCCCAAGTCCACCGCCAGGTCCGACGAAAAGAGCGAAAGAATCGATGCCAATCCCATGTCGTTCAGTCGACCTCCACGAAAACCGTCTCGATCCGTTCTGTGGCATTGCCAGCCGGGTCGGTGGCGCGGATCACCACCTGGTTTTTCCCCTCTCGGTGCACCACCACCGCCTTCTTGAAGGTGCCGTCCCCCGCCACCGCCACGGGCTCGCCGTTCACCGTGACGATGCTCCCCGGTTCCGTCGTCCCCTGGATGAGCACGAAGTTCCCCATCTGCTTGGGGCGCTCCACCTCGAGCCGGGGCGGCGTGGTGTCCGCGATCTCCTCCACGCGCTTGCCCGCAAAGGCCTTGAAGGCGCGCGGCGAACTCCACTCGGAGCGGACCCGCCCCTCGCCCAGGGCGGCGACCCGCCAGTAGTACGTGCCGGGGCGGAGCACGCTCAGGGTGGCCGAGGTGCTGGGCCGCTCCTTGGCCTCCACCTCCAAACCCGAGGGCGAGAAGATCCGCGAGCGGCTGACCTGCAGGTCGTAGCGGGCCGCGCCCGCCACCGGATCCCAGGAGAGCGTGACGCGGTTGCCCCGATCCAGTTCCAGGAGGAAGTTGGCGGGGGGTGACCGCAGGATGGGCGCCTGCGGCACGGTGAGCTGCGGGCCGAGGCGGCCCGAGGCTTCGGCTCGCACCGCCTGCCGGGTGGCCAGCTCGACCTGCTGGCCGGAGCTGCCGGTCACGCGCGCCCTGCCGCCGTAGGCGGCGACGGTGGCCGAGGAGTCCCGGTCCACGTCCACGCCCACGTGGCTGTCGGTCTGCACTTCCGTCTGCACCGCGTCGGTGAGCACCAGCGAGGGGTTGGAGACGGTGTACACGTTGACCTCACCCACCTCCAGCTTCACCTCCCCGTGCCGCGGCTCCCGCCCTCCCCGCGCCTCGCGGTGGACCTCGAGGAGCGAGTCGGGCCCGATGCGGAAGACGGTGCCGTCGGAGAAGATGATCTCTGCCGAGGCCCCGGCAGAGGTCTTGACGTAATCGCCGTTGTACAGCCACTGCCGCTCCTGCGCGCGTTCCCACTCCGACCGATTCGCCCGCTGCACCTCCACCTTCCCCTGCACGGCGATGATCTGGCCCGAGCCGGAGAACTCGGGGTTCACCAGGCCCAGGAGCAGGTCGAGCCGGCGGCGGGCGTCCCGGGCGCGCGCCAGACAGGCAGGGAAGTCCTTGCGAGCGCAGTCGTCGCTGGCATCGTCGAGCAGGCGCGAGGCCTGCTCGAACTCGCTGCGGAGGGCGTCGCTGATGCCCCCTCGGCGCACCTCCTCCCGCAGCGCCACGGCCTCCTGGAGGGTGCGCTGGGCCCGCCTCTCCAGCGGCTCGTGCAAGAGGTAGATCACGCCGCCCACGACGCCCCCCGCCAGGAGGAGGAAGAGGGACAGCCGCCCGAGGCGGCGGGCGCCCTCGATGGAGACCACCACCCAGTCGAGCTGGAGAGGTCGCTTGCGGGGGTAGCGCGGCGGCACGGACATCGACCCCGGTCACCTTAGCACCCGCCTTGCGCGCTGCGCAACAGTAGGCCAAGACGAAGGTTGCTGCGTGGGGGTGGGTGGGATAGAATCCGCGGGCGTCGGTCGGTCGGAGGGCTGGCATGCTCAAGTTGATGCGGGACAACCTCAAGAACCTGAAGTGGATCCTCTGGTTCGTGGTGTTCATCTTCGTGCTCCTCATTTTCGTGGACTGGGGCGCCGGCCGCGGCCAAGGGCGGGGGATGGCGGGCCTCGCCGCCAAGGTGGGCGGGGTGGCGATCACCGAGGCGGAGTTTCTCCGCGAGCTGCGCAGCACCGAGGAGCGCTACCGCCAGCAGTACGGGGAGCAGTGGGAGCAGCTGCGGCAGCAGGTGGACCTGGCGGCGATGACGCTGCAAAACATGATCGACCGGGAGATCCTGCTGCGGCACGCCGCGCGCATGGGCTTCCGCGTTGAGGACGAGGAGCTGCTCCAGCGCATCGTCTCCTTCCCGGGACTGCAGCGGGAGGATGGCTCCTTCGTGGGCGAAGAACTGTACGCGCGGATCCTGCGCGCCAACCAGACCACGCCGGAGCTCTTCGAGGAGGCGCTGCGGCGGGACATGCTCCTGGAGAAGCTGGAGCAGGCCCTGGCGGGCGGGATCGTGATTCCCGATGCGGAGGTGGAGCGGGAGTACCGCCGGCGCAACGAGAAGGCTTCCTTCGAGGTGCTCTTCGTGGGCTCGAACATGGCCATGAACCGGGTGACGGCAACCGAGGCCGAGGCCCGGGCCTACTACGACAGCCACCAGGAGGAGTTCACCCACGGCGAGCAGCGGCGGCTCCTCTACCTGTTGGTGGACAACCTGAAACTGCGGCGCGCCCTGACCGTGCCGGAGTCGCAGATCGTGGAGTACTACACCACGCACCAGAACGAGTTCCAGACCTCGGAGGAGGTGCGGGCGCGCCACATCCTGATCCGGCCCGCCACTCAGGACGACCAGGGGTGGCGGGACGCCCAGACGCGATTGCGGGAGGTGGCGCAGCGCGCGGTGGCGCCGGGCGCGGACTTTGCGGCGCTGGCGCGGCAGTACTCGGAGGACGAGGGGAGCAAGGCGAGCGGCGGGGATCTGGGCTGGTTCGGCCGCGGCCGCATGGTGAAGGAATTCGAGGACGCGGTCTTTGCCCTCCAGGTGGGGGAGGTGTCGGGCCCGGTCAAGAGCCAGTTCGGCTACCACCTCATCAAGCTGGAGGAGCGCCGGCCGGCCGGTGTGCAACCCCTGGAGGAGGTGCGCGACCGCGTGCGCGACCGGGTGGCGGAGGGGCTCGCCGACGCGGAGGGCAGCCGCCGCGCGGCGGCGCTGCGCGAGAAGATCGAGGCGGCCAAGCTGACCACCGACGAGCAGTGGCGGAGCCTGGTGGACGACGTGGTGACCTCCAACGTGACCCCCTACTTTGCCGCCGGCGAGGCGATTCCCGGGATCGGGCGCGATCCCGAGCTGCTCGCCGAGGTGGCCGCTGCCAAGGAGGGTGCCGTGGGCGGACCTCGGCGCACCCCCCGCGGCTGGATCGTTTACCGGGTGGCGCAGATCCGCAAGGCGGGCACAACCCCCTTCGAGGAGGCGAAGCAGGAGGCGGAGGAGGGCGCCAAGCGCCAGAAGGCGGTGGCCCTGCTGCGGCAGGAGCTGGAGGCCCGGCGGGCGAACCTGAGGTCGGCGCCGTTCTCCACCGTGGCCCCGCTGGTGGGGGGCACGGCCAACACTGTCACCGACCACACGCGGGGCGGCGCCATCCCCGGCGTGGGCGTGGCCCAGGCGCTGGAAGACGCTGTGTTCGCCACGTCCGTTGGCGCCGTCACACCGGTGGTGGCGGTGGGCGACCGGGGGGTGGCGGTGGCCAAGGTGACCGCCAAGACCCTGTTCGACCCGCAAGAGTTCGCCCGGGACAAGGAAACGGTCCGCAAGAGCCTGGTGCAGGGCGAGCTGGACAGGCTGCTCGCCGCGCTCCTGGCCGAGGCCAAGCGGGAGGACCCCCCCACCGTCAACCAGGAGCTCCTGAACCGGTTCAAGAACCGCGCGGGATGATCGGTTTCCTCGAGGGTCGCGTGCTGGAGCTGGCGCCGGGGGTGGCCCTCGTGGAAGCCGCCGGCGTGGGCTACGAGGTGCACGTGCCCCTCTCCGCCCATCGGCTGCTGGCCGGCCGGGAACGGGTGAGCCTCTTCGTCCACACCCACGTGCGCGAGGACCAGCTTGCCCTGTTCGGGTTCCCCAGCCGACGCGAGCGCGACACCTTTCGAGTGCTCCTGCAGGCCAGCGGCGTGGGGCCGCGCACGGCCCTGGCGCTCCTCTCGGGGCTCTCCCCCGACGACCTGGCGGAGGCGGTGGAGGCGGAGCGTTGGCAGACGCTGGCAGCGGTGCCGGGCATCGGCCGCCGCACGGCGGAGCGGCTCATCGTCGAACTCAAAGGCAAGTTGGCCGCCCCGGCGCGTCCCGCGGGCGGCGACCGGCGCGCCGATGCAGTCTCGGCCCTCGTCAACTTGGGCTACCCGGCCCGGGCTGCCGAAGAGGTGGTGGGGGAGCTGCTGCGGGCCGAGCCGCAGCTCGAGCTGGGCGAGCTCCTGCGCCAGGCGCTGCGCGCGCTGGTGCGGTAGGCCGACCTGGCCGGCGGTGGGGCCGGTGGCGGAGTAAGATACGGGCATGCCGGAGCACCTGCTGGCGGCTTCCCGCGACCCCTCCGAGGCCCGGTACGAGGAGACCCTCCGTCCCCGCCGGCTGGGCGAGTACATCGGCCAGGACAAGGTCACGGAAAACCTGGGGGTGTTCATCGCGGCCGCTCTGTCGCGCGGGGAGCCCCTGGATCACGTGCTGCTCTTCGGTCCGCCAGGGCTGGGCAAGACCACGCTGGCGCACATCATCGCCGCGGAGATGGGGGTGAACATCCAGGTGACCTCGGGGCCCGTGCTGGAGCGGGCCGGGGACCTGGCGGCGATCCTCACCAACGTGGAGGAGCGCGGCGTGCTGTTCATCGACGAGATCCACCGCCTGGCCCCGGCGGTGGCGGAAATCCTCTACCCGGCCCTGGAGGACTTCGTGCTCGACCTGGTGGTGGGCAGCGGCCCCGCGGCCCGCACCATGCGGCTCGCCCTGCCTCGCTTCACCCTGGTGGGGGCGACGACGCGCGCCGGTCTGCTGCCGCCGCCGCTGCGCGACCGCTTCGGCATCGTGCACCGCCTGGACTTCTACGAGCCGGAAGCGCTGCAGAAGATCGTGGAGCGTTCCGCGGCCCTCCTCGGGGTGGAGCTGGGGGAGGGGGCGAGCGCGGAAATCGCCCGGCGCTCGCGCGGCACCCCCCGCATCGCCAACCGCCTGTTGCGCCGGGTCCGGGATTTTGCCCACGCCCGGGGGCGTGAGCTGCTGGACATCGAGACCGCCGCCTTCGGGCTGGAGCGGCTGGAGGTGGATCGCTTCGGGCTGGACGAACTGGACCGGCGCTTGCTGCTCACCCTCATCGAGCAGTACGGCGGCGGGCCGGTGGGGATCCGGGCCCTGGCGGCCACGCTGGGCGAGGATCTGGGCACGCTGGAGGATATCTACGAGCCGTACCTGCTGCAGAGCGGTTTCCTACAGCGGACGCCGCGGGGGCGGGTGGCCACGGAGCGCGCCCGCCGCCACCTGGGTTTCCCCGCCGGGGCCGAGCAGGGCCACCTGTTCCGGGGGGAGCCGTGAAGCCCCTGCCGGTGATCGTCAACCCCCTCGCCCGCGGGGGGCGGACGCCGCTGCCCAGGGAGGAGCTGGAGCGGGCGGCGCACCGGTGGGGTCTGGCCTTGGCGTGGCAGGCCACCGAGGGGCCGGGGCACGCCACCGAACTAGCCCGGCGGGCGGCGCGCGACGGCTGCGCCACCGTGGCGGTTTGGGGCGGGGACGGCACCTACAACGAGGTAGCCCGGGCGCTTGTGGGGAGCGAGACGAGTCTCCTCATCCTGCCCGGCGGCACCACCTCCGTGCTGGCCTTCGAGCTGGGCATCCCGCGCCCGCCCGTGGCGGCGCTGGAGGCGCAGTTGGGAGGGACGCGGCGGGCGATGCGCGTCGGCCTCACGGACCGGGGCCAGTCGTTCCTCCTCATGCTGTCGGTGGGCCCGGATTCGCTGGTCCTCGCCAATCTGCCTCCGTTCCTCAAGGTGCGGGCCGGCAAGGTGGGGATTGCCATCCAGGCGCTCGTGGAGTGCGTGCGGGCGCGCCTCCCCCGCTTCCAGGTGCAGGCCGAGTCGGTGAGCGCCCAGGCGTCCTGGTGCATCGTGGGCAACGGCCGGTGCTACGGCGGGCCGTACCACGCCACGCCGGGGGCGGATCCCTTCGCCCCGGGGTTCGAACTGGTGTTCCTCCAGCGCCCCGGCCGCAGGGCGGTGATTCCCTTCTTCTTCGCCATCCCCTCCGGGCGGCACCTGCGCCTGCCGGGGGTGAGTAGAGCCTCGGCGCAGGCGGTGCGGCTCCTCGGGGAGGAGGGGATCCCCTACCAGCTCGACGGGGATCCGGCGGGGACGCTGCCAGTGGCGGTGCGCACCGCGCCCCAGCAGCTCTGGGTGCTGGTGCCGACAAGCCGCGCCGCTCGCCCTTCCCCCTGACGCCAACTCGCCACTGACCACGGCCGGCAGGACGTGGCGGGGGGCGTGCTAGCATCCGGCGGCGAGGGAGGCGGCACGTGCGCGAGGCCCTGAAAGCCATCCTGAGCCCCAGTTCCCTGGCGCTGGTGGGGGTGTCGTCCCGGAGCGAGTCGCTCTCGGGGGTGTTGCTGGCGAACCTGTACGCGGCGGGCTTCACCGGGGTGGTCTACCCCGTCAACCCCAAGGTGCGCTCCCTGCGCACGCTGCGGTGCTTCCCCTCGGTGGCGGCGATCCCCGAGCCGGTGGACTGCGCCATCGTCATGGTGCCGCGCGACGGCGTGGCGGCGGCGGTGGAGGAGTGCCTGGCCGCCGGGGTGAAGGGAGTGGTGGTCATCACCGCCGGGTTCCGCGAGGCGGGCCGCGCCGGGGCCGAGGTGGAGCGCGAGCTGGTCCGCCGGGTGCGCGCGGCTGGTGCCGCGATGGTGGGTCCCAACTGCATGGGGGTCATGAACCTGGACCCGGCGGTGCGGCTCGACGCCACCTTCTCGCCCGCGCCGGCCCAGCCGGGCGGGGTGGCCTTCGCCTCCCACTCGGGCGCCTTGGGGGTGGCCCTCCTCGAGGCGGTGCGGGAGATCGGTCTGGGGTTCTCGCAGTTCGTGTCGCTGGGGAACTCCGCCGACATCAACGTGTGCGATCTCTTGGAGGCGTGGGAGGAGCACGAGCCGACCCGGGCGATCATGCTCTACCTGGAGGAGATCGAAGAGCCGCGCCGGTTCCTTGAGCTGGCGTCGCGGATCACCCGGCGCAAGCCGATCCTGGCCTTGAAGGCGGGGCGCACCGGCGAGGGGCAGCGGGCGGCCAGTTCGCACACGGGGGCGCTGGCGGCGGGGGACACCGGCGTCGACGCGATCCTGCGCCAGGCCGGGGTGCGGCGCTGCCGCTCCCTGGCCGAGCTCCTGGATCTCGCGCGCCTGTTCGAACGGGCGCGCCCCGTGGCCGGGCGGCGCGTGGCGGTGGTGAGCAACGCGGGCGGCCCGGCCATCATCGCCACCGACGCCCTGGTGGAGGAGGGGCTGCAGCTGGCCGCGCTGCAGGAGCAGACCAAGGCCGAACTGCGCTCCTTCCTCCCCGCCGAAGCGGCGGTGGCGAACCCGGTGGACATGCTCCCCTCGGCCACCGGCGAGCAGTACCGCCGTGCGGTGGAGCTGGTCACCGTCGATCCCGGGGTGGACGCGGCGGTGGTGATCACCGTCACGCCGCCCATGATCCCGGCGCAGACGGTGGCGGAACAGGTGGCCGCCGCGGCGGCGGGCACGCCCAAGCCGGTGATCCCCGTGTTCATGACCTCGCCCCGCTTCTTCGAGGGGGCGCGACGCATCCCCGGGCTGCCGCCGCTCTACGCCGCCCCCGAGTCGGCGGTGCGCGCCCTGGCTGCGCTGGTGGAGCAGCAGGAGACGGCCGCCAGGCCGCCCTGGCAGCCCGGCGGGGCCGCGGTGCCCGATGCCGGGGTGGTGGCGCGCGCCCGCGAGCGGGGGGCGTCCCTCCTCTCCCCCGCGGAGGCGTTTGCTCTCCTGGAGGGAATCGGCGTGCCCGTGGCGCCGTTCCGCTGCGTGGAGCGAGGCGAGGACGCCGCGGCCGCGGCCGCGGAGTTGGGCTACCCCGTGGCCCTCAAGGCCTACGGGGCGGGAATCGTCCACAAGAGCGAGCTGGGGGCGGTGGCGGTGGGTCTGCAGGGTCCCGAGGAGGTGGCGGCGGCGGTGGCGGCCATGCGGGAGCGCCTGGCCGCCGCGGGGGTGGCCGTGGAGGGGTTCCTGGTGCAGAGGATGGTGAGCGGCGGGCGGGAGGTGATCGTGGGTCTCACCCGCGACCCCGCGGTGGGACCGCTGGTGATGCTGGGCCTGGGCGGCGTGGCGGTGGAGGTGTGGCGCGACGTGAGCTTCCGGCCGGCGCCGGTGAGCGCGGCGGAGGCGGCGGTGATGCTGGGCGAGCTGCGGGGAGCCGCCCTCCTGGGCGCCTTCCGGGGGCGCCCGCCGGCCGATCGCGGGGCACTGTGCGAAGCCGTGGCCCGCTTCTCTACCCTGGGGGCGGTGGCGGGGATTGCCGAGGGGGACGTGAACCCGCTCCTGGTCCTCCCGGAAGGCCAGGGGTGCGTGGCCGTGGACGTGCGGATCGCGGTCGGGCCGTGAGCGTTGCCCTGCGGCTCGCCCTGCGCCGCCTCGGCAGCCGCCCGCGCCAGACGGTGCTGACGGTGGGGGGGGTCGCCCTGGGTGTGGCGGTGTTCATCTTCACGGTGGCGATGATGGACGGCCTGGTGGTGTTCTTCACCCAGCGCTTGATCCGGGTGTCCCCCCTCCTCACGGTGCAGCCCGAACGCCTGGCGCAGTCGCCGGCCAGGGAGGCACTGCGGACCGGCACGGGGGGGGAGCTGTTGGCGCTGCCGCGGCCCCCGCTGCCCGACCAGCGGCCGACGGTGCGCGGCGCCACGGTGTTGGCCGGGAGCATCGCCCGCGTGGAGTCGGTGCAGGGGGTGTCGGTGGCGGCTTCCGTGCCGGCGGTGCTGCGCTTTGGCACGGTGGCGGAACCGGCGACGCTGGTGGGGATCGACCCCCGCGCCGAGGCGCAGGTGACGGAGCTTCCAGAGGCGGTGCTGCGGGGGCGGTGGGAGGGGCTGTCGGAGCGCCGCAACGGCGCGGTGGTGGGCGTGCAGCTCGCCGACCGCCTGGGTGCCCAGGTGGGGGATCGCCTCGTCGCCGCCGGGGAGGACGGGGCGGTGCGCGAACTGGAGGTGGTGGGGGTGATCGCCACCGGCCTCGGGGTCGTGGACGAGGCCAACGCCTTCGTCAACCTGCCGGTGGCCCAGGCGCTGGCCGGCTGGGCCAGCGACGAGGGGAGCGAGATCCGCATCCGCGCCGCCACGCTCACCGGTCTCGCGACGTTGCGCCGCCGCCTGGAGGCGGTCACCGGCTACCGGGTGGAAACCTGGGAGGAGACGAGTCGCGCCTCGCTGCAGCTCTTCCGGACCATCGGCCTGACCACCTACCTCTTGACGGGCTTCGTGTTGGTGGTGGCCGGGCTGGGGATCTTCAACCGCCTCACCACCGTGATCCTGGACAAGGAGCGCGACGTGGCGGTGCTGCGCTCCTTCGGCTTTTCCCGCGGCGCGATCCGTGCCACCTTTCTCTGGGAGGGGATGCTGGTGGGCGCCGGCGGCGCGGCGGCCGGGTGCCTGGTGGCCAGCCTGGCGATCGCCTACTTCACCGCCTTCCCGATCCGCTTCGCGCCGCGCTCCGGCGCGGTGGTGGCGTACACCGAGCTGTACCTGGCCAACGAGCCGCGCTACTACGCCATCGTGGCCGGGGTGGCGCTGCTGCTCTCCGCCGCCGCGGCGCTGGCGGCGGTGCGGCGGGCGGTGGCAGTGGTGCCCGTGGAGGTGCTGCGTGGCAGCGTGTGAGGCGGGGCGACGGTGGGGGGAGCGGGCGTGAAGCCGGTGGTGCTCCGGGCCCGGGGGCTGGTGCGCCGGCTGGGGGCGGGGGCGAGTCGACGGGAGGTGCTGCGCGGCATCGACCTGGAGCTGGCCAGCGGCGAGTTTGCCGCGCTGGTGGGGCCATCGGGGTCGGGGAAGTCCACGCTGCTCTACCTCCTGGGAGGTCTGGACACCCCGGACGAGGGGGCGGTGGAGATCGACGGCATCGAGTTGGCGGGCGTCTCCCCGGATCGCCTGGCGAGGCTGCGCAACCAGCTGGTGGGGTTCGTCTACCAGTTTCACTTTCTGCTGCCGGAGTTCACCGCGCTGGAGAACGTGCTGATGCCGCTGTGGGCGCGCGGCGCCGGCAGCTCCCGGGAGGACCGGGCGTGGGGTGCGCAGCTGCTCGCCGCAGTGGGGCTTGCGGACAAGCTGGAAGCCCTGCCGCGGGAGCTGTCGGGGGGCGAGCAGCAACGGGTGGCGGTGGCCCGCGCCCTGGTCAACCGGCCGAGGGTGCTGCTCGCCGACGAGCCCACCGGCAACCTGGACAGCGAGAACGCGCGGGCGGTGTACGCCCTCTTCCGGGAACTCAACCGCGCCACGGGTCAGACCATCCTGGTGGTGACGCACGACCGGGAGTGGGCAGCGCGCAGCGATCGGGTGTTGCAGCTCCTGGACGGGCGGCTGGTGGGCGATGAACGGAGGGGGGAGCCGTGAGACGGTGGATGGTGCTGCTGGCGATCGTGGCCGTGGCCGGGTGGGTGCTGGGACGGATGGCGTGGCGGTGGTGGCAGGGGGTGGAGGTCACGGAAGTGGAGGCGGAGGTGGGGAGGGTGGTGGCCGCCGTCTACGCCACCGGCCGCGTGGACACCGACCGCCGCGCCACCCTGCGCGCGCGGGTCACGGCGCCCCTGGAGGAGCTCCTGGTGGGGGCCGGGGAGACGGTGGCGGCCGGCCAGGTGGTGGCCCGGCAGGACGGCGCGGCGCTCCGTCTCGCGCGAGAGCGGGCCGAGCGGGAGGTGGAGGCGAGCCGTGCCGCTCTCACCCAGGCCGAGGACGCGGCCCGGCGCGCGGAGCAGCTGGCCGCGGACCGCCTGCTGCCCGAGGAGGAGCTGGTCCAGGCGCGGGAACGGGCCAACCAGCTGCGGGCGCAGCTGGCGGCTCAGGAAGCGGCGTGGCGATTGGCGGCGGAGCAGGAGCGGTGGGGCGTGCTGCGGTCCCCCATCGGCGGGGTGGTGGCCCAGCTCCACCACCGGGCCGGCGATCCGCTGCGCGAGGGGGACGAGGTGGTGACGGTGGTGGACCTGACCCCGGCGTACCTGCGCGTGGCGGTGGACGAACGGGATCTGGGCCGGGTCCGCGAGGGGCAGGAGGTGCGGATCGCCTTCGATGCGTTCCCGCTCCAACTGCTCACCGGGTCGGTGTGGCGCATCGTGCCGTCCCTGGACCGCCTCACCAAGTCGGTGGACGTGCTGGTGCGCCTGCCGGAGCCGCGGCCCCCCCTGCGCCTGGACCTGACCGCCACCGTCAACATCGTCACCGAGGTGGTGGAGGCCGCGGTGATGCTCCCCCGCGAGGCGCTGGGGGAGGCCGCTGGCGCGCCGTTCGTAATGACCGTGGGGGCTGACCGGCGGGCGGTGCGTCGGCCCCTTCGCCTGGGTCCCTGCGACGAGGTCCGCTGCCAGGTCCTCGACGGTATCACGGCGGGCGAACGGGTGATCTCGCCGCTCCCGAACTCTCTGGCTCCCGGGGCGCGGGTGCACCGGCGGTGATCAACCACCTGCGCATCGCCGAGGCGCAACTGCGCGGGCGGCCGCGGCAGTCGCTCGTCGCCCTCCTCTCGGTGGCGGTGGGCTCGGCGATGCTCATCGTCACCCTCTCGCTCACCACCGGGCTCTCCCGCGACTTCATTAGAAAGACCACGGAATCCACGCCGCACGTGGAGGTACTGCCGCGCCGCCGCGCCGCCTGGCGGCCCGAAGCGCTGCGCCGGGACGCGGCCGAGGTTCTGGCGCTCCAGCGCCACCACGTGCCCGACGAGAAGCGGGCGGTGCGGGGCATCGCCGGCGTGCGCGCCGCCATCGGCTCGCTGCCCGGCGTGCGGGTGGTGTCCCCCGCCGTGGAGGCGCAGGTGGTGCTCACCTGCGGCACCGTGAAACGACCGGCGGCGCTGCTGGGCGTGGTGCCGGCCGTGGAGGCCGCGGTCACCGCCCTGGACGAGAAGGTGGTGGCGGGGAGCTGGTCGGCGCTGGAGCGGCGGCGGGAGGGCGTGCTGTTGGGGGTGCGGCTGGCGCGGGACCTGGGGGTCCACCTGGGCGACTCGCTGCAGGCGATGGGAGAGGGGGGCGGCGTCACGACGCTCTCGGTGGTGGGGGTGGTGGCGTCGGGGCTGTCGCGGGTGGACACCACCTTGGCTCTGGTGAACCTGCCCCTGGCGCAGGCTCTGGCCGGTCTCGCCAGCGACCAGGCCACGACGGTAAGAATCGGCCTCGCCGACGCGCGCCAGGCGCCGGAGGTGGCGGCCGCCGCCGCCGCTCGCACCGGCTACGTCTGCCGCTCGTGGCAGGAGCGCAACGCCGCGTCGGTGGAGGCGTTCGAGCGGCAGAACCGCATCACCTTGGTGCTGGTGTTCTTCACCACGTTGGTGGCAGCCTTCGGCGTGGCGAACGTGCTGGTGCAGATCGTGGCCGACAAGCGCCGCGACATCGCCATCATGCGGGCCGCCGGCTTCTCCCGCCACGACATCGGCGTCATCTTCCTGCATCACGGCGCGCTGCTGGGGCTTTTGGGGGCAGTGGGGGGGTGGGTGGCGGGGGCGGGGCTCATCCGTTTCGTGGCCTCGCTCCCGGTGGACTTCGGGGAGGCGGCGGTGCTGCGCAACGAGCGGCTGCAGATGGCGGAAGAGCCCTGGTTCTACCTGGCGTCTCTGGCGGTGGCGGTGGGCGTGTGCACGATGGCGGCGGTGGGGCCGGCGCGGCGCGCCGCCAGTCTCGAGCCCACGGCGATCCTGCGCGGCGAACGCTAGCGCCGAGGCGCCGGCAGGGGGCCGAGCCGCTGGCAGCGCTGCTCCTGGGCCTCGAGCCGGCGGGCCAGCTCCTCCAGGGTGGTGTGGAGCCGCGGGTGGCGCCAGGTAGGTGCCACTTCCGCGGCCGGGAGGAGGGCGAAGCGCCGCTCGGCGAGGCGCGGGTGCGGGAGGGTGAGGGCCGGTCCCTCCAGCACCAGGCTCTCGGCCAGGAGCAGGTCCAGGTCGAGGGGGCGGGGTCCGTGGCGCGTCTCGTTGCGGCGGTCTCTGCCGGCTTGCGCCTCCAGGTGGTGGCAGAGAGCGAGCAGGCGCAGGGGGTGGACGTCCACCTCCAGGAGCACGGCGGCGTTGAGGTAGTCGGGTTGCGGTGGCCCCAGGGGGGCGCTGCGCCACAGACTGGAGCGGGCGCCCAGCGGGAAGCGCCCGGCCAGCGCCGCCAGCGCTGCGGCAAAGGCCTGGCTCACCTGGCCCTGGTTGCCGCCGAGGCTCAGGAGGACTCGCATGCCGGGGCCGAGAGGGGGGTGCCGGCGGGGCCGCGCCGGCCGCCTGCCCGCGCCGGCGAGGGGCCCGTCACGGGGCGTCCTCCTCGGGGAAGAGCGGGGGGATCGGGTGGAGGCGGGGCTGGAGCCGGGCCATCACCAGCTCCCCCCACTCCGCCTGGCGCTCCAGGGGGAGGTGCAGCGGGGCGAGGCGGCGGGCGGCGAGCTGCTGGTCCAGCAGGGTGTCGATGGCGCGCTGGAACGCGAGGTCGGTGTCGCGCACCCCGTCCCAGCGGGGCGCCGTCCACAGCGGTACCTTGACCAAGAGGTCGTAGGTGGGCAGCCAGGCGGCAATGAGGGGTTCCCAGACGGGCTGCGGACCGGCGGCGTGGAGCAGGTAGCAGTAGTTGTCCAGCACGGAGCGATCGCAGATCACCAGCTCGTGGTGCGCGGCGGCCTCGATCTCCGCCGCCATCTGCTCGTGGAGGATCCAGGCCTGCGCCTGGGCGGACGTCTCGCGGTTGATGGGCAAGGGGCAGCGGCGCGCCACCTCGCGCACCATCTCCACGTCCACGTCGCGCCTCTTGAGGCGGGCCGCCAGCTCGAAGCAGAGGGTGGTCTTGCCGACGCCGTGCGTGCCGATGAGGGCGATCTTCACCGCAGCCGCCCCTCGATGCGCGTCACCGCCTCGAGGAGTTCGCGGGCCGAGCGGGGGCGGCGGTCCGGCTGCTTTTCCAGGCACCGGAGCAGGAGCGAGGCCAGCTCGGCGTCCAGGTCGGGGGCCAGGTCCCGGGGGTCGGGGGGCGGCTGCTCCAGGTGGGCGCGGAGCACGTTGCCCGCCGGGAAGGGGAGGGAGGTGGTGAGGAGCTGGAAGAAGGTCACGCCCAGCGAGTAGATGTCGGTGCGTTCGCTGGGCTGCTCGCCCAGGATCTGCTCCGGTGCCATGTAGTAGGGGGTACCCGTGGCCCCGGAGGCGGCGCCGTCCATCTCGTCGAGGCGGCGTGCGATGCCGAAGTCCAGGATCTTCACCTGACGGCGCTCGGCAAAGACCATGTTGGCGGGTTTCAGGTCGCGGTGGATCACGTGGTGCTCGTGGGCGTAGGCCACCGCGTCCAGGATCTGGCGGGCGAGGAGAAAGAAGCTGTCGCGCACGAAGGCCGGTTCTTCGCGCAGCAGCTGGGCCAGGGTGGGGCCCTCCACCAGCTCCATGGCGATGAAGTAGGAGTCGAAGCCGCGGTCGAAGTCGTAGACATGGACGATGCCGGGGTGCGAGAGGGCCGCCGCGGCGCGGGCTTCCCGCTCGAAGCGGCGGATCGTTTCCGGCGTGTGCTGCCGGGGGTTGAGGATCTTCACGGCAATGGTGCGCCCGAGGCGGGTGTCCTGGGCGCGGTACACGGCCCCCATGCCGCCGCGGCCGATGAGGTTGCCGAGCACGTAGCGCACCGAGGGGTCGGTGAACACGTCCTCCCCCACCTCGCCGGCGACGGGCTGCTGGCTGGCAGCCGCCTCGGCGGCGGCGCGGCGGGCCCCCACGTTCTGCAGGCGCGCCGCCGCATCCTCGTAGCCGTAGTCGAACTCCACGACCTTTTGCAGCGCCCCCTCGGCGGCGCGCAGGTCGCCGTTCTTCTCGAAGAGGAGCGCCAGGGTGTACCACGCCGGGAGCAACTCGCGCGTCACCGGGTGACCGGCGGTGGCGCGCTGCACCGCGCTGATGGCCGCCGGCAGCTCGCCGTTCGCCTCGAGCCAGCGGGCCAGCTTGACGAGCTGCGGCGCCAGGTGCGGAAAGGTGCCGGCGTAGGCGGAGAGGAGCTCCCAGGAGCCCCGCACGTCCCCGTGTTCGAAGAGGGCGAGGAAGGCATCCTCCACCCGCCCCAGGCGGGCCAGGAGTTGCGCCTGGTCAGCGATGCGACCGTCGCGCTCCAACAGGTGCAGGGCGCGCGCCTCGTCGCCAGCGCGCTCGAAACAGCGGGCCGCCTCAGAAAGCTCGCCGGCCCGCTCCCAGGCGTTCCCCGCGAGCTCCCACATCCCCAGCTCTGCGTACAGCTCGGCAGCGCTGCGGAAGTCGCCGTGCTCCCGGGCGATGTCGGCGGCCTCCTGGGTGAGTCCGGCCTGCCGGAACCGTTTGAACGCCTCGCGCCACTCCCCGGACGCGGCGAGGGCGGCGGCGGCTTCGGCCACCATGCCGGAACGCTCGTACTCGACCGCGGCGAGTTGGAACTGGCCCGAGGACTCCAGGTGCCGGGCGCGCAGGCGTGCCGCCTCTTCGGCGCGGCCGGCCAGGCGCAGCGCCTCGGCCGCCCGCAGCAGCTCGCCTCCCTGCTCGAAGGCCCGGGCTGCTTCGAGGGGCAGCTCGGCGGCGAGGAAGAGATCGCCGGCTTCACGGAAGCGCCCGCCCAGCAGGGCGATGCGGGCCGCGAGTTCAGGCCGCTTGGCCTCGCGGCTGGCGCGCAGGGCCGCCTCCACCAGGGCGGGGGGCAGGCGCCGTGCCTGGAGCGCCAGCGCCGCCGCGTGCGCGGCACGCCGCGGGTCGTTGGCCTTCAGGAACGGCTCGATGGCCAGCTCGAACTGACCGCTCTCCACGTACCCCTGCGCCTGTCGCAGCCACAGCGCCTGGGCCTTCTCGCTCTCCCCCAGGCGACTGTAGAGCTGCGCGGCGCCGGCGAGGCTCTCCTCGCCCTGCCGCTGGAGCAGCCGGGCCGCCCGCTGCACCTGTCCCAGCGACCGGGCCACTTCCGCGGCCCGCCCGTACTCCTGGGCGCGCAGGAAGGCGCGCAACGCGCGGCGGCGCCGGCCGGCCTCCAGCCAGAACTCGCCGGCGGCCAGGTGGTCGCCCCGGCGGGCGGCCTGGAGCGCGAGGTAGGCGGGACTCCCGGGCCGCGGCGAGAAGACCCCCAGGGCGCAGAGGAGCAGCAGGATGGCCACCACGTGGCCGGGCACCATGACGAGCGGCGAGCTGGGTAGGAAGAGGAGCGGCAGCGCTTCCACATCGCCGGGGCGGATGTCGAGGAGCCAGAGGAGCCACCACGCGTTGAGCCAGAGGAGCAGGAGCCAGGCCAGGGAGAAGCACAGGCGCCGCCGCCCCTGGGTGAGCAGGAAGGCGACGGCGCCAGCAGCGAGCAGCGACGGGGCCAGCGGCACCCGAGCATTGTACCCTCGCCGACCCCCTTGAAAGCTTACAATGATGCGCTCATATTTTGTCTGGCGGCAGGGCCGCGAGGGAGGAGCATGCGGGATCTGTACGAAGTCTTGGGTGTGGCGCGCAACGCCTCGCCGGAGGAGATCAAGAAGGCGTACCGGAAGCTGGCGCGGCGCTTCCACCCCGACGTGAACCCGGGCAAGGAGGACGCGGCCAAACGCTTCCGCGAGATCCAGGAGGCGTACTCGGTGCTCTCCGATCCGGAGAAGCGCAAGCAGTACGATCAGTTCGGGTCCGTGGACGGGGGCGGCGCAGGGCCGCGGCCGGGGGCTAGCTGGGGCGCCCGCGGGCCCTTTGCCAACTTCGAGGTCCGGGGTTTCGACGGCTTCCCCGATCTGGGCGATCTGTTCCGGGGGTTCTTTTCAGGCTTTTCCGGCGCCGGCCGGGCGGCGCCGCCCGCTGGCCCGGTGGAGGCGGCGGTGGAGCTCACCTTCGAGCAGGCGGTGCGGGGGACGGCGGTGGTTGTGCCGGTGCGGCGGGAGGTGGCGTGCCAGCGGTGCGGCGGGATCGGGAACGTCCAGGGGCGGATCTGCCCCCTGTGCCGGGGGAACGGGGTGGTGGTGCAGACCGACCGAGTGCGGGTCAAGCTGCCTGCCGGGGTGGGGGACGGCGACCGGGTGCGTACGGCCACCCGCGGGGACGGGGGGCGCGAGCTGGTGGTGGAGGTGAAGGTCCGCCCCCACCGCTACTTTGAGCGGAAGGGGGACGACATCTACGCGGTGGTTCCCGTGACCTTTGCCGAAGCCTACTTGGGGGGCGAGGTGGAGATCGGCACCATTCACGGGCCGGTGCGGGTGAAGATCCCGCCCGGCACCCAGTCGGGCCAGCGCTTCCGCCTGCGCGGCAAGGGGGTGCGCAACGTCCGCACCGGCCTCGCCGGCGACCACTACTACACCGTCCAGGTGGCGGTACCGAGGGTCGTCTCGCCGGCGGGCCGCGAGGCGGCGCGGCGGGTGGCCGAGCTGTACCCCGAGGACCCGCGCCGCGGGCTGCCCCGTTCTCTGGAGTGAGGGTGGCAGCGAGGCAAACGGAGAACGCCAGGTTCCCCGCCCGGGCAGCACCGGTGTTGGGGGCTCAGCGGGCCAGGTCTTCGACGAGCGGAATGGCCTGGTCCAGGGTCAGGCCGTCCCGCACCGGCAAGGTTCGCGGGGCGGTCCAGGAGGAGCCCTCGAAGAGCACGTACTCCAGCGTTTCGCCCGCGACCCGGTAGGCCACCGGGGTGAGGTCGCTGCCCATCACGACCCGCGCGCCGTCCAGCCCGAAGTTCTGCGGCACCTGGTAGGTGCCCACCACGCCGAAGATGGGCATGTGGCGCTTGCGCGAGGCGACGGTGGCGCCGGGTGCCTTCTCCGGGCTGGGGAGGGTCCCCTCCTCCGCCAACTGGAACGTCACCTGGAAGAGGTGGAGGGAGCAGGATTCGAAGGAGCCGAAGAGGGCCAGGGCCCGGGCCTTGTCGCCCTGGCTGACGAAGGTGGGGTGCTGCACGGCCGACTCGGTGCCCTCCAGGGTGCAGCCCAGCCCCAGGGGCAGGAGGTCGTCCAGGGACTTGCCGACCACCACCTCGGCCATCTCGTTGTCGCCGGCCAGGCGAACGAGGGCGTAGTGCGCCCCTCCACTGGCCTCCGCCCCCTCCCACCACAGCACGTGGAGGAACGCCTCGCGCACCGTGGTCGTGGCGGTACCGGAAAACCGGTCGGTGGCCGGTACCTGAGAGCTGGCCACGGTGGCCAGCACGGTGGGGAACCGCGGCGACGCAGCCGGGTCCTGGGAGAGGGTGAGCAGCGGCTCCCAGGAGCCCTGGTTCCACACCGCCAGGAGGATGTCGGCGTAGCCCTCGCCCCACACCTGCTGCCAGACCAGCGCCACCTTGCCGGTCAAATCGTCCGCCACGAGCTGGAAGTCGGAGCCGCTGAGGCCGTCGAAACCCAGCGGCAGGGGCACAGGAGCGTTGACAATTTCCGCTCCGTCGCGCTCTCCGGTGAGCACGACGCCGGAACCGCTAGCCTTGACCTGCCACAGAGTGCCGCTGCGGTCGAGGCAGTAGGGGGCGGCACTGGCCGCGGCTCCGGCCACCAGCAGTACCACCAGACCGATCAGCGCCCGTCGCATCGCCCCCTCACGCCTTCAAGTTGATGACCTCGCGCACGTTGAAGGCCTGCATGAAGGCCTTCATCCCGGCAAAGTCCGGGTAGTACGCGGCCAGCCGTTCCAGATACGCCTCCGCGGCCTCCTGCTCCCCCTCGTCCATGGCCGCATCGGCGAGCAGCATCAGCGTGTTGCGCTCCACCGTCTCGTTCTTCCAGCGGCGCGCCAGGGCCAGGGCCTGTTCGCCGTGCCGGCGCGCCAGCTCGAAGTCGCCCTGCTGCAGGGCGCCGTAGCACAGGTCCTGGTACACCTCGGCCAGCAGCTGGCTGCATCCCAGGGATTCCAGCGTCGCTGCCGCGTCCGCGCACAGCGCCATCCCTTCCGCCACCTGCGCAGTGCACATCAAGCAGTAGCCCAGGTTGTCCCGGGCCACCGCCAGGTTCATCGGGTCGTCCCCATCCTCGGCGGCGAGGGCGATGGCGGTGCGGAAACAGGCCGCCGCCTCCTCGAACTTGGAATCCCGCAACGCCAGCACCCCCAGCTGGTTGGCGGAACCCTTGCGGGCCCGCCGCTCGCCGCAAGCCTCCGCGAGTTCGGCGGCGCGGCGGGCGTAGGCCAGAGCGCGGGGGATGTTCTCCTCGAACTCGTACACCTGGGCGGTGTAGTAGGCCGCCATCCAGGCGGTGAAGGGGTCCCGGGAGCGCATGAGGACGTGCTTCAGTTCCCCCACCGCCCCGTCGAGCCGGTCCAGCTCCACCAGCACCACGCAGCGGTTGCAGAACGCGCGGTCCTGGAGCTCCCGGTCCCCGAGCCGCTTCGCCTCCGCCTCGGCGGCGCCGAACAGCCGCAGGGCGCGCTCCAGCCGCCCGCGCGCGAAGGCGCGCTGCCCCAGGGCAGTCAGGCGGAGGTAGCGTTCGCTCGGGCTCACGACTCGTCCCTCTCCCGCGCTCTCGCGGCCTTGAACTCCACGAAGTCCAGCACCTCCTGCTGGGCTGTCGGCGAGAGCAATCGGAAGGATTGTAGCAGGGCCGACTCCCGCGCTGTCAAGCGGTCCTGGGCCAGGTCGCCGAAGAACTCCCCGAACGACACCTCGAAGGCGCGCAGGATCTTGAACAGCGTGTCCAGGGGGACGCGGTACTCCCCCTGCTCCATGCGCGACAAATCCGACTGCTGGATGCCAATCTGGCGCGCGAGCTGCGTCTGCGTGAGGTGGCGCTCCAGCCGGTACCGGCGGATACGCTGGCCCACCGCTGCGGTGGCCGTCGGGGTACGGGACGAGCCGCTCACCTCGAACCTTGCCCCCGCGGGGCCAGTATGCTACGGTCCCGCGGTTACCTTTATGCTAGGTCCCCATGGGGCCTGTGTCAAGGTGACCGGGGGCACATGAAAGCACTCTACGCCAACCTGTGGCGGTGGCGCCGCCTCGCCCTCGACCTGGCCCGCCGCGAGGTGCGCTCGCGCTACGCCGGCTCGCTCCTGGGGGCGCTGTGGGCGGTCCTCGAGCCGGCGGTGCAGTTCGGGCTGTACCTGACCGTCTTCGCCTACCTGCTTGGCACGAGGATTGAAGGGGACCCCCGTGTGGGAGCGTACGCCATGTACCTGGTGAGCGGCTTGGTGCCGTTCTTCGCGTTTCAAGAGACGCTCGTGCGGGCGGCCGGGTTCGCGCGGGCTAGCGCCTCCCTGGTCAAGCACGTGAGCGTACCGCTGGAGGTGCTGTTCCTCGGTGCCTTTCTAGCCGTCCTGGCGCGGCACGCGGTGAGCCTCGCCATCGTCTTCGCCGCGGGTCTCTTCGCCGGCACGCTGGCGCCGGCTGCCCTGCCCTGGCTCGTGGTCGGGGCGGTGCTGCTCGGGCTCATGAGCTGGGGCGTGGCGCTTGCCCTGGTGGTGTCCGGGGCTGTGCTCCCGGACCTCGCGCACCTGGTGGGCAGCGGCACCATGGTACTCTTCTTTCTGACGCCGGTGCTCTACCCGGCGAGCCTGGTGCCGCCGCCCCTGGCTCGGTGGCTGCCCGTCAATCCCCTGGTGGGTGCCCTGGAGCTGTTCCGGTCCGCCCTCGTTGGCGGGGGGGTGTCGCCGGTCGCGGTGGGCGTCACGGCGCTGGCCGCCGGGGTGTGCCTGCTCGGGGGGGGCGTTCTCTTCTCCCGCCGGGCCACGGCGGTGCGGGATCTGGTGTAGGCATAGTTCGCGACCGAGGCCCGCCCTCGGATGGGAGGTTTCGATGATGTGGAAACGACTTGCTGCGATCACGTTCGCCGGGCTGCTGCTCGCTGGCGCTGCGGCGCGGGCCCAAGAGCCGGCACCCACGGCGGCCCCTGCGCCGACGGCGGCCCCCGAGGAGCCGGAATTCGAGCCGCCGCTCACCTACGAGGAGTGGGCCAGGATGTACTACGCGCCCATGAAAGTCCGCAAGGAGGATGCGGTGGACCTGGGCAACGGCCGCATCCGGATGCTGCGCCTCTTCTCCGGCCAAGAGTTCGAGCTCATCGGCGAGGAGGGGGAGTTCTACATTGTGCGCGAGCTCCCCATCGACGATCCAAAATCGAACCTCCACAAGGCGGTGAAGAAGATGGAGCGGATGGCCCGCTACCGGGCCGCCCG
The DNA here is from genome assembly GCA_037441065.1 of Acidobacteriota bacterium. Classification (GTDB taxonomy): domain Bacteria; phylum Acidobacteriota; class Thermoanaerobaculia; order Thermoanaerobaculales; family Thermoanaerobaculaceae; genus JACADV01. The sequence continues at coordinate 22,841 of JBBISY010000004.1, read as the reverse complement.
GGCCGAGTACCTGAAGGACAAGTACATCATCGCCGACGAGCCGGATCTGCCGCCGCCGTTCACCGACCGCCTGCAGTTCTCCCGCGTGGGCAAGGGGCTGCCCACCGAGGGGCGGTGGCAAATGTCGTTCGACCTGGCCGACATGAACGGCGACGGCCGGCTCGACATCGTGGCGCCGCCGCCGCGGCTGGCCAAGAGAAGGGTGCCGACCGTCTTCCTGCAGCAGCGCGACGGGAGCTTCAAGGAGTGGGAGGGCACCACCTGGCCCAGCGATGCCAAGCTGGACTACGGGGCGGTCCGGGTGGCGGATTTCGATCTGGACGGCAAGCTGGACGTCGCCCTCGCCTGCCACTTCGCGCCCTCCTACCTGTTCTACGGCAACGGCAAGGGGGACTTCACCCGCTACCTGACCCTGCCCAGAGCCAACAAGGCCATCACCTCGCGGGCCCTCACCGTGGCCGACTTCAACAACGACAAGCGCCCCGACCTGGCCCTCTACGCCGAGGTGGATGTGGACCTGGCCACCTCCCAGCAGGTCACTTCCGGGCTCGCCTGGGTGCTCTTGAACCGGCCGGACGGGTTCCAGGTGGTCTCTGACTTCCCCGCCCAGTTGCACGGCGACTGGCTCACCACCGCGGACCTGGACCGCGACGGCTGGACCGACCTGCTGCTCACCTCCCGCAAGGCCTCGATGCGCGATTTGGTGTTCCGCAACCTGGGCGGGGGAGAGAAGTTCGAGGCGGTGGCCTCGCTGAAGATGCCGGCGCTGGCCTACGTCTTCGCCAACGCGGCGGTGCCCCTCGACGGTTTCCCCTCCCCCGACCTGGTGCTGTGCTTCGAGCAGTGGAGCCCCCAGCAGAGCGGGCTGCCGGCCCAGGCGTGCGCTATCTACCACTTCCACGACGAGAAGGGTACGCCGAGCCTGGAGCCCCGCGTCTCGCTCCTCCTCAAGAAGAGCGAAGAGTACAACAATATCAAGGGTATTGCCGCGGGGGACATCGACAACGACGGGCGCCACGACCTGGTCCTCATCACCGTGCACGGCGAGGTGCGGGTCTTCCTCCAGCTGGCCGACGGGATCCTCTACGAGGAGCGCTCGCCGGAGATCGCCCTGGGGGAGACGGACCCCTTCGATGTGCGGATTGTGGACCTGGACGGCACGGGGATGAAGGAACTCGTGATCGCCGGCTCGCCCCGCAGAGAGGGGGCGGGGGGCGGCGGCTTCTTCGTCTACACGCCGCGGCTCGCCCAGGCCGGGAAGTGACCCCGCCCGCCCCGCGCGGGCGGGCGTGCCGAGGGGGGCTTGACAAGCGGGCGCGGCGGACGTACCTTGATGCCGATGCAGCATAGGAGGCGTTCGAGTCGACGAGGTGACGTGGAAAAATCGAGGCGGGGAGGTGATGCGAGCGAGCTGGAAGCGAAATGGTGGCACGCGGCAAGTGGAACTCGACTCGTGAGAAGTGAGAACGACGAAGGAGGAAGGATATGAAGAAGGCTTTGATTTTCGCCTTGGCGCTGGTGCTCGCGGGCAGCGTGGCGTACGCCAACTACTGCGCGCGGGACTACGTGCCGGCCGCGACGTTGCTCGTGCCGTACGCGGTGGTGGGGATGGACTCCACGGGCCTCACCCCCAAGTCCCCCGGTCTGAGCACCCTGCTCTGGGTGACCAACGTGTCCTCGACGAAGCAGCTGATCCACGTCTGCGTGTGGAACGCCTGGTCCGAGGCGGTGGTGGACTTCGACGAGATCCTCTCGGGCTACGACGTGTGGCGCATCGACTTCAAGGACATGCTCACCGGGCACTTCGACTACTTCGACACCACGCAGGTGGGCGGCTTCTGGTACACGCCCAGTGGCAAGCCGGTGGGCAGCGGCACCAACCTCGGCTACCTGGGCACGCCCTTCGGGCCCAGCTCGAACTGCACCCAGCCGACTCTAGTGGCCCCGCAGGACACCGACTACGGCACGGCGTTTGCGGGCTGCGCGTTCCCCTACGGCTACCACCCGGAGTACGGCAGCGGCATTGTGAGCCGCCTGCGGCGGGCCATCTACACGGCCGACGCCCAGTACAACGTCTGCGCCACGGGCAACCCGTTCCTGGCGAACCCGCCGTGGCTCGACGCCATCACCAAGAACCCGCTGTTCTTCTACGTGACGGTGGACGCGGTCAACGCCTGCAGCTTGTACTTCCCGGACAACGCCTCGTACTGGAGCGCCGGCATCGCCTCCCAGAACAACGTGCTGATCGGCGACATCGTCTTCATTGACTACGACACCAACCGCTCCGACTCGATCCCGGCGGTCCACATCGAGGCCGACCCCGACTTCGAGCTTGGTCAGGTCGGGAACTACTTCTACAGCTTGCAGTTCGTCAATGCGATTGGGTACGACACCCGCGAGCCGCTGGCCACCGCCTTTGCGTTCCGCTACATGAACGAGGGCGGCGTGTCCACCGACCTGGTGGTGTGGAAGAACACGTTTGACGCGATCGTGTATTACGGGGTCAACTACTATTGGTGGGCGTCGGACCCGTACGTGTACTACGCTTGGGACATGAACGAGAACTCCAAGACCCGCGGCACGGGGCCCTCGGGCTTTGACACCCCTGAGCCCAACGTTATCCCCTTCGAGACCCAGAAGGTGCCGCTCAACACCACCAACTGGACGGGCCTCATGGAGGGCGACGGCTGGATGCTGCTGGTCTTCGCCCCCTCCATTCCGTTCTCCAACGACGACTACTTCTACTACCTCGAGGCCTGGGCCGGCGTGGTGTACAACCTGGTCAACCCGGTCACGGGCGTGACCTTCTCCACCATGACCGAGGCGGCCACCATGGCCAACGTCTGGTGCTTCCCCGACCAGACGCTGCAGCGGGCCCCGATCCTCGGCATCAACTACAACTACAACTTCTGATTCTGTTCTCGCGGAGCACTTCGGCCGGGCGGCGCGAGCCGCCCGGCCTTGTTTCTGTGCGCCGGCTCACAGGCCCGGCTGGACAGGAGGGCGCGCGGGACCTATACTGCATCGGTGGAGGAGGTCGAACCCATGCAGCGAGAAGGAATTCGCCATCTCGCCCCGCTGCTGCTCTTAGGGGTCGCGGCGCTCGCCCCGCAGCGGGCGGGGGCGCAGTGCTACGAGGTTTCTACCAAGCTCAGCGACATCTGTGGCGAGGCTAGCGAATCGGCCTATGTCGCGAGTCAGGTCATGCACCTGCGCGCGGTGGCCGTGCCCGAGGCCAGCGGCACGCAGCACTACCTCCTCTACGGCTATCCCAACTCCCTAGATGTGTTCCGCCTCAGCAACCCCCTCGCCCCCGCGAAGGTCAACGGCAACGTGATCCGGCCCGCCTGGTATATCGACGAGGGCAACCACACCGACCTCACCGACCACCTGAAGGCCATGGTGGTGGCCGACGGATTTCCCTACGCCTTTGCGCCCCTCTACTCCTGGGGGTGGGACTGGTTCGAGGTGAGTTCCTCGGCCAAGTTCCTGAACTCCGGCTACCACCCGACGGCATCGGTGAGCCCGGGGTACACCAGGGCGGCCCTGCTGGTGGACGGAGAGACCGCCTACTTGATCGGCCAGCGGCTGGACGCCGGCACAGGAGCGAACGACTCCTACGTGAAGATTTTCACCATTTCCACCCTGCGCAACGGCAAGTGGTCGCTGCCCCCCGCCTCGGCCGGCCTGACCGATTACGTCGTGGTGCCCGTGGGGCGCAGCTCCGATCCCGCGCCGTTCAACACCTTCAGCCTGACCTCGACCGGCGGCCTGGACTACCTCATCTGGGAGACGGCGGGCACGCGCTTCCTGTTGATCCGCGGGGGGAGCAAGGCGGTGCTGGTGGACGCGACGGACCCGGTCTTCCCCCGGCCGCTGCGCCTGCTCGCCTCCTCCTTCAACCCGGGAGACCCGGGCGCCAGCCAGGTGATCGTGGCCCCGGACCTCTTCACCGGCCAGTGGGCGGTGGATACCGTGCGCGCCCGGCTCGTCGTCTCATCCTATACGGAACCCCAAGTCAGCTTCTTCGATGCTTCGCTCACCGGGGCAGCGGGGGTTCCGTCCTTTGCCAAGATCGGCCAGACCCTGACCTGGCTGCCGACCAAGCCCGAAGGGTGGATCCGTCCCTTCATGGCGGTGGCCGGCGACATCCTTTACCTGGGTGTGCGCGACGAGCAGCGCTACGTCAACCTGGGCGCCAACCCCCCGGAGCTGCTCCCGGAACAGGAGGGCATCACCACCCTCACCCGGCAGTGCGCCTACGAGACGCTGGGCGGCGAGATGAGCGCCGACTCGGCGATGTTCGTGCGCGACGGGGTCCACTACCTGGCCCGTAACCTCAACTCGTCCGGCGAGGTGCTGCGCATCAGCCCGTCCTGCCTGAGCACCGAGCCCAGGCCAGCCCTTGCCATTTCCGGCGGCTCGAGCGGCGCGACCTGTTCGGGCAGCGGGGTCAAGGGCTTCCCCGGCGACGTGTTCACCATCAAGAACGAGACGCCCGGCGAGTGGGTGGACGCCGACCTGTACGTCACCGTGCCCGGAGGGGTCCGGACCCTCGTGGCGCCCGCTGCGTGGACGCCCACCAACAGGAGCTATGCGTGGACGGCACCCATCGGCGGGCCCCTGGGGACCTACGCCTTCGACGCGCGGGTGTACGACGCCTCCGGCAACTGGTACGACAGCTGGGATCCCGAGTACGCCGCCACGAAGTACGTGACGGTCTGCGGCGACCCGGAGGCGAAGGTTAGCTACTCGCCCTCGGCTTTCCTGACCGGCACGCCGCTTTCGTTCTCCGGCGCCACCTCCGAGGGCCACCCGCAGAACGTGACCGCCGGCGGCCCCAAGTTCACCTGGCTCTTCGCCTCGCCCAACGTCTCCGAGGCGCCGGTGGTGTCCACCGCCGACGCGCCCCCCTTCACGCCCACTGCCCGCGGCCGCTACTGGGCCGTGCTCCTCGCCCACTACGCCCACCAGGCCCCCGACCAGCTCGGCAACTGCGGCCAGGTGGACGACCTCGACGTGCAGCAGTTCCTCGCCACGCCGACCAACTTCACGAGTGCCTATGACGCCTGCACGGCGGTGTCGTTCGATTCGCAGCCCTTCTCGGTGGGGGCGGTGAGCGTTACCCAGAACGGCTCCAGCACCCAGCCGTTCCAGACCTCGAAGGCCGTGGCGCTCTCGGCGCCGTACAAGCTCGGCTCGGGGTGGAACGCCACCTTCGCCTGGACGGTGAAGAACGGGTCGGGCACCGCAGTCCTGACCCCCGCGGCGACCCCGGCCAGCAAGAGCGGCCCCGCCGACGGCACCGTCACCGGCACGATCCCGGCGTCGGCACTTGCCGCCGGCAGCTACACGGTAGAGCTTGCGGCCAGCGCCACCGACGGCTCCGACACGGTGACCCCCACCATCGCCGCGGTGCCGCTCAACCTCACCGACGTGCTGGCCACCCTCTCGTGTCCCCCCACGGTTAAAGCCGGGACTACGTTCAGGTGCGACGTCAGCTTGAACGCGCCAGCCGCCAAGCTGGCCTGGAACTTCGGCAAGGGCCCCTGCCCCAATTCGGAATATAACCAGCTCAAGGAGTGTGATCTCACGGATCCCATCGAAGGAGCGTTCTGCCCCTCGCAGGACTACGCGTACAACACCGCTACCTCCGAATCCACCGCCACCGTCACGGTCACGCTGAAGGACGCCTCGGGCGCGGCCATCGGCGCGCCCGTCACCGCCAGCATCACCGTGAACCCTGGGAACTGTCCTAGCAGTGGCGGTGGGGGCGGTGGCGGGGGAGGTGGCGGTGGTGGTGGTGGGGGAGGCGGCACCTGCACCGCGGCGCCGGTGGCGAGCTTCACCTACACGCCCAGCGCCCCCGCGGTGGGCGAGGAGGTGCGCTTCACCGACACCTCCACGAACTCCCCCACCGCGTGGGTGTGGGACTTCGGGGACGGTACCCCCATCATGCCCAGTTCCTCCACCGACAAGAATCCGCGGTGGACCTACGGTGCAGCTGGCACCTACACGGTCACGCTCACCGCCTCCAACTCCTGCGGCCAGGGCACCACCTCCCGGCAGGTGACGGTGAGTTCCTCGACCTGCACCAAGCCGAACCCCGCGGTGGCCAACTTCACCTGGCAGCCCACCCAGCCGAGGCCGGGAGAAAGGATCACCTTCACCGACACCTCCACCGGCGAGCCGGAGACGTGGGAGTGGGACTTCGGCGACGGCGGCGGGGTCTTCCCCAACACCACATCCCCCGACCAGAACCCCACCTTCAACGGGTACCCGAGCCCGGGCACCTACACGGTGCGGCTTACCGTCCGCAACTGCAAGAACACCTCCCCCTCCACGATTGCGAAGCAGATCACGGTGCAGGACGCCTGCAGCGAGACGGCCAAGCCCACGGTGGACTTCACCTGGACCCCCACCGGTCCGCTGCCCGGCGTGCCGCAGCAGCAGCAGCCCTACGTGGGGCAGGCGGTGACCCTCACCGCCACCGGCACCAACAACCCCACCGAGTGGCTGTGGGAGGACTTCCAGGAGCTGCACAAGACCTTCACCAGTCAAACCGTCACCGTGACCTGGACCCAGGCCGGCAACAAGAACGTGCGGCTCAAGGGAAAGAACTGCGTGGGGTGGTCCGATCAGCTCCTCAAGGTGGTGACGGTGTACCCGGACGTGCGCCCGGTGACGGCGGCCTTCGCCTGGCAGCCGGCTAACCCCGCCACCGGCCAGGCGGTGGTCTTTACGGCGGCGGCGGACGACGCCCACGGCAACCCCACCGAGTTCTCCTGGCGGTTCGGGGACGACCAGAGCACGGCGACGGGCCAGTCGGTGAGCCACACCTTCGCCTGCCGCGGCACGTACCAGGTGGCGCTGATCGCGCGCCGCGGCTCGTACGAGGACTCCACCACCCAGGCGATTACCGTCACCGGCGAAGCCTGCGGGCCCGAGGCCATCGTCGCCGCCGACGCAGCCCAGGTGGCGGGGCTCAACAACACCACCTGGCGCACCGACCTGCGCATTTTCAACCCCTCCGAGGAGACGACGCGCATCTACCTGGCCGTACTGCCCGCGGGCCAGAACAACGCGACCCCCTTCCAGGTGGGCCCCTACACGGTGCCGGCCAAGGGCACGGCGGTGCTCAACAACATCCTGCAGATGTTCGAGCTGCTGCTGGGCAGGGCCTACAGCAAGGCGGCGCTGCGCGTCACCTTCGAGAACGAGGAGGGCTTGCCGCCGGTGGTCATCGGCCGCACCTACACGGACATTGCTGGCGGCGGGACGATGGGGCAGTTCGTGCCGGGTCGCCCGGTGATCCCCAACTCCACCCCGCCCATCCTGTGGATCGCCGGCGGCCGCAACAACGGGACCAGCGAGGGCTTCCGCACCAACTTCGGCATCGCCAATCTGCGAGGTGACCGCAGCGGTGTCGCCGGCATCGAGCTCACCCTCTTCGACGCCAGCGGCGGCGCGGTGGGCACCAAGACCATGTCGCTGGCGCCCTACGGGTACCTGCAGGACGCCGTGAAGAACGTCTTCGGTTCGGCGGCGCTGGGCGAGATCGGCCCCTTCTCCATCCGTGTGGCCGTGCCCGAAGGGGCGGACATCGAGCCGTACATTTCCGTGGTGGACAACAAGACCGGCGACAACGTGTTGATCCCCGGCCGCGCCCCCCAGACGGGGGCGCTCTACCTGCCGGCGGTGGCGCACAACCGGGGCGAGGCCGGCACGGTGTGGCGCACCAGCGTGCAGCTCACCAACCCCGACCAGACCCCCCACACCTGGGAGGCCAAGTTCTTCCCCAAGGGTGACATCCCTGGCGCCTTCCGGACGATTACCCTGGCGCCGCGCCAGACGGTGTTCACCGATGACGTGGTGGGGTGGATGTACGCTCCCCTCGAGGCGCCGGAGGCGAGCGGGACGGTTCGCCTGGCGCCGGCGGACGGGAGCAACGTGGCGCCCGTGGCGGTGGCCCGCACCTACAACCTCACCGCCAGCGGCACCTTCGGGCAGGACATCCCGGCCCTCTCGCCCGCCGACGGCATCCGCAAGGGGGGCGAGCACGAGCGCATGGTGATCACCGGCATGTCCAGCGCCGACCTCTCCCGTTCCAACCTGGGGTTCGTGTCCCTGTCCGAGACGAGCGGCGTGGACTTCGCCATCTACTTCTACGACGAGAACGGCAATCTCCTCAACCCCGAGGGCAAGCCCTACACCGGCGGCACCGGCCCCAACGGCTGGGATCAGGACAAGCTGGAGAACCGGTTCCGGAACTTCTTCAAGCAGGAACTTTCGGCCGGGCAGCGAGTCGTGTCGGCCGTCATCCAGGTGCGTGCCGGCGGGCCGGGGTTCGCCTACGCCTCGGTCATCGACAACATCACCGGCGACCCCATCTTCATCCCGGCCTACCTCTTGCCGTGAGCCGGCAGTGGCAGCGGTGCGGCGGCCCACCCGGAGGGGTGGGCCGCTGCTGTTATTAGTCCACCGTCCACTGGTGATCCAGCAGCAGGAGCGAAGGCGTCCAGCGCTCCCCCACCACCCGCAGCGGCTCCTCGGCCGCCACCTCGTCGTAGATGGCGAGCCCCTGCTCGTCGAAGAGGTAGGCGGTGACGGCGAAGGAGCCGCCGCTCACCGGCAGGCTGGGTACCTGCAGCCGGACGGTGTACGCGGTGGCGCCGACAAGGGGCGGGAAGCCATCCCAGCTGGTGGTGGCGCCGAACACGCAGCGCCCGTGCAGGTCGTCCAGCTTCACCGCGACGTGGAAGGCGCGGGTGGCGTCGCTGCTCTCCACCTCCAGGATGGCCTCGAGAGCACCGCCGGCGGGCACCGTCCACGTAGGCTGCCCCGCCCCATCCACCACCCGTACGCGGCGGATCCGCCCCACCTTCTCGTCGCACACCGGGCCCTTGCGCCCCTGCTCCTCGGGGGTAACGGGCCGGTTCGCGCGCGATACCAGGTACCCCTCGTAGGCCTCGATCACGTCGCGGGCGCTCCCCAGCGCCTGGACCCGCCCCTGGTGCAGCCACAGCACCCGGTCGCAGAACATGCTCACCAGGTACATGGAGTGGGAGCAGAAGAGCACGGTGCGCCCTTCGCCGCGGATCGCCACCATGCGGTCCACGCACTTCTTCTGGAAGGCGCCGTCGCCCACGGCCAGCGCCTCGTCCACCACCAGCACCTGCGGCGCCACGTTGGTGGCCACGGCGAAGGCCAGGCGGGCCGCCATGCCCGAGGAGTAGGTGCGCAGCGGCTGGTCGATGAACTCGCCCAGCTCGGCGAAGGCTAGCACGTCCTCCAGCCGCTCCTGCATCGTCTCGTCGGGGACACCCAGGAGCGCCCCGTACAGGAGGGCGTTTTCCCGGCCCGTGAACTCGGGGTGGAAGCCCAGCCCCAGCTCCAGGATGGCGGCCACCGGCTGCACCACCCGCACGGTGCCCGCGTCGGGGCGGCTGATGCCGGCGATGATGCGCAGCAGCGTGCTCTTGCCCGAGCCGTTCTCGCCGATGATGCCGAGCGCTTCGCCCGGGGCCACCCGCACGCTCACGTCATCCAGGGCCACCTTGTAGGCGAGGCCCTTCGACCAGCCGAACAGTGCCCCCATGCGCTGCAGGCGGCGGCCGAAGAGGGGGAAGCGCTTGGTCACGCCCTCCACCGCCACGGCGGCGGATGCGTCGCCCTGCCGGACCGCTACGTCCCCCACTGCCCCTCCCATGGCGGCGGCAGCGTAGCACACGCTCGCCTCGGCCTCCGGGGGTCGCGGCGCGGGTGCCGCACTATACTGCCGCTCCACACGCAAGGCCGGGCGGTGGCCCGGGGAGGGGAAGGAGATGACGAGCGAGGTGGTGATTCGGCCCTACGAGGAGGGGGACGAGGTGGGGATCAACGCGGGTTTCAACCGCGCCTTCAACACCACGCGTGCGTTGGAGGACTGGCACTGGAAGTACCCCGCCGAACCCGAGGGGCGGTGGATCATGGTGGCCGTGGCGGAGGACGGCGGGGTGGTGGCGTATTACGGCGCGGTGCCGAGCCGATTTCGCTGCGGCGAGGTCACGGTGCGGGCCGGACAGATCACCGATGTCTACGCGGTGCCCGAGGTGCAGGGCCGGCACATCTTCACCCGCTGCTACGAGGCGTTCATCGAGCGGTTCGGCAACGCCCGCGACCTTCCGCTCATGTACGGTTTCCCCGGCGGCCGCCACCTCCTCATGGGGCTCAAGGCCCTCAAGTACGTGCTGCTGCCCCCTGTGCCCGCCTACCGGCGGCCGGCTCACCGCCGGCATCACTGGCCCTCCTGGCGCCTGCGCCTGCGCCGCGGCTTCGACCGCGGCGCGGTGGACGCGCTGTGGGAGCGGGCTGCCAGCCGCTACCCCTGGGGGAACCTGCGCAACGGGGCGTGGCTCGAGCGCCGCTTCACCGGCCGGCCGGGGGTGGCGTACCGGCACCTGTCGGTGTGGCGAGGGGAGACGCCCTGCGCCTGGGGGGTGGCGCGGGAGATGGCGGGCAAGCTGATGTGGGCGGAACTGATCTGGGACGGGGAAGACCCCGCATCCCTGGCCCGCCTGGCCCGGGCGATGGAGCGAGAGGCGGTGGAGCTCTCCTGCCCCAAGATCGAGCTGTGGCTCCGCGGCGACCCGCCTGCCGAGGCGGTACTGCGGGACGAGGGCTTTGCCAGCGTGCCCCACCCCTTGGATCTGCAGATGGTGGCCCGTTCCTTCCGGGAGGAGGTGGACCTGGGGCTCCTGGGGCGGGAGCTGTACCTCACCGCCGGCGACACGGACCTAGTGTAGGCAGGCGCTGCCTGCGCGCGGCGCACCCACCGGGGTGTGGCGGCGGGGAGCGCGGTGGGCCGCGGTGGGCTACACTGCCGCGCATGGCCAGGGCGAATCGCCTCCCGGTGGAACACGAGCTGATCCCCTTCGAGCCGGGCTTCCCCCCCGGCAGACGCTGGCTGTTCCTCGCTCCCCACCCTGACGACGAGGTGCTCGGGCCCGGGGCCACCTTGGCCCGTGCTGCTGCCGCGGGGGTAGAGGTGACGTTGGTGGTGGTGACCAACGGCGACGCCCAGGGGGATCCGCAGGTGCGCGCGGGGGAGGCGCGGCAGGCGGCTGCGGCGTTGGGGCTGCCGGCGCCCCGGTTCTGGGGCTTGGCCGATCGGTCGCTGGAGGCGGAGCCGCGGCGGCTCGCGCAGGCGATCCGCTCGGTGCTGGCGGAGGTACGCCCGGACACCGTGTTCGTCACCGCGCCGGTGGAGATCCACCCCGACCATCGCGCTCTGGCGCTCGCCGTGCAGCGTGTGCTGCGGCGCTGGTCGCTGGCCGGGCTGCGGCGGCGGCCGCCCCACTGGGTCGCGGCGTACGAGGTCACCAGCGCCATGGCCCCGAACCTGCTGAGCGACGCCCGGGAAGGGTGGGAGGCCAAGCGCCGGGCGGCTCGCTGTTACGCCTCGCAGCTGGCTTACCGCCCCTACGACGAGGCCATGGAGGCGCTGGGCACCTTCCGCCGCCTGACCCTGAGCGGGGTGGCGCGCGCCGAGGCCATGCACCTCCTGCCGGTGCGCACGGTGGCAAGGTGGTCCCCCCGGCGGTGGGCAGCCGCCATGGGCTCGCCGGCGGGCCTCGTGCGCCGCCGTGGATAGCGGGGGTGGGTGATCCCCCGCGAGGGCAGGGTGTCGCCGGCCAGCTGCAGCGGAGTGGCTGCCGCGCCCGCACGACGGGGCGCGAACGGGCACGCCGATTGCTTTCGGTTCGCCAGGAGGGGACGCGCATGCGACGCTTCATCATCGCTGCCATCGTTGCCTTCGCGGTTGCGGGAATGGCCTCGGCCCACCCGCGGCACTGGCACTGGCGGGTGAGCTGGTGGCCGTGGTGGGGCTACTGGGGCCCCTGGCCAACCGTGTACGCGGCCGCCGTACCGCCGGATCTCGCGGTGGTGGACACCGACGTGGAGCCGGAGGATGCCCGCGTCTACCTGGACGGCCGGCTCATCGGCACCGCCGACGATTTTGACGGCTACCCCAGCTACCTCTTCCTGGAGCCGGGCACCTACGAGCTGGAGTTCGCGCTCCCCGGCTACGCCTCGGAGAAGGTGATTATCGAGGCGAAGGCGGGGCGCTACTTCTCCCTGGACAACCGCCTCCAGCGCCAGCCGGGCGAGCAGCGGCCCCCCTGGTACGAGCGTCCGAAGGGGCTCCCCGCCGACCGGGTGTTCTCGAAGGAGGGCAGCTCGTCCGCGCGGGCGAGCGGTCCCGACCTGTCACTGCGGCCGGACCTGCGCAGCCGGCGCCAAGGCGAACGCCCCCCCGCCCGCTCCGGGGCGGCGCTCAAACTCTCCATCGAGCCCCCCGAAGCCTCCGTCTACCTGGACGGGGACTTCCTCGGCACTGGCCGGGAGCTGGGCGGCCTCGAAGGGGGGCTGGCCGTGGCGGCGGGTACCCACACCCTGGAGGTGTTCGCGCCGGGCCGGGCGCCGCGCCGGGTCCAGGTAGAGGTGGAGGAGGGGCAGGTCCAGCCGCTGGTGGTGGTGCTGGGAGTGCAGGATCCAGAGGACTAGTTAGTGGCCGGGTCCGCTGGCGCGGGGGGCGGCGCCGGCGCCGCGGGGGACGGCCGGTCGAGGATCTCCCGCACCTTCCGCGCCAGCTGATCAATACCGTAGGGCTTGGCGATGAAGCCGTCGCCCTGCTGGCTGTCCGGCGAGTCCAGGATGAGGCTGTCGGTGTACCCCGAGGAGAAGAGGAAGCGGGCCCTGGGGGCCACCGCCGCCGCCGCTGCCCGCAGCTCCAGGCCTCCCAGGCGCGGCATCACCACGTCGGTGACCACGAGCTGGACGCGCTCGCCCTGGCTGCGGAGGAGCTCCAGGGCCGCCACCCCGTCCTCGGCGGCGAGCACGGTATAGCCGAAGGAGGTGAGCGCCTCCACCAGCACATGGCGCACGTCCGCCTCGTCCTCCACCACGAGCAGGGTCTCGTGGCCGCCTGGGGTGGGCGCTTCGACCTGGGGAGGCTGGCTCGGGCCGCTGGGGGCCACCTGGGGCAGGTAGATATCCACCCGCGTCCCCGCCCCCACGGCGCTGTCCACGTGGATGGCCCCGCCGTGCTGCTGCACCAGGGAGTAAACCGTGGCCAGCCCCAAGCCGGTGCCTGAACCGGGGGCCTTGGTGGTGAAGAAGGGTTCGAAGATCCGCGCCCGGGTTTCGGGATCCATGCCGACACCGCTATCGCCAAAGTGCAGCCGGACGTACGGGCCCGGCGGCAACCCCAGCCGCTGGGCATCCTCCCCCGGCGGGAGCGTTACAGTGGCCGTCTCGACGGTGATGGTGCCGCCCTGCGGCATGGCGTCGCGGGCGTTGGAGGCGAGGTTCATGAGGATCTGCGCCAGCTGCCCCGGATCGGCCCGAACCGTCCCGCCGCCGTGGTCGGAGTGCTCGATGGCGATGTTCTCCGGCACCACCCGCCGGAGCATGGGGAGCACCTCGGCAACCACCTGGGGCAGCTGGAGGTCCTGCATCTCCAGCGTGCGCCGTTGGGCGAAGACGAGGAGGGAGTTGGAGAGCTCGGCGCCGCGCGCCGCGGCCCGCTGGATGATGGCCAGCTCCTCCTGGGCCGCCGGGTTGTCGCCGATGTGCTGGGCCAGGAGATCGGCCGCACCGCGAGTGGCCATGAGGAGGTTGTTGAAGTCGTGGGCCACGCCGCCCGCGAAGGTACCCAGGGCCTGCAACTTCTCGGCTTGCCGCAGCCGCTCCTCGAGGAGGCGGCGCTGCGTCGTGTCCTCCACCGTTCCCTCGTAGTACGCCACGCTGCCGTCCGGGGCTCGTACGACGCGGGCGTTTTCCCGCACCCAAATGAGGGTGCCGTCGGCGCGGCGCATGGGGTATTCCAACCCCAGCACCTCGCCCTCCCGCTCCACGATTTCCTTGAAGCGCTGGCGGGGGAAGTGCTCCGTGAACCCCACCGTCTCCAGGTCGCGTTGGGCCAACTCCTCGAACGAGCCAAATCCCAGCATCCGCACCATGGCCGGGTTGGCCAGCTCGATGCGACCGTCGGGGGTGGTGCGGTAAAGCCCGATGGTGGCGTTGTCGTAGAGGGAGCGGTAGCGCGCCTCGCTCTGGCGGAGAGCCGCCTCGATCCGCTGCCGCTCCTGGATCTCCCGGTTCAGCTGTGCGTTGGCTTCCCGCAGCTCGCGCGTCGCCTCCTCCACCAGCTCGGCCAGGTGGTCGCGGTGGCGGCGCAGCTCCTCCTCGGCGTGCTTGCGGTCGGTGATGTCGCGGGCGGTGGTGATGACCGAGCTCACCGTGCCATCGGGCCCCACCTCCGGGATGAGGAGCCAGTCGATCCAGATCTGGCTGGGGAGCTGGAATTCGACGCGGTGGGTCTTCCCCGTGCGGAACACGGTCTCGATCGCCTCTTCCCAAAAGGCGCACAGCTCCTCGGGGAACCCCAGTTGGCGGTGGGTCTTGCCGATGAACTCGCGGGCCGGGATGCCGGTCTGGCTCTCCACGATGGGGTTGGCGTAGAGGTGGCGGAAGGAGCGATCGAAACGCATGATGACGTCGAGGGAGTTTTCCGCCAGGGCCCGGAACCGCTCCTCGGAGTCGCGCAGTTCGGCGGTGCGCTGCGCCACCAGTTCCTCCAGCCTCGCGCGGCTGGCCTGGAGTTCTTCCTCGATCTCTTTCTGCCGAGTGATGTCGAAGGCGGCGCCGATGCCCGCGGGGCGGCCGTCGAAGGTGATGACGTCGGCGGAGAAGTCGATCCACCGCACCGCGCCATCCTTGGCCACGATCTTGAACTGGTAGCGGCGCGGCGGAGCGTTGCCCCGCTGCCGGGCGAGCCCGCGCGCCTTCACGAGCTCGCGGTGGTCGGGGTGGACGATGTCCCAAAAATTCATCGCGGCGAACTCCTCGCGGGAGTAGCCGGTGAGCTCCACGGCGGCGGGGTTCACGTAGCGGATGCCGGTGTCCTGGTAAATGATGATCGCCGAGGCGGCCCCCTCGGTGAGGGCGCGGAACCGGGCCTCGCTCTCCTCCAGCCGCTGCGTCGCCACCTTCTCGGCGGTGATGTCCGCCGCGGTGACGAACAGGGCGGGCGAGCCTTCCCAGCTGGCAGGGCGGCACCGCAACGCCACCCACCGCTGCGGCTCCCCGGGGCCAGCCAGCGGCCACTCCGACCTGCCCGCCGGACCCCCGTTCCCCGGGGTGGACGCCAGCCACGCCCCGAGCGCCTCACGCCGATCCGGCGCCACCAGCGCCTCGAGGCTCCCCCCCAGCGCGGCGGCGAGCGGCACGCCGAAGACTTCCTCGAAGGCGGCGTTGGCGAAGGCCACGCGGGAGTCGGAGAGGATGAGGACGGCGACCGGCAGCGCGCTCACGAGCTCGCGCTGCTGCGCCTCGCTCCGTTCGAGCTGTGTGGCCAGCGCTTCGGCGCGCCGGCTCGCCTCCTCGCGGCGCCGGAACGCCGGCCGCAGCCACGCCAGGCCAGCCAGAAGGAGGAGCGAGATGAGGAGGGAGACCGCGTCGGCAAGGAGGCCAGCTCCCTCCGCCAGCTGCGACCAGCCGAGCGGTTCGGTCAAGCCCAGCCAGCGGCGGACGACCATGAGGAGCAGAGCGGCCGCCACGAGCCCCCAGGCACCCCGCCCCCCGCTCCACGGCACCAAGCGCAGGGCAACGGCGGCGGCGGCCACCTGCGCCACCGAAGCGAGAAGGAGCAGGACGAGCGAGAGCTCCATATTGGCGCGCCCCGACCGGCAGCGACCCCCGCCCGGCAAGCGCCCACCACCGTGCGGCGGAGGCTCCCAGGGTGGCGTTGGCGGGATTCTAGCTGGGCTGCCTCGGCGGCGGCAAGTGGGCAGGAGGGGCTACCAGGAGCTGGCCAGAGGCCCCACCGCCGCTTCCACCGCCTCCAGGACGGCGCCCCGGGTCACCGCCTCCTGCATGGCGTTGTGATCCGGAAAGAGCGGACGGTCCTCATCCAGGTGCTTCACGACGCGGCGCACCGCGGCCTTGCCGGCCGCGGTACCGAGCCCGGGGGTGAAGTCGCGGAAGTCCAACGCCTGGGCCGCGGCAATGAACTCGATGCCGAGAACGCCGTTGGCGTTGTCGAGGATCTGCTTCGCCTTCAAGGCGCCGTTCATCCCCATGGACACGAAGTCCTCCTGGTCGGCCGCGGCGGGGATGGACTGGATGCAGGAGGGCTGCGAGAGGATCCGCTGCTCCACGATGAGCATGTCGGCGGTGTACTGGGAGAGCATGTGGCCGGAGAACATGCCCGCTCCCTTGGTGAGGAAGGCGGGCAGCCCCACGGAAAGCGCCGGGTTCAGGAGGCGGTTCAAGCGCCGCTCGGAGAGCACCGAGACCATGGTAATGCCCGCCGCCACCAGGTCGAGAGGCATGGACACCGGTGTTCCCTGGAAGTTGGCGCCGGTGAGCACCACGTCCTCCTCGGGCAGGAAGATCGGGTTGTCGGCCACCCCGTTGAGTTCCGTTTCCAGCTGCACGCGCGCCCAGGCGAGGGCGTCCCGCAGCGCGCCGATCACCTGCGGCGTGGAGCGCATGGAGTAGGCGTCTTGCACCTTCACCTTGCACTTCCCGGTCACCAGGTCGGAACCCGCCATCACCGTGCGGAGGTTCGCCGCGCAGGTGATCGCGCCGCGGAAACCCCGCAGCTCGTGGAGCCGGGCCTGGTACGGCTTCATGTTGGCCAGGAGCGCTTCCAGACTCATGGCGGCGGCGATTTCCGCCTGCTTCACCCAGCGTTCCGCATCGTGGAGGAGCAGGCAGCCGATGCCGGTGATGAGGTTGGAGCCGTTGATGGCGGCCAGTCCGTCCCGCGCCTTAAGGCCGGGAATGGGGATGCCGGCCTTGGCCAGGGCGTCGCGGGTCGGCATCCGCTGCCCCTCGAAGATGCACTCCCCCTCGCCCATGAGGGAGAGGGCGATCTGGCTCATGGGGGCGAGGTCGCCGCAGGCCCCCACGCTCCCCTTCTCGCAGGCGATGGGGGTGACGCCGCGGTTGAGCATGTCCACGTAGGTCTGGGTGATCTCCGGGCGGCACCCCGAGTGGCCCTTCGCGTGCACGTTGATGCGGGAGAGCATGGCCGCCCGCACGTGCTCCACCGGGGCGGGGCGGCCGATGCCGGCCGCGTGGTTGTAGATGAGGTACCGCTGGAACTGGCGCACCTGCTCGTCGGAGAGGACGATCTCGGAGAACTCGCCGATGCCCGTGTTGACGCCGTACATGATCTCGCGGGCGGCAATCTTCCTCTCCAGCATGCCGCGGCAAACCCGAATGCGTTCCAGCGCCTCGGGGGCCAGCTCCACCTGCTCCCCGTGACGCGCCACCGCCACCACGTCCTCGATGCGCAGACTCTTTCCGTCCACCCGGATCGCCATGCTGTCCTCCGCCTCGGCCGCCGCACCGCCCCAGAGGAGCGGGCCTGCGGAGTCTACCGCCTCCAGGAGGGTTGGGAAAGACTTCACGAGCGGGAGGGGTGCCGCCGGCTTGCACTCCGCCCCGACACCGGTCAGACTGGCGGGCGACCGCAGTCCGGGTCGCCGCGACGGGTGGAGCCGATGACGAGGAAGAAGAGAGAGGGCGAGCGAATTTACCGCATCACCTTTCAGAACCAGGGGAAGCTGTACGAGGTTTACGCCAAGGAGGTCTCCTCCTCGCCCCTGTTCGGGTTCATCGAGGTGGCCCACTTCCTCTTCGGGGAGCGCTCGCAGGTGATCGTGGACTCCTCGGAAGAGGCCCTGAAGACCGAGTTTGCCTTCGTCAGGCGTGCCTTCGTGCCGATCCACGCGGTGATCCGCATCGACGAGGTGGAGCGGGAGGGCGCCGCGCGCATCACCTCGCTGGAGAAGGGCGAGGCGAAGGTGGCGCCGTTTCCTCTGCCCATGCCGCAACCGAGGGGTGAGAAGAAGTAGAGGACAGGGGACAGGGGACAGGGAACAGGGGACAGGGGAAGACAGCGGCGCTGGCGCCTCCACCGGCGAGGCCGGCGTTCATTCCCCGAAGCGTTCGAGGTACCCGGCAAGGCGCAGCTTGCGGAGCGTGTTCGCCGAAGACATGTAGCGCACGGTGCCGAACACTGGCCGCTCGGGGCCCCACGGGCGGTCGTAGCGGCCGAGACACCACATGATCCCTGTGGCGGAGTTGGGGTCGCGGCCGTCCAGGGCGAAGCGGTTGTTGAGCTCAAACATGACCTCGATCGCCTCGTGCGGCGAGCGCGTCCAGGCCAAGATGTTCTTCCCCCACAGCATGCGCAGGTAGCCGTGGATCGTCCCCTCGCGGAGGAGCTGGCGCTGGGCGGCGTTCCACAGCGGATCGTGCGTGGCGGCGTCGCGGAACTGCTCCAGCGAATAGAGGTACGGCCTTCGGTCGGTACGGTGCGCATCCAGGGTGGCGCGGGCCCAGGCGGGCAGCGACTCGTAGCGCTCCCCATCGTCGCGCTTCGCGGCGAAGCCGTAGCCGAGCTCCCGCCAGATCAGGAGCTCGTCGAGAAATGCCTCGGCCGCCTCGGACATCCCCCAGAAACCGGTGCGCCGACCGCTGGCCCGCGCGGCGAGGCGCTCCGCCGTCCACCCCTCCTGGGCGGCGAGGGCGGCGAAGACCTCGGGCACCGAGACGTGGCCGAAGTGCAGGTAGGGCGACAGCCCGGAGCAGGCCCCCTCGTCCGGATGGTTGCGGCCATGGGCATAGCGGGGCAGGCGCTCGGTGAGGAAGCGGTGCAGCGCGTTCCGCCCCGCCGCCGGCCCACCCGGTGTGTCCGGCACCGGCCCCACGCCGTGGTCGATGGGCAAGCGGGCGAGGGCAAGCCAGGGGCGCCGGAGCTCCTCCGGCGCTGCCGGCGGCCAACGGGCCGCGATCTCGGCAGGAAGCGGCGGCGGGGGCGGCAGCGGTGTCCCTGCCAGGGGGTCCGGCAGGGGGAACGTGGCCAGGTGTGGCGCTGCGGCCTTCTGGAAGAACCGCCGGAAGGCGTAGGCGCTGGGAAAGACCGCGTCGGTGGCACGCAGCGGCAGCAGGTCGCAGGAGTCGACTGCCTCCAGCCTGACCGGCAGCCGTGCCGCAGCGGCCGCCACCATGCGCGGCAGGAAGAAGACCGGCGCGTCGTCGGTGACCACGAGGCAGGCGCGGGTGGCGAGGGTCTCCAGGAGTCCCTTCCCCGCGCCGGGCGCCGGCTCCACGTACGGGACGTAGGTCACGCCGCGGGCGGCAAAGGCCGCGGCGTTGTCCGCCATCCCCTGGAGCAGGAAGGCGTGCAGCCGGTCGGAGGCCCAGCGGTAGCCGCAGCGCAGCGCCTCCAGCACCACCAGCGGCTTGTGCAGGCAGCGCGCCCACTCGACGGCGCGCTCCAGCGCCCAGTTCCACCCGCTCCGGCGGGCGGCGATCATCCAGTAGAGGACGAAGGAGCCGCCGGGGTTGGCAGGGCCGCCATTGGCGGCGGCGAGGCGCAGCGCGGGGACGCGGGAGCGAGGTTCCGTCACCACGGCAAGACTACCAGGCCTCCGCCGCCCCTCCGGGGCAGGGTCCTCCTGCTCCGCCTGGCGCCTCAGCGGGCAACGGTGACGCGGTTGCGGCCAGCGGCCTTGGCCTCGTAGAGGGCCCGGTCGGCGGCGGCCACCGCCTCCTCCCAGGACGCAGTGTCGCTGGGAATCGGGGCCGCGACCCCCAGGGACAGCGTGACGCGGCCAAAGGGCGAGCCGGTGTGCGGGAGGGACGCCTCCGCCACCGCGGTGCGCATGCGTTCGGCCACCGCCGCGGCGGTGTCGAGGGGAGTCTCGGCCAGCGCCGCCACGAACTCCTCGCCGCCCCAGCGCGCCACCAGGTCCCCCGGCCGGTGGGCGACGGCGGCCAGGACAGCAGCGACGCGGCGGAGGCACGCATCGCCGGCCTGATGGCCGTAGCGATCGTTGTACGCCTTGAAGTAGTCGATGTCGGCCATGATCACCGCCAGCGGGCGGCGGAACCGGTGGGCCCGCCGCCACTCCCCCTCGATGAACTCGGCAAAGCGCCGCCGGTTCGCCAGGCCGGTGAGGGGGTCGCTGGTCGCGAGTCGCCGCAGTTCCTCGTTGGCTTCCGCCAGTTGCGCTGTGCGCTCCGCCACCATCGACTGGAGGTGGGTGGAGTAGCGCTCCAGCTCCACGTTCGCTCTGGCAAGCTGATTGCGGGATTCGCGGATCACCGCCTCCACGCGCTGCTGCTCCGCCAGCCGCCGCGAGAGGGTGCGCGTGCGCCAGCGCACCACGAGCACCACCAGGAGGATGGAGGCCACCGCCGCGCTGGCCCGGGCGGCCGGCGTCTCCCACCAGGGCGGGGCGATGACGATGCGGATGCCCTCGTTCCCCGCGCTCCAGACCCCGTCGAGGTTGCAGGCCCGGACACGGAAGGTATAGCTGCCGGGGGGAACGTGGGCGTACGCCACGTGGCGCCGCGTCCCCAGCGAGACCCACTCGCGGTCGAGACCTTCCAACCGGCAGGCGTAGCGGATTGCCTCGGGAGCGGTGAACTCGAGGCCGACGAACTCGAAGGAGAGGTAGTCCTGGTCGTGGCGGAGCCGCAGGCTCGGCTGGGCGCGCTCGAGCGGCGCCAGAAGCTCCTCGTCCCAGGCCCGCACCGAGGTGATCGCCACCCGCGGCGCCGAGGTGCTCCGTCGCACCGCGAGGGGGTGGAAAGCCGTGAGGCCGTTCACACCTCCGAAGTACAGGGAGCCGTCGCCCCCGCGGGCGGCGGCTGCGGAGTTGAACTCGTTGCTCTGGAGGCCGTGGCTCGCGTCGAAGTTGGTGAACGTGCCGGTGGCCGGATCGAGGCAGGAGAGCCCCTTGAAGTGGGCCACCCAGATCCTGCCCAGCTCGTCGTCCAGGACGGCGGTGATCGAGTCGCTGGGCAGGCCGTCCCGCAGGCGGAAGCGGCGGAACGTGCCGGTGGCGCTGTCGTAGCGGTTGAGGCCGCCGCCCGTGGCCGCCCACAGCACGCCGGAGCGATCCTCGAAGAGCGCCGCCACGGCGTCGTGCGAGAGGCTCCCGGGGTCAGCCGGGTCGTGTCGGAGCCACGAGAACTCGCCGCTTGCGGGATCGCGGCGGCTGATCCCGCCGCCCACCGTGCCCACCCACAGGAACCCGTGGCGGTCCTCGAGGAGGGCGCGCACCGTATCGCCGCTCAGGGCGGGCGGCGCCGGCCCGGCGCGGTGGTGCTGGAACCGGCCGGTGGCGCGGTCCAAGAGGTCGAGGCCGCCGCCCACCGTGCCGATCCAGAGCCTGCCCGCGCGGTCCTCGTGGATGGCGAAGACGGAGTCGGCCGCGAGGCTACCGGGGTCCTGGGGGTCGTGCCGGAACACCTGGGCGTGACGGCGGGCGGGGTCGAGCCGGATGAGCCCGCCGCTCCACGTGCCGATCCAGAGAAAGCCCTGCCGGTCGTCGTGGAGGGCGTAGACGGGGCTCCTCCACGTCTCGGGCGGCTCGGGCCCGTGCCCCACGAAGCGGGACGAACTCCCCCGCCGCGGGTCGATGCGCTGGAGTCCGGTGGCGAGGCCGACCCAAATCTCGCCGCGCGCATCCTCGAGAACGGAGAAGACGGTGTTGGAATCGAGCCGCAGGGCACCCGTCGCGGCGGCGTGGAAGCGCCGGAACGCCTTCTGCTTGAGGTCGAGCTTGGCGAGCCCGGCGAGGTTGGTCCCGATCCACAGGATCGAGGATCTCCCGCAGAGGAGGGCGAGGATGTTGTCGCCAGGCAGGCCGTCGGGGTTCGCCGGGTCCGCCGGGAGGCGCTGGGCGACGCCGCGGGAGGGGTCGAAACGGTTGAGACCGTGGGCGGTGGTGCCGATCCACAGCATCCCCTCAGGGTCGAGGCATAGCGAGGTGATGTCGTAGCCGCTCAAGGTGGTGGCATCGCTGACGCTGCTGCGGTAGGCTGCCAGGGTGCCGCGGACGGTGTCGTAGCGCAGGAGGCCAGATCCGGCCGAGCCGATCCACAGCACCCCGCCGGGAGTTTCCAGGAGGCTGCTGACGCGGATGGGGGTCTCCCCGAGCGGGAGATGGGTCACCGTGCCGGCCGCGGGGTCGACGAGATCGACACCCCGCACGGTCCCCACCCACACTCGCCCCGAAGGCCCGCGGTGGAGCGCGGTGATGGTATCGGCGCCCAGCGAGTCGGAGCGGGCCGGGTCGTGGTGCAGCCTGAGGATCGGCGCGCCTTGTGCCGGCCGCCGCACGAGCCCGCGATCGGTGCCGATCCACAGGGTCCCGTCCCCCTCCGCCAGCAGGGCGCGGATCGAGTTGCTGGGCAGACTCGCGCTATCCGTGGGATCGTGCGGGAGGTGCGAGAAGCGCCCGCTGGTGGGATCGAGACGGTCGAGACCGGCGGTCTCGGTGCCGACCCAGATGAACCCGGCGGGGTCCTCGGCCAGCGCCGTGACCTTGTTGGCGGCCAGGCTCGTGGGGTCGTCCGGGTCGTTGGTGAAGACCGTGAACGCGTAGCCGTCCCAGCGATTCACGCCGTACTCGCCGCCCAGCCATAGGAAGCCGCGCGAGTCCTCCAGCAGGCACTGCACCGTGCTCTGGGACAGGCCCTCTGCCAGCGAGATGCGCTGGAAGCGGAACGCCTCGCCATCGGTGCGCTGGGGCGGCACGGCGCCCGCGCCGCCCGAGGGCACGGCCGCCGCAACTACCAGGAGAGCCGCCGTCCGGCGGCGGGCGGTGGCAAGCATCGTCCAAGGCTAGCACAACGTGGCAGCCCGAGCGTCCCGCTGCCCGGGGCGTGGGCAGGGGGCGGCGGCCGGGTGCGGCGCGGCTGGTCCGGCCCCAGGAGATCGGCTACTCTGGCCGCCGACGGGGAGCGGGGCGATGCGGCCAGGCATCCAG
>JBBISY010000003.1:14933-362543 GCA_037441065.1 Acidobacteriota bacterium | reverse complement strand
CCGAGCTGGCGAGCGCGCGGCGGCGCGCCTCGACGGCGCGGCGCCGGCGGTGCGGGTGGTGGGGCCGAGCCTCGCCCCCATTGCGCGGCTTCGCGGCAGGTGGCGAGTCCAGCTCTTGTTGTTCGCGGCCCGTCGGCCAGAGCTGCGCCAGGCGGTGGCCGAGGTGGAGGCCATGCCGCTGCCGCGCGGTGTGCGTCGCGTCATCGACGTGGATCCGCAGAGCACGGTGTAGCGCGGGTCGCTCGGCCGCTCAGGTCTCCGCCAGGGACGCGGCCAGCCGCCGGCACCCCTCCTCGATCTCGTGGCTGGATGCGAAGGTGAAGCACAGGCGCGCGAAGCGCGACCCGTCGCTGCTGCCCACCACGGTTTCGGCGGGGTCGGGAAAGAAGGCGTCTCCGGGCAGGAAGGCGACACCCCTCTCGACGGCGCGGTGGAACAGGGACCGGCTGTCGGTGCTGGCCAGGCGGAGCCAGAAGAAGAAGCCCCCCTGCGGTTCGTCCCACTCTGCCGCACCGGCGGGGAGGTGCCGGCTGAGGGCTGCTGCCATGGCGGCCGACTTGCCCGCGTAGTGGGCGCGGATCGCTTCCAGGTGCGTCGCCAGGTGGCCGCGGCGGCAGTACTCGGCCACCAGCACCTGGCTCACCATGGAGGTACACAGATCCACCCCCTGCTTGGCGATGACCATGGCCCGCACGAGAGCCGGATCGGCCACCGCCCAGGCCACCCGCACGCCGGGCGCCAGGGTCTTGGAGAAGGAGGAGGCGTAGAGCACCCCCGGCCACGGCGTAAGCGAAAAGATCGTTGGCAGGGGTTCGCCGCGATGCCGCAGCTCGCCGTACGGGTCGTCTTCGAAGACGGGGATCCCCCACCGCTCGGCAACCTCGGCCAGCTGCCGGCGTCGGGCGGCGGCGAGGCAGGCCCCGGAAGGGTTGGAAAAGTTGGTGATGGTGTAGATCAGCTTGGGCGGACGACCGGTGGTGCGGCAACACTGATCGAGGATGTCGGGGAGGAGGTCCACCTGCATCCCCTGGGCGTCGCAGGGGACGGTGGCGAAGCGGGCCCCGCAGTTGCGGAAGGTGTGCAGGGCGCCGGGGTAGGTGGGCGCTTCCACGACGACGGTATCGCCCGGGTCCAGGAGGACGCGCCCAATTAGGTCCATGACCTGCTGCGAGCCCGAGGCCACGAGGATCTCCGCCGCGCT
Source organism: Acidobacteriota bacterium (assembly GCA_037441065.1). Lineage (GTDB taxonomy): Bacteria > Acidobacteriota > Thermoanaerobaculia > Thermoanaerobaculales > Thermoanaerobaculaceae > JACADV01. The sequence goes on along the minus strand of JBBISY010000003.1, from coordinate 361,342 downwards.
CGGTGACCGGCCGAGGGGCCCGCGCATCAACTCCTGCAGGACGGCGACAAGCTCCCCGTACCCTTCCGTGGCACCGTACTGCAGCGCCACCGGGCCGCGCTGGGTGAGCGCCTCGGCGCAGGAGGCGAACTGCTGGATGGGGAAGATGGCGGGGTCGGGGAGCCCACCGGCGAAGGAAATCATGCCCGGCCGCTGGGTCAGTTTGAACAGTTCACGGATCGGCGAGGGCCGCATGGCGCGACCCAGCTGGGAGAAACGAAACGGGCTCGGCATTGCCACCTCGGGCGGCCGTGGTTACGGCCGCAGCCATTGTAGGGGAGGTCCCGCCTCGGGCGGTCAGGCGCTCGGCGACGCCGCCTCACCGCGCCCGTGGCGGCGCCGGCACAGGCGGGAGCACAGCTCCTCGTAGCGGGACAGGCTCTCCGCCAGGGAAAAGTGCTGGGCCACAGCCCACCGCGGTTTGACGTAGCGGTTGCGTTCGCTCACCACCCGGGCGATGGCGGCGGCCAGGGCGAGGGGATCGCGGGGGGGGACGATCTGGCCCATGCCTGTCCAGCGCACCGGCACCCGCACACCGGGCAAGTCGGTGGCGACCACCGGCGTACCGCAAAGCATGCTCTCCACCTGCACGAGGCCGAAGCTTTCGGTGCGGTTGACGGAGGGGAGGACGGTGACGTGGCAGGCGGCGTAGAACGTGGCCAGCTCCGCGGGGCCGAGGACCCCCAGCGGGATCCACCGCTCCCCAGCGGCCGCTAGCAAAGGCCGGAGCTGCCGGCGGTACCGGTCTTCGCCGATGACCCCTCGGTCCTGGCCGGCGAACGCCACCCGCACTGGGCCCAGCCGTTCCTCGAGTACGGGCAGAGCGCGGAGGAGGTGATCGATCCCCTTCTCGTGGGCGAGGCGGCAGGCCAGCCCGACGAGGACCTCGCCGCGCGGCGCCAGACGGCGGCGCAGGGCGGCGGCCGCCTCCGGATCCGGGGTGGGGATGTCCACCGGCGGCGGGATGATCTCGAGTTTTCCCGGCCAGCGGCGGAGCACCGGGCTGGTCTCGGCGTAGTCCCTGGTGTAGGCGACGATCCGCTGCACCAGCGCCGCCGCCGTCACGTTCGCCACACGGAGGGCGCGGCTGAGGAGCCGACTCACCCCACCCCCCGGCAGCTCCACGTCGCAGTGGTAGGTGGCAAGCACCGGGCGGCGGGGGAGGAGACGGGCCAGCAGGGGGAGGAGGAGCGTTTCCGTTGGGCCGCTGGGGAGGTTGATGGCCACCACCTGGGCGGCGCGCAGCAGCGGGAGGAGGGTCGGGAGGTAGGTGGGCATGACGCTCCCCTTGCTCACCCGCCAGGCCACCGGGACGCGCACCACCCGGACGCCGCCCAGCTTCTCCTCGAGGGGCAGGTCGCGACGGTGCCGGGCCGCCAGCACGGTGACCTCGTGCCCGCGCCCGGCCAAACCCTCGGCCAGCCGCCGGGCGTGGGCGGTGAGTCCGGAAACGTGCGGCGCGTAGTAGGTGAGGGTGAGGAGGATTCGCATCGCCGTCCTGCTCGCGCGGCCAACCGGCCCGTCACCGGAAGAGCTGGCGGTTGTCCGCGAGCCAGCGGAAGAGCCGCTCCAGCCCCTCCGAAGGCGGCACGCGGGGCCGCCAGCCGAGTATCTCGCCGGCTCGGCGCACGTCGCTCACGTAGTAGCGTTGGTCTCCCTTCCGCGGGGGTGCGTGGCGGGGCGTGGGCCGGTGCCCCAAGAGCGCGGCCAGCATCGGCTCGAACTCCACCCAGATGCTCACGGTGTTGGCGGGCCCGCCCCCCACGTTGAAGGCCTGGCCCCGGGCCAGTTCGATGTGCTCCACCGCTGCGTCGTAGGCGTCCAGGAGGTCGTCCACGTAGAGGACATCGCGCACCTGCTTGCCGTTGCCGTAGATTGTGACCGGTCGGTGGGTGAGGGCAGCGATCATGAACCAGGCCAGCCAGCCCTGATCCTCGAGGCCGAACTGGCGCGGTCCGTAAACGCAGCTCTGCCGCAGCACCACGGTCCGCATGCCGTAGCTCCGCGCCCAGTCGAGGGTGTACTGGTCGCCGCACCCTTTGGAACAGGCGTAGGGCGAAGCCAGGTCGAGCGGTTGGCGCTCGTCGATCCCGAAGGGGCGGCTGGGGAGCGTGTAGCGGGTCTCCTCCTCCTGGATGGGCAGCCCCTCGAGGGTGCCGTACACCTTGTTGGTGCTGGCGAAAATGAAGATCGGGTCGCTGCCGCTGCGCCGCGCCGCCTCGAGCAGCGCGAGGGTGCCCAAGGCGTTGTCGCGAAAGTCGGCGAGGGGATCCGCGAGGGAGGAGGTCACCGCCACCTGCCCCGCCAGGTGGACGATGAGCTCGGCACCCGCCACCGCGCTCGCCACCGCGCGGCGGTTCAGGACGCTGGCGCGCAGGAGCCGGAACGATCCCGCGCCGTGCTGCTCCTCGAGCCACGCCAGGTTGGCTTCGCTGCCCGGGCGCGAGAAGTTGTCCAGGATCGTCACCCGGTCCCCTCGCGACAGGCAGCGGTGTGCCAGGTTGCTGCCGATGAATCCGGCGCCACCGGTGATCACCACCCGCACGGCAGCGCTTCCGGTGCACCGGCCCCGATCCCGGGCGTCCCTGTCCTCTCGGCAGGACAGGGGGGCTGCGGGCGACGGCGCCGGCTGCGGCCGGCAGGGGATGGGGTCCGGGGGCGGGATTTCCTTTGCCGTCGCACCTGGCTACGATAGTCGCCCCGACGGGCGGGTGACAAGGGAGCGCCAGCCCGACGTCGGGGTGGGGACGGGAATCTCCGCGCCGACGCGCCGGAATCGGCATTGGCACGGCAATTGCTCCGGCGGAGGCGGGGAGGGAGGGCAGCATGAAGGCGCAGATCACTGGGTTCTTCGCGTTGGCGCTGGGAACGGCGGCGTGGGGGCAGCAGAGCCAACCGACGCCGAGCTTCGTCAGCGAGGTGAAGGTCAACAACATCACCGTGGACGTGCAGGTACGCGACAGCAACGGCGTCCCTGTGGCCGGTCTGGGGCGGGACCAGTTCCGCCTCCTGGAAAATGGCACGGAGCAAGTCATCACCAACTTCCTGGCCGTGGAGGGTGGGGTTGTGCGGGGGGCGCAGGACGAGCGGTTGCTGGGCGAGGCGGCCCCGCGCACCACGGTCCTGTTCTTCGACCTCTACCTCTTGCCCGAACCGGACAAGCGGCGGCTCCTGGAGCGGATGCGCGAACAGGTGGCAGGGGGCCTGCCCCCCGGGCAGACGGTGGCGGTGGTGAGCTTCGACGGGACGCTGCGGGTGCACACCGAGCCGACGGCGTCGGCGAGCAAGCTCGTGGCGGCGCTCAAGGAGGTGGATCGCCGGCAGGCGACGGGGCTGCAGCGGCAGATCACGCTCTCCTCGTACAACGTCAGCGACTTGCCCAGCCGCGAGGTGTGGACCACCTACCAGTACCGGCGGACGCAGAACGCCGAATACTGGGAGGAGATGCGGCGCATGGTCGGCCGCGTGGAGAACGCCTTCACCGCCACGGTGCAGCGCTTTGCCGGCGTCAAGGGGCGCAAGATCGTGGTGCTCATCTCGCCGGGTTTCCCGCGCGCCGAAAACGTGCCCATGTACCGGGAGTGGGATTTCTGGCTGGACAAGCCGCCGGAGTACCGCAACATCGGCCTCTACGGGCGGGCGGCGCTGCTCGCCAGCGAGCTGGAGTTCACGCTCTACACCCTGGATCCGACGGGGAACCAGTCGCTGGATGCCATCGCGTCCACGTCGCGGCCCCCCGAGTTCAACGATGTGGCCAACATTCGCTTTTGGCGGGAAGCCGACCGCAAGGATTCGCTCATCCAGGCGGCCAAGCTCACCGGCGGCGACGCGATCTTCACGGCGGACGGCGGGGTCGCGCTGGCGGACGTGGAGCGGGTGACATCCTCCTACTACTCCCTGGCCTACCAGCCCGACCACTTTGGCGACGGCAAGGAGTACACCATCCAGGTGGAGGTGAAGGGGCACCCCGACTGGCAGCTCACCTACCGCCAGCGCTACATCGACCGCCCCTTCGAGGAGCGCGACGCTGAGCGCTCGCGGGCCGCCCTCCTCACCGGCTTGGCGGAGAACCCGCTGGGGATCGAACTGGTTCTCTCCAAGCCCACCTCGAGGATCAGTCTCGGCGCCCGGGGTCTGCGCATCTATCGGGCCGACGCCGAGCTGCGCATCCCCTACGCGGAACTGACCCTCGTCCCCCGGGGCGACGTCTACTGGGGACAGGTCCAGGTGGTGATCGTGGGTGTGGATCCACGGGGCGATCAGTCCGAGCTGGCGCAGCGAACCCTGCCCATCGAGGTGAGCGCCGAAAAGTTGCCGGAGGCCAGGAGGCGCGGCTACTTCGCGTTCAAGTTCACGCTGGAGCTGGATGGCTCCCCCACCTCCCTGCGGGTAGCGGTCAACGACACGCTGGCGCAGACCACCTCCACCGTGGTGGCCAACCTGGACTACTGAGCGCGGCCACGCCGCTCTGCTAGACTCTCGGTCGGGAGGAACGCGTGCAGGCACGGCGGGTGTCGGGGTGGCTCGGTGTGGGTCTTCTGGCAGCAATCTTCTCCTCCGGTCAAGAAAAGCCGCCAGCCGCCAGGCCCCCCGAGCAGCAGGTCGGCGGGCTGCAGTTCATCGACACCTCACAGGTGACGCTCGTCAACGTGGACGTGTCGGTGATGCACAAGGGGGAGGTGGTTCGCGGGCTCACGGCGGCTGACTTCGAGCTGTACCAGGACGGGAAGCTGCAGGAGATCACGAACTTCGCCTTCATCTCCCTGAGCCCCGCGAAAGGGGCGGCGCAACCAGCAGCGCCGGCTGCGGGGAGCGGCGAGGGGGTGGCCCTTTCCCCGCCCGTCGAGTACAAGCGCGAGCCGAAGTTCATCGCCCTGTACGTGGACAACGAGAACATCCAGCCTTTGAACCGGAACCGGGTGCTGAACCGCCTGGAGGAATGGATCCAGAGCCACGTGGCCCCCCCCGATCAGGCCATGGTGGTGGCGTACCAGCGCAGCCTCAAGGTCCTCCAGCCCTTCACCTCCAACACCCAGGTGCTGCTGGATGCGCTGCGTCCGCTGCGCCGCTACACGGGTGGCCGGCCCAGTGTGGACAGCGAGCGGCGGCGCATCGAGGAGGCGATCAGGGACGCGGCGCAGCAGGCCTCCGGCGGCAGCAGCGGCGCGCTCGACCGCATCCTCGGCGAGGTGCGGGGCTTCGCTCGCGAACAGCGCAACGATCTCGTGTTCACCGTGGGGGCGCTGCAGGAGTTCATCGGCATGATGGCCGGTTTGCCGGGCAGAAAGGTGATCATGTACGTTTCCGACGGTCTGCCCATGAGCCCGGGGATCGAGCTGTTCTACGCCATCCAGGACCAGTGGCGCGACATCTCGCTCATGACCCAGGCGATGGAGTTCGACGCCACGCCGCTCTTCCGCAGTCTCGTGACCAGTGCCTCCGCCGCGGGGATCTCCTTCTACACCATCGACGCGCGGGGGCTGGAGGCGGAGCTGGGCATCGAGGCGGAGTACCGCACGGCACGGTCCACCATCGCGGCAGCGGCGCTGCGCACCAACCTCCAGGACTCGCTCCTCTACATGGCGGAGCAGACCGGCGGGATGGCCATCGTCAACACCAACGACGTGCGGCCGGGTCTGGAGCGCATCGCCCAGATGTTCGAAAACTACTACTGGCTCGGCTACCGGCTCGAACCGTCGGGCAAGGACCGGGCCCACCGCATTGAGGTGAAGGTCAAGGGGCACCCCGAGTACACCGTGAACTTCCGCCGCACCTTCATCGAGAAGACCCTCCCCACCCAGGTGGGCGACCGGGTTGTGTCCGGTCTCGTCTTCGATCTGGAGGACAACCCGCTGGGGGTGGAGGTGTCCGCCGGCGAGCCGACTCCCGCCGCCAACGGAAGGTGGACGCTGCCGGTAGAGGTGCGGGTGCCCATCGCCAAGGTGGCCCTCATCCCGGACGGCGAAAGCCTGGTGGGGTACGTGATGCTCTACTACGCCGCCCGCGACGCCGAGGGGAAGCAGTCGGATCTGCAGCGCGTGGAGCACACCGTGACGGTCCCCCGGGAGGAGTACGAGGCGGCGGCGGCCAAGCATTTCACCTTCACCGCCTCGCTGCTGCTCGAACCGGGGGTGTACCGGATCTCCGTGGGCCTGCGGGATCAGCTCACCAACCAGGCTGGCTACGCCACCCTCAAGAGGGCGGTGCACCCCGAAAGCAGTTGACGCAGGCGCAACGGCGCCGGGAGGTGGCCGTGGATATCGATCTGGGGTCGAGCTTCTTGCGCGTCACCGAAAAGGCGGCCATCGCGGCAGCCCGGACGATGGGCCGGGGCGACCGCCGCGCCTCCGACCAGCTGGCGGTGGAGGCGATGCGCAGCGAGATGGATTCGCTGGAGATCAACGGCACCATCGTCATCGGCGAAGGGGAGCGGGACAAGGCTCCCCTGCTGTACACCGGGGAAAAGGTCGGGCTGGACAAGGACGGCTCGCTCGGCTATCCCCAGGTGGACATTGCCGTGGACCCCCTGGAGGGCACGAACCTCTGCGCCCTCGGTGCCAACAACGCCATCGCCGTGCTGGCGGCTTCGAACCAGGGGGGGTTGTTGCGCGCCCCCGATATCTACATGGAGAAGATCGTGGTGGGGCCGACGGCACGGGGTTGCATCGACATCGACGCCCCCGTGAAGGACAACCTGGCGCGCATCGCCAAGGCCTTCGACCGCAGCGTCGCCGATCTCACAGTGGTGGTGCTCGACCGTCCCCGCCACGAGAAACTTATCGCCGAGATTAGGGCTGCCGGCGCGCGCATCAAGTTGATTGGCGACGGGGACCTCTCGGCGGGGCTCGCGGCGGCGATTCGCGGCACCGGCGTACACGCCGTGATGGGGATCGGCGGGGCGCCGGAGGGGGTCTTGACGGCGGCTGCCCTCCGCTGCCTCAACGGCGAGATGCAGGGGCGGCTGGTGGTGCTGGAGGACTGGCACCGGCAACGCCTGGAGGAGGTGGGGATCGCCGATCCGTCCCACGTCTACACCACCGAGGAGCTGGCCTCGGGGAAGGACCTGGTGTTCGTGGCCACCGGCGTGACGGCCGGCGACCTCCTGGCCGGGGTGCGGTTCTTCGGCGGGGGGGTGCGGCTGTCCTCGGTGGTGATGACCCTGGCTTCCCGCTCCATCCGCTACATCGACACCGTGTACATGGCGGAAGACGGCGTCTACGAGGTGATGCGGTGAGGGCATGACGGCGCTGATGTCGCTGGCGGTGGCGGCGGCGCTGGGGACCGGCAGCATCCCGGTGTGGGACGCGGTCCAGCGGTTTCCCGACTCTAGCTTCTGGCCGGGGGTGGGTCGCCAGCGCACCGCCAACATGCTGGCCACCATCCGTTCCGAGGTGGGTCGGCAGTTGCGTACCGCCGGACCAGGCCCCCAGCAGCTGGCGGCGCGGTTCCTGCAGGGGCAGCTCAGCAGCGACGAGAAGGTCACAGTCTTGCTGGCCGGCGCCGATTTCCACCACCCGGCCCTGCTCCCGCTCTACGCGGCGGCCCTCAGGTCCTCCGTGCTCCGCGAGCGGATGGCGGCGCTGATCGGACTTCACTGGTTCTTGGGCGAGCCGGCCGGTGATGCGACCGCCCTCGCTGCGGATTCGCCGGCCTGGGAGGGGGCGGCGAAGCTGGCGGACCGGCTGGTGGCGGCCATGCGAGAGCGGACGCTGGTGGAGCTGTGGGCCGACAGCTACCTGGCGGCCGCAGACTTGGCGCAGGCGGGCGACCTGGTGCTGCCGCGGACTCCCCGGCACTGCCTCGAAGCCATCCGGGAGATCGCCACGCCGGCCGACCTCGATACCCTGGTGGCCCTGTGGCCGCTCCTGGCCGAACAAACCGACCGGTACCATCTGATGGCGACCATCGAGATGGTGTCGCTGCAGAAGTTCGTGGAAATCTTCAAGAGCCCGCGCGGCGGGTGGGGCTCGATGTACTACGACGCCTCGGCCCGGCGGGTGGACGATTGGGTCGGCTCGCGCTGCGGTCCGGTAGATGGTGAAGCGCTGGTGCGCTGGAAGGTGCGCGAGGCGGCAGGCGAGGGGGAGCTGGGAGAGCTCGGCGGCTGGCTCGCCCTGTTGCGGGCTGGTTACCCCCCCGTCTGGCCCACGGTGGCCGATGGGCTCCTCGCCTTCGGCGCGCCGGCCGTCTCCTTCAACCGCCAGCGGCCGGACGATCCCGAAAACGAAAATGCGGTGCGGGAGCTGCGGGAGTACTTCCCCCTCACCGTGGAGAGGCTCGCGGGAGCGGTTGCGGAGCGGCCGCGAGGCCCAGTACGCTAGCGACAGCTCGGCGCCCGGCGCCGAAGGAGGGAAACGGTGTCAAGTCCACTGGAGAACCTGCAACCGCAACTGGTGTGGCAGCACTTCGATGCGCTGCGGCGGATTCCGCGGCCGTCGAAGCACGAGGAAAGGGCGGCGGAGCATGTGGTGCGGTGGGCCCAGGCCCACGGCTTTGCCGTGAAGCGGGACGGAGCCGGGAACGTGGCCGTGAGCGTACCCGCCACGGCTGGCTTCGAGCGAGCCCCTGCCGTGGTGCTGCAGGGGCACCTGGACATGGTCCCCGAGAAGAACTCGGATGTGAGCTTCGATTTCCTGGCCGACCCGATCCAGGTGCGGGTCGTGGACGATTACGTGTACGCCACGGGCACGACCCTGGGGGCGGACAACGGCATCGGCGTGGCCGCGGCGCTGGCGGTGGCCGAGGACAAGGAGGCCGTGCACGGTCCTCTCGAACTTCTCTTCACGGTGGACGAGGAGACGGGGCTCACGGGCGCGCAGCAGTTGGACCCCAGCCTGATCTCCGCCCGCACCCTCATCAACCTGGACACCGAGGAGACGGGGGCCCTCTACATCGGGTGCGCGGGCGGTGCCGACGCCCACCACGTGTTTTCCGTGACGCTGGAGCCGGTGCCCGCGGGTCACGTGGCGCTGGCGGTCAAGGTGCGGGGTTTGCGCGGCGGGCACTCCGGGGTGGACATCCACGAGAACCGGGGCAACGCCTTGAAGTTCCTGGCCCGGCTGCTGGCGGCACCTTCCCGCCGGGTGACGCCCGACCTGCGGCTGGCCAGCGTGGCGGGGGGGAGCAAGCACAACGCCATCCCCCGTGAGGCGGAGGCGGTGATCACCGTGCCGGCCAGCGAGCACGACGGCGTGAGGCAGGCAATCCTGGACATGGCGGCGGTCCTCCGGGAGGAGTTCGGCGAGATCGACCCGGGGCAACGGGTGGAGGTGGAGGAGACGACCGTAGCCCAGGTCTTCTCGGGCTCCGATGGCAACCGCATTCTCGACGCCTTCCTCGCCTGTCCCCACGGGGTCCTGGCCATGAGCCGAGCGGTGCCGGGTCTCGTGGAGACCTCCAACAACCTGGCCGTGGTGACCACCGAGGGGAAAGAGGTGAAGGTGGTGACCTCCAGCCGTTCCTCGGTGATGCCGGCGCTCAGGGCCACCCTCCAGCAGGTGGAGGCGGTGTTCCGTCTGGCTGGCGCCAGCGTGCAGCTCCACGACGGCTACCCGGGCTGGAAGCCGAACCCGGACTCGCCGGTGCTCAAGACCAGCGTGGCGGTGTTCGAGCGCGAGTTCGGTTTCTCTCCGGCGATCAAGGCGATCCATGCCGGGCTCGAGTGCGGGCTCATCGGCGAGAAGTTCCCGGGCATCGACATGGTGTCCATGGGGCCGCAGATCGAATCGCCCCACTCGCCTGACGAGCGCGTGAAGATCTCCACCGTGGGCGATTTCTACCGGCTGCTCAAGGCGGTACTGGCGGAGCTGGCGCGCCAGGCCTGAGGGTGGTCAGCCTGGCGGCGCGCGCCGCTGGGGACAGGTGGCCGCGGGGGGCACCACCGGAGGCGGCAGCGGAACCCGGGGGGCACCGTTGCCGTAAACGGAGATGCGCCTGGTCGCTGGCCCGGCGCTGGGACGAGGGGAGGATCGGTGCGGCGGTACGCGCTGGCTTTCGTTATCGCTGCCGTGCTGGCGGGCGTGGTTTGGAGTATCTGGCCTCGCCCCGCGGAGTGGACGGTGGCCGACCCGCAGGCACTGGCGGAGCTGCGGCGCGGCATCGACGCGCTGGAGAAGTTCTACAGCGCCGACGCAAAGGAGCGGTTCCAGCGGGTACTGGAGGCGGATCCCTCCTGCGTCGTGGCACGGGTCTTCCTGCTCGAGGCCATGGCCGGCACGGAGCCGGCCGCGGCCCGGGCGGCGGTGTTGGAAGGGCTCGAAAAGGCCGACTTGAGCAAGCTGACCGCCCGGGAACGGTTCATGGCCAGCTACGCGCTGGCCGCTGCCAAGGGCCGCCGCGAGGAGGCGGACGCCATCCTGGACGCCTTTCTCGCCGCTCATCCGAAGGACCCGGTGGCGGTTCGCTACGCCGCCAACCGAGCGTTCGCGGCGGGCAAGCTGGAAGAGGCGCAGCGGGGGTACGAGCTGCTCCTGACACTGAGCCCGAATTACGCGCTGGCCTACAACCAGCTCGGCTACACGGCCATGGCCCGCGGGCAGTTCGCGGAGGCGGAAAAGCTCTTGCGGAAGTACCGCTTCATCGCCCCCGACCAGGCCAACCCCCACGATTCCCTGGGGGAGCTGCTGCTGGTGCGGGGGCGGTACGACGAGGCGGAGCGGGAGTTTGAGCAAGCCTTGGCAGCCAAGGAAGACTTTTGCGCCTCGTTTGCGGGGTTGGTCCTCCTGGGCCAGGTGGCGGGGCGGCTGGAGGTGAGCGAGCGGGCCCTGGAGCGCGCCGCGGCGGTGAGCCATTGCGCCGGAGCCATCGTCGCCCGGGGTCGCCTGAGCGTGGCGAGATGGCGGGCGGCGGCCAGCGGGGACTGGTCCGGCCTGGCCGCGCTGGCGGGGGAGGGCCAATCCCCCGAGGTGGGGGCGTGCCCCGCCGTGTTGACACACCGGGCCCTCCTCCTGCTCGGGAGGGTGGAGGATGCCGTGGCCCTGGAGGGGAGCCTCGACGAGGAGGAAAAGCCGTCCGCGAGGACGAGCCGCGCGATGCTCGCCCCCTGCAGGGTGCACATGGAGGGGGTACGGCTGGCGCGGCAGGGACGCAGCGCCGAGGCCGTGGCGAGGTTCACGGCCGCCGACGGGGCCCTGGGCTTCCAGGGTGCATACCCGGGCGTTTTCAAGCTCTACAACCTGGTGCACCTGGCGCAGGAGCTGGAGCGGGCCGGAGAGCCCGAGCGAGCGGCCAGCGTCGGCGCGAGCGTGCGGGCCGTCAACCCCTCCTTTGCGGCGGACTTGCTGCGCGCCCTCTCCCTGTCGTACTGAGCTGTGGGCAGGGTCACTGGGGCCCGCCGCACCCTTGACAGGTCGCCAGCCGCCCCCCTATGATTTCTCGCTTGTAGGACAAGCAGTTAGACGTTCCAGCTGGAACGGTTCGAGGAGGCAAGGTGGTCGACATCCGGGACAATGAACAACCGCAGCAGCCTGCCGTCGAGGAGAGCAGGGAGACGACTTACAGCAGGAACAACTTGCGGGCCATGGTGGAGGAGTCGTTCCAACACCTGCGCGAAGGCGACGTGGTGCGGGGGACGGTGGTGGCGGTCACGGACAGCGCGGTGGTGGTGGACATTGGCTTCAAGTCGGAGGGCCTGATCCCGCGGACCGAGTTTCTCGACCGCGCCGGCAACGTCACGGTCAAGAGCGGTGACGAGATCGACGTGCTTGTGGAACGTTTCGACCCGATGGTGGGCGAGCTCAAGCTGTCGCGCGAGCGCGCCGCCAAGATGCGCGTGTGGGAGGTGCTGGAGGCGGCCTACCGCCAAGGGACGCCGGTGCCTGGCCGGGTGGTGGAGCGTGTCAAGGGCGGGTTGGCTGTGGATATCGGGGTGCGGGCCTTCCTTCCTGGTTCTCTGGTGGACCTGCGGCCCTCGCGGCGCCTGGAAGACTACGTGGGCGAGGAGATCGAGGCCCGGATCATCAACTTCGACCGCCGTCGCGCCAACGTCGTGCTGTCGCGCAAGGCCCTGCTGGAGGAGGCCATCGCCTCGCAGAAGGAGCAGACCTTGCAGCAGCTGGAGGAGGGCAGCGTCGTCACCGGCGTCGTCAAGAACGTCACGGATTACGGGGTTTTCATCGATCTGGGCGGGATCGACGGGCTGCTGCACGTGACCGATATTTCCTGGGGGCGGGTAGGGCACCCCAGCGAGTACTTCAAGGTCAACGACGAGGTGAAGGTGGTGGTGCTCCACGTGGACCGCGAGAAGGAACGGGTCTCGCTGGGGTACCGGCAGCGCTTCGAGGACCCCTGGACGCACGTGGAGGTGCGCTACCCGGTCGGGAAGAAGGTGGTGGGCCGGGTCACCAACGTGGTGGACTACGGGGCCTTTGTCGCCCTGGAGGAAGGGGTGGAGGGGCTGGTCCACGTCTCGGAGATGTCGTGGACGAAGAAGGTGAAGAACCCCAAGACGCTGCTCAAGACGGGGCAGGAAGTGAGCGTGGTGGTCACCGAGGTGGACGTGGAGCGACGCCGGCTGTCGCTGTCCCTCCGCCAGGCCGAGCCGAACCCCTGGGAGGAGTTCGCCACGCGCTACCGCGTGGGTTCGCGGGTCAAGGGTGTGGTGCGCAACCTCACCGACTTCGGCGCCTTCGTGGAGCTGGAACCGGGCGTGGATGGCCTGGTGCACGTCTCCGACATGGCCTGGACGCGGCGCATCTCGCACCCCTCCGAGGTGGTCCAAAAGGGCCAGGAGATCGAGGCGGTGATCACCGCCATTGATGCCACCAATCAGCGTATCTCCTTGTCCATAAAGGAACTGCAACCCAACGAGTGGGAACAATTCGCCGCCGCGCACGAGGTGGGGGACGAGGTGGATGGGTACGTCACCAACATCACCGATTTCGGGCTGTTCGTCGAACTCGGTCCGGGCGTGGAGGGGCTGTGCCACATTTCGGAAGTGGAGCGTCGGGGGGAACAACCCCTGGCAACCCTGTTTCGTCGTGGGCAGAGGATCCGCACGCGGCTGATCCGCGTGGACCGGAACGAGAAGCGCATCGGTCTGTCGCTGCGGGGGGTCGAGCAGCCGGAGCCCGACGCGGAGGAGGCGCCCGAGCCGGCGGCGGAGGAGCTGGCGCCGGAGCAGGAGCCGGAGCAGGAGCACGGCAATGCCGCCGAGGAGCTGGAAGTCGGCGGCGAGAGGGTAACCGAGAATTCATCGAAGGGTGCGGAGGAAGCGAGGAGGGCAGTCGACGATGACCAAAGCTGATATCGTCAAGGTGCTGGCCGAGAAGGTGGGGCTGAGTCGCCGCGAGGCGGTGCAGGTGCTGGGCGTGGTGCTCGACGCGGTGGTGGCCGCCGTTCTCGCCGGGGAGAAGGTGGAGCTCCGGGGGTTCGGTTCCTTCCGGACCCGGGAGAGGCAGGCCAGGACGGGGAGGAACCCGCGCACCGGCGCGCGGGTCAGCGTGCCGCCCAAGGTCGTGCCCTACTTCAAGCCCGGCAAGCAGTTGAGGGAAGCTTTGGGAAGGCAGTGAGGCATCTTTGGAGTACATCGAGGCTCCCTGGCGGTACGACTACGTCTCGCGCGCCGAGAGCTCGGGGGAGTGCATCTTCTGCGCCGCGGTGGGCGGTGGGCGAGCGACGCTCACGGTGGTAGAGGGTCAGCACGCCTTCGCCATGCTCAACAAGTACCCGTACACCTCCGGCCACACCATGGTGGCGCCGAAGCAGCACACCGCTGACTTCGAGTCTCTGCCGGCGGAGACGCTCGGGGAGATGTTGCGCCTCTCGCAGGCCATCGTCCGGGCGCTGCGGGCGCTCTACCGGCCCCACGCCTTCAACATTGGCTTCAACCTGGGCGAGTCGGCCGGGGCGGGGGTGGCCGACCATCTCCACCTCCACATCGTGCCGCGCTGGCGGGGCGACACGAGCTTCATGACCACGCTGGCGGCGACGCGGGTGCTGCCGGAAGCGCTGGAGACCACCTGGGAACGGCTGAGCGAGGTGCTGCGTGGCCACGGTGCCTGAGAATGCGAGAACGACCAAGGGCCCGGCGGCGCTGCCCCGGCCCGCTCTGATGGTGGCCGCCTGGCTGGTTCCTGGCCTGGGGCACTTCCTCCTGGGCCGGAAGCTGCGGGCGGCGGTGTTTTCGGCCGTCATCGTGGTGGGGTTCGTACTCGGCCTGGCGCTGCACGGAGAACTCATCCTGCCGCGGGCGGGGGAGCCGCTCTCCTATCTCGCGGCCGTGGCCACGCTGGGGAATGGCGTCCTCTTCCTCCTGGCGACGCTCCTGGGCCTGGGCGAGGGCGTGGTGACGGCGGCGTCCTACGAGTACGGCAACGCTTTCCTGCTCACGGCCGGCATGATGAACCTCTTGCTCGTGCTGGACGTCCACGACATCGTCGTGGGACGGAAGGAGTGAGCCGGATGGTGGACCACTTCCTGTTGCTGGTGGTGCAGGCGGCGCTCATTGCCGTGTTTTTCGCCTTCCTGTGGAAGCGAGACGGTCGGGAGCGGCTGCGCTACCTGCTCAAGGTGTTCGCGGCGCTGGTGCTCGGCGCCGTGGCCCTGGCCTGGCTGATGTACCCCTTCCCGCGGCCGTGAGGGGTGCACTGCCGCCAGCGGAGAGGGACCCCCGGCGCCGCGTCCGGCAACTCCTCGCCCTGTGCCTGACGGGCGTGCTGTCCGTCGTCTACCTGTGGGTGGGGTTGAGCGCCCGCCCGCTGAGCATCTTGTCCAGAGTCCCCGACACGGCGAGCCACGGGGTGGGGTACGGGGTGTTGAGCTGGGCCGCGCTGGCGACGGCGGTGGTGTGGCAACTGCCGGCTCCCTTTGCCCTGGCGGGCGCCTACTCCCTGGGCCATGGGGCCCTGCTGGAACTCCTCCAGCGCGCCACCCAAACGCGCTCAGCGGAGTGGCGCGACCTGTTCGGGGACGGGGTGGGAACCGCAATAGCGCTGGGGACGGCCGCGGCCGTGCGGAGGCGCCGGTGCGGGTGATGATGGTGGCCGGCGAGGCTTCGGGCGATCTCCACGCCGCCAACCTGGCGGCGGCGCTACGGCGGCGGCTCGGGACGCTCGAGCTCTTTGGCGTGGGGGGGGAGCGCATGCGAGAGGCAGGCGTGGAGTGCCTGGCCCGCGCCGAGGAGCTCTCGGTGATGGGGCTGGTGGAGGTGGTACGGGAGCTGCCGCGGCTCGCCGCGCTGGCGCGGCGGGTGCGGCGGGCAGCCGTGGAGCGGCGCCCCGACGTGGCGGTGCTCGTGGACTCCCCCGATTTCAACCTGCGGCTCGCCCCGCACCTGCGGCGCGCCGGGATCCCGGTGGTGATCTACGTGTCGCCCCAGTTGTGGGCGTGGCGCTCGGGACGAGTGCGGACGATCCGCAAGAACGTGGCGCACGTGCTGTGTATCTTGCCCTTCGAAGTGGCCTTCTACCAGCGGCACGGCGTGAAGGCCACCTACGTCGGCCACCCCCTCCTCGACGAGCTGGGCGAGGTGGACGGGGGGAGGCCCCAGCCGGCCAGCGTGGCCCTGCTGCCTGGATCCCGCTGGCACGAGGTGGCCTCCCTGCTCCCCACCATGCTGGCTGCCTGCGGCCGCCTGCTCCGGGATGGGCAAGCCCTGGCTGTCCGTCTCCTGGCGGCGCCGGGGCTCGACGTCGCGAGGCTGCGGGGCCTGGTGGCGGAGGCCGGCTTCCCGGTCGAGATCGTGGAGCGGGACCGGCGGGCGGCGCTGGCCGGTTCCGCAGCGGCGCTGGTGGCTTCGGGGACCGCCACGCTGGAGTGCGCCATCCTCGGCGTCCCCATGGCGGTGTGCTACCGCCTCCACCCGGCCAGTTACGTGCTGGCCCGGCTGCTGGTGAGGGTTCCCTTCGTTTCCCTCGTCAACCTGGTGGCGCAGGAGGCGGTGGTGCCCGAATTCATCCAGGGGAACGTGACGGCGGACCGACTGGCAGCAGCGCTGCGGGGGCTGTTGGGCGGGGAGGGGGAGGAGCAGCGCCGCCT
Organism: Acidobacteriota bacterium; assembly: GCA_037441065.1. Taxonomy (GTDB): domain Bacteria; phylum Acidobacteriota; class Thermoanaerobaculia; order Thermoanaerobaculales; family Thermoanaerobaculaceae; genus JACADV01. The sequence goes on along the minus strand of JBBISY010000003.1, from coordinate 345,328 downwards.
CCTCGCCGGGGTTCGGCAGCGACTCGGGGGGCCGGGGGCGAGCGACCGGGCGGCTGCCGCCGTGCTCGAGGTCGCCCGGCCAGCTTTGACAGCGTAGCGGCCGGCGCGGTCTCAGTCGGGGCCGCCGGCCACGAGCCAATCCCCGGGAGTACGGGGCGGCGCGGAGGCCGGCCGGAAGCGGGCGAAGGACAGCACGATCCCCAGCTCCCTAGAGTCTCGGGAGCGGCCGGCCTTCGCCGGGACATACGGCGTAACGTGCAGGACGAGCTCCACCGAGTGGTCGGTGACGGCCTCGGCGGGGATCGGGAACTCGAGATCGGTGGGTTTCTTCCACACCTTGAGCGGGCCCGCCACCCGCCTGCCGCCCGCCAGCACCACCACGTCCGGCGGTTCGGGGCGGGGCGCCCACACCCGCAGCGAGAGCGAGCCGGGACTGGCCGGGAGGCGGAGCCGCGCCGTGGGTCCCGTCCACGCTCCCCGGCCGTGGGGGAAGTTCTCCGGCCCGAACAACCCCTCGGCGCGGATCGCCAGGGTCTCGCGCTGGGAAGGTTCCGCCATCGGTCCCTCCCAGGGGAGGGCGGCAGAGATCCCCCGCACGCCGAAGAGCCGCACCGCCAGCCGGCGCGGGTCGTGGGGGCCGGGAGGGTAGGCAGCCGCGCGCTGGAACACCAGCGTGTTGGTGCGCTCCGAGGACACCCAGGCCGGTTCGATCCAGACCTTCTGCCGCACCCGCTGCCCGGGGATCTGGCGCACCTCCCGCCCGTTCGCGAGCAGCACCAGCGGAGCCGGCCCCGGCGCCGGGCAGAGATCGAGGCAGAGGAAGGTGCCGGCCGGGTAGGGGGGGAGGAGCAGGGCCGCCCCCGGTTGACCCCAGATGGAACGCTCGCCGCTGCGCTCCACCTCGAGGGGCCACCACCCATGGAGGGGGAGCGGCGTTCCCTCCACGACGGCCGCGTCGAGGAAGCGCCCCTGCGTGAGGGGGCGCAGGGCCTCCGATACCGCGGACCAGCGCCAGCTGCGCCCGAAGGGGGGTGCAAGGTACCGGCCGGGGAAGTCGGTGACCAGGAGGTAGGGGCCGCTGGGCCGGGTGGTGGCGTCGGGGCTGGCGGGTGCCAGGTGGGAACGGACATTGAGGGCACTGCCGCCGCGGCGCGCCACCTCCTCGAGGTAGGAGAAGAAGGGGTAGAGGCCGGGCTCGATCACCAGCTCGAGGCCCCGCCGCGCCGCCTGGCGCGTGGCGGTGAGCAACGCCTCCCACCCGGGCATGTAGCGCTGGTGCTGTTCGCGAACGGACGGCAAGGCGGAGCCGGCGAGCAGAGCCGAGAACCCAGCCAGGGCGGCGCTCGCCACCAGGGGTGGGGCGACGGTGGCGGCACCGGCGGCCACGAGGGGGGCGAGGGCCAGCTGGAGGGGGACCGCGTAGCGGGGGAAGGTGCGGTTCTGCAGCCACACGATCTCGGCGATGCCAGTGGCGAGGATGACCAGCCAAGTCACGGCCTGGCGCGGACCCGCCCGCCGCCACCAGGCGGCAAGGCCCAACAGGACGAGAACGGCCAACGCCGAAGCGGGCCAGACCCCCCCCAGACCCTTCACCATCCCGAGATCGGCGATCCCCCCTGCGTTGAGGACCAGGTTGCGGGCATGCGTGGCGCCGTGGGTGGCAAAGGCCCGCAGCAGCCGGTGCCAGCTCCCCTGGGCGAGGGCCATGCCCACCAGCGCGGCTCCCACCGCCGCCGACCCCAGGAGCACGCCGGGCACGAGTCGGCGCAGCGGGTGGATGCGGGCGACCCCGGCCAGCCAGAGGAGGGCGAGCGGGGGGAGCAGGATGGGGCGGACGAGGAAGGCGGCAGTGACGAGGAGCGTGAAGGCGGTGAGCCGGCGGCCGGCGAGCCCTCCCACCGCCAGCGCGGCGGCCCAGAGAGCCAGGAACGCAGCCGGTGTGCTGGAGAACCCCCGCACCGCGTGCAGCCACACCCCGGGGGCCAGGAGGAGCGCCACGCTGGCGGCGGCCGCCACCGGGGCGGGCGCCGCCCGACGACCGAGGGCGGCGAGGGGCCACAGCGAGGCGCAGGACGCGAGGGCCGAGAGGAGCTGCAGGGCGCGCAGCGGTTCCCCGACCATGGGGAGAGCCAGCCATCCCAGGAGCAGCCAGAGGGGGAAGCCGGGGGGGTGGGGGAAGTGGGCGTGCAGGTCGAAGCGGAGTATCCCCCGCGCAAAGAGCGTCTCGTCCCACTCCCACGGTCCCGAGGGGAGGAGGAAGAGGCGGCTTGAGAGGAGCAGCAGCGCGGTCAGGACCGTGGCCGCCACGTCGAGGGGGCGGCGGCCAAGCCCCCAGAGGGCGAGCGTCCAGATGGGGCAGGGCCCCGCGGCCGGGCGGGCGCGGCCGGATGGTGGGTGCAGGGTGGTTGCACTGCCCGTGGTCATGGCCAGCGGACTATTATGCACGGACCGCGCCGCCGCCGCCGCCAGTGGCGGCCGGCGCGGGGGGAGGGCGGATGGCGCTGCGGAGCATGACGGGTTTCGGCACGGCCGAGGGCGAGCTCTCCGCACGCTTGCGGGCGACGGTGCGGATCTCCTCGGTCAACTCCCGCTTCCTGGAGGTGGCGGTGCGCAGCCACCCGCGTTTGGACAGTGCCGAGTGGGAGCCCCTGCTGCGGGGGGTGGTGTCGGAGGCCGTAACGCGCGGGCGGGTGGTGGTGACGATCGACCTGGAGGGCGAAACCGCACGAGGTGGGGCGGTCTCGATCAACTGGGGCGTGGCGGAGACCCTCCTGGCGGCCTGCGAGCAGCGACCGGCCGGCATCGAACTGGCCCCCCTCTCGCTGCGCGACCTCCTGGGCGTTCCGGGTTTCCTCGAGGGGGCGGGGGAACTGGCTCTGACGGAGGAAGAACGCCAGCGGCTGCTCGAGCTGGTGCGGGCCGGGTGCCGCTCCTTGGTGGCCGCGAGAGTCCGGGAGGGAGAGGCGCTGCGGGGGCAGCTGGAGGAGGAGGTGGCGACCCTGAATCGCTTCGTGGTGTGGCTCCAGGAGCAGCAGCCCCGCCTGACCGAGGTGCTCCTGGGTCGGCTCAGGCAGCGCCTGGCGGACCTGCTGCAGGGGGCGCCGGCGAGCGAGGAACGGCTCCTCCAGGAGGCGGCCATCCTGGCCGATCGCGCCGACGTGGCCGAGGAGCTGGCGCGGCTGGAGGCCCACCTGGCCCACCTGCACGGTCTCCTGGTGGGTGACGGGCCGGTGGGCAAGCGCCTGGAGTTCCTGCTCCAGGAGATCCTGCGCGAGGTCAACACCGCCTCCGCCAAGTTTCGCGAGGTGGGGATGGGGGAGCGGGTGGTGGCTGCCAAGGCGGCTCTGGAACGGCTGCGGGAGCAGGTCGCCAATATCGAGTGACGACCTGACGGCCACCGCTTGGGGGGCGGGCAGGAAACCGCTACACTGCGCCGCCACGTGGCGCGGGGAGGAGTCCAACCGTGACCCTGCAACAGGTGCTCAAGCCCGATATCCAGGAACTGGTGGCGAACCGGGACTTTGCTGCCCTGCGCCTGGCCCTGGCCGACTGGACTCCGCAGGAGCTGGCCGACCTCATCGAGGCCCTGGAGCCGCCCGAAGACGTGATCGTGTTCCGGCTGCTGCCCCGGGATCTGGCGGCGGATACGTTCGAGTACCTGGACACGGAGACGCAAAAGGGGCTCGTGGACGCCCTGATCCAGGAGAAGGAGCGCCTCGTCAACCTCCTCAACGACCTCTCCCCCGACGACCGCACGTCGCTCTTCGAGGAGCTTCCGGGCCACGTCACGCAGCGGCTCTTGAACATGTTGAGCCCGGAGGAGCGGCAGGTGGCCGTTATGCTCCTGGGCTACCCCGAGGACTCCATCGGCCGCCTGATGACCACCGATTACGTGGCCATCAGGCCCGAGTGGACCGTGCAGCAGGCCCTCGAGCACATCCGCAAGCACGGGAAGGACTCGGAGACCTTCGACGTGGTGTACGTGGTGGACCGCTCCTGGCGGCTCCTGGACGACCTGCGGGTGCGAGAGCTGCTCCTCGCCGAGCCCTCGGCCCTCATCGCCGACCTCATGGACGAGCGCTTCGTGGCCCTCCGCGCGGCCGACGACCAGGAGGTGGCGGTGGCGGAGTTCCTGGAGCACGATCGCGTGGCGCTCCCCGTCACCGACTCGCGCGGCGTGCTGATCGGCATCGTCACTGTGGACGACGTCCTCGACGTGGCGCAGGAGGAGGCCACGGAGGACATCCAGAAACTGGGCGGCAGCGAGGCGTTGGACGCCCCCTACATGGACACGCCCCTGCTGTCCCTGATCTTGAAGCGGGCGCGGTGGCTCGTGCTGCTGTTCCTGGGGGAGATGCTGACCGCCTCGGCCATGGGGTACTTCGAGGACGAGATCGCGCGCGCCGTCGTCCTCGCCCTCTTCGTGCCGCTCATCATCTCGTCGGGCGGCAACTCCGGGTCGCAGGCGGCCACCCTCATCATCCGCGCCATGGCGGTGGGCGAGATCACCCTCCGCGATTGGTGGCGCGTGATGCGCCGCGAGGCGCTGGCCGGGCTGGCGCTGGGCGGGGTCCTCGGCCTCATAGGCCTGGTCCGGATCAGCGTGTGGCAGGCTCTCTTCGGCGTCTACGGGGCGCACTGGTGGTTGGTCGGTTTGACGGTGGCCGCCTCGCTGGTGGGAGTGGTGCTGTGGGGCACGCTGTCGGGTTCGATGCTGCCGTTCGTCATGCGGCGGCTAGGCGCCGACCCGGCCGCCTCCTCCGCTCCCTTCGTGGCCACGCTGGTGGACGTCACCGGGCTCGTCGTCTACTTTTCGGTGGCGCTGGTGATGCTGCGCGGCTCCCTCTTGTAGCCGAGACGAGAGCGCAGAATTCAACGCCACGCCGGGTGCTGGCCGGCAGGGCAGCTGGGGCGGCCGCGGGTCGGTGCGGTAGAATCCGACCCTTCGAGGGGGTCGCGATGGTGGACGTGGAAATCCGCGAACTGGCAGCGCACATCGGCGAGGCCGTGCGCATCCAGGGCTGGCTTTACAACAAGCGCTCGTCGGGGAAGCTGCTGTTTCTCGTCGTTCGCGACGGCTCGGGGTACGTGCAGGGCGTAGTGTCTCGCCAGGCGGTGGAGCCGCAGGTCTGGGCGGCAGCCGAGGAGCTGACGCAGGAGTCGTCGTTGCGGATGGTGGGGAGGGTGAAGGAGGACCGACGCTCCCCGGGCGGCGTGGAGCTCGAGGTGGCAGACGTGGAGACGGTGGCGCTGTGCCCCGATTACCCCATCTCCCCCAAGGAGCACGGCGTCGATTTTCTCCTCAACAACCGCCACCTCTGGCTGCGCTCCAAGCGCCAGCACGCCATCATGCGGGTGCGCAACGAACTGGTCTTCGGGATCCGCGAGTTCTTCTACACCCGCAACTACGTGAACATCGACTCGCCGATCCTCACGCCGGCGGCCTGCGAGGGGACCTCCACGCTCTTCGAGACCGACTACTTCGGGGAGAAGGCGTACCTCTCTCAGTCTGGCCAGCTCTACCTGGAACCGGCCGCCGCGGCGCACGGCAAGGTGTACTGCTTCGGCCCCACCTTCCGTGCGGAGAAGTCCAAGACGCGCCGGCACCTCATGGAGTTCTGGATGGTGGAGCCGGAGGTGGCGTGGATGCGCTTCGACGCCCTCCTGGACCTGGCCGAGGAATTCGTCTCGGAGCTGGTGGCGCGCATCCTCGACCGGTGTCGGCAGGAACTCGCCTGGCTGGAGCGGGACACCTCCAAGCTGGAGCCGGCCACCTCCCGCCCGTACCCCCGCCTGGACTATGCGGAGGCGGTGGCCCGGCTGCAGCAAAAGGGGTTCCCCACGCGGTTCGGCGACGATTTCGGCGGCGACGAGGAGACGGCGCTGGCCGACGAGTCCGGCAAGCCAATCATGATCACCCGCTACCCGGCGGCGATCAAGGCGTTCTACATGGAGCCCGATCCCGCCGACCCGAGCCGCGCCCTGGCGGTGGACATGATCGCCCCCGAGGGGTACGGCGAGATCATCGGGGGCAGCGAGCGGATCGGCTCGTACGAGAAGCTGGAGGAGCGCATCCGCGAGCATGGCCTGCCGCGGCAGGCCTTCGAGTGGTATCTGGACATCCGCAAGTACGGCGGGTTCCCGCACTCCGGCTTCGGCATGGGCATCGAGCGCGTGGTCTCCTGGCTGTGCGGCCTCTCGCACCTGCGCGAGGCCATCCCGTACCCCCGGATGCTGAACCGTCTTTACCCTTAGGAGCCTCGGGCGTGGGCAAGCTCTGCGGAGAGCGACGATAAGAGGCCGCAGCAGCCCGACGGTGCCTTGCGAAGGCGCCGTGCGCAGCGGTCTGCCGTACGCGTTGCCGTCACAGGCCGGGCGGTCCACCACGGCCCGCCGCTCGCTCATCGCGAGCCTCATCGCCGCCCTCCCAGCCAGGAAGCAGCGTTTCGCCCCCTCCGCGTAGTGCTTTCCGTGAGCCAGGCTTCCCCTTTCTCGATAACTTTCCGGTAAGCCATCGCGCCTGCTTGGGAGAGTGGCAGGCCTTTGTTAGGGATGTGCAACCAGGACGGTATGTCACTCGTCAATTCGTCACCGGCGATGTGGCCGCACCGGCGCCCGTCGCCCCGCTGGAGGTGATGCCATGAGCCACTTCGGCCGCACACCCGTAGCCCGTACCGGTCTCGTCGCCCTGGCGGTGGCAGCAGCGCTCGTGCCGTCCAGGATGGTTTCAGCGCAGGCGCCCCCGTGCGTGCCGCCGCCCGCGGGACTCGTTGCGTGGTGGACGGGCGATCAGACAACTGCAGACCACGCTGGCACCAACCACGGCACCTGGGGAGGCAGCTCGGGTCCATACGGATCGGGGCTTGTCGACTCCTCGTTCCGGACCGGCGGCACCGCGTGGGTTCAGGTCCCGGATTCAGCAAGCCTCGACATCACTGGCGCCATCAGCATCAACGCATGGATCTACGCGTCGGAGTTCGGCGGCCGGGTCGTGGACAGGATCACGGCGGGTGGCGGCGATGGCTCCATGCTCGACAGGTACAACGCGAGCACTGGGCCAGCGGAACCGGTGAGCGGTCAGGAGCGGTGCCGCCAGGGACCGGGCGTGGACTGCGCCTTCTCGTAGATTGGTGCCTTGCAGTCGATGCACTGCCATCTGGGGTCGTCACCCGAAACGACGCATCCTCCAAGGACGACTCGGCCAGCGTTCAGAGCCGCGGACAACTCCGGAGTGAAGGCCGGCAGGCCCCAAAGGATCTCTGCCACTCGCTCCGATCCGCACGCCGGGCATCGCGGGGGTTGTTCTTCGAACTCGTATCACATTGCCTTTCCCCTGCACACCCGCCGGGGTCACCGCCCTGCGGATCAATGCGCGCGGCCGCGCGTGACATGCGACGCGCCCCGGGGTCCGGGCCGGCTGGGCACGGGTGGGCGGGGGGTTGCCCCCTGAGGGGGTGAGCCGCGGTGAGGCTCGGGAGTGCGGCATGCCAGCGAGAGCAGGACGGAGCAAGTCGCGAAGCACTGGCCGGTTCCATGGTGACAATGGTAGCGCCGAGCAGGGCGAACCAATCGGCTCATGCTCCTGCGCCGCGGGGACCGCGGACCGCTACGAGCCTGGGATCGCCAGCGCCGCCAGGCAAGGCCAGGGACGCTATCCCCGGAGCAACTTCGCGCGAGTGTGGAGGATGGGGTGCTGCGGGTCCCCATGGCCCGGCCGCTCCGGGACAGCGCAGAAGCTGTAACTCGCGGGTTCGAGCGCCTCGTCGGCGTGCGAGTCGGGGTGTCGTAGCCCGCGAGATCCGGGTGTTGACATTCATGAGTAACAAGGTAATATTACACCGGAGGTCACCTTCTGCGTGATCGGGATCGCACGGCAGACGGACTACGCGGCGCGGGTGGTGTTGCATCTCGCGTGCCTGGAGCCGGGGGCGCAGGTGACGGTCGCCGAGATCGCCAAGAAGAGGCTGCTGCCTGCCCCGTTCGTGCGCCGGGTGGTGGGCAAGCTGGTGGCGGCGGGGATCCTGGCAACGATGCGGGGGATGGGCGGGGGTGTGCGCCTGGCACGGCCGGCGTCGGAGATCTCGCTGCTCGACGTGGTGGCGGCTCTGGAGGGCGGAATTACCCTCAACCGGTGTGTGGACAACCCGAAGGCGTGCCCGTTGGCGGCGGCGTGCCCGGTGCAGCGGGCATGGACGGATGCCACCCGCCAGCTCGAGGCGACCCTGGCAGCGGTGCGCTTTGATCAACTAGCGACCCGCCTGGAGCGGGGCGTGACGGAGCGGGGCTATGCGCGGGAAGAGCTGCTGCGCAAGGCCGGCTCGCGGCGCCGTGCCGGCGGGGCGTGAAAAAGGAGGAGCGTGTGGACACCTTGATGCTGTCGCGCATCCAGTTTGCTGTCGCGACGTACTTCCACTTCCTCTTCGTGCCGCTGACCCTGGGCCTGTCGGTGCTGGTGGCGATCATGGAGACGAAGTGGGTGCGGACGGGCGACGAAGACCACCGGCGGATGGCCAAGTTCTGGGGGAAGCTGTTTCTCATCAACTTCGCCGTGGGGGTGGTCACGGGGATCACGCTGGAGTTCCAGTTCGGGACCAACTGGTCGCGCTATTCGGCGTACGTGGGCGACATCTTTGGGTCACTCCTGGCGATCGAGGCGACCGTGGCGTTCTTCCTCGAGTCGACGTTCATTGCCGTGTGGTTCTTCGGCTGGAACAAGCTCTCGCCAAAGCTGCACGCAACAGCCATCTGGCTCGTGGCGATCGCCTCGAACGTCTCGGCGTTTTGGATTCTGGTCGCCAACGCCTGGATGCAGCACCCGGTGGGGTACGAGATCCGCAACGGCCGGGCCGAGCTCTCTGACTTCTTCGCCGTGATCACGCAGCGATTTGCGCTGCTCGAGTTCGTCCATACCCTGGGCGGCGCCTACATCCTGGCCGGGTTCTTCGTGCTCGGGATCTCGGCCTGGCACCTGCTGCGCAAGAACGAGGTCGAGCTGTTCAGCAAGTCGTTCCGCATCGCGGCGGTGTGGACGCTCGTGTTCGCCTTCTTCGAGGTCGCCCAGGGGCACATGAACGCGGAGATTCTCGGCTCCACGCAGCCCTCCAAGATGGCAGCGATGGAGACGCACTGGGAGACTGGGAAGAACGTGCCGCTGTACCTGGTGGCGTGGCCCGACGAGGAGAACGAGCGCAACCTCGTGCAGGCAGTACCGGTGCCGTCGTTGCTGTCGCTTCTCGCCACCTACCGGACCGACGCCGAGGTGAAGGGGCTCAAGGAGTTTGCGCCGGAGGACCGGCCGCCGGTGTTGCCGGTGTTCCTCTCGTTTCGCGCCATGGTCGGCCTCGCGTTCCTCTTCCTCGGGCTTGGAGCGTGGGCATGGTGGGTGCGCCAGCGCCCGCTCAACCACCCGCTGCTCTTGAAGCTGCTGCCGTGGACGATCGCGCTGCCGTACCTCGCCAACCAGTTGGGGTGGACGATCGCCGAGCTCGGGCGGCAGCCGTGGATCGTGTACGGGCTCATGCGCACTTCCGACGCGGTGTCGGCGGTGCCGGCCGGGCAGGTGATGGTCACGCTGGTGGGGTTCGTCCTGCTGTACGGCCTGCTGGGGGCAGTGGACTTCTTCCTGCTGTTCAAGTATGCGCGAAAGGGGCCGGCGCCGGCCGGCCGCGGGTGAGGAGGCTGCCATGCTCGAGACGATCTGGTTCGCGGTGTGGGGCGTCGCGTGGGCGGTGTACTGCATGCTGGACGGGTTCGACCTGGGGCTCGGCACGCTGCTGCCGATGCTGGCGCGCAGCGACACCGAGCGGCGCGTCATCTTCAACGCCCAGGGGCCGTTTTGGGACGGCAACGAGGTGTGGCTCATCACCGCCGGGGGCGTGACGTTCGCGGCGTTTCCAACGGCGTACGCGGTGATGTTCTCGGGGCTGTACCTGCCGCTGCTGCTGCTGCTGTTCGGGCTGATCGTGCGCGGCGTGTCGTTCGAGTTCCGCAACAAGGTGGACAGCCCGGCGTGGCGCTCGGTGTGGGACTGGTGCATGGTTGTTGGGTCGTTCGTGCCGACGCTGCTGCTCGGGGTGGCGTTCGCCAACCTGTTTCGCGGGCTGCCGATCGACGGCGCCGGGCAGATGCGGGGCAACTTCTTCTCGCTGCTCAACCCGTACGGGCTGCTCGGCGGGGTGCTGTTCGTGCTGCTGTTCGCGGTGCACGGCTCGCTGTGGCTGGCGATCGAGGCGGAGGGGGAGCTGCAGGAGCGGGCGGCGGCAGCGGCGCGCTTGCTGTGGGTGCCGATGATTGCCGTCGCGATCGTCTTTCTCGTCGCCACGCACGTCTCGACCCCGCTCTGGCGCAACGTGCTGGCCAGGCCCTACCTGCTGGTGTTGCCGCTGCTTGCGGTGACGGGTCTGGTCGGCGCGCGCGTTCTTGCGGCGCGGCAGCGCTGGTGGTGGGCGTGGGGCGCCTCGGCGGCGGGGATCGCCGGCGCGGTGCTGTTCGGCGTCGCCGGGATGTATCCGAACCTGCTGCTGTCGAGCCTCTCGGAGGAGTACTCGGTGACCGTTTTTTCCGCCGCGTCGAGCCCACTCACGCTCAAGATCATGCTCGGAGTGGTGCTGGTGTTCCTGCCCCCGGTGTTGATCTACCAGACGTGGGTGTATCGGACGTTCAGAGGTAAGGTGACCGCCGGCATGCTGGCGAGCGAGCAGTCGTACTGAGACCGAGCCAGCGAGTCCCTGGGGGGTGCGCGGCCGGGGCAAGCCTCGCCCCGGCCGTTCTTTACTACGCCAGCGGAATCGACATCTCCGCCACGTGGCGACACCAGCCCGCGTTGCCACCGCTGGATTTGGAAATCGGGTGGAAATTTGTCAAGATACAGAAGTTACGACAGTTCTGAAGCGATGGGGAAACCTGCACCCGATGACAGAGGGCAGGTCAATCCGACCCGATGGATCCTCGGTTATCCAGATCCCCGCCTCATACCCCTCATGCACGATGCGGGCACGGGTAGACCCGTCGCGGTCGGGCCGCGACGCGGAATCCGCCCGTGCCGGCGAGACAAGCAGGGGGGAGGCGGGTGAAACCCCCTCGCCCCGCCCCCCCGGGTCAGGCGTGCTGCTTGGCGAATTCGTCCATGAACGCCACCAGCGTCTGGATCTGCTCGACGGTGACGGCGTTGTACATGGAAACGCGGATCCCGCCGATGTCGCGGTAACCCTTCAGGCCCACCATGCCGTTGGCCTTGGCCTCCTTGACGAAGCGGTCGTTGAGCTCGTCGGTGGGGAGGAAGAAGTCCACGTTCATCACCGAACGGTCGGCGGGGACGGTGACGAAGGGGCGGTAGAACTCCGGATACCGGTCGATGCAGCCGTAGAGGAGTTCCCCCTTGGTGCGGTTGTTCCGCTCGATGGCCTCCAGGCCCCCGATGGACTTGTTGTAGGCCAGGACGTTGCGCAGGATGTAGATGCCGAAGGTGGGCGGGGTGTTGTAGAGCGAGTTCTTCTCCACGTGAATGCGGTAGCGCAGGTAGCTGGGGAGCTCCTTGTCCAGGCACTGGTCCAAGAGGTCGTCGCGGATGATCACCACGGTGACGCCCGAGGGACCCAGGTTCTTCTGCGCGCCAGCGTAGATGAGGCCGAAGGGGGTGACGTCGAAGGGGCGCCACAGGAAGTCCGAGGACATGTCGCAGGCGAGGGGGATGCCGCCGGTCTCGGGGAACGACTGCCATTGCGTCCCCTCCACCGTGTTGTTGGAGGTGAAGTGAACGTAGACGGCGTCGGGGTTGACGTGGATCTCCTCCGGCCGCGGCAGGCGCGAGTACTTTTCCGCCTTGGTGCTGGCGATGAGGCGGGCGTTCTCGCCCGCGACGATGACCGCCTCCTTGTACGCCTTTTCGGCCCAGGAGCCGGTGGCAATGTAGTCGGCCTTCCGCCCCTTGTAGAGGAGGTTCATGGGCAGCATGCCGAACTGCAGATGGCCTCCCCCCTGGATGAGGATGACCTTGAAGTTGTCGGGGATGCGCAGCAGTTCCCGGAGGAGGGCGATGGCCTCGTTGTGGACCGCCTCGTACTCCTTGGAGCGGTGCGAGATTTCCATCACCGACATGCCGGTACCCTCGAAGTCGAGCAACTCCGCTTGCGCCCGCTCCAGGGCCGGGAGCGGCAGCGCCGCCGGTCCAGCGTAGAAATTGATGACCCGATGTGCCATGAGACGCTCCTTTCTATCGCTTCCAGGAGGAGAGCAGAGCCACCACCTCGTCACCGATGCGGCCGAGGTTCTCCTTGGAACTGGCGCCGATGTGCGGGGTGAGGATGACGTTGGGCGCCTTGAGGATCGGCGAGCTGGGATCGGGCGGATCGGAGTAGAAGACGTCCGTGGCGTACGCCCCGACCTTGCCGGACGCCAGCGCCGCCGCCAGGTCCTCCTCCACCACGCACTTGCCCCGACTGGTGTTGACGATGACCACCCCGTCCTTCATCTGGGCGATCGCCTCGGCGTTGATCATCCCCTTGGTTTCTTCGGTGAGGGGGGTGTGCAGGGACAGGTAATCGCACTGCCGGTAGAGGTCGCGCAGGGTGGGGGTGAGGATGGCCACGTCGGAGGACTTCACGTAGGGATCGAAGGCCAGTACACGCATGCCGAAGGCGACGGCGCGCCGGGCCAGCTCCGAGCCGATGCGGCCGATGCCGATGAGCCCCAACGTCTTGCCGTACAGCTCGGTGCGCTTGATCTCCTTCTTCAGGAACTTGCCCTCGAGCCGCAGGGCGTTGTGCGCCTCGATGAGCCGGGTGGGGACGGCGATCATGAGGGCGAAGGCCAGCTCGGCGACGGCAATGGCCGAGGCCTGCGGGGTGTTGCGGACTTCGATGTTGCGCTCCTTGGCGGCGGCCAGGTCGATGTTGTCGATCCCCACCCCGCCGCGGATGATGAGCTTGAGCTTCGGCGCGGCGGCCATCCACTCGGCGGTGCACTTGGTCTTGGAGCGAACCAGGGCGACCTCCGCCTCCGCCAGGCGGCCCGGATCGTCGGTTACCTCCCCGAACTGCTCGAGGCGCTTGGGGAGGGCTGCGTCGAAGGCGTCGCAGATGAGAATCAGCATGCCGATCTTCCTTTCTCGGGAGATCCCGAACTCACCACACGTCCAGGGTGCGGACCAGCAGGCCGGACCTGAGCTTGGGCTCGAACCAGGTGGACTTGGGCGGCATGACCTGGCCGCTGTCGGCCACGCTCATGAGCTGGTCGAGGGAGGTGGGGAAGAGGGCGAAGGCCACGGCCCATCCCTCCCGCACCCGCCGCTCCAGCTCGCCGAGACCACGGATGCCGCCGACGAAATCGATGCGCTTGTCGGTGCGAGGGTCGCGCACGTCGAGCAATGGCGCGAGGACGTTTTCCTGCAGGATGGAGACGTCCAAAGAGCGCACCGGGTCGTTCTCCGGGTAGGTGCCGGGGTTGGCGGTGAGGCGGTACCACTGCCCCTCCATGTACATGCCAAACTGGTGCGGGGCTTGCGGCCGCGGCGTGTCGGTGGGCGCCACCGTGAACTTGTCGGCGAGGAGGGCGAGGAAGCGGTTGGGCGTGAGGCCCGCCAGATCCTTTACCACCCGGTTGTAGTCCATGATCCGCAGCTGGTCGTGGGGGAAGAGGACGGCCATGAAGTAGTTGTATGGCTCGTCCCCGCGGTGGTGCGGGTTGGCGGCCCGGCGCTCCAGCCCCACCCGGGCCGCCGAAGCGGTGCGGTGGTGGCCGTCGGCCACGTACAGTGCCGGGACCTGGGCGAACGCTGCCGTGAACGCGTCGGTGAGGTGCTGCGGGACGATCCAGACGGTGTGGCCGATCCCGTCCTCGGTGACGAGGTCATACAGCGGCGGGGTGGCGCGGACCTGGTCCACCAGGGCGTCGATTTCCGGCCGCTTCCGGTAGGTGAAGAACACCGGCTCGGCGTTGGCGTTTTGCTCGTCCACGTGGCGCGTCCGGTCGTCCTCCTTGTCCTTGCGCGTGAATTCGTGCCGCTTGATGAGCCCCTGCTCGTACTCGGCGCAGGAGGCGGCGCCGACCAGGCCGGCCTGGACGTGGTCCCCCATCCGCTGCTGGTACACGTAGTAGCAGGGGTGGGGGTCGCGAATCAGCACGCCCTCCGCGATGAGCCGACGCAGGTTCGAGACGCCCTTGGCGTACACCCGGTCGTCGTACAGGTCCACCTCCGGGGCGAGGTCGATCTCGGGCTTGGTGACGTGCAAAAAGGACAGTTCGTTGCCCGCGGCCAGCTGCCGCGCCTCCTCGGAGGAGATCACGTCGTAGGGCGGTGCCGCAACCTGGCGGGCCAGCTCGGGTCGCGGCCGCAGCGCGCGAAAGGGTCGAATTTCGGACATCCAGATCCTCCAGCCGGTGACGACCGCACCGCTGTGAAATCTATCACGAGAGCGGGCCGGCGACTACCCCCGGCGGCAATTGGCCGAGCCAGGGGCTCCGGTGGCACCGCCGGGAGGCTCGTGCCGCCCCGCCGGAGCGGCGAGAGTGTGGTACAAGGGCGGTGTGACAGGCTTCGACCGAGTGCGGGCCATCTGGCGGCTGCAGTGGTTCGTGGTGGGCTCCTGGCTGGTGGTGGCGAGCGGCCTCCGCGCGGTTCTCACCCCCTTCCCGAAGCGGTGGAAGCGCACCGCGCCCTACATCGCCCGCTGGGCCCGGCTGGGCGGCCGGTGCCTGGGGGTGCGAACCGCGGAGCGGGGGGAGCGCCCGACGGCGGGCAGCCTGGTGGTGGCCAACCACCAGGGTTACGTGGATATCGTCACCCTCGGCGGGATCTTCCCCTGCATCTTCGCCGCTCGGCACGACATGCGCCGCTGGCCGGTGCTGGGTTCGCTGGCCGCCTCGGGGGCGACCATCTTCATCAACCGCGAGAATCGGCGCGCGGGCTACCGCGGGGTGGGCCAGGTCACCGCCGCCCTGCGGGCTGGCGCGACGGTGATCGCATTTCCGGAGGGGACCTCGACGGACGGCACCGGCATCCTGCCCTTCCGGACCGGCATCTTCCAGGCCGCCGTGGAGGCGGCGGCCCCGGTGGTGCCGGCGGCGATCCGTTACGACGCGCTGGACGGCGAACCCATCACCGAGCGCTCGCGGGAGGTGGTGGGCTGGTACGACAACCAGCCCTTCCTCTCCCATCTGCTGACCCTGGGGTCGCACCGCACGGTGGCAGCCACGGTGATGTTCGCCCCGCCCCTTCTCCCGCCCCACGCCGACCGGCGCACCCTGGCCAGGGAGGCGGAGGCCGCGGTGCGGGCGTTGCTGGGGGTGGAGCCGGGGGCTTTACCCCAGCGGGTGGGGCGGGGTGGGGTGCGGGTGCTGGAGGAGGCAAGGCAGCGGTGAACGGGGAGACGATGGTGCTCCTCCTGGTGGCGCTGGCGGTCGTGGCCGTGCCGGTGTGGCTGCTGGTACGCGCCGCGCGCCAGGAGAGCCGGATGCGCGAGGAGTTGGGCCGCCTCTCCCTCGCCGTGGTGCAGGGACAGCGCGACGCGCTGGCCGAGTTCGCCGCCACGGTGGAGCGGTTCCACGCGCGGTTGGGCGAGTTCGGCGAACACGTGCAGGTGGGGCAGCGGCAAACCGGCGAGGCCCTGCGCAACGAGCTCGAGGAGGCGCGGCGCACCCTCCAGGCGCAGCTGGAGGGGCTGGTGAAGGCGGTGAACGCCCAGCTCGGCGAGTCACAGCGAAACCTGGGCCAGCAGTTCGAAGGGGCGACCAAAGTCTTCGGTGAGATCCGGGGGCAGCTGGGACAGGTGGCGGAGATGGCGGCGCGGATGGAGGCGCTCGGGCGGGAGATCGACGAGCTCCAGGGCATTCTGAAGGCCCCGAAATTGCGCGGGGGCCTTGGCGAGGCGCAGCTCGAGGAGTGCCTGCGCCAGGTGCTGGCCGCACCCTTCTTCTCGACCCAGTACGCCTTCCAGGGAGGGCAGAAGGTGGATGCGGTCATCCGCCTCGGAAACCGGCTGGTGCCCGTGGACGCCAAGTTCCCCCTGGAATCGTTCCAGCGCCTGGCAGTAGCCGAGGACGAGGCGGCCCGGCGGACGGCGCGGCGGGAGTTCGAACGGGCGGTGCGCGCGCGCATCGACGAGATTGCCGAAAAGTACATCCGGCCGGGCGAGGGGACCTACGACTTCGCCCTCATGTTCATCCCCGCGGAAAACGTGTACTACGAGGTGATCATCCGCGACGACACGCTGGGCGGGGACGGATCGCTGCTCGCCTACGCCACCTCTCGCCGCGTCGTGCCGGTTTCGCCCAACTCTCTGTACGCCTACTTGATGACCATCGTCGCCGGTCTGAAGGGGATGCAGGTGGAGGCACGGGCGCGGGAAATCCTCGGGGAGCTGGGCCGGCTGCAGCGGGAGTACGAGCGATTCGCCGAGGCGTTTCGGCTGCTGGGAAAACACCTGGACGCCGCCAGGGGCAAGTTCGAGGAGGCGGAGCGCCTAGCGGGCCGGCTCGGGCAGCGGCTGGAGTCGGTGGCGGGGCAGACGGCACTGCCCGGCGGAGAGACCCCACCGGGTCTCGGCGGCGGCGCTCCCTCCTGAGATCCGGCTGCTGCCCGCAGCAGGATCCGACTATCATGGGACCACGATGCTGGCACCCAGCATGCGCATCGACCGCTTCGAACTCGTCTCGTTCCTGGGCAAGGGAGGCATGGGGGAGGTGTGGCGGGCTCGCGATCCCCGGCTCGGGCGCGAGGTGGCGCTCAAGGTGCTGCCGGAGCACGTGGCGCGGGATGCGGAGCGGGTCAGCCGCTTCGAGCGGGAGGCCCGGGCGCTGGCGGCGCTCAACCATCCGCACGTGGCGCAGATCTACGAGGTGGGGGAGTGGGCCTCGCCCGACGGAACGCCGGACAGCGCTGGCGCGCCGATTCGCTACCTGGTGATGGAGCTGGTGGACGGCGGTTCCCTGGCCGGCCGGGTGGCCGGCGGGCCGCTGCCGGTGCGGGAAGCGGTGCGCGTGATGTCGCAGGTGGCCGGGGCACTGCGGGCTGCGCACGCGCGCGGTGTCATCCACCGCGACCTCAAGCCCGCCAACATCCTGCTCACGGAGCGGGGCGAGGCCAAGGTGGTGGACTTCGGGCTGGCCCGCTTTTTCCGCCGTCGGGAGGAGGTGGGCGACAGCGACATCACGCAGGCGGTGTCGAGTTCCGGCATGGTGGTGGGCACCGCCTCCTACATGGCGCCCGAGCAGGTGCGGGGGGAAGAGTGCGACGAGAAGTGCGACGTGTGGGCCTTCGCCTGCTGCCTCGGCGAGGTGCTCCAGGGTAGGCGGGTGTTCGACGGCGCCTCGGTGCCGGAGATCGTGGGGAAGGTGCTGGGCGGCGAGGCCGATCTGGAGGGGGTGCCGCGCCAGACGCCGCGACCGGTGCGCCGTCTGCTGCGCCGGTGCCTAAGCCGCAACCGGGAAGACCGGCCGGGCATGGGCGAAGTGGTTGAGACCCTCGAGGCCGCCACCCAATCGGGGCGGAAGCGCGCGCTGAGAGCTGCCGTGGCGGCGACGGGTGCGGCGGTGGCGCTGGCTCTCGCCGCGCTGCTGTGGCGGGGACACGGTGAAATCCGGCGGGCGGCGCCGCTGGAGGGAGACCTGCGGGTGGCCGTGGCGCTGGGCCACTGGCGCTCCGGGGCGGGGTCGCGCGAGCGGGCGGAGCGGCTGCGGGAACGCCTGCTCGCCGCCGTGGTGCAGACCAAAGGAGTGCAGGCGGTGGTGGAGGGGCAGGAGGACGTGACCGTGCACATCCGGGCTGCCGGGGAGGGGGTGGGGGAGCGGCTGCTCGTGACGGTGGAGGACCCGAAGCGCGGCCTCATCGTGGCGGTGATCGACGAGACGGTGGGGGCAGGCGGGGAGGGGGCAGCGGCCGAGGCGGTGGCCGCGCAGCTGGCCGCCGCGCTGCAGCTGGAGACCATCCGGCGCCAGATGGAGGCGGACGATGCGCTGCACGGTTTTCTCGTGCGGCGGACCGCCTCGCTGGAGGCGGCCCGAGCTTTTCGGGACGGTCTCCAGGCCTACACCCGCACGCGCCTGGTGCCAGCCGAGGGGCTGTTCCTTCAGGCTCGCCAGGCGGACCCCAAGTTCTGGCCCGCCTACGTGTACCTCGCCCAGATTGCCGGATCGAGCAGCCGCTTCCGCCAGGGCCGAGAGATTCTGCAACAGTGTCGAACCATCCTGACCAATCCGGACGGGGCCGAGGTGGCGATTCTGGAGGTGGCCGAGGCCCTCCTGGCCGAAGACCTGCAACGCCTTCTGGAGGCGCTGGAGAGGGCGCGGCGGTGGTTCCCCGACTCGGGCGAGCTGCTCTACCGGACAGCCTGGACGTACCGGAGTATCGGCCAGCCGGAGCGGGCCATCGCGCTGCTGGAGGAGCTGATCCGCAGCGGCTGGCAGATGGACTGGAGCCCCACCTTCGAGCAGCTGGCCATGAATCGCCTGCTCTCCGGGGACTGGCAAGCCGCCCTCGCCACGGCGCGGGAGGGGGAGGCGCGGTTCCCGCAGCGCTACACCTATCCCTTCGTGGCGGCCTGCGCCCTCCAGTGGGGTGGCCAGAGCGCCGCCGCCAGGGAGGAGCTCTCGCGCGCCATCCGCAAGCGGCTCGACTTCGGGACCTCCGACCCGCTCGTCACCCACGAAACGGCGCAGTGGTGGGCATCGCTGCTGCGCTGGCCGGAGGAGATGGCGCGCCAGTGGACCGCGATGCTGCAGGAGGCCAACCGGCGCCTGGCGGCCGCCCCCGGCGACCCGGATCTGCTGCTGGCGAAAGGTACGGCCTTGAACGGTCTGGGGCGGGCCGCCGAGGCGTTGCCGATCCTCGAGTCGTTCCGCGGCGATGCCAGCAGCGAGCCGTACCGTCTCCTGGCGCTGGCGCGCAGCCTCCTCGCGACGGGGGATCGCCAGGGGGCGATCGAGGCGCTGCAGCGAGTCGCCGAGATCTGGCGGGCCCGACAAGCCCCGGCACTGGGGCGTCTCGCCTACAACCTGGGGTGCGCCTGGTGCGTCGCCGGAGACGCCGAGGAGGCCCTGAGCTGGTTTCTGCGCGCCCGCGACCAGTACGGTCTCGACCGCCTGGATCTGGAGCTGGACCCGGAGCTGGACCTATTGCGGGCCAAGGGCTTGCTCTCGCAGCTCTGGCGGCGGTGAGCAGCGGCGGCGCAGGCCGCAGCACCCGGCGGCGAGCCTTCGCTGGCGGGAAGGGCACGGCTCCCAGTGTGCGCGCGGGCCCAGGACGACGTAAACTGCCAGGGTTGGAGGACCGCATGGTGGTCGAGGTTACCTACTGCGTGGTGTGAAACTACGAACCGAGGGCCGCCAGTCTGGCGGCCGAGCTGCGCTCGGAGCTGGGGGCCGAGGTTCGGCTGGTGAAGGGCTCCGGGGGAGTGTTCGACGTGCGGGTGGACGGCAAGTTGGTGTTTTCCAAGCACGTTCTGGGCCGGTTTCCCGAACCCGGCGAGGTGGTGCAGCTGATCCGGGCGGAGGGGCGCGACGCCCCGCCGTCTGCGGGGGGATCTTGATGCCCCGTGAGGGCGAGACGATGCCCCCGCGACCGAGGCGGGTGGGCCTGGCGGTGAAGCTCGCCAGCCGGGAGGCGGTGGTGCTGGGCCGCCGCCTGGTGGAGGAACTCTCCCGCCGCGGGGCTGCGGCGGTGGTGGAGCGGGAAGCCGCCGCAATGCTGGGGTGCGCGGCGGGACCGCCGCGTTCCGAATTGGGGCAGGAGGTGGATCTGGTGCTGGTGCTGGGGGGGGACGGCACGTTCCTGTCGGCGGCGCGGGGGTGCCCGGCCCGCACGCCGGTGTGCGGCATCAACCTGGGTAGTCTCGGGTTCCTCACCGAGCACGCGCCGCAGGCGGCAATGGAGCTGCTCGACCGAGTGTTCGACGGCACGCTCGTGGTGGAGCAGCGGGACCGGCTCGAGGTGCGGGTGGGGGGGGACCGGGAGGGGCAGCGGTACCTGGTGCTCAACGACGTGGCGATCAACAAGGCGGCGCTGGCGCGCATCGTTTCCATCTCGGTGGAGGTGGACGGCGAGTTCCTGTCCCGCTACCGCGCCGACGGCCTGATCCTGGCGACACCCACCGGCTCGACGGCCTACAACCTCTCCGCCTGGGGCCCGATCCTCCACCCGGCGCTGGGCGCCCTCCTCATCACCCCCATCTGCTCCCACGATCTGGCGAACCGTCCCCTGGCCGTCCCCATGGACTGCACGGTTTCCGCCTGGGTGCAGGCGGGGGCCGAAGAGGTGTACGTCACCTTGGACGGCCAGGTGGGCTTCCCCCTGGCGCCGGCCGTGCGCGTGACGGTGACGCGCTCCGCGGCGCCCCTCTCCCTGGTGCGCGACCCCTCGAGCAGCTTCTTCTCGATCCTGCATCAAAAGTTGAAGTGGGGCGACCGGGAGGGCTGAGGTGGGGCGGCGACGGCCTCACCTCTCCCGCACGACCGTCGGGGTGCTCGCGGCGCTGGCGGTTTGGCTCGTGCTGCTCGGCCAGCTCGTCAAGTTCCTGGGCCATCCGGGGGTGCGCCGGTGGCTCGCCCACGCCGCCGCCGCGCGGGTAGGGCAGGCGATCGGTACCCAGGTTTCGGTGGGAGACGTGCGGATCAGCGTGTACCCGCCGCGGCTGGTGCTGCTGGACGTGCGCGTCGGGGAGCCTGGGAGAGAAACGCTGACGGCGCGGGTGGCCGAGACCACGCCGAGCCGGCTCGATCTGGGCGACCGGGAACTCGTGCTCTCGTTCCTGCGGCTGGAGGGGGTGCGGATCAGGGCGACGGGGCTGGAAGGGGGGCGGTCGCTGGGTGCCAGGTGGCTGCACGTGGTCGTCCGCCAGCTGGAGCTCCGCGACCTGGCGGTGGAGGACCTGGCGCTGCCCGACGGGATCTCGCTGCGCGCCTCCGGGGTGGAGGGGCGCTGGACGGGGACCAGCCGGCGGCCGGTGAGTGCCGCCACGGTCCACGCGGCGAACGTCACGGTGGAGGTTCCGGGGCTCAAGCCCATCGGTGGCGCGGTCAGCGGCTGGGGGCGGCTCACCCGAGACGGCTGGGAGATCTGCAAGCTTCGCGGTGCTGGTACCGGCTGGAAGGTGGAGGGTTCGCTCGCCTCGGCTGCGGGCGCCGTTTCCGGCCAGGGGACCGTGGGCGTGGACTTGGCGGTACTGGACAGCACGGTGGGGGCGGCGGCTGGGCTGGCGGGGTGGGTGAAGGCGGCGGTCCAGGTGACGGCGGACCCGTCGCTGCGGGTGGCGCTGGACTGGGCCGCACCGGCGGTGGAGGCGGTGGGGTTCCGCGTGGAAGCCGCTCGCGGGGACCTGGAAATCTCGGCCGACGGCATCGAGGGGTCGCTCCAGGAGGGCCGCTTCGCCGGTGGCCTGCTCGAGGGGTCCTACCGGCTGGTGGGCCTCGGGGCGCCGTGGCGGCACCGCGTGGCGGTGCGGGGGCATGGGCTGATGCTCGCCGATTTCCTCCGGCAATTGGGGGTGGGGGACGGGGGGCTTTCGGCCCGGTGCGAGGTGAACGCGGAGGTGGGGTGGGAAGGGACGAGGATCGGCAGCGGCGAGGGGACGGTGGTGGCGGACGTGTCGAGTCGCCCGGGCGATGTGCCGGTGGATGGGCGGGTGATCCTGCAGCTGGTGGCACCGGCGGGCATTCGCTTCGACGCCCGCAGCCTGAACGTGGCGGGTGCGGCCGTGGCCTGGACCGGGACGCTGTCCCTGGGGAGCTGGGTTCCGCACTGGCAGGTCCGGGGCGAGGGCGTGGCGGTTCCGGTCATCAATCGGATGCTCCGCGACTGGGTCGGGGGCGAGGTGTTCCCGCCCGAACTCGGGGGCGAGGTGGCCATCGACCTGGCGTTGCACGGCCCCTTCACCGCCCTGCGGGTGGTGGGCGAGGCGGCGGTGGCACCGGTCGCCTTCGGTTCCCTGGAGGCGGATTCTCTGGTGGGGCAGTTCACCGTGGCCGACGGGGCCTTGGCCATCGAGGGCGCCACGCTGACGGTGGGGCGGGGGCGCGTGACGGTGGAGGGGCAGGTCTTCCTGGAGGGCGAGCCCACGGTGGCGTTGCGTTTCGAGGGGGGTGGGGTTCCCCTGGCGCGGGTGGCGAGGTGGACGGGCGTGGCGGCACCGGTGGCCGGGGCGGTGAGTTTCACCGGCCAGCTGGACGGGCCCCTGGCCAGACCGGGGGGCGTGGTGTCCCTGGCCCTGGACCGGGTCAGCGTCGCCGGCGCTGATTTCGGATCCGGCAGCGGCCTCGTGACCATCGGCGGCGGTGCGGTTCGCTTCGAAAAGCTGGCGGTCGGCCCGTTTACCGCCGACATCGACGTGGATTTCCTGCGCTGCCAGGCATCGATCTCGGCGGAGCTGGCGGGGTTCGCGATGGAACGACTGTCGCCGCCCCTGGCCCGGCTCCTGGGAGGGGCGCTGGACTGTTCGTTGCGCGGCGCGTTCCCCTTCGAGGCTCCCAGCGGGCGGCTGGTGGTGAGTACGGCGGCGGGAGCCCGGGGGGAGATCGAGCTCAGTCGCGAGGGGTTGCGCCTGGACCTGGAGCGGCCGGGGGTGTGGCGGGTGGAAAGCCAGTTGGCCGGGAAGCGAGGCTCCTTCCGCGGGCCTGCCATCTTGTCCGTGCAGTCCTGGCGAACCTTGGGCGAGGAAATCGGCGGCGGGCCCGTGCCCATCGACGGCACGCTGCGGGCCGAGGCGGAGGTGCAGCTCGCGCCGTCGCAACCGTTGCGGCTGGAGGGTGCGATCACCGAGGCGCGCCTGGTGACCGAGGGTGGCACCGCGCTGCTAGCCAGGCCGGCTCCCTTCTCCGTGCTGGGCGGCGAGGTGTCGTTGCGGGACGCCACCCTGCGGGGGCCGGACATGTCGCTCTCGTTTTCGCTGGCGCGGGGGGCGGGGGGCAAGCTGTCGGGGCACGTCACCGGCGACCTGCCCGCCGAGCTTCTCGGGGTGCTGTGGCGGGAGGGGCATCCACAGGGGCAGCTCTGGCTGGAGGCGGCGATCGGGGGCCGCGACACGGCCCCGGAGGTTTCCGGGAAGGCGGCGATTCGCAACGGGGCGTTGACCGTTCCCGGCGTGCCAGGGCGGATTACTCGCATCAGCGGCCGCGCGGCGCTCGTAAACGATTCGGTGGAGCTGGACGGGGTCGAGTTTCTGGCCCTGGGGGGCCACGGCAGCTGTTCCGGCAAGGTGTCTTTCTCGCCGGAGCTGGAGCTGGATCTGGCGCTCGACCTCAAGTCGGTGCGCTGGCCCCTGGCGGCCGGGCTGACGCCCACCGTGTCCGGGTCGGTGCGGCTCGTGGGTCCCCTGGCGTCGTTGGTGTTGAGCGGACAGGGGGTCGTGGAGTCCACCTACTACCGGCGGGACGTGAGTCTCCAGAGCCTCATCCTGGACTCGCTCGAGGCAGCGGAGCGGGAGGTGCTGGCGGACGAGAACGCCGTTGGGTTCAACATGACCTTCGACATCCCCGGCACTCTCATCATCGAGAACGCCATGGCCCGCCTGACCATGGACGGCACGCTCCGCATCACCGGAACGTCCAGCTCGCCGGGGGTGGTGGGAGAACTGACGGCACGGCCGGGCGGTGAGGTGACGCTTGCAGGCGTGCGGTACGAGGTGGATCGGGCGGTCGTGACCTTCTCCAACCCGCGCCGCATCGCCCCGTACCTGGACGTGCTGCTCCACGGCACGGTGGAGTACTGGGAGGTGACGGCAGGCGTGCAGGGAACCCTCGAGCGGCTCACCCCGACGCTGTCCTCCAACCCGCCGCTGCCCGAGAGCGACATCCTGAGCCTGATGTCCCTGGGGCGGGCTCCGCAGGGTGACGGCGGGGGCGAGGGGCAAGTGGTGGCGGGGGGGCTGCTCCTGGAGCAGTTTACCGGCGCGGTGGCGGGCCGGGCCAGAACGCTTTTGGATCTGGACCAACTGCGCCTGGACCCGGCAGCGCTCACGCAATCCGGAGACCCCACGGCGCGGGTCACGGTGGTGAAACAACTCAGTCCCAGCTGGAGCGTGACCCTCTCCACCAACCTGGCCTCGAACCGCGAGGAGATCATCGTGTCACGCTGGCGTCTGGCGCCCGGCGTGTACCTGGAGGCAATGCGCGACAGCGACAGCTCGTACTCGATGGAGGTGAAGTGGCGGCGGCGGTACTGACGGGTGCGCTGGCGGCCGCCGTGGCGTGGGGCACGACCCCGCTGCGCGAGGTGCGGATCGAGGCCCCCGCCGCGCCTGTCGAGACGCTGCGCCGGTACTTCGGGATCGCCCCCTCCCAGCCGCTGTCGCGGCTCGAGATTCGACGCGGCGTGCAGGCGCTGGTCGCGTCGGGGCTGGTGGAGGACGTGGTGGTGTCGGTGGAGGAGGATGGGGGGGAGGGTGCGGTTCTCGAGGTGCGGGTGCAGACCGCGAGCCGGGTCTCGGCCGTCTCGGTCACCGGTCTGGGGCGCCGGCACGAGCGGCTGGTGCGCGAGATCCTGGACCTGGCGCCCGCCCGTTCCCTCCACCTGGCGGCCTTCGAGCGGGCGGTGCGGCGCGCCGAGGCGGCGCTGCGGGCCGACGGCTACCCGCAGGCGTCGCTGGAACCGAGTCTGGAGTTCGACCGCGAGACGGAAACGGTGCTGGTGCGCGTGGCGGGGCGGGCGGGGCCGGCGCTCCGTGCCGGGGCTATCCAGGCGCCAGGTTCGGGACTGGCGGAGGCTGTCTTGTGGCGGCGCAGCGGTCTCGAGCCGGGGGCGAGACTCAGCCAGCGGGCCCTCTCGGAGGCGCGGGTGGCCTTGCTGCACAGTCTGCGGCGCTCGGGCTACTGGGAGGCGGAGGTGGCGCAGGCGCGCGTTTCCGGTCCCCTGGAGCGGGCCACCGTGGTCTTCGAGGTGGAGCCGGGGCCGCCGTACCGCCTCGAGCTGCGCGGCGAGAAGCTGGGCAAGTCGTTGCGTCAGGAAGCGCTGCCCTTCCTCTCGGGGACGGAGACCTTCAGCGAGGCGTCTCTCGATGCCACCGTCAAGGCGGTGCGGTGTTGGGCGCAGCGGGACGGGCGCTTCCTGGCCACGGTGGAAGGACGGCTCGTGGATGCGGAGACGGAACGCGTGCTGCAGCTCGCAGCCCGTTTCGGGCCCCGGCTGCGGATTACAGCCGTCGATTTTCCTGGCGCGGAGGGGATCGCCCGAGAGTTCCTGCTCGCCCGTGTTGCGGTCCGGCCGGGGAGGCCCGGCCGGTTCCGGGGAGAGCCGGTGGACGAGGAAACGCTGGCCCAGGACGCGGCGTCGGTGCGGGCGGCGCTGGTGCGGCAGGGCTACGCCCAGGCCGAGGTGGGAACGCCGCGCTTCGTGCCCGCCGAGGGGGGGGTGCGGGTGGAGATTCCCGTGGTACTGGGAGAGCGGGTCACGGTTGGGGAGGTGCGCGTGGTGGGTGTCCCGGACGACGTGCCGATGCCGCCCCTGCCGCTGGTGGCGGGAGGTCCGTGGAGCGTGGCAGGAGAGGAGGCGGCCCGGCAATTGCTGGCCGATGCGGTCGCGGACGCCGGCTATGCGGAGGCTCGGGTGTCGAGCGAGCACAGCTGCGCGGGCACGCTCTGTTCGGTTACCGTGACGGTGGTGCCGGGGGACAGGGTGGTGGTGGGGCGGCTGGTGGTCGCCGGGCTGGGGAAGACGCGCCCGGAGGTGGTGGACCGCATGATCCGGCTGGAACCGGGCCGCGTCTTCACACCCAAGGGTTCGCTGGAGGCCACACGGCGTCTCGTTTCGCTGGGGGTGTTCGAGAGGGCGACCACGAGGCGGCTGCCGGGCCTGGACGTCGGTCCGACGCGCGATCTCGTGCTGGAGGTGAGGGAGGCTCCCACCCGTGCGGTGGGATTCGGCCTGGGGTGGGACACGGAGGCGCGCACCAGCGTATCCCTGAGCTGGTCGGAGACGAGTCTGTTCGGCACCGCGCGGACGCTGGCCTTCGACGGCCGCTACTCGGCACGGGAGGCGCGTTGGCAGGTGAGTTATCGCGAGCCGGCCGAGCTGGGTTTGCTGGGCGTGCCGGTCTGGGTGTCCGTTTTCCGCACCGACGAGAACTACGACACGTACGCGCTGCTGCGCCGCGGGATGTGGGTCGAGTTCGGGGACCGGCGCCGCTACCCGCGGCGCGCCCTGCTGCGCTACGACTACCAGGTGACGGAACCCACGGCACCCGAGGAGCTCCTCTCCGAGTTGGAGCGGGGGCACCAGCGGGCCAAGATCGCCTCGCTCACCCCGATCCTGGAGTACGATTCGCGGGACGATGTCTTCGAGCCCCACCGCGGCCTGCAGGCCAGCCTCCAGTACCAGAACGCCTTTCCCCTCTTCGACGCCGACGCCGCCTTCCAGAAGCTGACCCTCCTCGGCACGATCTACACCCCCCTGGGGCGGGGGGTACTGGCGGGGAGCACGAGGCTCGGCGCCATCGAACCCAGGGATCGGGACCCGGCAGTGCCGAATAACCTGCGTCTGCCCATCGCCGTGCGGTACTTCGCCGGGGGGCGGATCTCGCACCGGGCCTTCGCCATCGATCGGCTCGGTATCGTAGGGGAAACCCTGGACAGCGACGGCGACCCGCTGGGTGGGGCGGGGCTGGCGCTTTTCAATCTGGAGTGGCGGTTCCCGCTGGCGGGGAGCGTGGGCGGGGCTGTCTTCCTGGACGGCGGGAACGTGTGGGCCGACTGGCGCAGCATGAACACGGCGCAGTTGCGGTGGGGCGCCGGCGTGGGGGTGCGGGTCGGCACGCCCATCGGGCCGGTACGCCTCGAGTACGGGTGGAAGCTGGACCGCCAGGCCGGGGAGTCGGCGGGGGAACTGTTCTTCGCCTTCGGCAACCCCTTCTGACCGCCACCGGGGGAGAAAATAGGTGTATCATGGCGCCGCCCGGGCGGCGGCGCCAGGTCCCGGACGGAAACGAGGAAAGCGATGCGAAAAGCGATTCCCTTGGCAGTTGCCAGCATGCTGGTCGGTGTGTTCGCCGGTGCCGAGTTGTCGGAGCCCTTCAGGGAGTGGCCCAAGGGGCCGGCCGGGTTCCTGCTCACGAAGAAGGAGAAGAAGGAGTACGCGAAGCTCACCACCGATGCCCAGGCCCAGGCGTTCATCGACCTCTTCTGGGCCCGGCGCGACCCCGACCTGGAGACCGCAGTCAACGAGTTCAAGCGGCAGTTCGAGCAGCGGGTGGAGTACGCGGACGCCAACTTCGGCTACGCCAAGACCCCCGGCTGGATGACCGACCGGGGCCGCACCCTCATCGTTCTGGGACCGTGGGCGCACCGTTCCGCGCTGCCCCCCGCGCAGACCGCCCGCCGGCTGGAGACGGAGAGCGAGGCAAACGTTCCCAGCGAGGAGGGGGCCGGGGCGGAGATCTGGATCTACCGCCGGGACCAGCTGCCCCAGAGCCTCAGGGACGACGTGAAGGCGGAGCAGCTGACCTTCATCTTCCTGCAGAGCCGCATCGGCGTGGACGACTACCAGTTCGCCCGCTCCGACTCGCGCATCGTCACGGCCATGCGGGTCCTGGCCGACATGCCGGAGGCGCTGGTGCTCCACCCCGATCTCAAGGAGGTGCCGCGCCTGGGCCTCCTGCGCGGCTCGAAGGCAGCCACACCTGCCGAGCTTGCCGTCTTCGCCGCGGAGCCCCGGCCGTGGCCGGAGGGGACGGTGGTACATACCACCACCGGGGCACAGTCCGACACGGCGTACCCCCTGTGGCTGTTCGTGCGGGTACCGAGCACGGCCCCGGCGGCCAACCGCGTGGTGGGACGGGTTCGGGGCACGGACGGCGCCGAGCTGGGCACGTTTTCGCGCGCGATCCAGCCCCTGCCGGTGGCGGAGGGAAACGCCTACGAGCTGTCGATCCCCCTGGAGGCCGGTAAGTGGTCTGTGGATCTGGCTCTCCTGGGCGACGGGGGCCCTGTGGCAGTGTCCACCGTGGAGGCGGAGCGGGAGGCGGTGGCAGCCGATGCCACCTACATTTCGCCCTTCATCTGGGGGCTGGAGGTGCGGCAGGAGGCGAACGCCAACCTTGGCGACCCCTTCAATGTGGGGGGGTGGCACGCATTGCCCAACATCGGTGACCGCTACACCAGCAAGGACTCGGTCGCCTACTTCTGCTACGTGGTGCGGCCGGGCCTCGAGAAGCCCGAGGGCGAGGGGGCCGCTGCGGCGGAACCCCAGCCCCACCTGGAACTCTCGGTCCAGGTGTCGGCGGAGGGCAGGGTGCTGGGCCAGCTGCCGCCGCAGAAGGTGACGCTCTCGAAGGTCTACGGGGATCTGTGGATGTTCGGGAACGCGCTGCCGCTGAGCGGTTTCCGCAAGGAGGGGGAGTACCTCCTAGAGCTGACGCTGCGCGACACCGTGTCGGGCGCTTCTCGAGCGGCCAAGATTCCGCTCCATATCGTGGCGCCCTCCGGACAATCGTGAGCTGGGAGGAGGCAGGGGCGGTGACGGCTGGGGAGGACGTTCTCGTATCGGTCGAGGTGGCGGCCGAGCAGTTCCGCCAGGGCCGTTTCGTCATCATCGTGGACGACGAGGACCGGGAGAACGAGGGGGATCTGGCCATCGCCGCGGAAAAGGTGACGGCCGACAGCATCAACTTCATGAGCATTCACGCCCGCGGGCTGATCTGCCTGGCGCTCACCGAGGAACGCTGCGATGCGCTGGACCTTCGGCCCATGGTGGAACACAACACCTCGCCGCACCAGACGGCGTTCTGCGTGTCGGTGGAGGCCAGGCACCACGTGACCACCGGCATTTCCGCCGCCGATCGCGCGGCCACGGTGCGGGCCTGCATCGATCCCGCCACGAAACCGTCGGATCTGCTCCGCCCCGGGCACATGTTTCCGCTGCGGGCGCGCCGGGGCGGCGTGCTGAAGCGGACCGGCCACACCGAGGCGTCGGTAGACCTGGCGCGGCTGGCCGGCCTCGTGCCGGCGGCGGTGATCTGCGAAATCATGGACACCGATGGGTCCATGGCGCGCCTGCCCCGGCTGAAGGAGATCGCACGCGAGCTGGGGCTGTGCATCGTCACCGTCAAGGACATCGTGGCGCACCGGATGCGCCACGAGAGTCTGGTGGAGCGCATCGCCTCGCCGAAGCTGCCCACCCGCTACGGCGAGTTCACCCTGCACGCCTACCGGTCCTCGGTGACCGACGAGGAACACGTGGCGCTCGTGATGGGCGACATCTCCCCCGAGGTGCCGGTGCTGGTTCGCGTGCACTCCCAGTGCTTGACGGGGGATGTGTTCGGCTCGCAGCGCTGCGACTGCGGGGCCCAGTTCGAGACCGCCATGGAACGGATCGCGGCCGAGGGGCGCGGCGTGCTCCTCTACCTGCTCCAGGAGGGCAGGGGGATCGGCATCGTCAACAAGCTGCGCGCTTACGAGTTGCAGGACCGGGGGGAGGACACCGTCGAGGCCAACCGGAAGCTGGGGTTTCCGCCCGACCGGCGGGAGTACGGGGTGGGGGCCCAGATCCTCCGCGATCTGGGGGTGCGGCGCATGCGGCTGATGACCAACAACCCCGCCAAGTACGTGGCCCTGGAGGGGTACGGACTGGAGATCGTGGAGCGCGTTCCCCTGGAGGTGCCGCCCACCGAGCACACCCGCCGGTACCTGGCGACGAAGAAGGAAAAGATGGGGCACCTCCTGAAGATGGTGTGAGGCCCGCGCGCCTCACCCGTCGGCGCCAGCCGAGCGCTGGCGAGGCCGCACTGCAATGGTGCAGCGGGCCGCGCACACCAGGTCGCCCTCCTCGTCGGTGATGTCGATCCCATAGACGTGGAAGTTCTTGCCCCGGAAGAGGGGGCGAGCGGTGGCAGTGATGGTGCCCGCCCGCTTCCCCTTCAGGTGCGTGGCGTTGAGATCCACGCCGGCGATGGTGTTGGCCCGCATGTCTACGCTGGCCGCCGCCGCCATGGACGCCGCCGACTCGGCCAGCAGGGCGGAGACCCCCCCGTGCAGCATGCCCAGGTGCTGGCGGTGCCGAGAGTCGATGTCCAGAGCTACCTGGAACAGGTCCGGGTCGAACGAGGTGACGCGGATGCCGAGCGGCGCGAACACCGTGTGGGGGTTGGTCTTCTCGACGAAAGTAGCGAACTCCTCAAGATCCATGGGCACCTCCCCGCGGCGCGGCCACGCATTGTAGCCGGCGTGCGCCCGGCGCGGGGACGGGCGGCCGGGCAACCAGGGGCGCGGGGTGGCGGCGTATACTCCTCGGCCATGCCGGGCAGTGTGGTCCTCGGGCTGGAGGTGCTCCTGGAGGACCTCGCCCTCCTGCGGGGGCGTCGCTTCGCCCTGCTCGCCAACCAGGCCTCGGTGACGCGGCAGCTGGAAGCCTCCTGGCAGGCGTTGTCGCGGGCGGGGTGCCGGCCGGTGCGCCTGCTGGCTCCCGAACACGGGCTGTGGGGCATCGCGCAGGACATGGAGCCGGTGGAGGCGGACCGGGAGCCGACCACCGGGGTGGCCGTGGTTTCCCTCTACGGCCGCGATCCCGCCACCCTGGCGCCGGCCCCCGAGGTGCTCGAGGACCTGGAAGCCGTGGTGGTGGACCTCCCGGATATCGGCTGCCGCTACTACACCTTCGCCGCCACCATGGCGCTGACCATGGCCGCCTGCGCCGCCGTGGGGGTGGAGGTCATTGTCTGCGACCGCCCCAACCCGCTGGGCGGGGTGGAGCTGGAGGGCGGCCCCGTGGCCTCCTCCTGCCGCTCTTTCGTGTCCGAGCTGCCGGTGCCGGTGCGGCACGGGCTGACGCTGGGCGAGCTGGCACTGCTCCTCAAGGCCCGGCGCTTCCCGGACCTCGCCCTCACGGTGCTACCCTGCCGCGGCTGGCACCGCGCCATGGCGTGGGAGGAAACGGGGCTGCCGTGGGTGGCGCCGTCCCCGAACATGCCCACGCCGACGACGGCGCGGATCTACCCGGGGGCGTGCCTGGTGGAGGCCACCACCCTCTCGGAGGGGCGGGGCACGACCCGGCCCTTTCAGCTGATCGGCGCGCCGTGGCTCGACGGGGAAGAACTGGCCAGCGCCCTCAACGCCCTGGCGCTGCCCGCCTTTCGCTTCCGCGCCACGCGCTTTCGCCCCGAGTTCGGCAAGCACGCCGGGCAGGTGTGCGGGGGCGTGGAGTGGCACGTCGCGGATCGGCGGGCCCGCGGCGCGGTCAGGATGGGGCTCGAGCTGTTGCGGTGCGCCCGCACCCTCTACCCCCGGGAGTTTTCCTGGCGGGAAGAACCCTACGAGTTCGTGCGTGACGTGCCGGCCATCGATCTGTTGACCGGTTCGGAGCTGGCGCGGCAGGCGGTGCTGGGCGAGCTGTCGCTCGAGGAGCTCGGGGAGCGATGGGAGCGATACTGCCGCGAATTCGCGCAGGAGCGGCGGCCCTACCTGCTCTACCCGGAGGCGGCGTGAGGGGAGGCACTGAAACCGGGACCGCGGCGACCGAGCTGTGGCCGCGGGGCGTGCTGTTCGACCTGGACGGGACCCTGGCAGACTCCTTCCCCACCATTCACCGGGCCCTGGCCGCCGCGCTGGCGCGGGAGGGATTGCCGGAGCGCGACTTCGAGTGGGTGGTGGCGCACGTGGGGCGCGGTGCGGCTGCGCTGGTCCGCGACGCCGTCGCCCCCTGCGCCGACGAGGCCCTGGTCGAGCGCGTGCTCTGCGGCTACGCCGAGGCGTACGAGACCATCCCCCTGGCCGACACGCCGCCGCGGGAGGGGGCGCGCGAGGCGGTGGCCTTTGCGGCAGCCGGCACGGGGGGGCGGGTGGCGGTGGTGTCCAACAAGGCCACCCAGCGGGCGCTGGACTGGCTGCAGCACTGGGGGTTTGCCGCCTGGCTGGCGGTGGTGAGCGGCCCCGACCGGTCGGGCGCCACCAAACCGGCGGTGGCCGCCGTGCAGCCGGTGCTGGCGGCGCTGGGGGTGGCGGCCGCCGAGGCGCTCCTCGTGGGGGATTCGCGGATCGACGCGCTGACCGCTGCGGTAGCGGGGATGGCGGGTCTCATCGTGGGGGGACGGGAGTGGGAGGAGCTGCCGGGATGCCGCGTGGACGCGATTTCTAGCCTGCGCGAGTTCCCGGCGTGGCTCGTTCACAACGGCAAAGGGTGGCGGTATGATTGACCGCCGAGGAGGGGAGACCGTGTACAACCCGAGCGATAAGGAGGAGGAGTACTTTCTTCGCCAGGAGATGGAGCGCCTGAGGGC
Source organism: Acidobacteriota bacterium (assembly GCA_037441065.1). Taxonomy (GTDB): domain Bacteria; phylum Acidobacteriota; class Thermoanaerobaculia; order Thermoanaerobaculales; family Thermoanaerobaculaceae; genus JACADV01. Next base: position 313,145 of record JBBISY010000003.1, on the reverse strand, counting down.
CCTCCGGGAGGAGCACGCCCGGCGGGTGGCCGAGGAGGAGCGGCGGCGGCTCAAGGAGCTCCACTCCATGCACTGTGCCAAGTGCGGGCAACGCATGGAGACGACCACGGTGGGGGGGGTGGAGATCGAGGTTTGCCCCGATTGTGGGGGCGTCTACCTCGACGCCGGCGAGCTGGAGAAGCTCACCGAGGCCGGGCGGGAGGGGGCTTTCGCGAAAGCGCTGGGGGCGCTGCGGCGCATCTGGGGCGAAGTTTCCCGGTGACCAGCCGAGTTCGAGTGGGACTGGTCTTCGGGGGCCGGTCCGGGGAGCACGAAGTCTCCGTGATCTCCGCCCGATCGGTGGCCCGGGAGTTGGACCGTGAACGCTTCGAGGTGATCCCGTTCGCGGTGGACCGGCGCGGTCGCTGGGCGGACGCGGAAACCGCGGCGGCGCTGCTGGCGGCGCCGGGTAAGACCCCCGACACGGTGGGCGAACTGGAGGGGCAGCAGCCCATCGATCCGCGGCTGTGGAGCGGGGAGGTCCAGGTCGTGTTCCCGGTACTGCACGGGCCGTACGGGGAGGACGGTACGGTCCAGGGGCTGTGCGAAATGCTGGACCTGCCGTACGTGGGGTGCGGCGTGGCGGCGGCAGCGGTGACCATGGACAAGGTGCTCACGAAAAGGGTCCTGCAGGCCTGCGGCGTGCCCACACCGCGCTTCGTGGCGGTTACCGAGGAGGAGTGGCGCGGCGACCCGGAGGCGTGCCGCGCGCGCTGTCGGGCGTTGCCCCTGCCGCTGTTCGTCAAGCCGGCTCGGCTCGGTTCCTCCGTGGGCATCACGAAGGTGAAGCGGTGGGCCGCCCTGGCCGAGGCGGTGGAGGGGGCGCTGGTCTTCGACCGCCTGGTCATCGTGGAGGAGGGGATCGACGCCCGCGAGATCGAGGTGGCGGTGCTGGGCGAGACACCCCCCCTGGCCAGCGTCCCCGGCGAGGTGGTGCCGGGGCACGAATTCTACGACTACGCCGACAAGTACCTGGACGATGCCTGCCAGCTGCTGGCCCCCGCCCCGCTGCCGGAGGACCTGGCAGCGGCGGCCCGCTCGCTGGCGGTGAGGGCATTCGAGGCGGTGGGCTGCGAGGGAATGGCGCGGGTAGATTTCCTCCTCCGCCGCCGCGACGCGACGCTGTTCGTCAACGAACTGAACGCGATCCCAGGGTTCACGCCCATTTCCATGTACCCCCGCCTGATGGGCCTCTCCGGGTACCCGTACAGCAGGCTCCTGTCCCGTCTCGTGGAGCTGGCATTGGAACGCCACGCGCAGCGGCAGCGCCACGCGGCGGCAGCCACGCTGCCGCTTTCCGCGCGGACGTCGGCTCCGGCCGCCGACGGCGGCGCCCCACCCCGAAGCCGCCCTTGACGGCCGCCCGTCTCACGCTATAATTCATTGTGCTTTTTGGCTTTTGATCGAACCGCGTGGAGGAGCGATGAGTACGACCAAGATCACCCGTGAGGAAGCCCTCGCCTACCACACCGGGAAACACCACGGCAAGCTCTCGGTGGTGCCGACCAAGCCGTGCCTGACCCAGCGCGATCTGTCCATGGCCTACACCCCAGGAGTGGCGGAGCCATGCCGGGAAATCGAGCGCGACCCGGCCCTGGCCTACGAGTACACCAACAAGGGCAACCTGGTCGCCGTCATCTCCAACGGCACGGCGGTGCTGGGTCTGGGCGACATCGGGGCGCTGGCGGGCAAGCCGGTGATGGAGGGGAAGGGCGTCCTGTTCAAGCGCTTCGCCGACATCGACGTGTTCGATATCGAGGTGGCCTCCAAGGATCCCAAGGAAGTGATCCGCTTCTGCCAGCTCATCGAGCCGACCCTGGGCGGGATCAACCTGGAGGACATCAAGGCGCCGGAGTGCTTCGAGATCGAGGAGGAGTTGAAGCGCACCCTCTCGATCCCGGTGTTTCACGACGACCAGCACGGCACGGCCATCATTTCCGGGGCGGCCCTGCTCAACGCCTGCGAACTCGTGGGCAAGCGGCTAGACGAGGTGAAGGTGGTGTTCTGCGGTGCCGGGGCGGCCGGCATCGCCTGCGCCAAGTTCTACCTGCTGCTGGGGGTCAAGCTTGAGAACCTGCTGATGGTGGACACCAAGGGGGTCATCTACAAGGGGCGCACTGAGGGGATGAACCCGTACAAGGAGTTCTTCGCCCGCGAGACCGATGCGCGTACCCTGGCCGACGCGGTGCGCGGGGCGGACGTCTTCGCCGGCGTGTCGGTGAAAGGGATGTTGACCCCCGAGATGGTGAAGACGATGGCCAAGGATCCCATCATCTTTGCCATGGCCAACCCGGACCCGGAGATTCTCCCGGAGGAGGTGGCAGCCGTGCGGTCCGACGCCATCATGGCCACCGGTCGCTCGGACTACCCCAACCAGGTGAACAACGTGCTGGGGTTCCCCTTCATCTTCCGGGGGGCGCTGGACGTGGGGGCCACCGCCATCAACGAGGAGATGAAGCTGGCGGCAGCGCGCGCCCTGGCCGACCTGGCCAAGGAGGACGTCCCCGACTCGGTGATCAAGGCATACGGGGTGAAGTCTCTCAAGTTCGGGCGCGAGTACCTGATCCCCAAGCCCTTCGACTACCGCGTGCTGCTGTGGGAGGCGCCGGCGGTGGCGGAGGCGGCGATCCGCACCGGCGTGGCGCGCAAGCCCTACGCCTCCCGCGAGGGTTACGTGGCCGAGCTGGAATCGCGGCTCTCCCGCACCCGGCAGGTCATGCAGTTTGTCATTCAGCGTGCCAAGGGGGAACCCAAGCGCATCGCCTTCGCCGAAGGGACGCACCCGAAGATCGTGCGGGCGGCCAAGATCCTGGTGGAGGAGGGGATCTGCCGCCCGGTCCTGCTCGGCGAAGCCGCGGCGATCGGCGAGCTGCTGCGGGAGTTCGAGGTGCCCACCGAGCGCGTGGAGGTGGTGGACCCGCGGCAGAGCCCGAAGCTCGAGGCGTACACCCGGCGTTTCCACGAGCTGCGGTGGCGCCGGGGGGTGGGGCCGGAGGACGCGGCCAAGGCCATGGAGGACCCGGTCTACTTCGGCAACATGATGGTGCTGGAGGGCGACGCGGACGGTCTCATCTCCGGCCTCACCATGCACTACCCGGAGACGATCCGGCCGGCGCTGCAGGTGCACCACACCTACCCCGGGCTCTCCAAGGCGGTGGGGGTCTACCTGTTGCTGTTCGAGGATCGGATGATCTTCGTGGCGGACACCACCGTGAATCTGGACCCGAACGCTGAGGAGCTGGCGGAGATCGCCTACCTGGCCGGGACGGTGGCAAAGAACTACTTCGACGTGGAGCCCCGCATCGCCATGCTCTCCTACTCCAACTTCGGCTCCAACACCGACGAGCGCACCCTCAAGGTGCGGCGCGCGGTGGAGATCGCCCGGCAGCGGTGGCCCGAGCTGATCATCGACGGCGAGATGCAGGCGGACACCGCGGTGGAGCCCAGCGTGGCCGCGGAGACCTACCCCTTCTCGCGCATTCAGGGGGACGCGAACGTGCTGGTCTGCCCCGACCTGGATTCGGCCAACATCGCCTACAAGCTGCTCTGGCGTCTGGGCAAGGTGGAGGCGATCGGTCCCATTTTGGCCGGGATACATGCGGCCGTGCACGTTCTGCAGCGGGGCGTGGAGGTCAACGACATCGTGAACATGGCCGCGATCTGTGTACTGAAGGCGCAGCGTCTGCAAGAGGCAAAGTGAGGGCAGACAGCGGCGTATCCGGGCCCCGGCGGGAGCCGGGGCCTTTCTCCTTGGCTCGGGCCGCTTGACTCGCGGCCCGGGTGTGTACAATGACAGAGTGAGATGCCGTGGGAGGGAGACGACGATGCGACGGGCTTTGATGGTATGGGGATTGGCGGGGACGCTGCTGGGGGCGAGCGCCGCGGCCGGCGACAAGCCTCGCCTGGCAGTGCTGGAGTTCGGTCACAAGGCTCTGGAGGCGCACTGGTCGCGGGCGGGAGAAGCGGCCCAGGACATGTTCATCACAGAACTCGTGAAGTCCGGGAAGTTCACGGTCATCGAGCGGGAGCGGCTGGACGCCCTGATGCGCGAGAAGAACCTGTCGCTGTCCGGGGATATCGACCCCCGGACCGCCGTGCAGGCCGGCAAGCTCCTGGGGGTGGAGTACCTGCTCTTCGGGAACGTCACCGAGTTCGGCGAGGAAGTGGCGAAGGCGCAGGTGGGGTGGGGGATCGGGGTGGACGTGAAGCGCAAGAAGTTCGTCTCCGCCCTGGACGCGCGGCTCGTGGCCACCACCACCGGCGAGATCGTGTGGGCGGACAAGGCGCGCAAGGAAGAGTCCAGCGTCAAGGTCTTCGTCATGGGGAGCGGGGGCGGGGTGGACGATCGGCGCATGTTCGACAAGGTGCTCCTGCCCTGCGTCGAGGAGCTTGCCGGCAAGCTGAAGACCCTGAACCTCGCCACCTCGGCCACGGTGGTGGGGCGGGTGGCGGGCAAGATCGCCAAGATCGCGGGAGGGGTGATCTACATCAACCTCGGCTCCGAGCACGGTATCTCGGTGGGGGACACGCTGGGGGTGTACCGCCAGGGCGAAGTGATCCGCGACCCCGACACCGGCGAGGTGCTGGGCGCCGACGAGCAACAGGTGGGCACCATCAGGGTGACCGCGGTCAAGGGTGCCAAGTACTCGGAGTGCCAGGTGGTGCAGGGGTCCGGCTTTGCTGTGGGTGACGTGGTGAAGTGAGCCGTGGCGGCGCGCGGCCGCACGGCATTTTGCTGCTTGGAGGGGCGTCATGCGGGGTTCTCTGCTGGTCGGAGTGCTGCTCCTGGGGGTGCTCAGCGCAGCGGCGCAGGAGGCGCCGACCTACCGGGCGTCGGACAACCCCTTTCAGGAAGACCTGCCATTTGCATTGGGCCAGCCCCTGTCGCTGATGGCCGACGTGGGGGGGGTGCGCCTGGCCACCTTGATCATCCGGCCCCGCGGCGAGGTGCAGGCCGGCAGCCCCGCCGCCTGCGAGGTGCAGCTGGATGGCAGCAACCAGCGCGAGACCAAGGTGGAGGTGGACGCGGCGCTGCTCCTCGAGGACGAGGAGGGGAGAGGGATCGATCGGGCCCACATGGAGCCCTTCAAGGTGAAGGCGGGGCGCGACTTCAGCGAGTCCAGCAAGGTCACGGTGCAGGGTTCGGCGCTGCTCTCCGCCAAGCGGATCTACGTCTACATCGAGGTGAGGTAGGGCCCGCCGGCTTGCGCGGGCTCGCAGCTCGCGGCGGGCTGGCGGGAGCGTTCAGTGCTGCCCGTCGCGGGGACGGGCCAGGATCGCCAGAAATTCCTCGCGGACCCGGCGGTCGCGGAAGCAGCCGCGAATGGCCGACGTGACGGTGAGGGTGCCGTGTTTCTTCACCCCCCGCATCTCCATGCACAGGTGCCGGGCTTCGATCACCACCATCACCCCCAGCGGCTCCAGGCGCGTGGCGAGGAAGTCCGCCACCTGCTCCGTGAGCCGCTCCTGGAGCTGCGGGCGGTGGGCGTAGAACTCCAGGACCTGCGGGAGCTTGGAGAGGCCCACGATGGTGCGGGCGGGGATGTAGGCGATGTGCGCGTGCCCGAAGAAGGGGACCAGGTGGTGGGCGCACATGGAGTAGAAGGGGATGTCCCGCTCCGTCACCATGGCCTGGTAGTTCTCGGTGTTGGGGAAGGTGGTGACGGTAGGCGCGGCACCCTCCTGCAGGCCGTGGAACATCTCCAGGAACAGACGGGCCACCCGCTCCGGCGTGTGGTGCAGGTTGGGGTCGCTGCGGTCGAGGCCGAGGAGGTCGAGGATGGCGGCCACATGCTGGGCAACCTGCCGTTCCACCTCGGGCTCCCGGTCGGGCGACAGCAGGTTGGAGTCGCGCTCCGAGATCGGGAGCACTCCGTTCGGGCTTCCCAGCTTGGCGCGTCGTTGCATTGCGGCTCCTCGCGTCCCCTCGAGGGCGCCCTCGCCCGTGGCCTCCACCGGCGCGGCGGCCCCTGGGGGACGGTATAGGATAGCGCGGCGGCACGGCGCGCCGCTTCGCCGAATCGCTGCCGCGGGGGGTGGGCGGTTGCGGATCTTCCTCACGGGCCACCGGGGCCAGCTGGGCAGGGCGCTGCAGCGGGCAGCCGGCGCAGCCGGCTGGTCAGTGACCGGGGTGGACCTCCCGGAGGTGGATGTCGCCGATGCGGCGGCCATCGTGGCGGCCGCGCGCGCGTGCGCGCCCCAGGTGATCGTGAACTGCGCCGCCTTCACCGCGGTGGACGCTGCCGAGACCCGGGAGGCGGAGGCCTTTCGCGTCAACGCTCGAGCCGTGGAGCACCTGGCCCGGGCGGCGAAGGAGCTGGGCGCGCTGCTGGTCCAGATCTCCACCGACTACGTGTTCGACGGAAGGCTGTCCCGGCCCTACCGCGAGGAGGACGAACCGCGCCCCGCTTCGGTGTACGGGCGGAGCAAGCTGGAGGGGGAGCGGGCCGCTGCCCTCGCGCCGCGCCGGCTCGTGGTGCGGACGGCCTGGCTGTTCGGACACGGCGGCCGCAACTTCGTGGAGGCCATCCGCGCGCAGATCACCTCCGGGGCGAGGACGCTGCGCGTGGTGCACGACCAGGTGGGGTCGCCTAGCTACGCGGAGGACGTGGCGTACGCCCTGGTGCGCCTGCTCGAGGTGGGTGCCGAGGGGGTGGTGCACGTGGTGAACGAGGGGCGCGCCACCTGGTACGAGGTCGCTCGCGAGATCGTCGTGCAGCTGGGGGTTGCGGTGGAGGTGGTGCCGATTGCCACGGCCGAGAGCCGGCGCCCCGCCCCCCGCCCGGCCTACTCCGTACTGGATACGTCGCGGCTGCAGGGGCTGCTTGGGGAGCCCCTCCCGCCGTGGCAAGATGCTCTCCGGCGCTACCTCGCTGCCGAGGGTTCGCGGCGATAGCGGGGCGCCGGGGAGGTGGCGATGGCACCGGCACGGGCGGTGGTCACGGGAGGGGCTGGGTTTCTGGGGTCGCACCTGTGCGAGCGTCTGCTCGACGAGGGCATGGAGGTGGTGTGCATCGACAACCTCCTGACCGGCAGCATGTCGAACATCGAGCACCTCTTCGGCCGGCCCGGCTTCGTCTTCGAGAAGTACGACGTCACCAACTTCATCCACGTGCCTGGGCCGCTGGCCTTCGTGCTTCACTTCGCCTCGCCGGCCTCCCCGATCGACTACCTGGAACTGCCGATTCAGACGCTGAAGGTGGGCTCCCTGGGGACCCACAAGGCGCTGGGCTTGGCCAAGGCCAAGAACGCCCGGTTCCTCCTCGCCTCCACCTCGGAGGTCTACGGCGACCCGCTGGTCCACCCCCAGCCCGAGTCCTACTGGGGGAACGTCAACCCGGTCGGCCCGCGGGGGGTGTACGACGAGGCCAAACGCTTCGCCGAGGCCATGACCATGGCCTACCACCGCTACCACGGTCTCGCCACCCGCATCGTTCGCATCTTCAACACCTACGGCCCGCGCATGCGGGCGCGGGACGGGCGCGTGGTGCCGGCGTTCATCTGCCAGGCGCTGGCGGGGCAGCCGCTCACGGTGTTCGGCGACGGCACGCAGACCCGCTCCTTCTGCTACGTGGACGACCTGGTGGAAGGGATCGTCCGCGTCCTCTTCTCCGACATCACGGAGCCGGTGAACATCGGCAACCCGCAGGAGATGACGGTCCTCCAGTTCGCCGAGACGATCATGAAACTGACCGGCAGCCGCGGGCCGATCGAGTTCCGCCCGCTGCCCGTGGACGACCCGCGGGTGCGGCAGCCGGATATCACCCTGGCCCGCACGCGTCTGGGTTGGCGCCCCCGCACCTCGCTGGAGGAGGGACTGGCGCGCACCATCGCGTACTTCCGCGAGAAGCTGTGGCGGGGGGAGCTTATGCCCCTTGAGCCCGGCCCAGACGCTGCGCCAGCCGGTACACCAGCAGGTAGGTGAGGGTGCCGCCCAGCAGGGCGAGCAGACCGGCCCCCACGAGCCAGCTCGCCACCACGGGTTGGAGCCAGTCGGCGGGGCGGCGCCAGAGGTAGGGGTCGCCCAGCTCCAACAGGGAGGGCATGGTACCGCCGGGCAGCGAGCCCCCGGTGAGGAACGACCCGAGCAGGGCGGCGACGGGAAAGTAAACCGCCAAGGTCCATGGGTTCGAGATCAGGGTTCCCAGGAGCACGTCCACCTTGTTGAGGCGGAACAGGGCCGCGGTCAGGAGCGCGAGAAGCGTCTGGGCACCGAGGAATGGGGATAGCCCTACGGCTACGCCCACCGCCCAGGAGGCGGCGAAGCGGGCGGGATCGTCGCCGGCCCCCGTGGCCTCCCGCAGGCGGCGCAGGAAGCGTTTGCGCAGGTTCGTCACTGTCCCTGTCCCTCGATTTTGCCGGGCGGCCGCAGGGCCAGGGCGAGAGCCGGCTCGGCGCGGTCCAGGAGGTGCACCTCCAGGGCGCGGCGCACCGGCAGCGGCAGTTCGAAGAGGTCCCGCTCGTTGGCCCGCGGTATGGCCACCTCCCGGATACCCGCCCGGCGGGCGGCCAGCAGCTTCTCCTTGATGCCCCCGACGGGGAGAATTTCGCCGCGGAGCGTGATCTCCCCGGTCATGGCCAGGTCACGGCGCACCGCGCGGCCGCTCGCCGCCGAGGCCATGGCCACCAGCAGCGTGATGCCCGCGGAGGGACCGTCCTTGGGGATGGCCCCCGCCGGCACGTGCACGTGGAAGCTGTGCTTGTCGAAATAGTCGGCCGGCAGCGAGAGAAGCTCCAAGTGGGCCCGGAGGAAGGAGAGCGCCGCCTGCGCGGATTCCTTCATCACGTCGCCCAGATGGCCGGTGAGTCGCAGCTCCCCCTTGCCCGGCAGGGCGAGCGCCTCCACGTGGAGGATGTCCCCGCCCACCGGGGTCCAGGCGAGACCGGTGGCCACGCCCACCCGCTCCTCGGCGAGCTGGGTCTCGGGGAGGAAGCGGTGGGGGCCGAGGAAGCGCTCCACCCGCCGGGGCGTCACGGTCACCCGCGCCTCGTGGCCCTCCGCCACCCGCACGGCGACTTTGCGGCAGGCGGCGGCAATCTCGCGTTCCAGGTTGCGCAACCCCGCCTCGCGGGTGTAGCGGGTGATGATGTGTCGCAGCCCAGCTTCCGTGAAGCGGATGTGCTGCGGGGTGAGGCCGGTCTCGGCGAGCTGCTTGGGGACGAGGTGGCGGCGGGCGATCTGCAGTTTTTCCTCTTCGGTGTAGCCCGACAGGTGGATCACCTCCATCCGGTCCAGGAAGGCCGGGTGGATCGTCTCCGTGACGTTGGCGGTGGCGATGAACATCACCCGGGACAGGTCGTAGGCCACGTCCAGGTAGTGGTCCCGAAAGGTGGCGTTCTGCTCCGGGTCGAGGACCTCCAGCAGGGCGGCTGCGGGGTCTCCCCGGTAGTCGGCGCCGATCTTGTCGATCTCGTCCAGCACGAACACCGGGTTGGAGGTGCCCGCCTGGTTGATCCCCTGGAGGATCCGGCCCGGCATGGCGCCCACGTAGGTGCGGCGGTGGCCCCGGATTTCCGCCTCGTCGTGCACGCCCCCCAGCGACAGGCGCACGAACTTCCGCCCCAGGGCCCGGGCGATGGAGCGCCCCAGGGAGGTCTTGCCCACGCCCGGCGGTCCCACGAAACACAGGATTGGGCTCTTGGAATCCGCCTTGAGCTTCCGTACCGCGAGAAACTCGAGGATGCGCTCCTTGACCTTGGTCAGCCCGAAGTGATCCTCGTCCAGGACCCGGCGGGCGTTGGCTAGGTCCAGGTTGTCCTCGGAGAGGTGTCGCCAGGGCAGTCCCGTGAGCCAGTCGAGGTAGGTGCGAATCACCGAGGCTTCGGCCGACTCGGGGTTGGTGGTGCGCAGCCGCTTGAACTGTTTCTCCGCCTCCGCCTGCGCTTCCTCGGAGAGCCCCTTCTCCGCCACCAGCTTGCGCCAGCGCTCGATCTCCCCTTCGAAGTCCTCCTGCTCTCCCAGCTCCTTCTGGATGGTCTTGAGCTGCTGGCGGAGCAGGTACTCCCGGTGCGACCTGTCCATCTCGCCCTGCACCTGGGAGGTGATCTGCCGCTGCACCTCCAAAAGCTGCAGCTCGCGCTGCAGGAACTCGTTGGCCAGGTGGAGCCGTTGCCCGAGCTCGGTGGCCTCCAGCACCGCCTGGGCGTCGGCGGGCTTGAGGTCGAGGTTGGAGGCGACGAGATCCGCGAGGCGCCCGCCGTCCTCCAGCGAGGCGGCAATGAGCAGCACTTCCGGCGAGATGGGCTTGCCCAGCTCGGCGGCGCGCTCGAGGCCGGCGCGCAGGCTGCGGAGGAACGCCTGCTGCTCCACGTTGTCCGGTGCGGTGGCGGGTTCCGCGAGGCGGGTGATCTTGACCCGCAGGAAGGGCTCCTCCTGCACGAAGTAATCGATGCGGGCCCGCGCCAAACCCTGCACGAGGATGCGGATGCGGGCGTCGGGAAGCTTGATCATGCGGACGATGACGGCCACCGTCCCCACGGTGTAGAGGTTGGCGGCCGTCGGTTCCTCCACGTCACTGTCGCGCTGGGTGACGAGCAGGAGCAGCCGGTTCTCGGCCAGGGCCTGGTCCACGGCCGCCACCGAGGGCGGCCGGCTCACCGCCAGCGACACCATCACGAATGGGAAGAGGACGGTGTCCTTGAGGGCCACTGCCGGCAGGAGGTCGGGGATGGCCACGGCTTCTTCGTGTTTCGGGGCGTTGCTCTCGTTCGTCTCGCTCATGGTTCCTCTTCGGTGATGGGCACGAGGTGGACCCGGTTGCGGCGATCCTCGATACGGGGCAGCTCGATGCGCAGCACACCCCCGCCCAGGGAGGCCCGCGCGCGGACCGGATCCACGGGGCCGGGGAGTTCCACGCGCACCGCGAATCGGCCGGAAGACCGCTCGACCCGCAGGTAGCGCTTGCCGGTCGAGCGGTGCGGCGGCGGGGCTTTCCAGCCAGCCACTTCCAGCTGCCGGTCGCGCAGCGAAACGGTGATGTCCCGGGCGCGGACGCCGGGCAGGTCCACCAGAACGTGGAAACGCTCCGGGCAGGCCACCAGGTCCACCGGGGGGGCCCAGGTGCCGCTCGCCTCCGCAAGGGCGTGAGCCAGCAGTTCATCCACCTCACGGGCGAGGGCCTCGACGAGCGGGATACCGGTGCGCCGGCGTTCCACCGTCAACCCCGCGGGGCGGAGCGGAGCTTCTCCAGCTCCACCAGGAACTGGTCCACGTCCTCGAAACGTCGGTACACGCTGGCGAACCGCACGTACGCCACCTGGTCCAGCTTCCGTAGCTGCTCCATGAGAATCTGGCCGATCTCTTCCGAACGGATCTCCCGCTCGTCCTTGCGGTTCACCGCTGCTTCCACGAGATCGGCGGCCTCCTCCAGTTCGCGCAGGGCCACCGGCCGCTTCTCGCACGCCCGCAACAGGCCGCCCAGCACCTTGCTGCGGTCAAAAGGTTCCCGCCGCCCGTCCCGCTTGACCACCAGGGCCGGTACCTCCTCCAACCGCTCGTAGGTGGTGAACCGTCGCCCGCAGCGAAAACACTCCCGACGTCGGCGGATCTGGCTCCCCTCGGCGAGTTCCCGCGAGTCCACCACCCGATCTTCCAGGTTGCCACAGAACGGACAGCGCATCTACATGCCTCCAGCAACGCCGGCGCCGGGTCCGCGCGAGACGTCTGCGAGGGCCGCTCCAGCAGCGGCCAGGTACGCGAGGCCGACGGCCGTGATGGGGAAGAAGCACACCGCGTGGTGGACCAGGGCGAAGGCCGTGGCGGTCTTGAGATCCACGCCCACCAGGGCGGTGAGGGCGAACTGGACGGCGGCGTGAAAGCCACCCACCCCGGCGGGGGTGGGGACGGCGAGGCCGAGCACGGAGACACCCAACACCACGAAGGTGGTCGCGAGGGGGAGAGTCTGGCCGAAGGCCCGGCCGGTGAGCTGGATCTGGAAGCAGACGGGCAGCCACACGCAGGCGCTGGCGAGGACCACCACCCCCACCGTGCGCGGGTCCTGGACGGCGCGCAGGCCATCCAGGAGGTGCTGGAGGAACCTCTCGGCACGTTCCCGGAAGCGCTGCGGGACCCGGCTGACAAGGGTGTTCGTGACCCGTTCGGGCCGACGCAGCAGGAGGGCGAGGAGGGCGACGCCGGCCACCAGCGCCGCGGCGGCCACCGCCGCGGCCCGGGCCAGAGCCGGGAGCGCGGCGGCGAGGAGGGTGTGGCGCGCGAGGCCGACCCCCACGGCAAAGAGGGCCAGCACCGACGCCAGGTCCACCAGACGCTCGGTGAGGATGGAGGCGAGGGTGGCGGCTGCCGGCAGCCGCGTCTGCGAGGCGAGCAGGAGGGGCCGCACCAGTTCCCCGGCCCGGGCGGGAAAGATCGTGGACGTGGCGAAGCCGGCGGCGGTGGCGCCCAGCAGCCGGCCCGCAGGGGCCCGCCCGGCGGGGCGCAACAGCAGGCCCCAGCGGATCGCCCGCAGGGCGTAGGAGAGGAGGGCGGCCGCCACCGCCACGAGAAGGTTGCCGGCGTCGACCCCGGCCACGGTGGCCAGCACTTCGCGCAGGGGCGCGCGGTGCAGGAAGTAAGCGAACAGGACCCCGGCCAGCAGCAGGCTGGCGAGGAGGCGGAGCGCGCGGGGGCGAGACCGGAGCGCCACGGGGGCAGGGTAGCCGGTGGCGACGGTCCGGGCAACTCCCGCCGAGGGCCCGCCTGCCGCAGGAACGGAGGGAACGGGCGGCGCGGCGCGTGGCGGCGCGAGAATGCGGTTGGAACGGGTCGCGGGCCAGCTGGGGGGCCGCGCTGTTCGCTCCCTCTTGACTTTTTCGGGTACCGCCCCTATGTTGGCACAAAGGTGTTCGTGTGAGGGTGCAAGCTCTTGGGGAGGAACGGTAATGCGCAGAACAGTGCGGGGACTTCTGCTGCTCCTGGCCGGTGCCGTTGTTGCCAGTACCGCAATGGCGGGCATCAACGATCACGGCGTCACGTCACCCACAGGCCAGGCCATCTTCGGCATCGACACGCCAGTCCCAGGCGCGACGGTGTTCGGCATCGTCGAGGTCCGGGGATTCATTCTGGACCGGCGGGGCGTGGCCAGAATCACCCTCCTGGTGGACGGGACGCCGCTCCACGACGCCGACATCAACCAACCGCGGGACGACGTGCGACGCAAGTACCCGCGGTTCCAGGGCGAACCCTTCCCCTTCGAACCCGGTTTCGTCACCTCGTTCCTGGCGAGCAACTTCACCGACGGTCCGCACACCGTGGCGCTGCGGGTCCTCTACAGCAACTCGGATCAGGAGGTGCTGGGCGAGCGCACGGTCATCGTGGACAACACTATTAACCAGGCGCCGCTGGGCGCGCTGGACAGTCCGCGGGATCCGGCCATCTACGGCATGCAGGACGTGGTCTCGGGGGCCTATCCCATCGTCGGGTGGGCCATTGATGATCAGGGGATCCGCACCACCACCGCCCCCGACGGGCACCTGCGCGCCGACATCGAGGTGATGGTGGACGGTCGCGTGGTGGGGCAGTCGCTGTACGGTTTGCCTCGGCCGGACGTGGCCCTGGCGCATCCCGATGTGGCAGGGGCGGCCAATTCCGGGTTCCAGATGAACCTGGACACCACCCGCTTCACCAACGGCATGCACGAGATCGCCGTGCGGGCTTGGGACACGCTGGGACACAACCGCGTCCTGGCGCGGCGCACCGTGGTCTTCGACAACAACTACTCCACCCTCGGGCCCTTCGGGCGGATCGACTACCCGATGGCCAACGGCCACCTGTACTCCACCTCCTGCGTTGGGGGCCAGCCGCCCTCCGGATTCGAGTACGACCCGGGGAACCGCATCGAGTGGGTGGCGGGCTGGGTGGTGGATCAGAACGACCAGGACCGCTTCGCCGGGGTCAAGTACGTGGAGCTGCTCCTGGACGGGGTGATCCTCAAGTCCACCTCGCGCGACTGCGTGTACCTGCCGCAGTTCTACATGGACGTGAACTGCTACGGCAAGGAGCGCCCCGACATCCTCTACCAATACCCGCAGTTCGGCGCCGACGCCAAGTACGCCGGCTTCTTCTTCGCCGTGGACGTCGACTACCTGGTGTCGCAGCCGCCCTACGGCCTGGGCATCCACAAGGGCCTCCACTACCTGGCGATCCGTGTGGGGACGCAGGATCCTGACCGGCCGCCGGTGATCATCGACACCATTCCGGTGATCTTGGAGTGCCCCGAGTGGGGCGGGTACCCCTCCTTCGGCGAGCTGGAACACCCCCTGAACATGGAGGATCTCCAGGGTGTGGTGGAGGTTTCCGGGTGGGTCTACGACCCCGACATGGTGCGCACCATCAACGTGTACGTGGACGGGATCCTCGATGGTTCGCTGCACTACCCCGACCCGAACATGCTGATCCCCCGCCCCGACCTGGAGAAGAAGTACCCCTTCTACCCCAAGTTCGTGTTCGCGGCGTCCGGCTTCCGCTATGCGCTGGACACCAGCAAGTACGTGGACGGGGTGCACCAGTTGGTGCTCGAGACGGTGGATGCGGGGCTGCAGTCCAACTACTGGGTGCAACGCCCCGTGGTGTTCAACAACCACAACTGACGACCCTGAACCGAAACCGCCGCCCCGGCCCAGGCCGGGGCGGCTCGGTGTGTCTGGGGTGCGCTACCATGCGCCTGGAGGTGGGGTGGGGATGAAGGCGTTGGTTTTTTCTCGGCACGGCTCCACCGCGGAACTGTCCCTCGGCGAGCTGCCGTCGCCCGTCCCGGCAGCGGGCGAAGTGCGGATTGCGCTGCGGACCGCTGCTCTCAACCACCTGGACCTGTTCGTTCTCAACGGGCTTCCTGGCCTCGTGCTGGAATTCCCGCACGTGGGCGGGGCGGATGGGGCCGGGGTAGTCTCCGCCGTGGGGGCGGGGGTGCAGGGGTGGCGGGAAGGGGACGAGGTGGTCTTCAACCCCGGTCTGTGGTGCGGCGAGTGCGAGTTCTGCCGGCGGGGCGAGGAGGCCCTGTGCGTTCGCTTCGGCATCGTGGGCGAGCACCGGCGGGGCACGCTGGCGGAGGAGGTGTGCGTTCCGGCCGCCAACCTGGCGCGGCGGCCGCAGCACCTGAGCTGGGAGGAGGCGGCTGCCTTTCCTCTCACCTTTCTCACCGCGTGGCGCATGCTGGTGACGCGGGCGCAGCTGGCGGCGGGCGAGACGGTGCTCATCCACGGGGTGGGCGGCGGCGTGGCGCTGGCCGCCCTGGCCATCGCCAAGCGCCTCGGGGCCCGCGTGTTCGTGACCTCCTCCAGTCAGGAGAAGCTGGCGCGGGCGCAGGAGCTGGGGGCCGATGCGGGGATCGACTACACCGTGTCGGACGTGGCGAAAGAGGTGCGATCGCTCACCGGCAAGCGGGGGGTGGACGTGGTGGTCGAGACCACCGGGGCGGCCACCTGGACCGCCTCGCTGCGGGCCTGCGCGCGGGGGGGGCGCATCGTCACCTGCGGCGCCACCACCGGTCCGAATCCCGCCGAGGAGATCCGCCTCGTTTTCTGGAACCAGCTCTCCATCCTCGGCTCCACCATGGGCAGTGCCCGGGACTGGGCGCAGATGGTGGAGGCGGTGGCGGACTGGGGTCTGCGGCCGGTGGTGGATTCCACCTTCCCCCTGGAGGCCGGGCGACTGGCCTACGAGCGGCTCGCCAGCGGCCGGCAGTTCGGGAAGATCGTGGTGATCTGCGGCAATTGAGTGGAGAACCGCTGACAGCCCGGCAGGGTAGGGTGCCCGAGGTGGGGGCGGGGGAGGGGGTGCGGATCCTCGAGCGCAGTCAGCACTGTCTCTCGCGCTCGCAGATCTCGGAAAACGCCCTCAAGGTGCTCTACCGCCTCCACCGCAGCGGTTTCACCGCCTACCTCGTGGGGGGAGCGGTGCGGGACCTGCTGCTTCGCCGCCGCCCCAAGGACTTCGACGTGGGCACCAACGCCCGCCCGCAACAGGTGCGGCACCTGTTCCGCAATGCGCGCCTGATCGGCAGACGGTTCCGGCTGGCCCGCGTGGTGTTTGCCGACGAAGTGGTGGAGGTGGCCACGTTCCGGCGCTCGCCCGAGCCGCCGGAGATGGAGGATGGGGAGACCAGCGACGTGCTGGCCCCGCCCAGCGAGAGCGAAGAGTTCGGCACGCCGGAGGAGGACGCCCGACGCCGGGATTTCACCGTGAACGGCCTCTTCTACAACATTGCGGATTTCACCGTGATCGACTACGTGGGCGGCCTGGAGGACCTGGAGGCGGGCCTGATCCGCACCATCGGCCCGCCCCGGCAGCGCATCGGTGAGGACCCGGTGCGCATGATGCGGGCGGTGGAGTACGCGGCGCGCCTGGGCTTCCGACTCGACGATCCGCTGGAGGAGGCCATCCACGACATGGTGGCCGAGATCCACCGCGCCGCGCCGGCGCGCATCGCCTACGAGCTGATGGAGAGCCTGCGGAGCGGCCATGCGCTCCCCATCTTCAGGGCTTTCGAGCGACACGGCCTGCTCCGCCAATTGCTGCCCGACACGGCGCGCACGGCCGGCTCGTCAGGCGCCTCGCTGCTGTGGGGGCTCTTGGGGCGGGCCGATGGCTCAGCAACGGGCGGCTCGCCGCTGCCGGAGGCGGCGCTGTGGGCCACGCTGTTGGTACCGGAGTTCGCCGGGTGGTTGGGTTCGCCAGGGGTGGACGCCAGCGAGTTCGAGCGGGCCGTGCGCGATCGGGTGGGGGCTATGGCGACCCGTCTCGTCCTCTCGCACCACATGGCGCACCTGATGCGCAACACGTTCCTCTGCCTGTGGCGAATGGCGCTGCCGCCGCGGGGGGGCAAGTTCGTGCTGCGGACGATGCGGCAAGAGGGGTTCGAGGCGGCGGGGCGACTGGCCCAGGCGCTGCAGGAGGAGGGGGCTTTCCCGGCGCCGCATCTGGCGGCGTGGCGGGAAGCCACGGAGCGGGCCCGCGCGGGCCTGGCGCCGGTACCGGAGCCGCCCGCCTCCGACCGCCGTCGCCGGCCGCGGCGCCGGCGCGGGCGGCGGCGAGCCGTTCCCCGAGGTATGCCATGAGCGACGAGGTACGCGCGCGGGTGGAGTGGCTGCGCCGGGAGATCCGCCGCCACGAATACCTCTATTACGTCCTCGCCCGCCCGGAGATCAGCGATTTCGAGTTCGACGCGCTGATGCGCGAGCTCGAGGAGCTGGAGACCCGCTATCCGGAGCTGGCGTCGCCCGATTCCCCCACGCAGCGGGTGGGCGGCGCGCCCCTGGACGAGTTGCCCCAGGTGCGCCACGCGGTTCCCATGCTATCGCTGGACAACTCCTACGACGAGCAGGAGCTCACCGAGTGGTACGGGCGTGTGGTGCGGCTGCTGGGCCGGGCGCCGCAGGGGCTGGTGGCGGAGTTGAAGATCGACGGGGTGTCCTTGAGCCTGGCCTTCGATGGGGGGGCGCTGGCACGGGCCGTGACGCGGGGCAACGGGGAGGTGGGCGACGAGGTCACGGCCAACGCGCGCACGATTCGCACCATCCCTCTCCGCATCCCCTGTGCGGATTACCCGGTGGAGGTGCGGGGGGAGGTGTTCATGCCGCGGGAGGTTTTCGCCGCCCTCAACCGGGAGCGGGCCAGCGAGGGCGAGGAACCCTTCGCCAACCCCCGCAACGCCACGGCGGGCTCGATCCGGCTGCTGGACCCGCGGGAAACCGCGCGACGACGTCTCTCGTTTTTCGCCTACCAGATCGTCAACGCGCCGGAGCTGGGTCTGGCCCGGCACAGCGACGCGCTGGAGCGGCTCGCCGAATGGGGCTTTGCCGTGAACCCCGGGTGGAGCCGCTGCCGCGACCTGGGCGAGACGCACGCCTTTCTCGAACACTGGCGCGAGCGGCGTTCCCAGCTCGACTTCGACATCGACGGCGTGGTGGTGAAGGTGGACCACTTCGCAGAGCAGCAGGAGCTGGGCGCCACGAGTAAGTTTCCGCGCTGGGCGGTGGCGTACAAGTACCCGCCCGAGGGGGTCCGCACCGTGGTGCGCGACATCACCGTGCAGGTGGGACGGACGGGGGTGCTAACGCCCGTGGCGGTGCTGGAACCGGTGCGCGTGGCGGGGACCACGGTGGCGCGCGCCACGCTTCACAACGCGGACGAGGTGGCGCGCCTCGACGTGCGGGTCGGCGACACGGTGTGGGTGGCCAAGGCGGGCGAGGTGATCCCCAAGGTGTTGGCCGTGGATCCGGCGCGGCGGCCGGCGGAGGCGGTTCCCTTCCGTTTCCCGGAGCGGTGCCCCGCCTGCGGCACGCCGGTGACGCGCGAGGCGGGGGAGGTAGCGGTGCGGTGCCCGAACCGCTCCTGCCCGGCGGTGCGGCGGCAGCGCTTACTGCACTTCGTCTCCCGCGCGGGATTGGACATCGAGGGGCTGGGCAAGCGCTCGGTAGAACAGCTCCTGGACGCCGGCCTGGTCTCCGACCCTGCCTCTCTCTGGGATCTGCGCGCGGAGGAGCTGGCGTCGCTGCCGGGGTGGGGGGAGCGTTCGGCCTCGAACCTGCTCGCCGAGCTGGCCGCCGCCAAGGCCAAGCCGCTGTGGCGGCTGCTGGTGGCGCTGGGGATCCGCCACGTGGGGGAGCGGGCCGCCAAGCTGCTGGCGGAGCGCTTCTCGTCCCTGGAGGGAATCGCCGGGGCGAGCGCCGAGGAGATCGCCTCCATTGGCGGGCTGGGGGCCACCATCGCCGCGAGCGTGGTGGAGTTCTTCGCCGATCCGGAAGGACGGGAGCTCGTGCGGCGGCTGCGGGAGCGGGGCGTGGACCCGCGCGCCGGGGCGGCGGGCGGGGTGGGTCCCCTCGCGGGCCTGAGCTTCGTGCTCACCGGCACCCTCTCCCGGCCGCGGGAGGAGGTGGCCGCTCTCCTGGAGGCGGCGGGGGGGCGGGTGGTGGAGTCGGTTTCGCGGCGCACCAGCTTCCTGGTGGTCGGCGCCCAGCCGGGCTCGAAGCTGGAGAGGGCCAGGGCCCTCGGGGTGCCCATCCTGGACGAGGAGGGGTTGCAGCGGTTGCTGGCGGAGCGGGGTGTGACATGGTGAACGAGGCTCGGGTAGTGGTGGTGGACGACGACGAGGGCTCGCGGCGAGCCATGGCCATGGGGCTGCGCCGGGTGGGGTGGGAGGTGGTGGAGTTCGACGGCGGCGACGAGGCTGTGGCGTATGCGGCGGGGGGTGCCCCCATCGATGTCTTCATCACCGACGTGCGGATGCCGGGCATGGACGGCTACGAGGTGCTGCGGCTGGTGCGGGAGCACCGGCCGGCGCTGGGCATCCTCATGGTCACCGCCTTCGGTGACGTGGAGGACGCGGTGCGGGCGCTCAAGGCGGGGGCCGACGACTACCTCATGAAGCCAGTGAACCTGCTGGAGCTCCGCAAGCGGGTGGAGCACCTGCTGGAGCGCCAGAACCTGGCCCGCAAGACCCAGGAGTTGGAAGAACGGCTGGAGAAGCTGCTGGGCTTCGACAACATCGTCGGGCGTTCGGCGGCGATGGCGGCGGTGCTGGACCGGGTTCGGGTGGTGGCGCCGGCTCCCACCACGGTGCTGATCACGGGCGAGTCGGGGACCGGCAAGGAGCTGATTGCCAACGCCATCCACCAGCATTCGCCGCGCGCCTCCGGCCGCTTCGTGGCCCTCAACTGCGGCGCCATACCCGGCGAGATCCTCGAGGCGGAGCTGTTCGGCCATGAGCGGGGGGCGTTCACCGGCGCCCACCAGCGCCGCATCGGCAAGATCGAGAGCGCGGCCGGCGGCACGCTGTTCCTGGACGAAATCTCCGAACTCTCCGCCGACCTCCAGGTCAAGCTGCTGCGGGTGCTGGAGGAGCGGCGGATCGTGCGGGTGGGCGGCAACGAGGAGATCCCCGTGGACTTCCGGCTCCTGGCGGCCACCAACCGGGATCTGGAGGGGGAGGTGGCCGCCGGCAGGTTCCGGCAGGACCTGTACTACCGCCTGAAGGTGGTGACCATCGCCCTGCCGCCGCTGCGCGAGCGGCGAGAAGACATCGCCCCGCTGGTGACGCACTTCGTGGAGCGCTTCAACGCCGAGCTGGGGCGGGAGGTGCGGAGCCTGTCGCCGGAGCTGCTCACCGCCCTGCGCGAGTACCAGTGGCCGGGCAACGTGCGGGAGCTGCGCAACGTGGTGGAAAACATGGTCCTCTTTGCGCGCCGCGACACCCTCACCCTCGCGGATCTGCCGGAGGAGGTGCGGCGAGGGGCGCGAAGGCCGGACGTGGGGGTGGCGGGTGGTGCGGGGAGCGGGGAGTGGATCCCGCGGACCATGGAGGAGATCGAGCGGGAGGCGATCCTGCGCACGCTGGAACTCACCGAGGGCCACCGCGCCAAGGCGGCCAGCCTGCTCGGCATCGGGTTGCGCACCCTGCAGCGCAAGCTCAAAAGCTACGGCATCACCCAGGAGCGGTAGAATCGGCGCGGAGGGGTCATGGAGCTTCCCACGAAAGTTCGCGTCTACAGCCAGATGCTGGGGCTTTCGGGCAATCCGGGCACGCTCATGGGGGTGCGGCCCGAGGGGTTCTACGAGCTCCACATCGCCAACAAAGAGGGGGAAGTGCACGTGGTGCTGCTGCCCATCGCCCAGACCGGCCTCATCTTCTTTGAGCCGGAGCCGCGCGTCGAGTCGATCGGCGACGTGGAGCGGTGAGGGGGCGGCGGCCGGCCTGTGCCCGCAAGACGCGAGGCACCCTGCATGGTGTGCCTCCGGGCAGCGGCCGGAAATACGCGTCGGCCAGGATTTCCGCGTGATCGAAGGCTAGGTCCAGGCCCTCCAGCCGGGCGAACCAGGCGGCCTCCGCCGCATCGTCCCCGTGCCGCAGGCGGCCTCCTGCCGGGCGGCACAGGTACGCCACCGAGACAGTGGGGCCGCGGGGGTCGCGGCCGGGGCGAGAGTAGACGCCCAGCAGGGCCACGATGTCCACCTCCAGGCCCGTCTCCTCGCGCACCTCGCGCCGGCAGGCCTCGGGGCAACTCTCGCGCGGCTCCACGAACCCGCCCGGCAGGGCCCAGGCCCCCTGGAAGGGGGGGCGGCGCCGGCGGACGAGGAGCACGCCGCGCCCGGGATCGGTGACGACGGCGTCCACGGTCAGGGCTACGGTGGCGGTCCGGCTCATGGGGGATCTCCCGGGATCGTGGGGGGGGTCGCATCCCCGCCGGTCCCCCGCCTCGCGGCGGCTGCCAGCTTGGCCAGCAGGCTCGAGGTGGGGAGGGCCGGGGTGTCGGGGGGCTCCCAGCGCTGGTCCTCCGCCTCCTCGGCCGCTCGGGGACGCCACCGGGCCAGGGCATAGGGCATCACCGTGAGACGCCGGTAGGTCACACTGTGGCGCACCGCCGGCAGCGGCTGGAGCGAGCCGGGCAGCCCCAGCGCACGGGCCAACCGGCAGGCGACGCCCAGGGGATCGGCCGCGGGGGGTGTCACGGGGCGCAGGGGAGGCAGCCACAACCCGGCGAGGAGCTCGCCAGCGGGGCGGCGTTGCAGGAGCACGGCACCGTCCCGGCGACGGACCCACAGCGCGACCCAGAGCAGCGACGCGGTGGGGCGGGTCGCGGTGGGGGTGGGGAAATGTTCGGGCCGGCCCAGTTCGTAGGCTCGGCAGCATCCCTGGAGGGGGCAGTCGGGGCAGCGTGGAGAGACGGGGCGGCAGATTTGCGCGCCAAGGTCCATCAGCGCCTCGAAGACTTCCGGCGTGCCGGTCTCCCGGTACAGCGCCCGGCCCAGGGCGGCGGCGGCGTGCCGGAGGCTCGCGGCGCGCAGCGGCGCCTCGTGGGCCAGGAGGCGGGAGGCGATGCGCAGCAGGTTGCCGTCCAAGGGCGGCTCGCCGCCGCCGAAGCAGAAGGCGGCCAGGGCCGCAGCGGTGTAACGGCCGAGACCCTCCAGCCGCTGCAGCTCTTCGGCGGGGGGCCAGCCGCCGCGGCGGACCAGGGCCCGGGAGGCGGCGTGGAGGAGGCGCGCGCGACGGTAGTACCCCAGGCCGCTGAAGTGACGCAGCACCTCCTCCGCCGGGGCGGCGGCGAGGGCTTCGAGGGTGGGGAACGCGGCCAGGAACCGCTCGTAGAAGGGGGCGACTCGCACTGCCTGGGTCTGCTGCAGCATCACCTCCGCCACCAGCGTGCGGTAGGGATCGCGGGGGAACGGCTCGCGCCAGGGGAAAGGGCGCGCCGCCGCCCGAAACCAGCCCAGGAGTTGCCAGCCCCAGCCTGCCGCCACGCCGAGAGCATAGCGCGGCGGAACGGGTAGAATGGCGCCATGCGAGCGAGGGCCGATACGGAGTGCCTGGAGTGCCACGGCTCCGGGTGGCGAATCGAACCGCACGGTGAGTGGGAAGTGGCGGTCCCTTGCCCGTGCACGGCGGCGGTGAACGTGGAGCGTCTCTTGGCGGCGTGTCGGATCCCGCCCCGCTACGCCGCCTGCACCCTGGACAACTTCGAACTGTGGGACAGCAGCAGTCCCTCGCTGGGGCAAGCGAAGCGCAAGACGCGGGAGTTCGTGGACGCCTACCCGGCGGTGACGCGCGGCTTGCTCTTCATGGGTCAGGCGGGCGTGGGCAAGACGCACCTGGCCGTGGCGGCGCTCAAGGAGCTGGTGACGGGGAAACAGGTGCGCGGCCTCTTCGTCAACTTCCTGGAGCTGGTGCAGGAGCTGCAGCTCTCCTTCGACGGGTCCGGGCGCAACCGCGAGGAAATTCTCCGGCCGGTGGCGACGGCGGAGGTCCTGGTGCTGGACGAGCTGGGCGCCGGCAAGCTCACGGCCTGGGTGAGCGACCTCATGTACTACGTGGTCAACGCCCGGTACATGGAGAAGCGCATCACCCTGGTGACCACCAACTACTCGGATTTCCCGAAGCGGCAGGGGGAGGAAAGCCTCACGGATCGGGTCACCGCCCCGGTCCGTTCGCGGCTTTTCGAGATGTGCGACAGGATCGACATGCGGGCGGCGGACGACTACCGGCGCCGCCTGGCGGAACGGCGCGGTGCGTCGTAGCACCCGCTGCGGCTGGGTCTTGACGCTGGGGGCGTGCCTCGGGGCCTGCCGCGCCGCGGCGCCCGTGGTGGTGGCCCCCCACCCCCCCGTGCCGACGGCACCCCCCAGCGGCGTGGCCCCTTCCCCCGAACCGCACCCCTCCCCGACGCCTCCCGGGGGTGGGCGGGAAGGAAGTTCGCCCCCGATCCGGGTGCTGCTGACTCAAGGTAGCGCTGTGTCGCTGCCGGAGCCCGGGCGCCGCTTCCTGTGCTGCGGGGACGACGGGCAGGCGGTGGTGCGCGGGCCGCTCGTGGCCACTGCCCGGCCGGGGGCGCCAGCCTTCCAGGTGGGGGCGTTCCAGGTCCGCGCCAACGCCGAGGCGGTGGCCGCGAAGCTGCGCGAAGCCGGCCTGGCCCAGGAGGTTCTTCCCCGCCCCGGCGGGCTGTTCGCGGTGGTGGCGCGGGGCGAGCCCGGAGAAAGCGCAACGAACCTTGAAGCGCGCCTGCGACAACTCGGGTTCGCGGCCTCCATGCCCCTCCCCGGGGGAGGCCGCATCGAGCTGGTGGGGGAGGACGGGGAGGCGAGGCAGTCGCAGCGTTACCTCCTCCACCCACTGGACCCTCGCCCGGTGGACACCGGGTCCATGAGCGTGCGCGGCGATCTCGCGGTGGTGTGGCAGGGGGCGGAGGTGGCGCTGGTCAACGTATTGCCCCTGGAGGAGTACCTGCGGGGGGTGGTCCCCGCGGAAATGGGGCCGCGCAGCTTCCCGGCCCTGGAGGCGCTGAAGGCGCAGGCGGTGGCGGCGCGGACCTACGCGGTGGCCCACCTGGGCGAGTACGCGGCGCTAGGCTGGGACATCTGCGCCACCACGGCGTGTCAGGTGTACCAGGGCGTGGGAGTGGAGCACCCCCTCTCCGACCGGGCGGTGACCGAGACGGCGGGTCTCGTGGCCACCTGGGAAGGGCGGCCGATCGATGCCATGTACCACTCCACCTGCGGTGGCCACACGGAAGACGCGGCGGCCCTGCTGCCCGAGCGCGCCGCGGCCTACCTCCGAGGCGTGCCGTGCCGGGGCGAGCGGCTGCTCGAGCTCGGCCGGGGCGGGGGTGGGGAGTGGCTGGGGGAAGGTGAGCGGCTCGCTCTGGTGGCGCGGGAGGTGGCGCGGGCGGTGGGGGCCCCCGCCACGGCCCCGGGTCTGGTGCAGCGCCTGGGCGGGCGGGCGTCAAGGCCGGGGGTGGAGGGCCTGCTCGCCGCTTTCCGCCTCGCGGGCGTGCAGGAGCTCTTCCCGGCGGGGGGCGGCGACGCCGAGGTCCGCGTGGGGGAGATCCTGCGGACCTTCCGGCTGGGCGTCCCGCCCTCGAGCCGCCTCCCCCGGCGGGAGTGGGAGCTCGCCGTGGCGCTGCGCCTGGCCCAGCTGGCCGGGGCGGTGGAGGAGCTGGAGGGCCGGGTGGTGGGCGAGGGGGGCGAGGTGTGGTTTATCGCCCAGGGCAGCGATCGGCGCATCCGCCTCGGCGGGCAGGAAACGGTCCTGCAGCGGCAGGGGGGGTGGTGGCGGGAGGCACCCGCTTCCACCCTGTCCGGCTCGCCGGCGGTGCTGTGGTGCGTCGGCGACGCCTGCCCGGTGGTGGAGGTTTCGCCCTTGAAGGCAACTGACGCGCGCTCGGCCTGGGGTTCCTGGATCCGGGAGATCTCCGCCGAGGAGGCGGCGGTCAAGCTCGGCGTGAAGGAGATTTCCGACGTGGTGGTTGCCAGCCGGGGCCGATCGGGGCGGGCCACTAAGGTGGTCGTAATGACGCCTGCGGGAGAGGTCCAGCTCCCGGCGTTCCCCTTCCGCCTGCGTCTGGGCTTGCCGGACACGCTCTTCTCGGTGACGCTGGTCGAGCGCCAGGGGCAGCGCATGCTGCGCTTCCTGGGGCGGGGGTGGGGGCACGGCATCGGCCTGTGTCAGAACGGGGCGTACGGGCTCGCTCTCGGGGGCGCCGATTTCGAAGAGATCCTCAAGACCTACTACACTGGCATAGCCGTGGAACCGTGGTCTGGAGGCCGGGGAGATGGCTGACGACAGCGTCAAGGAAGTGGCGGAAATGGTGCGGGCCTTCGCCCGCGAGCGCATTGCGCCGCACGTGCGGGAGTGGGACGAGGAGGCGCACTTCCCCCGCGACGTGTTCGAGGAGCTGGGGAAGCTGGGTGTGCTCGGCGTGCTGGTGCCGGAGGCGTACGGAGGCGCGGGGCTGATGTACCGGCACTACGTCGCCATCATCGAGGAGCTGGGCGCGGTGGAGGGGGGCATTGCGCTCTCCGTGGCGGCCCACAACTCGCTGGGCACCAACCACATTCTCCTCTTCGGCAACGAGGAGCAGAAGCGGCACTGGCTGCCCCGTTTGGCGAGCGGGGGAATGCTGGCAGCGTGGGCGCTCACCGAGCCGGGGGCCGGCTCGGATGCGGGGGCCACCCGCACAGTGGCGGAGCGCCGGCCCGGGGGATGGGTGCTGCGCGG
This sequence comes from Acidobacteriota bacterium, assembly GCA_037441065.1. Classification (GTDB taxonomy): domain Bacteria; phylum Acidobacteriota; class Thermoanaerobaculia; order Thermoanaerobaculales; family Thermoanaerobaculaceae; genus JACADV01. Next base: position 287,628 of record JBBISY010000003.1, on the reverse strand, counting down.
CAGCAAGAATTTCATCACCCATGCCACGGTGGGTGGCGTCGCCGTGGTCATGGCGCGCACCAGCCCGGGAGGCGATCACCGCGGTATTTCCGCGTTCATCGTGCCCCTGGACACCCCCGGTGTGCAGCCGGGGAAGCAGGAGGACAAGGTGGGGATGCGCGTCTCCGACACCGCTTCCCTGGTGCTGGAGGAGTGTTTCGTCGGGGACGAGGCGCTGCTCGGCAAGGAGGGGGAGGGGTTCCACCAGGCCATGGAGGTCCTGGACGGGGGCCGGATCTCCATTGCCGCCCTGGCGGTGGGGATCGCCCGGGGCGCCTTCGAGGCGGCGCTGGCCTATTCGCGGGAGCGTTCCCAGTTCGGCACCCCCATCGGGGATTTCCAGGCGATCCGTTTCAAGCTCGCCGACATGGCCACCTTGGTGGACGCCAGTCGCCTCTTGACGCAGCACGCCGCGGCGCTCAAGGATGCCGGCGAGAAGACCACCCGCGCCTCGGCGGAGGCCAAGGTGTTCGCGTCCGAGGCCGCCGTTCGCGTGGCGGAGGAGGCGGTGCAGATCCACGGCGGGTACGGGTACACCCGCGACTACCCCGTGGAGAAGTTCTGGCGCGACAGTAAGTTGTGCACGATCGGCGAAGGCACCAGCGAGATTCAGCGGCTGGTGGTGGCGCGCGAACTCCTGAGGGGACTCCCGGGCGGTGGCGGGCAGCGGTGAGTTCCTGAGCGGGGACCCGCGGGCGCTAGGCAAGGCGCTGACGCTCCTGGAGCGGGGGGGCGAGGATGCCGAGCAGCTGCTCCGCAGCGTTCGCCCCCGCATCGGCAAAGCGCACAGCATCGGGCTCACGGGCCCCCCGGGGGTGGGGAAGAGCACGCTCCTCCAGGCGCTGGGGCTCGCCCTGCTGGGGCGGGGGGAGCGGGTGGCGGCGCTGGCGGTGGACCCCACGAGCCCCTTTTCGGGCGGGGCGCTGCTGGGGGACCGGGTGCGGATGGGCGAGTTCGTGGCCCGAGGCGGTTTCGTGCGCTCCATGGCCACGCGCGGCGCCGTGGGGGGGCTCTCGGCTGCCGCGGCGGACGCCCTCGACCTCCTGGACGCGGCGGGGTTCCCCTGGGTGCTGGTGGAGACGGTAGGGGTGGGGCAGCACGAGGTGGACGTGGCCGGGGTGGTGGACACGGTGGTGGTGGTGGGGGTGGCGGGCACGGGCGACGACATTCAGGCCGCGAAGGCCGGCCTGCTGGAGGTGGCGGACATCCTGGTGGTGAACAAGTCGGACCTTCCCGGCACCGACCAGTACGTGGCCGCCCTCTCGGAAATGTTGGAGTTGCGCCCGCCTTCTCCCTGGCAGCCGCGGCTGGTGGTGACCAGGGCCACCACGGGCGAGGGCGTGGAGGCCTTGCTCGCCGCCGTCGCGGCCCACCGGGCGTTCCTGGAAAGCGACGGGCGGCGGCAGCGCCTGCGGCGAGAACGGGCGGCACGCCGCGTCGCGGCGGTGCTCACCTCGCTGGTGCAGCAGCGCGTCTGCCGGGGTGAAGACGCCGCGTACCAGGCGGTGGTGGAGGCGGTGGCATCGGGGGCGCTCGATCCCTACGCCGCCGCCCGCCAGCTCCTGGACCGGCTCGCCCACGGGGGGTGACGATGGTCCTGGATCACATCGGCATTGCCGTGGCTTCTCTCGAACAGCGGCTGGCCTTCTACCGGCTCCTGGGCCTGGAGGCCGCCGGCCGCGAGGTGGTGGCGACGCAACAGGTGGAGGTGGCGTTCCTGCCGCTGGAGGGGACGCGGATCGAACTCCTCCAGCCCACGTCAGCCGATTCGCCGATTGCGAAGTTCCTCGCCAAGCGCGGCGAGGGGCTGCACCACATCGCCCTGCGCGTGGACGACATCGCCGCCGTCATGGGGGCGCTGCGCCAGGCGGGGGTGGCGCTGCTCGCCGACGAGCCGCAGGAGGGGGCGCACGGCTCGCGGGTGTGCTTCGTGCACCCCAAGTCGGCGGGGGGCGTGTTGCTGGAACTGTGTCAACCGGGGCATTGAACCGTGGAAGCGGGGAGCGTCGTCGTGGTGAGCTGCAGCGGGCCCCGGGAGAAGTTCTGGGGGGTGCTGCTGGCCATCACCCCCGCCGGTGTCACCCTGCGCGGCATCTCCCTCGCCGCCTTCGAGGATTATCTGCGCCAGGAGGCCCGCGGCGAGCCGCGGCTCATCGCGGCCAGTACGGTGTTCCTGCCGCTTCACCGCGTGGAGCGCCTGGAGCGGGACGAACCGGCCGGTGCCGTGGAGGGGCTGGCGGCGCGATTTCGCCGCGTGACCGGCCGCGACCCGGCGGCGGAACTGTTAGGGGAGGGCGGCGACGCGGCGCCGGGCTGCATTCTGGAGCCCAAGTAGAGTACGTGCGACGCGATCCCGCGCAGGATCGCCAGCTCGCGGGCGGTGGGGGTGGCGCGGGCGAGGAGCCTGCGCACCTGGTCCAGCGTGCGCTCGGGGTTGACCGGGTCGAGAAAGCCGGTGGCGAGCAGGGCGGCACCCAGGTGGGCCACGGCTGCGGTGAACTCGCCCACCGGGGCGGGCAGGTCCAGCGGCGAACGGGGGCGGGGGGGCGGTGCCGGTGCCGCCAACAGCGCCAGCACCACCGCCACGGCCTGAGCGAGGTTGAGCACCGGGAAGTCGGGGTGGGTGGGCACGGAGAGGCGGAGCGGACAGGCCCGCAGCTCCTGGGTGGAGAGGCCGCCGCGTTCCGGGCCGAACACCAGGGCCAGGGAGGGTACCGCCGCCCGGGCCAGGAGATCCCGGAGCTGGTCGGGGCGGTGCAGGGGGCGGGGGTCGCGGGCCCGCCCGGAGGTTGTGGCCACGGCCAGATGGGCGCCGGCCACCGCCTCCTCCAGACTTGCCACGGCACGCACCTCCACCCGCTCCCGGCCGCCCATGGCCATCTTCACGAACTCCGGCTCCTCGAGGGAGCAGCGGGGCGCCACGAGCAGCAGCCGGCGGACGCCGAAGTTGGCAGCGGCCCGCGCGGCTGCCCCCACGTTGCCGGCGTAGTGGGGGCGGACCAGCACCACCTGGGTCTCCACGGCACGCTCCGGCGAGCTCACATGGCCTCCGCGGCGAGGCCGGGGAGCAGGCCCTGGAGCGCCAGGAGCCTGGCGTAGCGGCCGCGTCGCGCCGCCAGCTCCCCCGGCGTACCCAGCTCGACGATCCGCCCCGCTTCCAGCACCGCCACCTGCTGGCACAGTTCGGCTGCGGCCAGGCGGTGCGTGGCCACCACCAGGGTGGTCTCCGGCAGCGAGGAGAGGATCACCCGTTCCGTCTGGGCGTCCACCGAGGAGAGGCAATCGTCCAGCAGCAGCAGGCGGGGTTTCGTGAGGAGGGCACGGGCGATGCTCACCCGCTGCCGCTGCCCGCCGGAGAGGGTGACGCCGCGTTCGCCCACCACCGTGTTCAGCCCCTCGGGCATGCGCGCGAGATCCTCCTCCAGCCCGGCGGCCAGCGCGGCGGCCATGATTTCCTCATCCGTGGCGTCGGGGCGGGCGAGGGCGATGTTCTCGCGCAGGGTGGCGGAGAAGAGGAAGCTGCCCTGGGGCACCAGCGCGACGGCAGTGCGCAGTTCCCGCAAGGGGTAGTCCAGGACATCCACCCCGTCCAGGAAGACGGTGCCGGGAGTTGGCTCGAAGAGCCGCGGCGGCAGGGAGAGGAGCGTGGATTTCCCGCTGCCCACCTCCCCCACCAGCGCCAGCCGCTCCCCCGGGCGGAGCACCAGGCTGACGCCGTCCAGGGCGGGGCGAGCGGCGTGGGGGAAGGAGAAGGAGAGACGGCGCACCTCCAGGCTGGCGGGGCCGGTGGCGGGGGGCAGGTGGCAGGACGCGCCGCGATCGGGGGGCGGCGCGGCGGCGAATATCTGCTCGATGCGGCTGGCCGAGGCGGCACCCCGTTGCAGCAGGGTGGCCACCCACCCCACGGCGATCATCGGCCAGATCAGGCGGACGAGGTACAGGTTCAGCTCCACGAACTGCCCCAGGGTAATGCGGGCGGCGCGCACGGCCGCGCCCCCGAAAGCGAGCACGAGGACGAAGGAGAGGCCCACCAGGGTCTGGAGGAGCGGCTGGAACGCCGCCTGGACGACGATCAGCTTCCTGCTCGCCAGGAGGTAGCCGTGGCTGCGTCGCGCCAGAGCCACCCGCTCCCCTTCCTCGCAGCCGTAGGCGCGCAGCACCCGCAACCCCACCAGGTGCTCCTGCAGCCTGGCGGTGTAATCGGACAGCGCCTCCTGCGCGCGCGTCCAGCGGCCATGGATGTGCTGGGAGAAGAACCGGGTGGTGGCCCCCACCAGCGGCACCACGGCGAGGGACAGGGCGGTGAGGAGAGGATCGATGCGCAGCATGAGCACGGTGCTGACCACCATCACCGTGAGCGTGTTGAGGGCGTACATCAGGGCCGGCCCCACCGCCATGCGGACGGCGCCCACGTCGCTGGTGGCGCGGGTGAGGATGTCCCCCACCCGTTCGCGCAGGTAGAAGCTGGCGGGGAGGGAGAGCAGGTGGCGGTAGAGATCGGTCCGCAGCCGGTGCTCCAGGTGGCGGGAAACCGCCACCAGAAGCCGGCGCTGGGCAAAGAGGAGAACCCCCGCCAGGGAGGTCACCGCCAGCAACAGCAGGGCTAGCCGGAGCACCGCCGAGATGGGCTCCCCCCGCGCCAGGGCGTCCACCGCCCGCCGCACCAGGCCCGGCACCGCCAGCCCGATCCCCGCGGAGGCCACGACGGCCAGGGAGCCCGCCACGGTGGCGGGCAGGTGGTACCGGTAGTAGGAGAGGACGCGGCGAAAGACGGCCAGTGAACGCACCGCATCACTCTACCTCTTCCCCGCCTGCGCGGCGCGACAGGCGGCCTCGCGTGCGACAATGCCGGGCGTGCAGGAGAGGGGGTGGTACCGCACCGGCTACGCCCTGGGGTTGCTGCTCCGGCTGTGGCGGCGGACCGTGAAGCTGGAGGTACGGCGCCCCGCCGAGTTGCCGGCGAGCTGGCTGCTGGCCATCTGGCACGGCCGGATCCTGGGCGTGCTCTTCGAGCGGATGGGGACCTCCACCGTGGCGATGGCGAGCCGTTCCGCCGATGGCGCCTTGGCCGCCGGCGCGCTGGCCGCGGTGGGGATCCGGGCGGCGCGCGGCTCCACCGGCAAGGGGGGCATGCAGGCTCTGGCCGAGATGGAAGACCTGGTGCGCTCCGGTGCCGTGCAGGTGCCGGCGCTCACTGTAGACGGCCCGCGGGGTCCCTGGCGGCAGGTGAAGGCCGGGGCGGTGACGCTGGCGTCGCGGCTGCAGATCCCCATCGTCCCCGCCAGCTTCTCCTGCCGCCGGGTGTGGCGGCTGCGCTCCTGGGACAGGATGCTCGTCCCCAGGCCCTTCTCCCGCGTGCTCGTGGGATTCGGGGAACCCATCGAGCCGCAGCACTTGCCTAAGGATGTGGAACAGGCGGCTCGGGAGGTGGGGCGGGCGCTCATGGCCCTGGACCGCGAGCTGGACCTGCAGGCGGCGGGAACGGCGTGGTGGCCGGAGCCGGAAGCCGGCGGTGGCCCATGGAATGGCGGCAGCGACTCGCCCAGCTAGCCGCTTCCCTTTGGCGGCGCTCCGGCCAGGGCGGGGTTGCCGTGGCTTGCCGCCGCGTGGGCCGTCTGGCCTGCGTGCGTTGGGAGGTGGTGGTGGGGCCCGAGGCGTGGCCGGGGGTAGTGCGGGGCGTGGCGGGCGGCATCGGGGGCGTGGGCCGGTTCTGGGGAGGGCCGGTGGGGTGCGTGCGGGTCGTGCCGGGGGAGGAACCGGTGCTGTGGACCCTGGCGCCGCGCCTGGACTTGCTGGCCGAAAGCGCCGCGGCAGCGCTGGCGCGCCTGTCGGGGCACTACCTCTGGTTGAGTCTGGTGCCGGGAACGTACCTGGCAGAGGTGATCGACCCTGCCGTGCCGTTGCGCGGCGAGGAGCGGGAGCTGGAGGCGGCGCTGCTGGGCGGGGCTGTGCACGGCGCTCTGTCGGTGCGCTTCGGTCCCGTGGGGAGAGCACGGCGGCTGGTGCTGGCAGCTTACGGGCGGCCCGGGGCGCTCCGCGAGGCCATCTCGGCGGCCGCCCCGTTCCTGGGGCCCCTCGCGGCGGCGGTAGCGGTGGCGGCCAGCACGACGGCACCGGCTGCGCCGAAGCCGGCGGTGAAGAGCAAGCTATAGAGATGGGTGGCGAAGCCGCTCGCCAGGGCTTCGGCGGGCGGCACGCCCACGAGGCTCAGGGCTGCGGCCCATCCCCCCTCCAGGCTGCCGAAGTTTCCCACCGCGTTGATGGGCAAGCTGGCCCCGAGCGTCGCGCCCAGCATGCCGAGCAGCACGTGCCCGGCGGGCCAGCCGAACCCCATGGCGCGCAACAGCGCCACGGTGAGTCCCCACAGCCCGAACCAGGCCGCAAGGGAACAGATGACCAGGGCCGCCAGACGCAGCGGGGAGCGGGCCCGCTGCCGCCACTCGCGGCGGAGCTGCAGGGCCTTCTGCAGAAACCGGCGGCGTAGGCCACGGTGCGGTCGCCACCGGCGGGCGAGCAGGCGGAGCCAGCGCAGACTAGCGGCGGCGGAGAGTGCGGCCAGGAGCAGCAGCACGGCCAGAGCCGCGGCGGCGGCGCCGGCCGAGGCGCCCAGCGTCAGGCCCGCGATCACCGCCAGCGTCAGCAGCGAGGCCACGTCCAAGAACCGCAGGAAAACGAGGATGGAAACGGCGCGCAGGGTGCCCGGCACGCCCGCGACGCGCAGTAGCGGCAGCAGCGCCAGTTCCCCCAGCCGCAAGGGCGCCACGGCAATGGCCAGTTGCGAGAGGGCCATGACGGCGCCGGCGCGCAGCGCGGAAACGCGAGGGCCCACCACGAGACGGAGGCGGAGACCTCGGGCGGTGACGATGGCGGCGGCCCAGAGGAGCGCCAGCAGCAGGCCGCGGCGGTCGGCCTGGTGCAATAGGGCGAGTACCTCCCGCGGCTCGGCGGCCACCAGCAGCACCACGGCCAGGGCGCACCCCAGCGCCGCGAGCAGCAGCGTGGCCGGCCGCAGCGCCCTCACGGGCGCTCGCGCTCCCGCGCCCGGGACTCTTCCAGGAGACGGCGGTTGACGGCGATGAGGTCGGCAAGGATCCCCAGCACCACCAGTTGTACCCCGGTGATGCCCAGCACGGCGGCGGCGATGAGGGACTGGAGGTGGCCGGCGGGGGAGAGGCCGGTGACGAAGAAGTACAGGAACCGCACGACGAGGACGGCAGCTGCCCCCAGGCAGGGGGAGGCCAGCAAGAGGAAGGAGCGGAGCGGGCGGTAGAGGAAGACGAGCCGGAGAAGCGTGGCCAGGGAGCGGGCTACGTACGCCCAGTTGCTGCGGAAGAGGCGGGACGGGCGGTGGGTGCGGCGCGTGGCGACGGGAACGGAGCGCACCGACATTCCCGCCTGCCCGGCCTGGATCAGCGTCTCCAGGGTGTAGGTGAAGGTGTTGAAACAGTTGAGCCGGGCCGCGGCAGCGCGGGAAAAGGCGCGGAAGCCGGTGGTGGCGTCGCGGACCGGCACGCCGGAGAGCACCGTCACGACTCGGGCCCCCAACCTTTGGAGAAGGCGCTTGGTCGGGGAGAAGTGGCGGAGAGTCGCGACGCCGCGGTCGCCCAACACCATGTCGGCTTCCCCGGCGAGGATCGGCGCCACCAGCGCCGGGATGGCGCCGGCGTCGTACTGCCCGTCCGCGTCGGTGTTGACGATGACATCGGCGCCCCGGCGCAGGGCGTGTTCGAGACCGGCGTTGAAGGCGCGGGCCAGACCGCTGTGGAGCGGGAGGCGAACCACCTGCGCCCCGTGGCGGCGGGCCACCTCGGCGGTGCCGTCCGAGGAGCCGTCGTCCACCACCAGGACCTCCACCTGGGAAAACCCCTCCACGGTCCGGGGGAGGGCGTCGAGGGTGGCCGCCAGCGACGCCTCCTCGTTCCAGGCCGGCACTTGGATGACGAGCTTCATGCCTTCCTCCGTCCCGTCAAGAGCGCCACGATACCGCAGCAGCCGAGGAGGGAGACGACGAGGGTCCAGGCCGGGAGACGGGCCTGCAATCTCACCTGGCTCCGCCCCGCCGAAAGCGGCACCCCCGTCCACACCAGGTCGGCCCGCACCGTGGCCGTGGGCTGGCCGTTGACGGTGGCGCGCCAGAGCAGCGGGCGGTACTTCACCTGCACCACCAGCAGGGCGGGGCGCTCCGCGGCCACGGTGGCCCGCACCCTGGCGGGGGTCCAGTGCACGGCCTCGACACGGGTCCGCCCACCGGGGTCGGCCAAATGCGACAAGGCGGCAAAGTCCTCCTCCTCCAGCGCCACGGCCTCGGGCCCGGGGGGGACCTTGGGTTGTGCCACACGGAAGGCGTCGGCCACGAACACGAGAGGCCGTGCGCGGCGGCGCTCCCACAGGCGGGTGACCTCCGTCTCGCCAGCCAGGAAAAGCCCCGAACGGTCCAGGGCCACGGCGAGCTCGGGCACGTCTCTGCCGCTGGCGACGCGGATCACCAAAAGCCCGCCCCGGGCGAAGGGGTGGGTGGGGACGGCGAACCACCGCCACGCATCCGACTCGCCGGCCAGGGCGCGATCCTCGGCGAGGGCGACGAGACCCTGCTCGCTCCGCGCGAGCACCGCCTCCACCGGCAGCGAGGCCGGCACCCCCACCCGGGCGGTTCCCGGCGGCAGGGTCAGGGTGAGGGGCAGGCGTTCGGAGTGCGATCCCTCCCGCCGGACGGTGGCGGTTTCGATGGCAGCAAAGATCGAGGCGCTCACCACCCGCAGCGGGAGGGGTTCCACGATCCAGCGCGCGCCCAGGCGGCCCAGCGACGGGTCGAGGGCCTGGGTGAGGGACAGGCCGCGCCCAGCGGTGAGGCCGAGGGCCGCCGCGTACCGCGGTTCCCGCCGGAGATCGGCGGCCCGCACGTCGGCCGCGCCACTGGCAGCGGCGCTGTCCGGCGGAACGGCGTCGAGCAGTGCCACCATGCGGGAACCGTCCGCACAGGAGGCAGGGGGGAGGGGAGCGGGAAGGGACGGCTCGGCAGCGGGCACGAAAGGCAGGCTCCGGCCGGCGGCGGGCAGGAGCGAGGCCAGCAATGCCACGGCCAGGGCGGCGCCGACGGCCCCCTCCCGGCCGCGGCCCGCGGCGCGCAGGACCCCCTCGCCACCGAAGGCGACGAGGGCAGCCACGGCGAGCGCCAGGACCGGGGTCACGACGGTTGGGGCGGGAAGCCAGCGCGTGGGGAGGGGGAGGGCGGCGCAGCCGAGGGCAGCCACGAACAGTCCCAGCCAGGTGGCGAAGCCGCGGCGTCGGTTCCAAAGGAGGGCAGCGCCCGCCAAGAGCAGGGCCGGCAGGCCGACGAAGAGAGACGACCCGGGCTCCGCCGGAGCCGCGAGCGGCCCGGCCGGGGCCGCGGGCGGGAGACGGAGCAAGTCCAGCAGGCGCGCCGGCGTCGAACTCTCGATGGGGGGGAGGGCGGCGCCGTCCTCGGCGCTGGCTCGGTCGAGCCAGAGGAGGGGGACGGCGGTGGCCAGAGCCAGGGCGAGGCCGGCACCCCAGGCGAGAAGGGCGGGGCGGGGGCGGGGGCGATCGGGCCCGAAGAGGAGCCACACCACACCGGCGGCCACGAAGGGCAGCGCCGGAGGGCCGCAGGCGAGGGCGAGGAGCAGCGCGAGGCCCCACCTGGCGGCTTGCCGCCGCCAGGGCGCGGGCGCACGGAAGGCGGGCAGAAGCAGGAGGGGACCGAGGCAAGCGGCCGAGCCTCTCCAGGTCAGCCACTGGCTGCTCACCGGGCCCGCCACGGCAAAGACCGTGGCACCCAGGGCTGCGGGCCACCGCTCCAGTCCCTGGCGGGTGAGCAGCCAGAAGCAGGAGAGGAACGCCGCCACCACGTGCAGGGCCACCAGCGCCGTCCAAACCCAGGCGGGTCGAGCGAGGAGCACGGCCAGGAGGGGGAGGGGAGCGCCGCCCTCAGCGGGGGAGGAGAGCCACCCCCCGCGCCCGCCGCCGATGAAGGGGTTCCAGAGGGCGGTGGCGAGACCGGTGCGCTGGATCAGCGCGAGGCGGGGACCCAGGTGGCGGGAAGCGTGGGCGGCGGCAGCTGGTGCGGCGGGGACGGGGCCCAGCTGCGCTCGCCAGGGTGGGGAAGCGCGCAGCGCCGACTCGGGGGCGACGCGCTGCTGCAGGAAAAAGGCCGGGTAGAAGAGGACGAGGAGCAGCACGAGGAGGAACCCCGCCGCCGTGGAGACCTGCTGCCGCTGCACGCCGACATTGTAGTGGGTGACCTCCTCCCCTCCGTCCCGCCAGGGGAGGTTCAACCCCTGGCCGGGCCGGGGCGGCTCGCTCCGAGAGGTAGAGAGAACGGGGCATTCGCTTCGAGTAGCGTCTTGAGAACTCAACGCGGGGGATTGTTCCGGTGCGAACGCAAACCTAGAACAAGCAAGAATGAAGGCTCGCACTTCTCGTGTGCCCCGAGAAAGGCTACGCGGCATGGACTTCCCGGGTGCCCGAACGCGAGCCGGAGGAAGGGAGACAAGTCCGTGTCGCGCAGACCTTCTTCTTCTCTACCCTTTGACCGCGTTCATCCGGTTTTCTTGTGGTGCCTGGGGTCTTTCGTGCTGTGCTCGGCCTTGGGTACCGCGGCGCCCAGCTCGCAGCAAGCCAGCCAGGCCCTCGCAACGCTTGAACGCGGCTGGGTGGCCAACGCTGGGCAGTGGGACGAGCACGCCGCCTTTGCCGCCCCGGGGCTTTTCGGCACGACCTGGGTGACCCAGGACGGCGAGCTGCGGCACGTGCTGCTCAAGCGGGAGGACTGTGAACAGGACAAGGGCCGGCTCGAGCTTCGTGCCCGCCGCAGGGAGTCCTGCCCAAGCCAGAGCTGGGTGGCCTCCGAGCGCTTCGTGGGGGGCAAGGTGCAGGCGATTCGCGGGGAAGAGGAGCTGCCCACGCGGGTGAGCTTCTTTCTGGGCAACGACCCGGCCCAGCACCGCGCCAACCTGCCCACCTTCCGTAGGGTTTCCTTAGGCGAAGTCTGGCCAGGGGTGGAAGTCGTGCTCGCGGCCAAGCAATAGACGGTGGAAAAGGTGCTCGTCCTGCACCCCGGCGCAGACGCAAGCCAGGTGCAGGTGGCCCTTTCCGGGGCCAACGGCCTAGAGCTCGCGGCCGGTGGGGCGCTCAAGGTACGCACGGGCCTGGGGGAGGTGGAGCTTACGCGGCCGGTGGCCTGGCAGGAACTTGATGGGCAGCGGCGGCCCGTGGCGGTGGCGTATCGGCTCTTGGGGGAGGACCGCTACGGCTTTGCCCTGGGTGCGCACGACCCCCGCTTGGCGGTGGTCATCGACCCCATCCTCCAGTCCACCTACCTGGGTGGCTCGGGCTCTGACGACGACCGTGCCCTCGCCCTTTCCAGCACCGGCGAGGTCTACGTGACGGGGTACACGGCATCCACCAACTTCCCCGGCACCACTGGCGGGGCGCAGGCAACGAACGCAGGAGGCCGCGACGCCTTCGTGGCGCGGCTGTCCGCCGGCTTGGCGGCCACGCTCGTGGCGGATATGTCAGCAAACACGCCCGCCGTCCCGCCGTCCCTCGATCCCGGCGGGAGTTTCACCTCTAACTTTTCTTGCACCAACAGCGGTCCTGACCCGGCCAGCAACGCGAGCTGCGGGCTGAGCGCCTCGGCTGGCACGGTGAGCGGCGTCAGCTGCACGCCCTCGGTGCCGGTCGGGAGCCTGCCCTCGGGCAGCAGCATCACCTGCAGCTACACCTTCACCGCGCCGGGCACGGCGGGTGGGGGTGACACCCCTGAGACCGGCGTCACCTTCACCGTCACGGCCAGTGCGGACAACGACAGCAACGCGGCCAACGACACCGCCGCCTCGTCGGCTATTCCCATTGTGGACGCGCTGGACGACAGCGGCACCTACCCGGCTGGCAGCGGCCAGACCGTCGACTTGGCGGCCAACGACCAGGTGGGCGGCGGGCCGCCGTCCGGGGCGACCTACACGATGGGGAGCGCCAGGCGTGCGGGGGCGTCGGTGAGTGCTGCCGGGGTAGCCAGCTTCACCGTACCGGCTTCGGGCAGCTGCACCATCGCTTACCAGCTGTGCTACCTTCAGGTCTGCGACACAGCTACCCTCACGGTCACGGCGCAGGCGGCGGAGCCCATTCCCACCTTGAACGAATCGGGGTTTCTCCTGCTGACCCTGGTGCTGGCCGGAGCCGGGGTGCTGCTGCTGCGCCGGCTGTGGGCCTAAGCGCCAAAGCCAATTCATCACGCACGGGGCGGCTTCGGCCGCCCTGTTTTCTTCCGCAGCGTGCTGGGTGCCGTGGCACGAGACAAGGCGGGCGCCGGCGGGACGGGCCGATGTGTTGACAGGCCCCCTGCTCCTCGCCATACTCTCCCCGCCTGGAGTGCCCAGGTAGCTCAGGTGGTAGAGCAGGGGACTGAAAATCCCCGTGTCGGCGGTTCAATTCCGTCCCTGGGCACCACGAAGCGAGGACGCCCTGCGCCAGCAGGGCGTTGCTATTGCGGGGCACTTGAGGTCCCCTGCTCTACGGGGGCGCGGGGGGCGTAGCCGCCCGACGAGATGGGAAGGGGACGGCCCGCAGCGAAGCGGCCGAGCGCAGCGAGAGCCGCGACGCGGAGGGCCAACCGGTGAGCGGGGACACGGCCATGGGGGCTGGCCGCTGCTATATATGCATTTGGGATGGTGGGGATCGGCGCTCGGGGTACGTTCGGTCTGGCCGTCGCGGTGGGGGTCGTACTGATCCCTCCTGCCCCGGCCGTGCAGGCCTCAGGGGGGTCCGGCGGGCGGCCCGCCACCGTGGTGGTGCAGGTGGTGCAGCGCGAGGCATGGTCGGCGATCGGTTCAGGCGAGGCGCGCTTCCTCGTGCGGGTGGAGGAGGTACTTCACGGCTGGGTGCCGAGCTCCGTGGTGGTCGTCAGGGTGCCGGAAGGGGGGTTCGGGGCCTCCCTGTTCGAGCCCGGAGCCGCGCTCCAGGTGGTGCTGGAGCGGCGGGGCGACGGGGAGTATCGGGTGCGCACCGCCCGCCCTCACCGGCCGGAGGTCGAAAACGCCGACTCCTTCCCCCCGCCCATCGCGGTCACGCCGGCGGAGCAGCCGAGGGTCCGCGCCCTGACACCCAACGCCGCCTTCGTGCAGGAGGTCGTGGAGCTGGTCAACCAGGTGCGTTGGGACTACAACAACGGCCACCTGCCGCCGCTCAAGCAGGTGGATCTGCTGCACAACTCCGCCGGCACCCACAGCGTCAACATGGCGACGCGCGATTTCTTCTCGCACTGCGACCTGGACACGGGCACGCGGCCGGGGGACCGGATGACCGCGGCGGGGTACTTCTGGAACGCCGCGGGAGAGAACATTGCCGCGGGCTATCCGACCCCCACCGATGTGATGAACGCTTGGATGGGAAGCTCGGGCCACCGCGCCAACATCCTCTCGACCACGTTCCGGGAGCTCGGCGTGGGTTACGACTACCAGGGCTCCGATACTGCCACGGTCCGTCTCGATCCGGACGGGGACTGCACCGCCGACACCTTCAACCAGGGTCCTTTCTTTCATTACTGGACGCAGAACTTCGGTCAGCGGAGCAGCGTGTACCCGGTGGTGATCAACCGCGAGGCGGCCGAGACCACGACCACCGCCGTGAACCTTTACGTCTACGGGCCTGCCGGCGCGGACGAGATGTGCTTCTCCAACGACGGCACGAACTGGTCGGCGTGGGAGCCATACGTGGCGGACAAGGCGTGGACGCTCTCGCCCGGCAACGGCACGAAGACGGTCTACGCGCGGGTGCGGGACGGCGCCACCGTCTACGAGGCTTCCGACACCATCGTCCTCAACACCACCTGCCCGTGGGAAGACACGCTGGAACTCACCGGCGGGACGGTGACCGGCACCGAAGTCTACCACCGGTGCGTGAGCATTGCCGCCGGGCCGAACTACAGTGTGGTGAGCGGCGGCGACCTCACGTGCCGGGCCCCCACCGTGGTGCTGCGTAACGGCTTTTCCGTCACCGGTACCGGTGTCTTCACCGCCGGCAACCAGCTCTGACCGCGTCGCCCCCTGGAACCAACGAGCCGCGCCGTGGTCTCATCCAGGAGAGGGGTGGTGTGTCCGCGTGTCTGGTCTATGCTGTGGGCGTGGCCACGGGTTCGGGCGAGGCGGCTGCCGAGGCGGCCGAGCTGGAGCGGGCCAGAGCGGGCGACGAGGCCGCCCTGGAGGCGTTGGTGCGCCGCCACGAGGCCGACACCTACCGCCTGTGCCGTCGCATGCTGGGCGATCCCGAGGAGGCGATGGACGCGACGCAGGACACGTTCCTGCGCGTGGTGCGAGCCCTTCCCTCCTTCCGGGGGGAGGCGAGCTTCCGCACATGGGTGCTGGGGATCGCCATCAACGTGTGCCGCAGCCGGCTCACGAGCCGAGCGTGGCGAAATCGCCAACGGCAGGTGAGCCTGGAGGCGGCAGAAGAGGAAGGCAGTGAGCAGGTGGTGCCGGAGCCCAGCGACCCGCGCCCCGACCCCGAGCGGCGGGCTCTCGCGGCGGCGCTGCGGCGGGCGCTCGGCACGGCGCTGGCAAGGCTCACGGAGGAGCACCGGGAGGTCCTGCTCCTGCACGAGATGACGCAGCTCGATTACGAGGAGATGGCACGCGTGCTGGGGGTTCGGGTGGGGACGGTCAAGTCGCGCATGGCACGGGCCCGGGCCGCGCTGCGGGCCGCTCTCGGGGAGGTGTGGCCATGACCTGCGAGGAGTTCTGCGCGCTGCTGGAGCGCGAGGGCACGGCAGCCGCCCGGGAGGGGACCGAGCACCTGCGCCACTGCCCCGACTGCGAGCGGGAGCTGGCTCGCTGGCGGGAGGTGGAGGAGCAGCTCGCGGCGATGGGGGAGGAGCCGGTCCCCGCCGACCTCCACACGCGGGTCATGGCTCGCCTCCGGGAGGCTGCGCTCGAGGCGCCCCCCATGCCCCTGAGGGTGCTCCGGCCGACGTGGGCGGCACACCTCCTGGCCGCCGTGCTGCTCCTGGCCCTGGGGGGCGTGGGCGTGTGGTACCTGGTGCAGCGGCCGGCAGGGGGGCCCGCGGAGCAGGTGCGGCCCGTGGTGGCGGCCGAGGCCCCCCCGCCGGCACTGGTGGGGAAGGGCGCCGCCGTGCCGGTGATGGAGCCGGCGCCCCGGCAGCGGGAGGAGCGGGCCCCCGAGCCCAGGCGATCCGAGGCGCTCGCCAGCTCGGCCGATGCCCCGGTGCGCGAGGAGCAGGCCAAGACGGTGGCGAAGCCCGCCCTGCGGCGCCAGGCCGCGGCGGCGCCGGCCCCAGTGGAGCTGGCTTCGCCTCCCCAGACGGCGGGCGAGGAGCTGGAGCGGGCCAGCGAGAAACGGGTAGCGGCGGCTAGCGAGCCCGGGCGCGGCACCGAGAGGAAGGAGCTGGCGTTCGATGAGACGCCCCGAGCGGCGCAGCTCTACCGGCCGCCGGCCGGGCCGGGGCCGGTGCAGGTGCGTTGCCAGCTCCTGGACGGGGAGAACTTTCCCCGCGCCACGCTCTGGCTGCCCGAACACCTGGTGCCGGCGATCGCCACCCAGTGGGAGGTGGTGGTGGGAGCTGGGGGCGAGGTGGAAGTGGTGGATGCTGCTGGCACCCCCCGGCCGGAGGTGGCGGGGGCGATTGCCGAGCGGCTGCCAGCGCGCCCCGCTCCCGGCCGGTATCGCCTCACGCAGGCTCCCCTCCCCGAGTACTGACCTTCGGCCTCCCGCGGGAACCGGACGCCCCCCGGCGGGTCTCACCAAGCGAGAAGGGAGGCGATATGGGCACGCCGGGACGGAGCATGATGATCGGGGCGCTGGGTCTGGTCATGGCGGGGTCCGCCGCAGCCGTCACGAGCCGGGGGTTCGGCGTGACGGTGCGGGTGGACGGTGTGGCGAGACCCGAGTACTGGCACCAGGGCACGGTCTACGTGGAGGCGCTGCAGGGTGAGGAGTACACGATCCGCCTCACCAACCCGCTGGGGCGGCGGGTGGCGGTGGCCCTGGCCGTGGACGGGCTCAACACCATCGATGCGCGCCACACCGATGCGCGCCGGGCCGCCAAGTGGGTGATCGAGCCGTGGGGGCAACTCGAGATCTCCGGCTGGCAGGTGAGCGGCAGGGAAGCGCGGCGCTTCTTCTTCACCACCGAGCCCGCCTCCTACGGCGCGTGGCTGGGGGAGACGGCCAACCTCGGGGTGATTGAGGCGGTGTTCTTCGCCGAGCGCGAGCGGAAGATCTGCCTGCGGCCTCCCGGCGTGGCGGAGCAGCAGCAGGTCGGCAAGGCCCCGGAGCTGTCCCCGCGGCAGAAGCCCGCGGCGGAGCGGGGCGAGGAACGGAACTCCCTGCAGGACTACGCCGCCACCGGCATCGGGGAGCGGGTGGAGCACCGCGTGGAGCGGGTCTACCTGGATCTGGAAGAGGAACCGGCGGCGGTGATCCGGATCCGCTACGAGTTCCGGCCTGAGCTTGAGGCGTTGGGCGTGCTGCCGCCCCTCGGCGACCACGGGGCGTTGCGGCGGCGGGAGCAGGCCCGCGGTTTCGCCGGGCGGTACTGCCCCGATCCGGGAAGGCCTTGAGCCGCACCGCTGCAGGAACGGCGAATCTCAGCCCTTGACCACGCCCAGGGGGCGGAGGCGGACCACGGGACGAGCGATGCCTGCGGCCGCCAGCGAGGCTACCACCTGGGCGGCGTCCTTGTAGGCCTCCGGCATCTCCTCGGCCAGGGTCTTGCGGGAGCGGGCCGCCACGAGGATGCCGCGCCGCCCCAGCTCGTCGTCGATCTTCCTGGCACCGGCCACCTTGCGGGCGGCGGTGCGGGAGAGGCGGCGCCCAGCGCCGTGGGCAGCGGAGCCAAACGTCTCCTGCATCGCCTTGGGGGTGCCCACGCAGACGTACGAGCAGCGCCCCATGTCGCCGGGGATCAACACCGGCTGCCCCACCGCGGCGTAGCGGGCCGGGACCTCCGGGTGACCCGCCGGAAAGGCCCGCGTGGCCCCCTTGCGGTGCACCAGGAGCCGTCGGCGCTTCCCCTCCACCAGGTGCTCCTCCACCTTGGCGATGTTGTGGGCCACGTCGTAGACGAGACGGAACCCCAGGGTTTGCCGGTTCCCCCCCAACACCCGCACCAGGGCCCGCTCCACGAGCGCCATCATCACTTGCCGGTTGGCCCAGGCAAAGTTGGCCGCGGCCCGCATGGCGGCGAGGTAGGCCTCGCCGTCGGCGGAGGCGATGGGGACGGCCACGAGCTGGGGATCGGGCACGAGGATGCGGTGGCGGGCGGCGGCGTGGCGCATGGCGTGAAGCGCGTCCTCGCACACCTGGTAGCCGAGCCCCCGCGAGCCCGAGTGGAGGAGGATGGCCAGGGTGCCCTCCTCCAGGCCGAAGGCGGCGGCGGCCTCGGCGTCCAGGATCTCGTCCACCGTCTGCAGCTCCACGAAGTGGTTCCCGGAGCCCAGTGTGCCCATCTGCGGCGCGCCCCGCTCCCGCGCCCGGGGGGAGAGGGCGCGGGGGTCGGCGCCGGGCAGGCACCCCCGCGCCTCGGTGAACTCCAGGTCCTCCGGCTGCCCGAAGCCCCGCCGCACCGCCCAGGCTGCCCCCTCGGCCAGCGCCTGGTCCAGGTCCGCGTCGCTCAGGGAGGGGATGGCCCCTTCGCTGCCCACGCCCGCGGGCACCGCCCCCTGCACCTCCGAGACGATGCGGGCCAGGCGCTCGCCCAGGTCGGCGGCGCGCAGGGAGGTGGCCATGAGCCGGACGCCGCAGTTGATGTCGTACCCCACCCCGCCTGGCGACACGATCCCCTCGTCCAGGTCGAAGGCCG
The DNA here is from genome assembly GCA_037441065.1 of Acidobacteriota bacterium. Classification (GTDB taxonomy): domain Bacteria; phylum Acidobacteriota; class Thermoanaerobaculia; order Thermoanaerobaculales; family Thermoanaerobaculaceae; genus JACADV01. The sequence goes on along the minus strand of JBBISY010000003.1, from coordinate 269,759 downwards.
CCACGCCGCCGATCGGGAACCCGTACCCCTCGTGCATGTCGGGCATGGCCAGGGAAGCCGCCACGATGCCGGGCAGGTGGGCGACGTTGGCGGCCTGGTCGAGGGAGGCGTCGCGCTCGAGCTCCTGCACCAGCTCCTGGCTGGCGTAGATGCGGGCCGGCACGCGCATCCCCCCGCTGGGTTCGAGTTGCCAGACGGCCGGCCCCACGGGCTGCAGCGCGCGCTTCATACTCCCAGTATAGGGCGTGCCACCGCCGCTCAGCCGCGGGCCGTCGTCGAGCGGGGACGCCGCGCCACCTGGGGGCGCTCGGCCTCCGGTGTGCCGCCTCCCCAGGCCTGGAGCACCGCCGCCCAGCGCCCCTGGGCTGCCAGGATGGCCTCGATCACCTCCCGCACCGCGCCGCCGCCTCCCGGCGCGCGGCACACCAGGTGGCAGACCCGGCGAACCTCCGGGGCAGCGTCGGCGGGGCACGCGGCAAGCCCCGCGCGCCGCAGCGCCGGCAGATCGGGGATGTCGTCGCCCACCACCGCGATTTCGGCAGGCTCCAGGCCCAAAATCGCGGCGAGGCGGTCCAGGTCCGCGGCCTTGTCGCGGCTCCCCTGGATCACCAGCTCCGGCTCGATTCCCAGGTCGGCCAACCGCGCGGCCAGCGGCGCGGCCACCCGGCCGGAGAGGACGGCCACGCGCAGGCCCTGCGCCTGGGCCGCCTTGATTCCGAACCCGTCCCGTGCCGAGAAACGCTTGAGCGATTCGCCGCGGGTCCCGTAGTAGAGGGACCCGTCGGTGAGCACCCCATCCACATCCAGCACGAGGGCGCGAACCCGCCGGGCGCGCGCCCGCACGTCGCACGAGCGAGGGGACACCGACGCCTCCCGGGACTATCCTAGCGGCGCGAGGGCAAGGGGGGAAGGGATGGACGAACGGCACAAGTGGGAACAGCGCTACCTCCAGGCGAAGGAACCTTTCTACGGCCACGAGCCGTCGCGCTTCTTGCAGCGTTCCTTGCCGCTGCTGCCGCAGCGCGGGAGGTGTCTCGACGCGGGCGGCGGCGAGGGGCGCAACGCCCTCTTCCTCGCCGCCCGGGGGTGGGACGTGCTGCTCGTGGATCTGGCCCTGGCGGGGGCGGCGCGGGCGCGGCGAGGGGCCACGATGGGGGGGTGGCCGCTGCGCGTGGTAGTGGCCGATCTGGAGCGCGGTCCCCTGGCGGAGGGGAAGGAGTTCTTCGACCTGGTGTTGGCGATCAACTTCCACAGCCGGCGGGTGATCGAGACTGCCGTTCGCTGGCTGCGTCCCGGCGGTGCCCTGGTGGTGGAGGGTTTCGCCCAGGAGCAGCTGGGCCGCACTTCGGGCGGGCCGCAGGACCCCGCCCTGCTCTGGCACGCCAATGAGCTCCCGTGCCTGCTCGCCCCGGCCTTGCGAGTGGTGTGGTACGAAGACCGGCTGGTGGAGGACGACGACAACCCCCGCCACCGCGGGCCCAAGTGGGTGGTCCGTCTGGTTGCCGTGCGGCCGGCGTAGAATCGCCACGTGCTGCCGTTCCTGGAGGTGCGCGACCTGGCGATCGCCTTCCCCCGCGCCGACGGGGGGTGGGACTGGGTGGTGGACGGGGTGTCGTTCTCCGTGCGCGAGGGGGAAGCGGTGGCGATGGTGGGGGAATCCGGGTCGGGGAAGACGCTCTCCGCCCTCGCGGCCATCGGACTGTTGCCGATGACGGGACGGGTGGTGGGGGGAGGCATCCGGCTGGCCGGTCAGGATGTGCTGGCGGCCAGCGAGGAGACCCTCTGCTCCCTGCGGGGTCGCGTCGTGGGGTACCTGTCGCAGGAGACGGGCGGGGCGCTCAACCCGGTGCGGACGGTGGGGTTCCAGGTGGGGGAGGCGGCCAGGCTCCACCTGGGCCTGGCGGGACGAGCGGCCCGCGAGCGGGTGGTGGCGCTGCTGGCCGAGGTGGGGTTGGAGGAGCCGCTGCGCATGGCTCGCTCGTACCCCCACCAGCTCTCGGGCGGGCAGCGGCAACGCGCGCTGCTGGCCGCGGCGCTGGCCGCCGATCCCCGGCTCCTTATTGCCGACGAACCCACCTCCGCGCTCGACACCATCACCCAGGCGCGGCTGCTGGGCCTGCTTGCCCAGTTGCAGGCCCGACGGAAGCTCGGGCTGCTCCTCATTAGCCACGATCTGGGCCTGGTGGTGCGGGTGGCGGAGCGGGTGGTGGTACTCCACGCCGGCGAAACGGTGGAGGTGGCCCCGACCACCGCCCTCCTGGGGCGGCCCGCCCACCCGTTCACGCGGCAGCTCCTGGCGGCAGCGCAGGCCGGCGAGGCGGGGGCGGCGGGGGGCGGGATGGGGGAGGGGGGGAGAGGGCTGGCCCACGAGCGGGGGGCGTGCCGCTTTGCCCGCCGCTGCCCCGACGTGATGGGCACCTGTTGGCGGGCGCGACCGGCGTTGGCGGCGGTGGCCGAGCACCATGCGGTGCGGTGCTTCCTCCACCACGGGGCGGAGGCACCGCGTGGGTGAGGGGGGGGCGGAGCCCCTGTTAGTGGCGGAAGGGTTGGTGCGCCGTTATGGGGGCCGCCGGGGGCAGCGCGGGGGCGGGGGGCAGGTGGTGACAGCGGTGAGCGGCGTCAGCCTCCAGCTGGCGGCGGGGGAGCGGTACGGGCTGCTGGGGCGTTCCGGTGCGGGGAAGAGCACGCTGGCCCGCATGCTGTGCGGACTCGAGCGGCCGGATGCGGGGCGGGTACTGCTGGCGGGGCAATGCCTGGCCGATGCCGGGGGGCGGCTGGACCCCGAGCTGCGGCGGCAGGTGCAACTGGTGTTCCAGGACGCCGGCGCCTCCCTCGACCCGGTGCACTCCGTCCGGTGGCTGGTGGCGGAGCCGCTGGCCGTTGCGGGGGCGCTGCCGCGGCGGGAGCGACGCGCCCGCGTGGCGGAGCTGCTCGCCTCAGTGGAGCTCCCCACCCACGAGGCGTTCCTCACCCGCAAACCCCGCCAGCTCTCCGGGGGCGAGCGGCAGCGGGTGGCCATCGCCCGTGCCCTGGCGTGCAAGCCGCGGGTGCTGGTGCTGGACGAGCCGGTCTCGGCCCTGGATGCGGGCATCCGCGCCCAGGTGCTGGCGCTCCTCGGCCGCCTCGTGGAGCGGTTCGGGCTGGCGCTGGTACTCATCGCCCACGACGTGGGGGTGGTGGAGCGCCTCGCGTCGCGGGTCGGTGTTATGCTGGCGGGCCGTCTGGTGGAGGAGGGGCCGGCCGCGGAGGTGCTGGCTTCGCCGCGGCACCCCTACACCGCCGCCCTGGTGGCGGCGGGCAGGTGGCGGGCCGAGGTGGTGACGGAGGGCGCAGCGTGGCAGGAGAGCGGGGGGTGCCCGTGGGCGGTGGCCTGCAGCCGGAGGCAGGCGGTCTGCGGCAGGGAGCCAGAGCTACAGGCCCTGCCTGAGGGGCGGCAGGTGGCGTGCCACTTGCCCTTGGAGCCGTGAAACCTGGGTGAGTGAGTTTTCGTAGGTGCGGAAAGAAGGGACGGAGGTGCACGTGGTCAAGCGAATGTCCAGTTGGCTCGCAGGGTTGGTGTTCGTGGCCGGTGTCGTGGCGGCTGAGGAGGCGAAGCCTCCGTTTTCGGTGGCGACGGTGCCCGGGGGGCAGGTTCGCGGTGAGCGGCTCGGCGCCAAGGTGCTGCCCCTCTCCCTGAGCGACGCCGTGGCGATGGCGTTGCAGCACAACATCAACCTGGAGACCTCGCGGCTCGGGCTGGCGGTGGCGCGGGAGGGGGTACTCGCTGCCGCTGGCGTCTTCGATTCCTTCACCGACCTGAGCTTCACCGAGTCCTCGAGCTCCACGCCGGCCACCAACGTGCTCCAGGGCGCCCAGGTTTCCGAGAGCAGGCGGCGAACTCTGGGGCTGTCCCTGGGCACCCTCCTGCCCACCGGCGGCCAGGCCAGCGTGGGTCTGGACACCACCCGAGCCGAGACCAACTCCCAGTACTACTTCCTCAACCCCTACTGGAACACCGGCCTCAATATGAGTTTCAGCCAGCCGCTCCTCAAGGGCTTCGGCACCGACGTGAACCGGGCGGCCATCGAGGTGGCGCGCCGCAGCCGCGACATCAGCGCCCTGCAGTTCGAGCAGATCGTCATCGCCACCGTGCAGCAGGTGGAGGTGGCCTACTGGAATCTGATCTACCAGCGGGAGAACCTGGCGGTCAAGCGGCAGTCCCTGGCCCTGGCCCAGGATCTCTTGGAGCAGACCAAGACCCGGGTGCGGATCGGCACCTCCGCCCCCATCGACATCGTGCAGTCCGAGGCCACGGTGGCGGCGCGTGAGCAGGACATCATCGTCGCCGAGAACCAGGTCCAGGAGGCGGCGGACGTGCTCAAGCAGCTGTTGGGCTTCGAGAGCCCGGATGACTGGGCCAGCGAGATCGTGCCCACCGACTCCCTGCAGGAAACGGCGGTACCCGTGGCCCTGGAGACCTCCATCGCCGCCGCGCTGGAGCGGCGGGTTGAGCTCAAGGAGCGGGCGCTGGAGCACGAGATCCGTGCCATCAACCTCCTCACCGCCGCCAACGCCACCAAGCCGCGCCTGGACCTGTCCCTGGGCTACGGGTGGACCGGCGTGAACGCGGTCTACGCCCAGGACGCCAACGGGCAGCTCACGGTGGTCCGCGGCGATCTGGGCGACGCGCTGGACCAGCTGGCCGAACGGGACTACCGTCAGTGGTCGGCGGGACTGACCTTCCATTACGTGCTGGGGAACCACACCGCCAACGCCACCTTGGCCCAGCGCCGCTGGGAACTGGCCAGCGCCCAGCAGAGCCTGGCGGCGGAGCGGCAGATGGTGATCATGGAGGTGCGCCGGGCGGTGCGGGCGCTGGAGGACAGCGCCAAGTCCATCGCCGCCGCGGAGAAGGCGCGCGAGCTGGCGGAGCGCAACCTGGACGCGGAGCAGAAGAAGTTCGCCAACGGCATGTCCACCAACTACCAGGTGCTGAAGATCCAGGAAGACCTGGCGGCGGCGCAGGCCGCGGAGCTGCGCGCCCGCGTCACCTACCGCCAGGCGGAAGCGGCCTACCACGTGGCGGTGGGGGACCTCCTGGCCACGCGGGGGGTGCGCATCGCCGAGGAGGAGCCGCTGCCCGAGCCGCACCGCTACTTGGCGGACGTGAAGTGGCTCCAGTACGGCCACTGGGCCGGGGACGTGAGCGACACGCCAGCTCCCCCGGCCGCCGCGGAGGGAAAGGAGGAGGAGTGATGACCGAGGCGTCTACCACGGGCGAGCCGCCCGCCGGGAGCGGCGGGGTAGAGCGGTCCCAGCTATCCCGGGTGCTGCGCACCTTCACCGAACCGGCAGCAGTGTTCCGCGAGCTGGCCCAGCGCCCCACCTGGCTGGTGGCGCTCCTGGTGCTGGTGGCGGCGTCGCTGGCGGTGCAGGCGGTGATCGTGCCGCGCCTGGACATGGAGGCGACGATCCGGCAAAGCCTGGAGCAGCGCCAGCAGGGCGGCGTCAAGGAGGAAGAGGTGGAAAGGGCGGCGCAGACGGCGGGGAAGGTGGGCAAGGCGACCATGCTCCTGTCGCCGCTCTTGATCCCCCTGTTCTTCCTCCTCGTGGCGGGCGTGTACTTGCTGGGGCTGCGGGCGCTGGGTTCGGACATCCCCTTCGTGTCGGTGTACGCCACCTGCCTCCACGCGGCTCTGCCCGCGGCCCTGGTGTCGAACGTGCTGGTGGCAGCCGTTGCCCTGCAGCGGGACAGCCTGGCCGCCCAGGAAATGGAGTCGCTGGTCAAGTCGAACCTGGCCGCGTGGCTGCCGCCGGAAACCGCCAAGCCGCTGCTGTCCCTCGCCGGGGCGCTGGACGTGTTCAACGTGTGGCAGTGGATCCTGCTCGTGCTCGGGCTTGAAATCGTCGGCCGGGTGAGGCGGGGCAAGGCCATCGCCCTGGTGGCCGTGGTGTGGGGCGGGTGGATCGGGGTGAAGGTGCTGCTGGCGGCGCTGGCATGAGCGGCTCGAGTCGGTCCATGTGGAAGCGGCTCGGGGTGCTGGCGGGCATCGTCGTGGTGGGGGGCGCGCTGCTGTGGGCCTCGCTGGCCTCCTCGCAGGGGCGCGGGAAGGCGGTGGAGGTGGAGCAGGCCGCTCGCCGCACGGTGGTGGCGAAGGTGAAGGCCAGCGGCACGATCAACCCCAAGGTGAAGGTGGAGATCCAGTCCAAGGTGATGGGCGAGATCATCTCCCTGCCGGTGCAGGAGGGGGACCGGGTGGCGACGGGTCAGGTGGTGGCGGAGATCGAGAAGGCGCTGTACCTGGCCGCCCGCGACCAGGCGAGAGCGGCCCTGGACCAGGCCACGGTGAACCTGGAGCGCGCGCGCGCCGAAGCTGCCAACGCCACCCTCACCTTCGAGCGGATGGAGCGGTTGCACGCCGAGGGCGTGGTGTCGCAGGAGCAGCTGGATGCCGCGCGGCTGGCGCGGGAGAGCGCCCTGGTGGCGGTGCGCGCGCAGGAGGAGACGATCCGCCAAGCCCGCTCGGCGCTGCAGCGGGCGGTGGAGGACCTGGAGCGCACCACCATCCGCTCGCCGATCGACGGCGTGGTCATCGCCTTGAACGTGGAGAAGGGCGAGACCGCCATCGTGGGGACGATGAACTTTGCCGGTTCCGTGCTCATGACCATCGGCGACCTGTCGGCCATGGTGGCGGAGATCGACGTGGCGGAGAGCGAGGTGGTGTCGCTGGCGGTGGGGCAGGAGGCGACGGTGAAGTTGGACGCCATGCCGGAGGCGGAGCTGGCCGGCCGGGTGGTGGAGATCGGTTCCTCCGGGATCCGCCAGGGGGACGTGGTGAAGTTCCGGGTGAAGGTGGCGCTCGCCAACCCCACGAAGGAGGTGCGACCGGGGATGACGGCGCGGGTGGAGGTGACCACGGCGGTGGCCAGGGACGTGGTGGCGGTGCCGCAGCAGGCGGTGCAGACCCGGTGGCTGGACAGGGAGGGGCGGGAGGTGGAGTTCCGCGAGGGGGACGCCTCGCAGCGCGAGGTGAAGGCGGTGTACACGCTGGCCGCGGGGAAGGCCGTGCGGCGCGAGGTGACGGTGGGGGTGCACGACGAGCTGTGGGTCGAGGTGCGGGAAGGCTTGCCCGAGGGGAGCGAGGTGATCGTCGGCCCGTACCGGGTGCTGCGCCAGCTCAAGGAGGGCGATCCGGTGCGGGTGGAGAAGCGCGAGGGGAAGGGGGCGAGCCGCGGCGCCGCGGAGGGGGACGAGGTCCGTGCTCATTGAGATTCGCCAGCTGACGAAGGTGTACCAGATGGGGAGCGAGGGCGTGCGCGCCCTGGACGGCATCGACCTGGACGTGGAGCGGGGGGAGTACGTGGCGATCATGGGTCCCTCCGGCTCGGGGAAGTCCACGCTCATGAACCTCATCGGCTGCCTGGACACGCCCACCTCCGGGGAGTACAAGCTCAACGGGCAGGCGGTGTCGGAGCTCGACGACGACGCGCTGGCCAAGATCCGCAACCGGGAAATCGGTTTCGTCTTCCAGACCTTCAACCTGCTCGCCCGCACGTCGGCGCTGGAGAACGTGGAAGTGCCGCTCATCTACGCCGGCGTGCCCCGCTCGGAACGCCGGAAGCGGGCCAAGGAGCTCCTGGAGGCGGTGGGACTCGGCGACCGCCTGTGGCACCAGCCCAGCGAACTGTCGGGGGGCCAGCGCCAGCGGGTGGCCATCGCCCGCGCGTTGGTGAACCGGCCGTCCCTGCTTCTCGCCGATGAACCCACCGGCAACCTGGATTCCCGCACCGGCGACGAGATCATGGCGCTCTTCGACCGCCTCAACGAGGAGGGCAACACCATCGTCGTGGTGACCCACGAGGAGAGCATCGCCGCCCACGCGCGGCGGGTGGTCCGCCTGCGCGACGGCCGCATCCTGGAGGATACGGGGCAACGCCACTGATGGTCCTCGAGAACCTCCGCATCGCGCTGCGTTCGATCCTGGCCAACAAGATGCGCTCGATCCTCACGACGCTGGGGATCATCATCGGCGTGGCGGCGGTGATCGCCGTGGTGTCCATCGTGCAGGGGCTGTCGTTCTGGATCTCCGACCAGTTGCAGGGGGTGGGGGCCACCTACATCCTGGTGGTCGCCGAGCAGGACCCCAACAACCCCGACGTGGCGGGGCGGGACGTGCGCGTGACCTACGAGGACGGGGCGGCGATCCTGGAGCGGGTGCCGGAACTGGCCGCCTTCACGCCGCTGTTCTTCCGCGGCGAGCGGGTGCGCAGCGGGGACCGGAAGACGACCGCCTTCCTGCTGGGGGTGGGGAACGCCTATCAGGAGGTGGTGAATCACTGGGTGGAGCGGGGGCGGTTCTTCTCCGACCTGGACCAGGCGGCGCGGGCCCGGGTGTGCGTGGTGGGGCGCCAGGTGGTGGAGGATCTCCGCCTCGGCGAGGAGCCGCTGGGCAAGGACATCGTCATCGGCAGCAGCCCGTTCACGGTGGTGGGCGTGATGGAGAAGAAGGGGGAGTTTCTGGGGCAAAACCGCGACGAGGTGCTCATCGTCCCCTTCACCACCGCGCGGGAAATCTACGGGGACGAGGCGATGCGCCAGATCCGCCTGGATTTCAAGGCCCGCTCGCCGCAGGACGTGGATCGGGCGCGCGACCTCATGACCGCGATCCTGCGCGAACGGCACCGCCTGAAGGCCGGGGAGGCCAACGACTTCCGCATCATTCTCCAGGAGGAGATCCTCAAGACCACCTCCTCGATCCTGGGAACGGTCACGCGGGTGGTGGGGGCGGTGGTGGGGATCGCGCTCCTGGTGGGCGGCATCGGCATCATGAACATCATGCTGGTGACGGTGAAGGAGCGCACGCGGGAGATCGGCGTGCGCAAGGCGGTGGGGGCCCGCCGCGTGGACATCCTGGTGCAGTTCCTCATCGAGGCCGTGACCCTCTCCGGCATCGGCGGCGCGATCGGCATCGTGCTGGGGTGGGGGCTGGGCGTGCTGGGGGCCAAGGCCATCCCCGGCTTCCCCTCGGCGCACGTGCCGCTCTGGGCGGTGGCGCTGGGGTTCCTGTTCGCTTCGGCGGTGGGGATCTTCTTCGGCCTCTACCCGGCCGCCAAGGCAGCAGCCCTCGATCCCATCGAGTCGCTCCGGTACGAGTGACAAGGCCAGGCACCGGCGCGGGCCGGTGTGGCACACTGGCAGGGTGACCGGCGAGACGCTGGGAGCCGTGGTGGTGGGCAGCGGTTTGGCGGGGCTCTCCTGCGCGCTGGAGCTGGCGCGGGGCGGCGTGCGGGTGCGGGTGGTGACCGCTGGCCAAGCGGGGCGGGACGGCTGCTCGCACCGCGTGCACGCCCTCGCCCCGGCGATCCTCCTCACCGCCCCCCGCGTGCGCGGCGACAGCCCGGAATGGTTCTTCGCCGATCTGGTCCGCAGGGGTCAGGGGAGGCTGCGGGAGGAGGTGGCGCAGGCCTTTGCCGAGGAAGCGCGCCGCGCCGCCGACGAGATCGTGCAGCTCCTGAACCTGGAACCCCTCGACGGGGAGGCGGTGCTCCTGCCGGGCGACAGCTACCCGCGCGGCTTGCGCTGCCGCCCCCGCCGCGGCGGGATGGTGCTGGCACCGCTGGTGGCGGCGTGCCGGGCGGCCGGCGTGGAGTTTGCCGAGGGGACGCTGGCGGTGGGGCTCCTGACGACGGCGACGGGCGCGGTGGCAGGCCTCGTGGTCCAACCCGGCGGCAGCGCGGCGCTGGAGGCGGTGCGCGCGCCGGCGGTGGTGCTGGCCTGCGGGGGGCCGGGCGCCGTCTTCCCCCGCTCCACCTCGCCCCGGTGGTGCCGGGGCAGCGGACTGGCCCTGGGGAGACTGGCGGGAGCCCTGTTGCACGACCCGCACCGCGTCCAGCCGCTGCCGGTCACCGCCCGGCCGCCCAACACGTTCCCCGGCTCGGCGCCGATCCTGGCCGGCCAGATTGCCGTGGACGGCGAGCCGGCGGCCTGGCCCGGGGAAGGCGTGGAGGAGCTGGCGCGCTTCGTGGCGGCCGCCGAGCTCGTTGGCCGGCGTGTGGCGCTGCGCGAAGACCCGCGGCACGCTAGCCCCCTCCCCGCCCGGCTCCGGTCGGGCGAGACCTCTGGGCCAGGAGGGGAAATCGAACTCACCGCGGTGGTGCATCACGGCATCGGCGGCGTGGCCATCGACGCCTGGGGACGCTCCTCGGTGGCCGGTCTCTACGCCTGCGGCGAGGCGGCCGGCGGCGTGCAGGGGCGGCGGCGCACCATGGGCACGGGGTTGATCGAGGCCCGGCTCTTCGGCGTGCGGGCCGCGCGGGCGGTGCTGCGGGACCGTGGTCGCGTGGCGGGCTCTGCGGGCGGGGGGAGGGTCGCCACCTGTCCCTGCCCGGCGCGCATCGAGGCCTTCGAGAGCTGGCTGGACGGGGTCATGGGGCGCTTCATGGCGGAGGCGCCGGGGTGGGAAGGGGTGTCGGCGCTCGAGGCGCTGCGGCGCTGGCCGGAGGAACGCGGCCGGGAGCGGCAGGCCTGGCTTGCCGGCATCCGCTGGGCGGCGGCGGAGGCGATGCTGGAGTCGCTGGCGGGGGAGGCGGCCAGTGGGAACACCGGCGAGGCGGGACCGGTTTCGCCAGGCAGGGGGTGACGCGTGTCGGAAGCCACCGTTCGAGTGACGCTCAGTCGGCAGGAGTGGGAGCTGGTCTCGAATCTGCGCGATGTGCCCCCGGGGCGGCTCCGCCATCTGCTGGAAGAGACGCTAGCGGCGCTGGTGGCGGCGGTCCGTCACCCCGGCTGCCCGGAGATGCAGGCCGACGGCGTACCCTGCGACCAGCCGGACGCCGACTGCGAGGTGTGCCGAGGGCTGGAGCAGCTCCTGGCCACGATCCGGGACCGGGCGGTGGCCCCCCCGCGCTGAGTGCGGCCCCGCGTCACGGTACGCGGAAGGTAACCCCCTGGGCCAGCGGGAGCTCCTCCGACCAGTTGATGGTGCAGGTCTGGCGGCGCATGTACTGCTTCCAGGCGTCGGACCCCGCCTCGCGTCCGCCCCCGGTCTCCTTCTCGCCGCCGAACGCGCCGCCGATCTCCGCGCCGGAGGTGCCGGTGTTCACGTTGGCGATGCCGCAGTCGGAGCCCTCGGCGGAGAGGAAGGTTTCCGCAGCCAGTAAGTTCGTGGTGAAAATGGCGGAGGAGAGCCCCTGCGGCACCGAGTTGTTGAGCTGGATCGCCTCCTCCAGCGAGTTCACACGGAAGACGTAGAGAATGGGCGCAAAGGTCTCGCGCCGGGCCACCTCCAGCTGCGGCGGGGCGGCCACCAGGGCCGGCACCACGAAGTGACCCGGCCGCTCCAGCCGCGTGCCGCCGTAGAGCACCTCGGCCCCCTGGGCTCGCGCCTCGTCCAGGGCCGCCAGCATCTCGTGCACCGCTGCCGCGTCCACCAGCGGCCCCACCAGCGAACCCTCGTCCAGCGGGTCGCCGATGGGGATGGAGGGGTAAGCGGCTTGCAGGCGGGCGAGGAGGGCGTCGTAGATGTCGGTGTGGACGATGAGACGGCGCAGGGTGGTGCAGCGCTGGCCGGCGGTCCCCACCGCGGCAAAGAGGACGGCCCGCACCGTGAGGTCCAGGTTGGCGTCGGGCATGACGATCACCGCATTGTTGCCGCCCAGCTCCAGGATGGAGCGCCCGAAGCGGCGCGCCACCGCTTCGCTCACCCGTCGCCCCTGGTCGGTGGAACCGGTGAAGGAGATGAGGGGGACGCGCGGATCCTCCACCAGGCGTTGCCCGACCTCGCGGCCGGGGCCGATCACCAGGTTGAACACGCCCAGTGCGTCGAAGCGGCGCATCACGCTGCTGGCCAGGTGCTGCACGGCGAGCGCGGTCAGGGGGGTGTGGGAAGAGGGCTTCCAGATGACGGTGTCGCCGCACACCGCCGCCAGGGCCGCGTTCCACGCCCAGACCGCCACGGGAAAGTTGAAGGAGGTGATGACCCCCACCGGCCCCAGGGGGTGCCACTGCTCAAAGAGGCGGTGGCGCGGCCGCTCCGAGTGCAGCGACAGGCCGTAGAGCATGCGCGACTGCCCCACCGCCAGGTCGCACATGTCGATCATCTCCTGCACTTCTCCCCGGGCCTCGGAGAGGATCTTGCCCATCTCCAGCGACACCAGGTGCGCCAGCGGTTCCTTGTGGGCCCGCAGCTCGTCGCCCAGCGCCCGCACCATCTCGCCGCGGCGGGGGGCCGGCACCCGTCGCCAGGAGGCAAACGCCTCCGCGGCGATGCGGGCCACCTGCTCGTAGGTGGCGGCGTCCGCCTGCTCCACTGCGGCCAGGGGTTGCTCCGTCGTGGGGTTCTCCGATTCCACCCAGGTACCGCTGCCGCCGAGCCAGTCGCGGGCGAAGGCGCCCGGGTTTGTGGGTTTGATCCCGAAGATCTCGAACACGTCACGCTGCTGCATGCCACCCTCCCGTGCCGGCGCGCAGTATACCAAGGGGAAGCTGACCGGCAGCGGGGCCGGGGGAGCGGGCCAGCACGCTCCCGTTCTGCTTCCGGGTGCGGCAACGGCGGCCCCTCGCGAGGCCGGGGGCGACTGGCCGGCTACCTCGGCTCGCCCGCCACGTTCCTCGTGCCGCCTGCCGGCAGCTCGAGCCCGGGGCTGAAGGCGGCGGCCACCGCGCGAAGCACTGCGGCTTCCGCCGCGTCGCCCGCTTCCACATCCACCACCGTGACCGCTTCCGCCCCCAGCTCCGCCAGGAAGGCGGCCAGGAGTTGGCGGCGCATGCCGATGAGGAGCGCGGCCGGCGCGCGGTGCGAGAGGGCCCAGCGCACCGCCGGCCAGTGCCCCCCGCCGCGCAGTTCCACGGGCCCCAGCTCGTCCACCACCAACAGGGCCCGGGACGGCCCGGCCGCCAGGGCGGCGCGCGCCAGGGCGAAACCTTCCCCTTGGAACTGGAACGGCGTGGCATGTTGGCCGCGTTCCAGGCCCACGCGGCGCGCCAGCGGGGCGCGGCGGCCGGTGCGGAGGTCCAGCACCTCGAAACCCGTCTTCTGGCCGTTGGCGGTGAGCGCCGGTTGTACGAACCCGTAGAGCGGGTAGCCTCGCTCCGCCAGCACCGTGGCGCAGCGCAGCAGGAGCGGCGTCTTGCCCGTTCCCGACCGGCCCACCACCACCACCACCGGGGGCACCGGGATCGTCCCCAGGAGCGGGCGCAGGAGCTGAGAATGGCCGCGCAGGGCGGCAGCGGCGGCGGCCTCCTCGGCAACGCGCCCGGTGTGGGCGAGCAACACCTCGACAAGGCGGGGCAGGTGCCGCAGGCGGGGGCGGCGGCGCCGCGACCGCATGGCCAGGGCGATCCAGGCGTCGCGGATGGTCTCGGCCAGGTGCGGCAGGGAGTTGAGGGCCAGGCCCAGGGCGAGACCCACGCGCGGCAGGCGCAGGCGGGCCGCCAGCCGATGGAGGTGGTCCGCGTCCAGGCGGCGGGCCGCCACCGTCGTGACCAGCAACAGGGCCAGGATCCGCAGGAAGACCGTGACGCCCACCTGGGCACCCCGCGCCGGGCTCCCCGTCCAGGCCACGGCCAAGCCGGTGGCGCCCGCGGCCACCACCGCCACGAGGAGGGAACGCAGCACGGCCCGGGTGGGGAAGGAACGAGGTTCGGCGAGGAGCACGGTGGCGCCCGCCAGCGCCAGGCCGAGGAGCTGCGCCGGCAGCGAGGGGAGGAGCGCGGCGAGGAGCGCGAGGCCTGCGGTGAGAAGCGCCAGCCGCTTCACGTTCCTCCCCGCAGCCGGCGCGCCACCCGCCCCGCCACTCGCCAGGAGAACCCCCCCGCCACCGCCCCGGCGAGCGCCGCCGCACCGGCGAGGGCGAGCACCAGCTGGGGGGTGGCCGGACCCCGCCAGCCGAAGAGGGCAGCCGCGCGGGAGAGGGCCCTCTCCCACCCGGCCGCCCCCTCCTCCCCCAGCAGCAGAAGGACCATCAGCAGCTTCTGCAGAGGCGCCGCGGCGAGAGCCAGGGCGCCGCCTAGGACCGCTCCCGCGGCGGTGGAACCGGTAGCCGTCATGGCCAGCTCCACCACCGTGGCCTCGAGCAGGATGCCGAGGATGGGGCCGATGACCACGCCGCCCAGGGAGAAGACCTTGAGGAACGCGGCAACCACCCCCATGAGAAGGCTCATCCCCACCGCCGGGTAGAGACGCCGGGCGGTGACCAGGCAGAGCAGGCCCACCGGCCCCATGAGCAGGCCGGCGAAGGGGATGCGGGCGGCGCTCAGCACGGTACCGAGGGTCAGCTCCGCCACCCCCCACAAGCTGCCGAAGAGGGCGGCGTAGGTCCAGGGGCGGATGTCCTTCACGGCCCCTCCACCACGGTGCCGCGCTCGAGGCGCAGGCGCCGGTGGGCGAGCGTGGCCAGCTCGGGCCGGTGCGAGAGGAGGAGGTAGGCGCGGCCCGCCGCCGCCTGGGCGCGGACCGAGGCGGCAAACTCCTCCAGATCGGTGGGATCCAGACCCTGCGCCGGTTCGTCCACCACCACCACCGCCGGCTCCAGGGCGTCCACCACCGCGTGGAGGAGGCGGCTGCGCTCCCCCCGCGACAGCGTCCAGGGGGCCCGAGCCGCCAGCGCCTCCAACCGGTGCCGCCGCAGCAGGTCCCCCGAACGGACGAGGCGGAGCCCGGCGAGCTCCAGCTCCTGCGCCACGGTGGGGGCGAAGAGCTGCAACTCCGCCGCCGGCATGGCGAGCGCCGTGAAGGGCGGCCGGCGCAGGAAGCGGCCCCCTCGCAGCTGGATGCCGGCTGAGCGGGCGTGCCCGGCCAGGATGCGGGCCAGGGAGGACTTGCCCGAGCCGTTGCGCCCGGCGAGGGTGACGATTTCCCCCGCCCGCAGCTCGAGCTGGGCGTCGCGCACCAGTTCCTGGCCACCCCGGGAGAAGGTCAGAGAGCGCACCGCCAGCACCGCCTCGCCCGGCTGGTGGTTGGGGGCGGGGAGGGAGGGCGGCGCGGGGAGGGGGACGTCGGCGAGGGTGCCGTCGCGGAGTTCGCACCAGCGGTTCACCACCGAGCCGAGCCGCCAGGGCGCCTGCTCGGCCAGCACGACGCTGGTACCGGCGGCCCGGGCGGCGGCGAGGGCGGCGCGCAGCCCCTCGATGCCCTGCTCGTCCAGGTGGGTACAGGGCTCGTCCAGCAGGGCGAGGGGCGGGGCGAGGGCGAGGCAGGTGGCCAGCCCCACCCGCTGCCGCTCGCCGGAGGAGAGTTCCACCGTGCGGCGCTCCAGGAGGGGGGTGACGCCCAAGGCCTCCACCACCGCTGCCAGGGGGGGGCGGCCGTACCGCCGCGCGGCGGCCTCGAGTTCCTGCGCGGGGGTAGAGAGGAAGAGCTGGGCTTCGGGCCGGTCCAGGCAGGTGCCCACGTGCGGCGCGCGCTGGGCGGGATCCAGATCGGCCACCTCCTCGCCGTCCAGGACGATGGCCCCCTGCACCCGGCCGCCCCTGGCCCAGGGGAGGAGGCCGGAGATGGCAGCCAAGAGCGAGGTCTTGCCGCAGCCGGAGCGACCGCAGATGCCCACTACCTCGCCGGCGGCCACCGACAGGTCCACCCCGGCCACGAGCGGCACAGCACCGTGCGCCGACCGCACCGTGAGCTCGTGGAGGAGCAGGCGAGGTTTCATAGCCCCCCGCCAGCTCCCGAGAAGATATCCACGTCACCGGGGTGAAAGCGGAGGGCGTGGCGGAGCGCCGCCGACTCGCTGCGGTCCAGGGCAGCGTAGGTGCCGGTGGCGGTGGCCAGCAGGGAGCCGTCGCTTGCCGCGGCCCTGCCCTGGGCGCGCACGTACCGGCCGCGGGCGGTCACCACCCCGGCCGTGATCTCCATCGCGCAACCCAGGCGGCTGGCGCGGTGGAAGCGAACCTTCAGTTCCCCGGTGTAGCAGAAGGAGCCCATCGCGACGGCGCAGGCCCAGGCCAGCGCTTCGTCGAAGAGGGCGAGGAGGATGCCGCCGTGGAGCCGGTCCGCGTACCCTGCGTGCCCCGCACCGGCCACGAAGCCCCCTCCCACCTCCCGGGTCTCCTCGTCCCACCACCAGCGCATGCCCAGGGTGGCGGGGTTGACGGCGGGATCGCCGCACACGGGGCAGGGCGGGTAGATGGGGAAGGGGCGCCGCACCGGCGTATCCTAGCAACTCCTGCCCGACGCGCCGGGAGGGGGCGAGGGGCGGGTTAGAATGACAGCGGAGGCCGCGTGCACCCGTTCCTGGTTCCCGGCGCCTGGCTCTTGGAGGGGCAATACTTCCCGACGGGCAAGCCCCCGCAGCGCGTGAGCGGGGTCACGCAGAGCAGGGCCTCCGAGGAGTTCCCGGAAACCCTCGAGGTGCAGGGCGAGATCCGCGATGCGGACGATCCGACCTCCAAACCGGTGCTGAGCACCTTCCATCTGGACGTGGTGGGCCGCCATCAGGTGCGCTTCCGCATGGACTCGATTCCCCTCGGGACGGTGCTCCTGGGTCGGGGGTGCTTCGACGATGCCGTGCTGGTCCTCCACTACGCCTCCCCCGACCGGCGGATCCTGGGCTTCGAGAGCTACACCGGCTGCAGCGAAGGGGTGCTGCGCACGAGCGGTGTGCTGTTGGCGGACGGGGCACTGGTCACCTCGTGGCTCGCCAGGCTGGACCGCATCGTGGCCGGTACCCGGTAGCGGCCGCCTGCTTGCAGCGCGCTGGCGCCGCGCCGGGACGAGCGCCGGCGGCGGACAGGGGGGTGGGGGCGGACTAGAATAGCGCGGCATGGGCGAGCCGTTCGTTCACCTCCACCTGCACTCTCACTACTCGCTCCTGGACTGCACCATCCGGCTGGAGGAGCTGGTGCGTCAGGTGGCGGCGCTGGAGATGCCCGCCGTGGCCCTCACCGATCATGGGAACCTCTTCGGCGCGTTCGAGTTCTACAAAGCGGCCCAGGGCGCGGGGGTGCGGCCGGTGGTGGGGTCGGAGGTGTACGTGGCGCCGGGCAGCCGGAGCGAGCGGTCGCCGGGCCAGATAAGCGGCCGGAAGCCATACTACCACTTGGTTTTGCTGGCAGAAAACGAGACCGGTTGGAGGAACTTGTCGCACCTCGTCACCCGTGCCTACCTGGAGGGCTTCTACCACCGCCCGCGGATCGACAAGGAGCTGCTGGCGGCCCACAGCTCCGGTCTCATTGCCCTCTCGGGGTGCCTGTCGGGGGAGGTGGCAGCCAAGCTTCTGGCCGGAGAGCGGGACGCCGCGGTGCGGTCCGCGGAGGAGTACCGGGAGATCCTGGGGAGGGACAACTTCTTCCTGGAGATCCAGGACCACGGGCTGCCAGAGGAGGCGGTGGTGCGGGAGGGGGCTCAGGCTGTTGCCGCCGCCACCGGCATCCCGCTGGTGGCAACCAACGACTGCCACTTCCACCGCCGGGAAGACGTGGAGGCGCACCGGGTGCTCATCGCCATCGGCCAGAACAAGGCGCTCTCCGAGCTGGCCCGCGACTACGCCTACAACGACGAGTTTTTCGTCAAGTCCCCGAAAGAGATGGCAGAGCTCTTCACCGACTTCCCCGGTGCCGTCGCCCGCACCGCCGAGATTGCCGCACGCTGCCAGGCGCACTTCGCGCAGGGGGGGTTCCATCTCCCGTCCTACCCGCTGGGGCCAGGGGAGACGCCCGCCGAGCGCTTGCGCCAGCTGGCGCAGGAGGGGCTGGAGCGGCGCCTGGCCGACGGGAGGAAGCGGCGCCGCGCCGCGGCCGAGTACTGGGAGCGGCTGGAGCACGAGCTTGCCGTTATCGGCCGCATGCAGTTCGAGGGCTACTTCCTGGTGGTGTGGGACTTCATTGCCTTCGCGCGGCGGCGCGGCATCCCCGTCGGGCCGGGGCGGGGCAGCGCCGCCGGTTCGGTGGTGGCGTACGCCCTGGAGATCACCGACATCGACCCCTTGGAGTACGACCTGCTGTTTGAGCGCTTCCTCAACCCCGACCGCATCTCGATGCCGGACATCGACATCGACTTTTGCCAGCGGCGGCGGGACGAGGTCATCGCCCACGTGCGCGAGGTGTACGGGGCGGAGAACGTTTGTCAGATCGCCACCTTCAACATCCTGCAGGCGCGCTCCGTGATCCGCGACGTGGGGCGGGTGATGGGCATGTCCTTCGCGGAAACCGACCGCATCGCCAAGCTGGTGCCGGAAGGGCCCGGCGTAACTCTGGAGGAGGCGCTGCGCGACTCGCCGCGTCTGGCCGAAGCGGTGGCCCAGGACGCGGACGTGGCGCGGCTGGTGGCGGTGGGCAAGCGTCTGGAGGGACTGGCGCGGCACTGCGGGGTCCACGCCGCCGGCGTGGTCATCGCCCCCTGCCCGGTGGGCGAGATCGTGCCCCTTTATCAGACCTCCCGGGGGGAGGTGGTGACGCAGTTCGACAAGGACGCCATCGAGCAGCTGGGGCTGCTCAAGATGGACTTCCTGGGTCTGCGCACCCTCACGGTCATTTCCGACTGCCTGGAAAGCCTGCGCCGCAGCGGCATCCAGCCGCCCGACCTCAGCCGCCTGACCCTGGACGACCCGGCCGTGTACGAGCTGTTCTGCGCTGGCGACACGGACGGGGTATTCCAGTTCGAGTCCTCCGGCATGCGCGACCTGCTCCGCACCGTCCAGCCGCACCGCTTCGAGGAGCTGGCGGCGCTCAACGCCCTGTTCCGGCCGGGGCCGATGCAGTGGGCGGCAGACTACGCGGAGCGCAAGCACGGGCGCGCCAAGATCGCGTACATCTTCCCCGAACTGGAGGAGATTCTCGCCGAGACGTACGGCGTCATCGTCTACCAGGAACAGGTCATGCAGATTGCCGTGCGGATCGCCGGCTTTTCCCTGGCCCAGGCCGACACGCTGCGCAAGGCCATGGGGAAGAAGATCAAGGCGCTGATCGCCGAACAGGGCCAGCACTTCATCGAAGGGGCGGTGGCGAAGGGGTACCCTCGCGGCAAGGTCGAGGCGCTGTGGAACCAGATCGTCCCTTTCGCCCAGTACGGCTTCAACAAGTCGCACTCGGTGGCCTACGCCTTTGTGGCGTACCAGACCGCCTACCTCAAGGCGCACTATCCATTGCACTTCTGGGCAGCTCTCCTGTCCAGCGAGGTGAGCGACACCGACAAGCTGGCGAGCTACCGGGCGCTCCTCTCGCCGCGGGGAATCCGCCTTCTCCCCCCGGACGTGAACGCCTCGCAGCTCCCCTTCACCGTGGAGGGGGAGGCGATCCGCGTCGGGCTCTCCGCGGTGAAGGGGGTGGGGGAAGGGGCGGTGGAGGCTATCCTCCAGGCCCGCGAGCAGGGCGGCCCCTTCCGCAGCCTCTCCGATTTCGTGCGCCGCTGCGGGGAGCGGGCCATCAACCGGAAGGTGATCGAGTGTCTGGCGCGGGCAGGGGCCTTCGACTCGCTCCATCCCGACCGGGGCAGGCTGTTGGCGCAGCTGGGGCAGGTGGTGGAAGAGGCGTTGCGGCAGCGGCAGTCGCTGGAGGCCGGGCAGGGCTTCCTGTTCGAACTGGACGCGCCCCTCGACACGACGCCGGCCGCGGCGGCGCCGCCCGTGTCGCAGGAGGAGCTGTTGCGCGGGGAGCGGGACACCCTGGGCTTCTACCTCTCGGGGCACCCGCTGGACCGCTGGTCGGCGATCCTGCAGCAGCTGCGCGCGAACCCGATCAGCGAGCTCGGCGACCTGCGGGCCGGGGGGGCCACCCGCTTCACGCTGGCCGGGTTGGTGAGCGGGCTCAAGGTACGCCCGGTGAAGGACGGTCCCAACCAGGGGCGGCGGATGGCCTCCTTCACCCTGGAGGACCAGGCCGGCTCGGTGCGTGTGGTGGCGTTCGCCGACGCCTTCGCCAAGTTCGAGAAGCTCTTGGAGAACGGGGCACCCCTGCTGGTCGAGGCGTCGCTGCGGCCCAGCGAGGGGGAGGAGGTGAACCTGTCCCTGGAGTCAGCGACGCCCTTGGAGGGCATCGAGCACCGGCGGGCCTCGGCGGTGGTGGTGGAGCTGGATCTGGCGCGGTTCGGGGAGCGGGAGGCGCTGGAGCAGCTACACGAGACCATCCTCCAGCACGAGGGGAGGACGCCCCTCCGTCTCGAGCTGTGCGGCGAGACCTTCACCGCCCGCCTGGTCCCCAGTCGCGTGGTGGGGGTGAACCCCACCACCCTCGTCCCCGCCCTCTCCACCCTGCTCGGGCCCGGGAAGGTGCGGTTGCTGTTCGGCGACAACGGCACCTAGCGCCGGCCGGGCGGGGTGTGGGCTTCCCGCACCGCCCACAGCCCCGACGACGACCACTTGGGGGCTGTTTCTCGTGAGCTACCAAGGGGACATTACTCAAGGGTGTTGAGAGGAGCGGGCGAGGGCTTGACAAGGAGAGAGAGAGAGAATCCTCGGCCAACGGGCTGGCGCCAACCGCGGCGGAAAAAGGAGGGAAAGACCGTGGTGAAGAGAATCATACGTGGTGGGGCGATGGTCGCCCTGGCTTTGTTGGCATCTCCGGTCTTGGCTTGGTGTCCCTATTCGCCCGACTGGACAACCAACCGTTGCATTTGCGTGGAGCCTGAGCCGGGCTGGGATACCTATGAGTGGTGCGTGCCGGGCACCACAGGCGAGGACGCTGGCTGTAAGCTGGGGACGTATTGCGGCAACCGTCCCAGCGGAGGTGGCTCCGGGTCTTCCACAGACGGGCCTCTCGAAAACTGGGACGACGGTGGCAGCTGTGCTGGGGGCTGGTGGTGCCCAGCGGCGTGCGCGCAATGCTACTAGCAGGTCTTCTCTTGGCCTTGGCTGCTGAGCCGCAGGGTGTTCTCCAGGTCTCGCTGTCTCCCGCTGATCTCGCTGGGGACAAGCCGTGGGCCCTGGCGGTGGACCAGGTGGGGGAGGGGCAACCCTCCCCCTACCTCCCTTGGCGCTGGGTGGAAGGGCGAGAGGTGACGCTTTCCCTGCCGGCTGGCCGCTACCGCGTGCGTTGTGCTGCCGAGGGCGCCGTGGGCGGCGCTTCCCAGGCCGTCCGGGTGGTGGCTGGAGGCCGGGCGGCTGCCGTCTGCCGGCTGCAGCCCGCGGTTCCTGTGAGCGGGCAGGTCGTGGAGGCGGTCTCGGGTGGGCCCCTCGTTGGAGCTTGGGTGGGGATTCCACTAGCTCTTCCGAGTCGCTGCGAAGAAGAGGGCCAGGAGCGCATACCCTGCGAGCTGGCCGCCCGCACCGCCTCTGCCCAGACCCAAGAGGACGGCCGATTTACCGTGGGCCTGCTACCTGGTGCCCAGCAAACGCTGTTGGCGTTGGCGGAAGGCTACGGACCCGCCTGGGCGCGGCTGCAGCCGGGCGAGCAGCAGGCGGTTCGCTTGGCCCTCTCCTCCAGTGGGGTGGTGGAAGTGGCGCTGCAGGGCGAGGCCGAGACCTTGCCGGGCAGCTGCCTGTGGTTGCAGCCAGTCTTCGCCCAGCTCGCCCGCGAGGAAAAGGAGCTTTACCGCTGGTTATGGCGGCGGGCCCCCGAGGAAACAGGATGGGTGCGGTTTCCAGCGGTGCCTCCCGGTTTGTGGCGCCTGCTTTGGGCCCCGCAGCCTTGCCCCACCGTGCGGGAGCCCGCTGGGACCGTGAGCACGCTGCTCCACGTGGTCGCCGGTGGGTCCGTGCTGGCCTCCCTCGACACGCGGGTGCGGTCGGTGGCGGTTCGGTTGCGCTTTCCCCGAGAGGCACAGCTGCTAGGAGCTGAGGTTAGCCTCTGGTGGCGCTGCCAGCAGGGCAGCGGTCTGCAAACCCTGGGGCGGTTGGGGCCCGAGGGGCAGGCGGACGGCCAGCTGGCTCTGCCGGTGGGCCGGTGCGACCTTTGGACGGGTCTGCAGGGGGAGGGGTTTGTCGTGGACCTCCCCCTGGAGCCGGTGGTCGTTGCCGCCCGTGGCCCGGTGGCGGTGGACCAGAAGGTGGAGCTGGGGACCCTCGTGGGGAGAGTGTTTGGACCCGATGGTGAGCCGAGGGCGGTGTTGGTGGCCTTCCAGGACCTTTCTCAGCATCGCTCCTCGGGCTCCTGCCAAGCCCAGGCAGACGGCCTGTTCCGCTGCCCGGTGCCCGCCTCGGGCCGCTACCGCTTCGAGGCCTCCGCCCCGGCGGAAGGGTTGTACGGCGCAGCAGAGCTTTCCTTGCCGGCAGGAGATCTGCAGCTGCGCCTGCTGCTGCGGAGTGAGCTGCGAGGCCGCGTGGTGGACGCGGATGGCCAGCCAGTGGCCAACGCGTGGGTGCGCTTTGCCCGCCTGAAGCTTACTGAACACGGTTTTCCCCTTCGCCAGCCAGGGGTTCGCACGGACAACGAGGGCTCTTTCCGCCTGCAGGGCTTGCCGGAGGAGGAAGGCGTGCTGACCGCCGTGGCGGGCGGTCTGCTCGGCGCCCTGCGCTTTGGCAGCCCCTCGGGCATCGAGCCATCGTTGCAACTGACGCTGCAACCCATGGGCGCTGTGTGGCTTGCACCCTTGCCCGGTGCCTGCACCTGGCTAGCGGCCGAGAGCTCCGAAGGCTGGCTCCCGCCCGTGGCTCTAGCGGCCCTCAACGGGGTGCTCACCGCCTCGTCCCTGGCTCCCTCTCAGCTGCGGTTACCGCCAGGGACCTACCGCTTGCTCTGCCACGATGAGGAGGGAAAGCAGGTGGCACGGACAGCGCGCTTCGTCGTGCAGGAAGGTCAGGTGTTGGCGCAACCACCTTGGCAGTGAGGGGCCGAGACACTCGCAGGTCTCGGGCAGTGTTGACCGCACCGGCCGGGCGGGGTTGCGCGGCGCCCGCCGATGGCGTAGCCTACGCGCGTCTGCGGCATCCCCGCGGATCTTCGGAGGACAGCATGACGACAACCTATTCGGCTGCCGACCTGATTCGGCTCGAGGAGGCGTACGGCGCCCACAATTACCACCCCCTGGATGTGGTCATCTCGCGCGCCCAGGGGGTGTGGGTGTGGGACGTGGAGGGCAGGAAGTACCTGGACTTCCTGGCCGCCTACTCGGCGGTGAACCAGGGGCACTGCCATCCCCGCATCGTCGCGGCCCTCAAGGAGCAGGCCGACCGGGTGACGCTCACCTCCCGCGCCTTCCGCAACGATCAGCTGGGTCCCTTCTGCCAGCAGATTTGCCAGCTCGCCGGGTACGCCCGCTTTCTCCCCATGAACACGGGGGCCGAGGCGGTGGAGACCGCCATCAAGGCAGCCCGCAAGTGGGGCACGACGGTGAAGGGGGTGGAGGAGAACCGGGGCGAGATCCTCGTCTTCGAGGGGAACTTCCACGGGCGGACCACGACGATCGTGGGCTTCTCGACGGAGGCGCAGTACCGCCAGGGATTCGGGCCGTTCACGCCTGGCTTCAGGATCCTCCCCTACGGGGATGCGGCGGCGGTGGAGGCGGCCATCACGCCGAACACGGTCGGCATTCTCGTGGAGCCGATCCAGGGCGAGGGGGGGATCATCGTACCCCCCGAGGGGTACCTGCGCCGGCTGCGGGAACTGGCCACCGCCCGGCGCGTGCTGCTCCTCGTAGACGAGATCCAGTCGGGCCTCGGCCGGACGGGCAAGCTCTTCGCCTTCCAGCACGAGGGGATAAGGCCCGACGTGGTGATCGTGGGCAAGGCGCTGGGCGGTGGCTGCGTGCCCATCTCCGGGATCCTGGCGGACGACGAGGTGATGGGGGTATTCCACCCCGGGGACCACGGTTCCACCTTCGGCGGCAACCCCCTGGCCTGCGCGGTGGCGCGCGCCGCACTTGCCGTGCTGGTGGAGGAGGGGATGGTGGAAAACTCGGCCCGGCTGGGGGAGTACTTCATGGAGCGGCTGCGCCAACTCCGCTCGCCCCACGTGCGGGAGATCCGCGGCAAGGGCTTGTGGATCGGCGTGGAGCTGCACCCCGAGGCGGGTGGGGCACGCCGCTTCTGCGAGGCGCTGGAACGGGAAGGGCTGCTGTGCAAGGAGACGCACGTGAACACGATCCGCCTGGCGCCGCCGCTGGTGATCACGCGCGAGGAGATCGACTGGGCGCTGGAACGCATCGCCAAGGTCCTCGCCTGACAACGGTACCTGTTCCTTCTGTCACGCCCCGGCCCGGCCGGGGCGTGGTTTTTCCTGGTGAGGCCCGACACGGGCCGGGGTTCAGGTGCGCAGCGTGGTGTGGCGGTTCGCCGCCAGGAGCGCGAAGATCACCGTTGGGGTCCAGGCCGCTAGCGCGGGGGGCAGGAGCGAGACTTCTCCCAGCTTGGTGAACAGGGCGGTGGCCCCGAAGTACGCCATGCCCAGGCCGAGGGCGATGGCCAGACCGCGCACCGTGCCGCGGCGCCCCTCGCCGCCAAAGGCAAAGGGCAGCGCGAGCCACGACAGGAGGAAGAGGCTCGCCGGGTAGGCCAGTTTGAGGTGGAGCTGGACGATCTGACGATCCACCCGGTACCCCGCGGTGCGCAGCAGCAGCACGTAGTCGCGCAACTCCCGGAAGCTCATCTGCGAGGGGCGGCGGTACTCGCGGCCAAAGTAGCCCGGCTCCACGGGCAGGGGGAGGGTGGCGAGGGTTGAGTCGTAGTCGGAGGAGCCGTCCGCCAGCCAGCGGCGGACCCAGCCACCCTCCGCGCGCCACTCCCCATCCACGAAGGTGGCGCGCTGGGCGCCGTAGTGGGCGCGGAGGTTGAGGCGGGTCCCGAAGACGTACACGGTGGGGCGCAGCAGCGTCGCCGTGTCGGGGTCGTACTGGATGAAGTTCACGAGCGTGCGCCCGTCGGGGAGGAACAGCCACGGGCGGTCGGTGGCCCGGTAGGAGCGAGCCACGCGGCGGCCGCGGATGAGGTCCTCCAGGCGCTGGGCGTCGCGGTTGCTGCGTTGCACCACCGAGTCGCTCAGGAAGAAGAGGCCGACCCCCAGGAGCGCGGCGAGGAGCAGGAGCGGGGCGGCAACACGGGTGAGGGAGATACCGGCGGCCTTGAGGGCGGTGGCCTCGTTGTGCCGGTCCAGCAGGGTGGCGGTGGCGAGGAAGGCGATGAGGAAGGAGATGGGCAGGATGTCGTGGAGGATCTGGGGGAGCGAGAGGAGGTAGTAGGAAGCCACGGTGACGAGCGGTATGGCGTTCCTCTGGATCTCGTCGAGCTGCTCGGAGAACTTCACGGTGATGGCGATGCCCACTACCGCCACCAGCACCGAGACGAAGAAGGTCAGGCACTGCCGCAACAGGTAGGCGTCCAGAATGCTCAGAAACTGCGGCAAGGCTGCGGGCCCTCGCGAGGGGGGGTCGGAGTTGGCCCAGCGAAACTTGTCGGTGCGCTCGCGAGCCGCGGCACGGGCGCGGGCGAGGGCGGAGCGCACGGTGTGCAGCAACCCCGCGAGGGTGGCTCGGCTGGGAGGAGCCGCCGAGACGCGGCGCAGGAGCAACAGCCCCAGGGCAGCCAGGGCCAGGTTCGCGAGCCACACCCCGAGGCCCACCGGGAGCTTGCCGGTGCGCGCCAGGAGCGTGCCGTTGTTGAGGAGCACGTAGTAGGCCAGCACCAAGGTCACCGATGCGGTGACGCCGAAGCCCCGCCCGCCCCGCCGGTTGGCTAGCCCCAAGGGGAAGGCCACGAGGCAGAAGGCGAGGCTCGCCACCGGGATGGCCAGCCGCTTGTGGAGCTCCACCAGCGCGTCGCGCCGCGCCTGGGGGTCGCGGTCCGGGTCCCGGGCCCGGGCCACGAGACCGCCCCAGTCGCTGGCGCGCACGCCCAGCTCCCGGGGCGAGCTGCCGGCGGCCGGCGGGGTAAGACGGATACTCAGCTCCCGGTTCGAGGTGCGTTGCGCCGCCTCGGGGCGGGAGGGCTTGAAGACGTAGGTGGCGGTTTCGGCCAGGTTGAGCCAGCTGGCACCATCGCGCGGGTCCTCCGCTACGGCACCGTTCTCCGCCGTGATGAGGCGCTCCTCGGTGGGGCTGCTGAGGTCGAAGAGGAGGACGCCGTTCCAGCCGCTGCCTTCCTTGTCCAGCTGGTCCACGTAGAGCAGATAGCCGGGGAAGCACTCGGTGAAGGCGCGCGGTTCCACCGTCGCCGAGGCCCCTGACAGGGCGAGGCGGGCGGTGCGCTCCACGATGCCGCGGTTACCCTGCGGCACCAGGACCACCGTTACCCAGGCGTCCAGGACCGTGACGACAAACGCCAGCACAAGGAGCGGCCGCAAGAGCTGCGAGGGCCGCACCCCACAGGCCTGCAGCGCCACCACCTCCGAGTCCGCCGCCAACCGTGCAGCGGTGGTGACCACGGCAAAGAGCAGCGCCATCGGTACCGTCAACGCCACCACATGGGGCAGGGCGAGCACCAGCAGCGCCAGCGCGTCCTGCACCGCCGCGTCCCGCGACGTGAGCAGTTCCGCCAAGGTGAAGAGGGACCGGATCAGGAGGAGAAAGGTGGTGGTGGCCAAGGCCAGCAGGAAGCTCGGCAACGCCTCCCGCACCACGGCGCGGGAGAGAATGGCGCGGTGGCGCACTCTCATGGGGCGGCATCTTACGCCACGCGGGCGGCTCTGTCGAAGGGCAAGGGATTGAGGGCCGCCGGGCCCCGCGGTTCGGCCGGCTCGCTCGTATTGTAAGGTCCGATAAGAAATATTATGTCACATTTCACATCGTCCAGCCACCCGGACCTCGAGTCTTTCACCGGGAATCTCCCCTTCTCGCGTGCTCCCGCCGTGCGACCAACCGAAGGCCGAGCCGGCACACGGCTCTACCGCCGGCCATCGGACACCCAGCGCCCTGTGGACAGACGATCCGGGTGTGTGGGCGCGGCACGCGCGGCGCAGCTCGTAAAGCGTCAGCGCGAGGACTGGTTGGCGAGGCGGCTCAAGCGCTCGTCCAGCTCACCGGCCCGCAGGCGGCGCAGCAGCTCTTCCAGGGTGCGGATGACCTCGTCCCGGCTTACGTCTGGGCGGCGAATGGAGAGGGAAAGGTGCACCGGGGCGTCGGGAGCGGGGCGGAAGCGCAGGCTCAGGGGGCGGAAAGGCGGTCGCAGGCCGGGAGGCTCCTCCGCTTCCGGGGCCGCCGCGTCGTCTTCTGGTGAGGAGCTGGTGGCGGCGGAGTCGGGCGAGCGCAGTGCGGCGCGGGCGCCCTCGCGGTCGAGGTTCCCGTCCACGATCTCCTGAATCAGACGTTCCATCTCCGCGATGGACCCCGCGCGAGCCACGAGGAGGAGGACGCTCTTGGCAGTGATGTCGGCATGCCGACACAGGTCGCGCAGCGCCGGCGGGATGTGGAGGAGCTGCAGGGTCTCCGTCACCGAGGTGCGGGAGCGGCCCACGGCACGCGCCACCTGTTCGTGGGTGTAGCCGTACTTCTCCACCAGGGCCCGGTATCCCTCGGCCTCCTCGAAGGGGGTCAGGTCCTTGCGCTGGAGGTTCTCCACCAGGGCCAGCTCCAGGGCCTGCTGGTCAGTGGCGGTCACCTCGATGCAGGGGACCTCGCGCAAGCCCGCCGCCAGGGCCGCCCGGTAGCGCCTCTCCCCCGCCACCAGCTGGTAGCCGCGGCCACTGGGGTGGCGCCGCACCAGGAGCGGTTCGAGCACGCCGCGGGCGCGGATGGATTCCGCCAACTCCCCGATGTCGCCCAGGGCGGAGCGCGGCTGCTCGCGGTTGACCTCGATCTCGTCCACGGAGAGCATCATCCCCACCCCGGTGACGGAATGGTTCGTAATCTCGTCGACGAAGTGGCGATCGTGGCGCATCTTGCGAAACTCGGGCAGGCCGCGGCGGCTAGACACGGGCCAAAACCTCCTCGCACAGGGCGTAGTACTCCAGGGCGCCCGAAGACTCGGGCGCGTGTTCGAAGATGGAGGAGCGGTAGGCCGGGCTCTCCTCCAGGCGAACCGAGCGGCTGATCACCGTCTTGAACAGCTTGGGCCCGAAGACCTGGGCGATCTGCTCGAAGGTGTCCCGGGCCAGGAGCGTGCGGCGGTCGTGGAGGGTGATGAGCACGCCCAGGATCTGCAGGTCGGGGTTCGCTCGCGACTTTACCTTTTCCACCGTCTCCAGGAGGTCGTCGGTACCCTCCAGGGCAAAGTAGGAGGACTGGATGGGGATGAGCAGGTGGGAGGCGGCCACCATGGCGTTGACGGTGGCCAGCCCCAGGGTCGGTGGCGTGTCGATGATGGTGTAGTCAAAGGGGGTCTCGAGCTTGGCGAGGCGGTCCTTGAGCCGGAAGGGGGCGTCCAGCTCCCCCACCAGGGAAGTTTCCAGCTTGGCGAGGGCGATGCGCGCTGGGGCCAGGTAGAGCCCCGCCACGCTGGTGGGGAGGATCACCTCCTCCAGCGGCAGGCCATCCACCAGCACGTCGAACATGGAAGCCCGCAGGGTGTGAGGCTCGGCAAAGGAGATGGTGGTGTTGGCCTGCGGGTCCAGGTCGACGAGGAGCGTCTTGAACCCCTTGTGCGCCAGTCCAGCAGCCAGGTTGATGGCCGTGGTCGTCTTCCCCACCCCACCCTTTTGATTGGCAATGGCGATGATCATGGTGAACGAAGGTCCTCGGTCCAGGTGCAACGATACCGAGGCCGCCGGAGGGTGTCAATCCAGCCGGCAAACGGGGTTACATCTTGTACTTGCCCAGTTCCTCCGGGGTGAGCGACTGGAGCCACTCGCGGATCCGCGACTCGCTGGCCTCTTCCTTGCTGAGGTCCATGGCGTGCGCATCGCGAAAAACCGACTCGGCCACGCGAATGGCGGCGCCGCAGCGCAGCGCCAGGGCGATGGCGTCCGAGGGGCGAGCGTCCACCTCCACGATCCGGCCGCCATCCGTGCGCAGCCGCACCGTGGCATGGAACGTGTTCTCGATGAGCGAGTGCACCGTCACACCCTCGACCACCGCCCCGAGGCGCTCGATGATGCTGCGCAGCAGGTCGTGGGTCATGGGCCGGGGTGTCTGGATCCCCTCCAACTGGAGCGCGATGGCGTTGGCCTCGAAGATGCCGATCCAGATGGGAAGGTAGACGTTCTCGGCGGGCTTCTTGAGGACGACGATAGGGGTGTTCGAGACGGGGTCCAGGATCAGCCCGCGAATTTCCACCTCGGAGACGGTGCCGGCGTCGAAGGCTTCCTCGCTCACACCCCCAATGTCAGGCCCAAGCCGCGAGATGTCAAGTGTCGCTTGAAGCTGCGGCGTCGGAGACCGGTTGCCGTTGCGCTTCACCCAGGAGAGCGTGAGCGGTGGCGCCCGTGATGCGCATGCGCACCAGCGAGCCAGGACGGAGGCCGGGCCAGGCGGGGAAGTTCACCACCCGGTTGTCGTCCCCCCTCCCCTGCCACAGGCCCTCACCGCGGCGGGCGGGACCGTCCACCAGCACCTCCACGGTGGTGCCGACCAGCGCGCGGTTGAGCTCCGTCTGGATGCTGCCCTGGAGGGCGAAGAGCTGCTCGATCCGGCGGCGCGCCTCGACAGCGCTAACGCGGTCCGGGTAGCGGGCGGCCGGGGTGCGGGGGCGGGGCGAGTAGACGAAGGCGTAGAGCTGGCCGAAGCGCACCGCCTCCACGGCGCTCAGCGTGTCGGCGAAATCCGCCTCGCTCTCCCCCGGAAAACCCACGATGATGTCGGTGGAGAGCGTCACGTCCGGAAGGGCCGCTCGGATGCGGCCCACCAGCTCCAGGTACTCCTCCCGCGTGTAGCCTCGGCGCATGCGGCGGAGGATGGCGCTGGAACCCGACTGGAGCGGCAAGTGGAGGTAGCGGCCCCGGCGCGGAAGCCGGGAGATCGTGCGTATCAGCTTGTCAGAAAAGAACTTAGGATGCGAGGTGAGGAACTGGAGGCGCCAGAACCCCTGGCCTTCGCCCAGGCTCTCCAGGAGGTCGGCAAAGTCGGCGCCGGTTTGCGGGCACCGGTACGCGTTCACCGTCTGGCCCAGGAGGGTGATCTCGCTGCCCGGAGAGACGCGGCAGATGTGCTCGACCTCCCGCCTGATGGCCTCCAGGGGACGGGACTGTTCGTGGCCGCGCGTGTACGGCACCACGCAGAAGGTGCAGTGCTGGCTGCAGCCGCGCACCGCGGTCACGAAATGACGGTGGGAGCCCGTGCGGTCGATGGGCAACGCGTCCGGGTCCTGCTCCGGGGCGAAGCCGGTGAACTCCCGTCGGCTGGCGGTCAGGGCGCCCTGGATCGCCGCCCTCAGGTCGCCGATGCGGCCGGGGCCCAGCACGAAGGCGAGGCCGGCGTCGGAGGCGAGCAGCCGGGCCCCCTCCTGCTCCGCCACGCAGCCGCACAGGCCAGTGAGCTGCGGGCGTCCCCCCGCGCGCCGGGCCCGGCGCAGCTCGCCCAGGCGGGTCAGCACCTTCTGGACCGCCTTATCGCGGACCGAGCAGGTGTTGAGCAGCGCCACGTCCGCCTCCTCCGCCGTGGCCA
Organism: Acidobacteriota bacterium; assembly: GCA_037441065.1. Lineage (GTDB taxonomy): Bacteria > Acidobacteriota > Thermoanaerobaculia > Thermoanaerobaculales > Thermoanaerobaculaceae > JACADV01. Next base: position 239,448 of record JBBISY010000003.1, on the reverse strand, counting down.
CCGGAACCAGCCCCAGAGCGCGCAGTTCCGCCTCCAGGCGCTGGCTGTCCAGCACGTTCATCTGACATCCCCACGTCTCGACGCAGTAGGTGCGCAGCTCCAACCCTCGTCGTCCTTTCTTCGATGCGGGCTTCTCCCCCCTGCTGGGTACTTCCCCGGACCGCCCCGGCGCCTCACTCCTGCGCGGCGCCGCCGCTGGCGCCCCGGCGCGGGGGGCCGCCCCGGAACCACCCGGGGAGAGCCCCGTCCCGCAGCGCCTCGTCGCGCACCCGGTCGGGGGCGGTGCGCGCCTCCTCCAGGCGCTGTCGGGCCGCCTGCAGGTCCGCCAGGGCCTGGTCCCAGGCGGGCTTCACCACCCCATCCCGCAGGGCTGGATCGTCGGTGCGGTAGAACTCGTTCTCCAGCCTGGCGGCTTCGGCCTCGAGCCGGCGGACCTCCCCCTCCGCGTCCTCGAGTTCGGCCTGCGCCTGCCAGTAGCGCTCCTGCCAGTAGGCCTGCTTCTGCTCGAGCTCGGCATCGGCCTGCTCAGCCGCCTCCGCGTCCACTGGAGGTGCTGCCTTGGCGGTGGTGAGTTCCACGCCCGCCGCCAGGGCCTTCACCGACTCGTTGGTGATCGTGCGGCCCTCCGCTCCCGCGGGGAGCCGCAACTTGATGCGGCGCGCCAGCTCGGCCAGGGAACCGGGGCGGGAGGGAGCGGCGGTGCCGGACGGGGCCAGCAGCGTGATGGCAGCCGGCGTCGGGGTCGGCGCCGGGGGCGTCGCCTCGGCGACCAGCAGGGCAGCCAGGATCATCCACATAACCACCTCCCGAGCGGCTCACGGGGCGTTCGTGCCGCTTCGGCCGTACCGGTCCTCCAGGCGGACCACATCCCCCAGCTCCGGGGTCGAAACTTCCACCAGGCGGACGTCGGTGAGCGCAATGAGCCGGTGGCGCACCCCGGGGGCGATGCGGCAGGTGTCGCCCGGTTGCAGGATACGGCTCTCCAGTCGCCTCTCCCCCGGCCCTGCCCCGATCTGCAGCTCGCAACGCCCCTCGAGCACCCGCATCGTCTCGTCCTTCACCTCATGATACTGCAACGACAGGGCGTGTCCGGCGCGAATGGTGAGGATCTTGCCCACGTAGCGGTCGGTTTCGGCGAAGATCTCCTCCCCACCCCAGGGTTTCTCCACAAATCGGCTCACGGCTGGATCCTCACTTTCAGGTGCGACAGCAGGCCCGAGAGCCGCTCCAGGAGGAACTCCTCCACCGCCTTGGCAGAACCCAGCGAGAGGGCGTGCCTGGCGATCCGCCGCGCCTCCCGGTACTGCAGGGAACGGAGGAGGTTCCGCACCACCGGCAAGACCGCGGGGTGCATCGAGAGCTCCTGGATCCCGAGCCCCACCAGCACGGGAACGGCCAGGGGGTCTCCCGCTATTTCCCCGCACACCGACACGGGGATGTGCGCCTTGCCCGCCGCCTCCACGACCCGCCGCAGCAGGTGTAGCACCGCCGGGTGGAGCGGCCGGTAGAGGGCCGACACCTGCTCGTTGGCCCGGTCCACGGCCAAGGTGTACTGGGTGAGGTCGTTGGTCCCCACCGCGAAAAAGTCCACCTCGGCGGCGAGCGGCTCGGCCATGATGGCGGCGGCGGGCACCTCGATCATGATCCCGAAGTGGACCCTCTCCGGTACCGCGTACCCCTCCTGCGCCAGCTCGCTCTGCACCCTCTGGAAGAAGACCTTCACCGTCCGCACTTCCTCCAGGCTGCTGACCATCGGCACCAGTACCCGCAGCCGCTGGGGAGCTTCGGCCCCGGCCCGCAGCAGGGCGCGAATCTGCGTGCGGAAGAACTCCGGTTTCTTGAGACACAGGCGCACGCCGCGCAACCCGAGCACCGGGTTGGTCTCCGGCGAACCCAGTAGTTCCCTGGCCAGCTTCTTGCCCCCGAGATCGAAGGTGCGGATGGTCACGGGGTGGTCGGGGAACGCCGCCAGCAGCTCCCAGTAGGTCCGCAGTTGCTCCTCCTCGTCGGGGAGCCGGGGGCTGGAGCGGATGAAGAGGAACTCGCTCCGAAACAGGCCGATCCCCTCGGCGCCGGCCTCTCGGGCGCCAGCGAGTTCCTCCGGCAGATCGATGTTGGTGGCCAGCCGGATCCTCCGCCCGTCGGTGGTGACCGCGGGCAGCTTCGCGAGCTGGAGGAGCTCGCGACGCCGCTGCTGGTACTCCTGGGCGCGCAGCTGGTACACCTGGACCAGGGCGGGGTCCGGGTCCACCAGGACATGCCCCTCGAAGCCGTCCACGATGACCAGGGCCGCGCCCTGGGCACCGGCCACCACCCCCTCCGCCCCCACCACCGCCGGGATCCCCAAGGAGCGGGCGATGATCGTGGTGTGCGAGGTGGTGCCCCCGGTCTCCGAGGCGAACCCGCACACGTGCCTCGACGTCATCTGCAGCGCCTGGGACGGCGGCAGGTCGTCGGCGATGACGATGGTGTCCTCGCCGTTGGTGCGCCAGCTGGGGGCGAGGCGCCCCTGCAGGGCACGGTGAAGCTCGGCGGCCACGTCCAGGAGGTCGGTCCGACGTTCCCGCAGGTAGACGTCCGCCAGCTGGTCGAAACGGGAAACCAGCTCGCGCACCACCATTTCCAGGGCCGTCTCGGCGTTCACGCGGCGGCTGGCGATGGTCCGCTCGATGTCGCCCAAGAGCGTGGGGTCCTCGAACATGAGCCGGTGGGCGTCGAGGATGGCCGCGTACTCCGGCCCCACCTGCCGGCGCGTCTCGTCCACCAGCTCGGCGATGTGTCGCGCCGCCTGCCGGGCCGCTTCCCGCAGGCGGGCCACTTCGTGCGGCACGTCCTCTGCCCCGATGGACTGCTGGCGGACCGCGGCGGGACGGTTCTCGATCACCACCGGCCGGCCGATGGCAATGCCCGGCGAGATGCCCAGTCCCGCGAAGGTGCGCAAGGGGCTCACTCCTCCTCCCCGAACCGCTCGGCGATGAGCGCCTCCAGCGCGTCGAGGGCCTCCCGCTCGTCCTTCCCCCTGGCGCAGAGGGTGAGGCGTGTGCCGCAGGGCGCCGCCAGCAGCAGCAAACCGAGGATGGACTTGCCGTTCACCTCCTCATGGTCGTTGCCCACCAGAACCTCGGCCTCGAACCGCGAGGCCACGTGCACGAACTTGGCCGCGGCGCGGGCGTGCAGGCCGAGGCGGTTGACGAGCTCAACCGTGCGACGGACCATCGGGGCTGCTCGCTGGGCGGCGCGCCAGGATCTCGCTGACCACGTAAATGCTCTTCTGCCCCTTCTCGGCCACGGCCCGGGCCAGCTGGCGCAGGTCCTGGCCCTCCTGCCGGCGGGTCGAGGCCAGCTTGATGAGCATGGGCAGGTTCACGCCGGTGACCACCTCCGACCGCGCGGGGTCGAGGAAGCCCAGCGAGAGGTTGGTGGGCGTGCCGCCGAACATGTCGGTGAGGACGATCACCCCCTGACCGGTGTCCAGTTCCTTGATGGCCCTGCCGATTTCCCGCCGCGCCGCATCGGGGTCGATGTTCCACTCCAGGGTGATGGCGCGGGCCTGCTCGGCCAGAGCCGGTTCGATGGTTCGTCCTGCGGCGAGGAGTTCCGTGGCCAGGCGGCCATGCGAGATCACCAGGATTCCGGTCATGGGCGGATTATTCCAGGGCGACGCACCCCTCGCAAGGGAGGACCCGGCCCCTCACGGCTCGCGGTCCCGGTCCCGGTGCTCCACCGAGGCGACCCACCCGGCCTGCTGGAGGTGCCTGCCGAGCCGGTCGGCCAGGTAGACGGAGCGGTGCCGCCCGCCGGTGCAGCCGAAGGCGACCACCACCAAGCTCTTCTGCTCGCGGCGGTAGGCCGGGAGGAGGGTGTCGCAGAGGTTCCGGAACAGCTCAAAGGCGGAGTGCACCTCGTCGTGCGCGTCCAGCCAACCGCTGACCGCCGGGTGGTCGCCTGGGAGCGGCTGCAGCTCCGGCACGAAATGGGGGTTGGGCAGGAAACGGACATCGAACACCAGGTTGGCATCGGCGGGAACGCCGTACCGAAAACCGAAGCTCACGCACCGCACCACCATGGGCAAGGCGTGCTCCGTGGAGCCGAAGCGCACCGCCACGGCGGACCGCAGGTCGTGCGGGCTGAGGCCGCTGGTGTCCAGGACCTCGTCCGCCATGGCCCGCACCGCCGCCATCTCTTCCCGCTCGCGGTGCACTGCCTCGGTGAGGGGGAGGTGGCGGTACGGGTGCGGGCGGCGGGTCTCGGAGAAGCGCCGGACGATGGCCTGGGTGCTCGCCTCCACGAAGAGCACCCGCAGCCCCGCATGCCGCTCCTTGAGCCGCGACAGCAGGTGCGGGAAGGCCTGCGCAAACCCCTCGGTCCGCACATCGCTCACCACCACCCAGGGCGGGCCGGCGGTGGCGAAGACATGGGCAAACAGCGGCTCGATGAGTTCCAGAGGCAGGTTGTCCACGCAGCGGTACCCCAGGTCCTCGAAGCACCGGGTGACCACGCTCTTGCCAGCCCCGGACAGACCGGTGACCACCAGGGCGCGGGGAACGGTCCGGTTCATCGTTCGAGGAGGGCGCGGTCGTGGCGTTCCAGGTAGTCCCTCGCCTTGTCCTGGACCTTGCGCTGCGCCAGCAGGTGTTTGCGCGCCGCGCACTCCACCAAGAGCGCCAGGCTGCGGCCGGGAGCCACCGGCACCGTGAGGCGGGGTCGCTTCAGCCCCATCAGCTCCTCGGTGTCCTCCACCAGCCCCAGCCGCTCCAGGCGCTCCGTGGCCTCGGGGACCAGCCGGATGACCATGTCGATGGGTTTGCTGTCGCGGACCACCACCACGCCGAAGAGTTGCTCGATCGAGATGATCCCCAGCCCCCGCACCTCCATGAACCCCCGCAGGCTTTCCGGTGCCTGCCCCACCAGCTCTTCGCCGCGCACGCGGAAGATCTCCACCACGTCGTCGGCCACCAGCCGGTGACCCCGGTGCACCAGCTCCAGGGCGCACTCGCTCTTGCCGGAGCCGGAATCCCCCAGGATCAGCACGCCGATGGCGAAGATGTCCAGGAGATCCCCGTGCCGCGTTTCCCGCGGGGCGAGCAGGTACTCCAGCACCGTGGACAGGGTGCCGATCACCACGGAGGTGGATTCGGCGCTCACCAGCAGCGGCACGTTCTGCACCCGGCAGCTCGCCGCGAAGGTGGCGACCGCCGACTCCAGCCCCTTCGCCACCACGATGGCGGGGGGTTCCAGGGCCGCCAGCGCCGCGACCCGCTCCGCCGCCAGCGCCGGCGAGAGCGTCTCGAGAAACTCGGCTTCGCTCTGGCCGATCACCTGCACCCGGCCCGCCTTCACGTAGGCCAGGTAGCCAGCCAGCGCCAGCCCCGGCTTTTGGATGCGGGGGTTACTGATGCGGCGGCCGAGCCCCCCCTCGCCGGCCACGACCCGCAGGTTCAGGCTTGCCAGGCGCGGGTCGGCGAGCAGCGCGGCCACGGCCACGTCGTGGGCGCTCATGAGGCGTTCCCCGGATCCAGGCGAGCGAGGGCGGCGAGGAGTTGTTCGCCGCTCTCGGCCCGGCGGCAAGCTTCGCGCGCCTGCGGGTTGCGCAGGAGGCGCGCAATGCCGGCGAGAACCTGCAGGTGCGCCGCCGGCTGCTCCCGCGGCGAGAGGACGAAGAAGAACAGGCGGGCGCTGGCGTCGCCGAAGGGCACCGGGGCGGTGGTGCGGGCAAACGCGGCCACGATGCTCTTCAACCCCGGAACCTTGCAGTGCGGCACCGCGGCCTCCTCGTCCACCACCGTGGAGCCGAGGCGTTCCCGATCCAGCAGGAGCTCCGCCACCGTTTCCGGGTGGCGGATCGTGCCCGCAGCGCCCAGCTGCTGGGCCACGTGGTACATGAGGTCGTCGCGCGACGCCACGTCCAGGTTCAGGAAGACGTGTTCCGGCTTGAGGAGATTGGAGAGCCTCACAGATCGTGCCTCGGTGGGCGGGCGCCCTAGAACTCCGGCGTGACGAGGCCGTAGGTCCCGTCGCGGCGACGGTACAGCACGTTGATGGTATCCGAGGAGGCTTCGCGGAAGACGATGAAGTCCTCCTTCGTGCCCTCCAGCTGGAGGGAGGCTTCGTCCACAGTCATGGGAAGCACGGGAACGTGCCGGGTTTCCACCACCCGCGGCGTGCCGGCGCGCAGCGAAGCGGGTTCGACCACCGCCACTTGCCAGGCTGGCTCCTTGCTGCGCGACGACCGCTTCCTGCCGATGAGCTTTTGCTTCAAACGGCGTGCCTGCTGCTCCAGCTTTCCCACCACCTCCTGCAGCGAAGTGGACCAATCGTTGGTCTCGGCGGATGCGGCGATTTCGAAGTCCTTCCCGCGAACGTGGGCCTCCACCAGCACCCGGTGCCTCTCTTGGGCGAGGGTGATGCGCGCCTCGTGCACCGAGTTGAAGTACTTGGACAGCCGCGCCATCTTCTTGCGGGCCAGGTTGCGCTGCTCGTCGGTAATCTCCACGTTGCGGCCGATGAACTCTAGCTCCATCGCTCTCCTCCCTCCTGCGGGCCACCGCACCGCCCATATTGTACGTGCCCCACGGCGGCCCGTCACTTGAGCAGCCGACCGCGCTGTTCCGATGAAGGGATCCCCATCTCTTCCCTGTATTTGGCCACAGTCCTGCGGGCGATCCTGATCCCCTGCCGGTTGAGCTGCCTCGCCACGCGGGCGTCAGACAGTGGGTGCTGCGGATCCTCCGCCTGGATGAGCTCGCGGATCCGCTCCTTGACCGCCACCGAGGAAATGTCGCCCTCGAGGGCGTGGGAGATCGAGGAGTGGAAGAAAAACTTCAACGGGTACACGCCGCGCGGCGTGGCGATGAACTTGTTGGCCACCACCCGGCTGACGGTGGACTCGTGGATCCCGACGTCGTCGGCGATGTCCCGCAACACCAGCGGCCGCAGCCCCGTCACCCCCACCTCGAAGAACTGCCGCTGCCGCCGCACCAGCGCCTCGGCCACCTTGAGGATGGTGCTCTGCCGTTGCTCCACCGAGCGCAGGAACCACAGCGCCGCGCGCATCCGCTCGCGCAGGTACGAGGCCGTCTGCCCGTCCACCGAGCGCTCCTGCAGGAGCTTGACGTAGCGGGGCGACAGGCGCAGGCGCGGCAACCCGTCATCGTTGAGGATGACGCGCCACTCGCCGTCCACCTTGCGTACCTCCAAGTCGGGCACCACGGTGGCGGTGTCCACGGGCCCCAGCTGGTTGCCCGGGCGCGGGTCGAGACGGCGGATCACGTCCAGCACCGCGCGGAGCTGGTCGTGGGAAATCTCGAAACGCTTGACGAGACGGGGCCACCGCTGGTGGAGCAGATCGTCGAAGCCCTCCTCGACGATCCGCTTCGCCAGGTCCAGGGTGGGCGACGAGTCCGGGGTAGCCATGCGCGCCAGCTGCAGCGCGAAGCACTCCTGGAGCGAGCGGGCGGCGATGCCCGGCGGGTCCAGCGCCTGCACGGTGGCGAGCGCCTCGGCCACCTCCTCCACCGACACGCCGAGCTGCTCCGCGAGCTCCTCGACCCCGGTTCGCAGGTAGCCGTCGGGGTCCAGGTTGCCGACGATGAACTCGCACACGCGCCGGCGCGGCGCGTCGAGTTCGAGGAGCCCGAGCTGGGCGGTCAGGGCCGCAAACAGGCTCTGCTCCGGGGCGGGCGTGTTGGCGAGCGGGGCCTCTTCCTCGTCCTCCCAGGTGGCGGCCACGGTGGGCGAGTCCTGGAGGTAGTTGGCGAACAGGGCCTCCAGCTCCACCTCCCGGTAGGACTCGGGCGCACCCGGCTCGCCCTCTTCCCCCACCCCGCCGGGCGCCTCCTCGCCCTCCCCGCCCTTCCCTCCCGCAACCGGCGAGGCGGCCGCGTCCTGTTCCGCCGGCTGTTCCTCCACCAGCTCGAGGAGCGGGTTGGTCTGCACCTCCTGCGTCAGCGCCTGCTCCAGCTCCAACCGCGACACCTGCAGCAGCTTGATCGCCTGCTGCAGCGTGGGCGTCATCACCAGCTTCTGGGCGAGACGCAACTGGAGTCGCTGTTCGATCCCCATGACGCTAGAGCTGGAACTCCTCCCCGAGGTACACCTCTCGCACCAGCGGGTCGGCTGCCAGGGTTGCCGGCCCGCCGCTTGCAAGAACCTTGCCGTCCTTGATGATAGAGGCCCGATCGGTGATTTTCAAGGTATCCCGCACGTTGTGGTCGGTGATGAGGATCCCCAGCCCGCGGTGCTTGAGGTGCCGGATCAGCCGCTGCAGTTCCAGCACCGTGATCGGGTCGATGCCGGCGAAGGGCTCGTCCAGCAGGAGGAAGCGGGGCTCCGTCACCAGGGCACGGGCGATTTCCACCCGGCGGCGTTCCCCCCCCGACAGCGTGTCGGCCCGCTGTCGGCGCAGGTGGTCGAGCCCGAAGTCAAGGAGCAACTGCTCCGTGCGGGCGTGCGCCTGGCTCCAGGGCACGCCCAGCAGTTCCAGTACCCCCAGGAGGTTCTCCTCCACCGACAGCCGGCGAAAGACCGAGGCCTCCTGCGGGAGGTAGGAGACCCCCAGGCGCGCCCGCTGGTACATGGGCAGACCCGTGACCTCGCGCCCGGCGAGAAACACCCCCCCCTCGTCCGGGCGGATGAGCCCCACGAGCATGTAAAAGGTGGTGGTCTTCCCGGCCCCGTTGGGCCCCAGCAGCCCGACGATTTCGCCGGGGTGCAGCGCGAGGGAGATCCCGTCCACCACCGGCCGCCGGCGGTAGCGTTTCACCAGTTCCCGGGCCTCCAGACGCGGCGTTGCGCTGGCTATGGTGTCCTCCTCCTGGGCGCGGGCGTTTTCACCACCGGCACCGGGCGCCCGCCCTGGGCATGGTAGAGCGCTTCGGTGGGATTGTCCTCCTCGCCCACCACGACGAAGGTGCCGGTGCTGCGGTACCACCGGAAGTGGCTGGCCTTGAGCTGGTTGCCCGCTGGCTCACGAACCAGGACCGGCATCCCCCAGATGTCGAGCACGTCGGCGGTCGGGTCGAACTCCGCCCGCAGTCCCTCCACCGCCCGGCCGGAGGCGGTGTCCACGATCCGCACGCCCCCCGACAGCACCGCGTGGGTGATGTTGCCCGCCCCGTCCATACGGGCCACCAGGCGCTGGCAGTCGATGGTGGCCTGCGGGTTGAGGAGCTGGACATCCCCGTCGTAACTCACCTGGCCCGCCGGTTGCTCGTAGGTCACCGCGCGGGCCCGCACCGTGGCCTCCTCCGCCCCCTCGCTGCCGCGGTCGAAGGTGGCGACGGTGATCACCTGTCCCGAACCCCGCAGCGCGCCGCTGCCACGGTGGTACTCCAGGCGTTCGGCCCGGATCAGGCGTTCCCCCTGCCACACGCGCGCATCCCCCTCCAGGAGGATGGGATCGTCTCCTCGGCTCCCGGTGCTGGCCCGGTCGCTGGCAAAGTTGACGGGGGGGGCCTGCGGATCGGCGGGGGAAGCGCGCTCCACGCGCCCCACGACGCGGCCACGGGCCACCAGGCGGCCGTCCCGCCCGCCCTCCACGGTGTCGCAGGTAGCGGAAAAGCCCTGGCCCGCCACCCGGACCCGGGACGGCCCGCCAGCGAGCGTGTAGCTCTCCGTCTGGCGCGAATACTGGAAGGTCTCGCCCTCGGCCCAGCTGCTCCCGTCCGCCAGCCGCACCTGCTCCGACGCGGTCGCGCCGTTGGGCCGCCCGGCCACGAGCTCCACCCGCACCTGGCGGGCCTCCACGCGGCGGGCCAGGAGGTCCGCCCCGGACTGGCTGAGACACGCCAACCCCTGCCCCTCCACCCAGCTCGCCCCCCGCTTCTCCACCTCTCCGGCCAGTCGGTAGGCGCTGAACTCCCAGTGCGTCCCCGACCCGTCCTGCCAGTGCAGGCTTGCCCACCCCGAGGGCGCCGCCTCGGCCACGAAGCGCAGGCGCTGGGCCCCCACCCCGGCCAGTTCCACCCGACCGGAGGAAAAGGACAGCTCCGTGCCATCCCCCAAGCGGCCGCCCACGGTGACCGGTTCTTCCAGCACCAGCCGCCGCACCTCCCCCTCGGGGGCGGCCAGCAGCAGGGAGGCTCGCGCCGCGCGGGCCAGCAGATCGCCCCAGAGCAGGTCGAGCCCCTGCGGCAGCTCCAATGTGGCCCGCCGGCGGTCGTAGTGGGCGGCGGGCGTCAGCAGCACGGTTGGCGACTCGCTGCGCCGGAACACCACCGAGACCCCGCCCTCCAGGGCGATGGTGTTGTCGGCCAACGAGCCCCTGGCCACGGCGGCGGTGCCGCCCCACCCGCGACCGGCGAAGGCGACGCTCCCCGTACTCTCGAAGAGCCGGGCCGGCCCCTTGAGGACGAAACCGTTCGCCCGCGCGGCGATGCCGCTGCCCAGGGAGAGGTGGGCGTTGCCCAGGGCCTCGGCCTCGCGCCGGGCGGGATAGAGATTCGCCGTGTCCGCCGCCATGCCGTAGGCCACTTCCCCCCGGTCGTACAGCGTCACCTCCACGTCGTGCAGCTCGAGACGCCCGGAGGCGAACTCGAAGGTCTCCCGGGCCGCGATGCGGAAGTTGGGCTCGATCCCCACCGTATCGCTGTACACGAACCCCTTGTGCACGCGGACCGCCGGCTCCTGGTCGCTGGAGCGGTTCGCCCCCACGTCCGGGAGCGGCTGCGGGGAAGGTCGGCGCCACTGCCGCAGCGCCAGACTCGCCACCAACACGCCGAGCCACAGCACGAGGAGGAACGCCGAGGCGCGGCGAATCACGTCCGGCCGGCGCGTCACCGGTCGACGAACTGCCCCATGGCGCGAAACTTGGCGTAGCGCCGGGCGGGCAACTCGGTGCGTCGCCACCGCCGCAGCTCCCCGAGCGCCCGCCGCAACGCCGAGCCCACGCTGCGAATGGCGAGGGCGGGGTCCATGTGGGCGCCGCCCAGCGGTTCCGGGACGATCTCGTCGACAACCCCGAGCTTGAGCAGGTCGCGGGCGGTGAGTCGCAGCGCCGCAGCGGCACGCTGCACCTCGGACTGGTCCTTCCACAGGATGGCCGCGCACCCCTCCGGCGAGATCACCGAGTACACCGCGTGTTCGAGCATGAGGATGCGGTCCCCCACCCCGATGGCGAGGGCACCCCCCGAACCCCCCTCGCCGGTCACGCACACGACGATGGGGGTGGTGAGGGCCGCCATCTCGCGCAGGTTGCGGGCGATGGCCTCCGCCTGTCCCCGCTCTTCCGCGTCCACACCGGGGTAGGCTCCCGGGGTGTCCACGAAGGAGATCACCGGCCGCCGGAATTTCTCGGCGAGCTTCATCACGCGCAGCGCCTTGCGGTAGCCGTCCGGTCGCGGCTGACCGAAGTTGCGGTACAGGCGGTCCCGGGTGTCGCGCCCCTTCTGATGCCCCACGATGGCCACCGGGTCGCCGTCGAAGTTGGCAAAGCCGGCGACGACGGCGGGGTCGTCCGAAAAGGCACGGTCCCCGTGCACCTCCACCCAGTCGGTGAAGAGTCCCCGCACGTAGTCCAGGGTGTGCGGCCGGTCCGCGTGCCGGGCCAGCAGGCACTGCTGCCAGGGGGTCAGGGAGGCGGTGACCCGCTTTGCCTCCTCTTCCAGCTCCAGGCGCAGCTGGGCCAGCTCGGCTCGCCCTTCCGGGCCGTTGCGCTCCAGCTCGGCGAGTCGCTGGCGCAGCTCCTCCAGGCGTGCGAGGAACGGAGGTGCGGGCACCCCTGCCATGAACCGGGACTCTAGTGGGGTTCGCCGCTTTTGACAAGTCGGCCGGCGCCCTGGGCGGCCAGCAGCTCCCACAGCCACGGCACGCGCGCCATGCGGCCGGCGATGATGTCGCGGCGCGCCCGCCAGCGCGGCGAGCGGGTGGCCGGGTTGTCCACCGCCGGCGCCGGGATGGCCGCCGCCAGCCCCGCGGCCTGGGCAGCGCTCAGCTCGCCCGCGCTGCAGTTGTAGTAGCGGCGCGCCGCCGCTTCGGCGCCGTAGACGCCGGGCCCGAACTCCACCACGTTGAGGTAGAGCTCGAGCACGCGCCGCTTCCCCAGCTCCCGGTCCAGCCACGCCGCCAGACGGGCTTCGCGCAACTTGCGGACGAGGCTGCGGTCGTTGGAGAGGAACAGGGTGCGGGCGAGCTGCTGGGTGAGCGTGGAGGCACCCCGCAGGCGCCGCCCCCCGACCCACTGCCGAACCGCCTCCCAAATGGCCCGGGGATCCACCCCCGAGTGGGAGAAGAACCCCAGGTCCTCCCCCACCAGCACGGCCACCGCCAGTTCCCGGGGCATCACCTCCAGGGGCCGGTACTCGTAGGCTATGGCAGGTCCTCCCGTCTGCGCCCACACCCGCGCCTGGCGTTGCCAGGCGGCCCATGGGTGTGGCGGCGGGCCTGCGGCCCAGTCGCTGCGGGCCAAAGGCGGGTGCAGCCACCAGAGGACAGCCCCGGCGCCCCCGGCCACCAGCAAGGCCGCCGCCCACCGGAGGGGGTGGCGAAGGTTCACGCTAGCATTGTACGGGGAGCGGCACCGGTGAGGGGATTGGCATGGTGGGCTGGGCTGGCGGTGGCCGGCGTCCTGGTGGGTGCCGCGGCCAGCGTGCCGGTCCGCCACTTGACGGAGCCGGACGAGGCGCGCTACGCGGAGGTGGCCCGCGAGATGATTGCCTCGGGGGATTGGCTGGTCCCCCACCTGGGCGGCGCCCCGTACACCCACAAGCCCCCGCTCTACCTGTGGCTGTCGGCCCTGCTTCGCACCGCCGGCTGCCCGTGGACGGCCGCGGCGGTGCTCCCGGTGCTGCTGGCGTTTCTCGGGACCCTGGCTCTCCTGTTCCCCCTCGGGGGGCGCCTCGGGCTCTCCCGCGAGGAGTGTCTTCTGGCCGTGCTGATCCTCGCTTCCACGCCGTTCTTCTCGGCCTTCGCCCTGATCGGCCGGATGGACATGCTCCTGGTCCTCTCGCACGCGGGCGCCCTCGTGGCGCTTGCGGCGCTGCTCGCGGGCCGGGGCGATGCCCGCTCCCAGCGTGGCCCCCACCTGCTCTTCTGGGTTGCGGTGGCCGCCGGCGTCCTCCTCAAGGGTCCCGTGGCGCTGGCGCTGGCCGGGCTCACGGCCCTGGCCTGGGGGGTGCTGGAACCCGGCTCCCGACTGCTCCGCCGGGTCTTCCTGGGGTGGGGCCCGCTGCTCGCCGTGGGCATCGTCCTCGCCTGGCTGGTCCCCGCCGCCCTGGCCAGCGGTGGCGCGTACCTGCAGGACCTGGTCCTGCGCCAGTCGGTGGGGCGGATCTCGCAGTCGTTCGCCCACCGGCAGCCGTTCTACTACCACCTGCTCACCTACCCCTTCACCGCCCTGCCGTGGACACCGGTGATCCTCTGGGGGCTGTACCTGGCGGTGCGCCGGCGCGCCGACCGGCCCCAGTGCCTGCTGGCGGGCGCGGTGGCGGTGGTGCTCCTCTTCTTCTCGCTCGTTTCGGGAAAGATCGTCATTTACCTCCTCCCGCTCTTTCCCGCGGCTTCCCTCCTGGCTGCTCGAGTCATTGGACAGGGGGCGGCCCGCTCGCGCCTGTTCGGGGTTGTCGCCGCCATGGGCGTGGTGCTCTTCGGTGTGGCCACGGCCGTGGTCCCGCGAGTGCGGCATGAGCTTTCGGGGGGTGCTGCCGACCTCCTGCCGGTGGGGGGCGTCGTGGCGCTGCTGGGCGCCATCGCGGGCTTCCGGGTCTTGCGGCGAGGCCGGGCGTGGACGCTCTTGGGGCTCGGCGGGGCCCTGTTCCCCGCCCTCGCCCTCCCCGTGCTCGCCTACCACGCCGATGCGGCGCTCTCCGCCTTCGAGGTGAGCTCGCGGCTCCTCCGCCTGGAACCGGAGGCCGCGGACGTGCTGACGGTGGATCTGGACCTGTTCGGGCTGCCCCTCTACACCGACCGCCCGGTGCGGGCGCTGGCGAGCGGCGACGAGGTGCGTGCGGCCCTCTCGGCCGGGCGGGTGGTGGTGGTGCGACGGTCCTCTCGCTCTGCCCTCAGCGCCGCCCTGGCCGGGCTGAGCGTCGAAGAGGTGCCGTGCCGCTTTGCCCGGCCCCCGCTCCTCCTCCTCCGCGCCGCCCCGGCCGGTCAGGGACGGTAAGCGGGGGGGATCCGCGCGTCGATTTCGCGCCAGACCTCCAGCGCGCCGGTGGCGCCGAAGAGCCCCGTCTCCCGGTTGTCGTCGAACCCTACCCAGACCGTCACCACGAAGCCGCGACGCAGCCCCACGAACCAGGAGTCGCGCCGCTCGTCGCTGGTGCCGGTCTTGGCGGCCAGCCAGCCCCGGAGCTGGGGGGCGAGGGAGGAGGCGGTCCCCCGGCGCGGGACCTCGCTGAGCGCCTCCACCACCGCCTGGGCTACCCAGGGAGACAGCGCGGCGCGCCCACGACGGGGAGTGGTGGCGAGGAAGGCCAGGTCGGGGCGAAGGCCGGCGTTGAGCAGCGTCGCGTAGGCGCGGGCCACCTCCAGCGGCGAGGCTTCAAAAGCCCCCAGGAGCACGGCGGGTCGGCCCCGGGGCGGGGAGAAACCTACGGCGCTCAGCGTGCCCTCCACCGACGGCAGCGACACCTCCATGCCCAGGCGGACGATAGGCACGTTGAGCGACTGCACCAGCGCCTCCCGCACCGAAACCCGGCCCCGGTAGGTGCCGTCGCTGTTGCGCGGCGACCAATCCCCCCCCGGTGTGGGCAGGTGCAGGGGGGTGTCGTCCAGCGGGTCCTCGAGGGTCCGCCCGGCGGCGAGCGCGGCCGCCACCACAAAGGGCTTCGCCAGGCTGCCCACCGGCCGGCGCGCCGCCGCCGCCCGGTTGAAATCCCCGGGGCGGGGGTCGCGCCCGCCCATGGTGGCGAGCACGCGACCGTCGGCGGCCACCACCGCCACGGCCACCTCGAGGGGTGCTCCGCGACCCACAAGATGCGGGTACTTCGCCTCGATCCGCCGCAAGCCGGCGGCGCACCCTTCCGCCACCGCGGCCTGGAAGGAGGGTTCCAGGTGCGTGGCCACCTCGCCCACCGCACCGGGAACCTCGGCCACGACCAGGTCCACGAAGCTCGCAGCCGCTCGCCACCGCAGGCGGTGCGGCACGCTCGGCAGCGGAGCCTCCCCGGCCGCTCTCCCGTCGGCCGGGGCGAGATGCCCCGCCCGCACCATCGCCTCCAGCACGGCTGCACGTCGCCGCCGCGCCTCCCCAGGCGAGGTGAACGGGTCGAAGCGGTTGGGGGCGGCAATCATCCCCGCCACCAGCGCCGCCTCCTCCAGGTTGAGAGCTGCCGCCCGTTTCCCGAAGAGTCGGTGCGAAGCCGCCTCGACACCGTGGAGCTGGAGACCCCCGTCCTGCCCCAGGTAAACGCGATCCAGGTACGCTTGGAGGATCCGCCGCTTGTCGTAGCGGTAGTCGATGAGGGCGGCGAGCCACGCCTCCAAGAGCTTGCGGGGGAGACTGCGCACCGGTCGCAGAAGGACGTTCTTGGCCAGCTGTTGCGTGATGGTGGAGCCCCCCTCGCGGACGCTGCCGCTGGCCAGGTTGCGCCAGCCAGCCCGCACCAGGCCGCGCAACGACAGGCCCGGGTGCGAGAGGAAAGTCCGGTCCTCGATGTCCACGACGGCGGTGAGCAGCGCCGGGGCGACCTGGGCGATGGACACGGGCCAGCGCACCACCCCATCGGCGTCGGTGGTGCCCACCGTCACCGGCGCAAGCCGCAGCATGGAAAGCGGCTGCCCCGCCGCATCCTCCAGCGAGACGCCGGCCGCCTGGCAGCGCACGGCCACGGTCCCGGGCGGCTCCGCCCCCGGTCCCCCCACCACCACAACGATCTGGCCGTGTCGGGAAAACTCCCCGACGCGCGGGGCCGCAGGGGTAACGTCCCGCAGCCCCTGCAGGTCCAGCACCCGCCCTAACCACTCGGGCGACCACGCCTCGCCGCGGCGCAACGTCCAGGGCGCGCCGGTCACCCGCAGACACGGTGGCCGCCCCGCCCCCCCCAGCGCCCTGTCCACCAGCGATACCCCGTAAAGGACGAGCAGCGCGCCGCTGGCCATGGCCAGGCCGCCCAGGACGGCGACCCAGCGGAGCACGATCCGCCGGGTCCGCCGGCGCCTCGCGATGCTCGCCGAAAGCGGCGTCAAGGCAGGCCGCGGGCCAGCACCACCGTGATGTTGTCGATGCCGCCCTTGCGGTTCGCCTCCGTCACCAGCTCGCGCGCCGCCGCCTCCAGATCCTTGCGGCGCGTGAGGATGCGGGCGATCTCGGCGTTCTCCAGCATGGTGTTGAGCCCGTCCGAGCACAGCAGCAGGATGTCGTTGACGGCGAACTCCCGCTCCTGGATGTCCACCTCGGGTTCCTGCAGGCCGCCCAGGGCACGGGTCACCACGTTCTTCAGGGGGTGGTTGCGGGCCGCCTCCTCGCTCAGAAGCCCCGCCACCACCTGTTCGTGCACCCAGGAATGGTCGGCGGTGAGCAACGACAGCTCCCCGTTGCTGAAGAGGTAGGCGCGGCTGTCGCCCACGTGGGCAACCGCCGCCTGCATTTTCTCCCAGTCGATGAGGGCGGCGACGATGGTGGCCCCCATGCCCTTGAGCCCCGCGTCCCCGGCCACGGCGGCGGTCACCCGTCGGTGGGCGGCGAGGAGGGCGTGGCCGATGCGGTTGGCCGCCAGGGATCGAGTGGGATCCCAGTCGTTGGGCCAGGTGTCCTCGGAGAAGTTGCCGGTGGTCTCGATCACGGACTCCACTTCGCGGACCGCCAGATCCGCCGCCACCTCGCCCGCGGCATGTCCCCCCATGCCATCGGCGACCACGTAGAGCCCCAGGTCGTCCCGGATGAGCAACGCATCCTCGTTGTGGTACCGGCGCAGCCCACGATCCGTCACCCCGAAGGATTCATGTCGCACGAGTCTGGGCCTCCACCCGGCTAGGCTCTTGGAAGATCTCCACGCCTCGCCCCCTCTTCCACCTGCAGCAGCCATGATTCCACCGTCGGGTCGTCCGGCGCAAGCTCCGCGGCCATCCGCGCGAAGCGGGTGGCGCGGGCGAACATGCCAGCCTTTGCGAACAGCCGGGAAGCGTCCAGGAGGAGCTTCACGTTCAAGCTGTCCAGTTTCACCGCCTGGTCCAGCTGCCGCAGCGCCTCCTCCAGCCTCCCCCCGTGCTGGGCCAGGAGCAGGCCGTACAGGTGTCGCGCCCTCGCGTTGTCCGGATCGTGGGCCACCGCCTGCGCCAAGAGCTCCCCCGCCTCTCGGTGCTCCCCATTCTTCATTGCCACGATGGCCCGGGAAACCATCGCTTTGGCCAGTTCCCGCGGGTTGCTGCGGGCCGTCGCCGTGGGGCGGGCCAGACTCTGGTCGTACCGCGCCCGCGCCTCCGGGTCCACGAGCACGTTGTAGGCCTCGGCAATCGCCTGGAACTCCAGCTCCGCGGCGTGGCGCGCCGCGCCGCTGAACCGGTCGGGGTGTCGCTCCTTGGCAAGTTGTCGGAACGCTGCGCGAATCTCAGCCGCCGACGCGGTCGGCGCCACACCGAGAATTTCGTAGTAGCTCCGTCGGTCCACCACCACCCCGCACCTCGCCTCCTCTGATTGTAGCGCGGCCTACATGTGACGGGATTCGCGCAAGTGGCGAGCCGCCCGGCGCACCGCCTCGCTCACGTTGTGGTCGCGACAGAGCATGGCCAGATCCCGCACGCTCAGCCGAGCCAGGTGGGGAATCACCACGCCGGGGGGAGTCTTGGGGTTGAACGCGAGATTGCGCACCACCCGGTAACGCCGCAGCCACCGGCCGCGCGCCGCGATGAGGCGGAGGGCTTCCTCGTTCACCGAGCGCATGCCGGCAATCTCCTCCACATCCGCGTCCTGGAGCTGCGGGCTCATCATCACCGCCCGCACCACCAAGAGGCTGCGGTCGCGCACGAGGATCAGCCGTTCCTGCCGGCTGCCCTTGAGCGCCTGCATGATCCTCTCGTAGGTGTTCATCATCGCGAGGCGCAGGAAGGTGTCCCGCTGCTCGCGCGACTCGCCCGGCTCCGGCTCCGGCGGCCGCTCGGCTGGCAGCTCGCCGCCGGGGATGTTCATGCCGATGGCCTTGAGGGCGGCCAGCGCCTCCTCGATGGAGGGGGTTGCGGCGTGCGGCAACTCGCTGAGCTCGCCCGCCGCCCACTGGCACGCCTTTTCCAGGAACTCCTCCTCGAACTCCCGCACCCGCCGCAGCACGTCCTGGGACACTTGTGGGTTGGCCCGCAGGTCGGAGAGGAGTTCGAGGCACCCCAGGAGCCGGGTCTGATTGGTGACGATGGCATCCTGGACCGAAGGGGGGCCGGTGAGCGCAAGCCACCGCAGCGTTTCGTTGGCCACCCGCGGGTCGCGCGCCACGGCGGCGCGGAAGGCTTCACCCTCGCAGGCACGGGCCAAGAGCTCCAGGTCCAGGGGCTCCAGGTCCTGGAGACTCAGCACGGCCAGGAAGTGCTCGGCGGTGAAGGTGCTCAGGGTCTGCCGGGCCATCCCGGCGATCTCGGCGTCGCCCTCGGCGGCGAGGAGGACCAGGAGCCGGATCAGCTCTTCGCGGGTTACCGGCAGCAGCCCCTGCGCCGCAAAGAGGCGCACCGCCCGGGGAACCAGACCGGAGCGGACCCCCTGGACCAGTTCGGCAACCGTCCCGAAACTCGACCCGGCGCTCACTCGCGCTCCGCGCGGCCGGGCAGGTGCAGGCGCACCACCTCCCCTGCCCGGCCCAGTGCGGTCCTCACCTCGCCGAGGTAGGCTACTTCCACGCCCCCCGCGTCCCCCAGCACCAGGTCCACCGCCCGGCCGCCCGCCTCGATCTCCCACGAGGAGCCGGGAGGAAGCAAGCGCTGCCGCCGTTCGCCCCCGGCCAGCCGCACCTCCACCCAGCAAGCCGTCCCGGCGGTGCGCACCGCCAGCACCGTCGGGGGCGGGGACGGCGGGGGGGTGGGCGCTGGCGTGGCAGCCACCAGCAAGGAAGGGGGACCTGGGGGCTCGGACACGAGCAGCGCCGGCGTCCGCGGCACGCCCCGCCCCGCTTGCCGCGGCAGCGGACGGCCCACCACGAAGAGGAGGGCGAGACCTCCAGCCAGCAGGGCAACGGCCAGGAGCCACGGCCACACCCGCTGCCTGCGGGGTGGGGGCGCTGGCACGGCGGGGAACGCTTGGCTGGAGTCCTCGAAGTGACGGAACGCCGCGTCGAACGCCTGCAGCCAGGCCTCGGCGGGCTCTTTCATGACGGCGAGGATTTGCCGCAGGAACAGGCGCGCAAACACCCGGTCCGGCAGCGCCGCGAACTTCCCCGCCTCGAAGGCCTCCACCACGCGGCGGGAGATCTTGGTGCGCTGCGCGATCTCCTCCAGCGTCACGCCCCGTTCGTTGCGGAGCTGGGCCAGCGCCTGGCCGAACTGCTGCGCCGTCGGCGACCCTTCCGGCACCATTGACGCGGAGTTTAGAGGCTGTGCTCGAAAGTGCAAGAGGGCGTGGGGAACCGCCCCGCCAACCGCAGGCCGGCTCTCCCGAGCGGCCCCGGCCCCCCCGGCCGCTCAGTTGGCCCGACCGGGACGGCGGCGCCGCTCCTCGATGAGCCGGGCGATGGAGTGCCGGAGTTCCAGTGGCACGTCCGCGTCGGCCTCCAGCCGGCACAGCTCCGCCAGCGACAGGGAAGCGGCCAGCCCCAGCGCCACGCCCAGGGGCACGGCCGCACTGCGGAGGGCCGCTTGCACGACGCCGGGCAGCCGGCCCCAGCGCGGGTGGTGGAGGAGCTCCAGAAGCGCTCGCGTCTGTGGGTTCGTGGCCATGAGCCGGACCGCATCCTCCTCGGTGAAGTGCGGGTTCTCCAATAGCGCCGCCACGCAGCGGGGCTCCGAGTCGCTCAGGAGGACCGGGAGGAGGCCGCGCGGCGCCAGCCGCGCCAGCGACACCCGCTCGCCCAGGGTCAGGTGCCGCACCTTGTCGGCCAGTTTCCGCTCCGCCTGACGTCGCACCTGGGGCAGGGCCCGCTGGTCCGACGCCACGGTGAGGAGGTCGCGCCATCCCAAGGTGGCCAGGGTTTCCCAGGCGAAGGGGCGGGGGCAGGCGGGGTGGCGGACGAGCAGCGTCGCCACCGTCCGCGACCGTTTCGCCAGCGGCTGAACCAGCAAGAGCTCGACCGCCCTGGTGGTGCAGTAGGGGGAGCGGAGGAGACGCAGGGCGCTCCCCTCGTCGATCTCGAACCCCGCCTCGAGAGCGAGGATCGCCGCCGCCGGATCGAGCGTCACCGGTGCGCCCCCACCTGGTATGGTAAAGCACGGCTCTGCTATGCTCCCGGTTGAGGTGGAAACGGGGCGAAAGCGACGGCGACTCTCGGCGCGGCGGCGATTCGGGCTCCTCACATGGAGGCGGGGCCTGCTCGCCGCCGTGCTGTTGGGGGGCGTCCTGGGGTGCGGCTCGCCAGTACCGAACCGTGCGCACTTGACCGTCGCCACCTCCTGGGGGGCGCTGGCCGCCGCCGCGCTGCACCAGGAACTGCTCACCATCGCCCACGAGCTCGGCGCGGTGGACGTGGACGTCAAGGTCTACAGCCCCTCGGTGCTGCGGGAGGTGCTGTCTCGACAGTTCGCTGGGGCCGAGGAGACCCAGGTGGATCTGGCAGTGGTGCCCAACGACTGGCTGGGTCCGCTGGCGCAGCGGGGGTTGCTGGCCGAGCTGGCGGCCAGCCGCGTCGCCAAGCTGCAGGAGCAGCTGGTGGGACGGGCGCTGCTGGCCGTCACCGATGGCGACCGCGTCCTGGCCTACCCTCTGAGCGCCGACGTGGTGGCCTTCATCTACAACCCGCACTTCTTCCCGCTTCCCCCGGGGAGCCTCGAGGCGGTCCTGACGGCCACCTCCCTGCCCCCGGGGGTCGTGCCCTTCGCCTTCGACGTGATGGAGCCCACCCACGTGGCGCCGCTGGCCGCCAGCCTGGGTGGCGGGAGGGCGGATGAGACCGGCGTGCCGCGCATCGACACGCCGCTGCTCCTGGCGCTCTTCGGCCGGATGGCACCGCTCTGGGGCTGCCCGGACTGCTGGCGCCTCTTCCACGGGAGCAGCCTGGAGTCGCTGCACGTGCAGCTCTTCTCCGAGGGACGTCTGGCGTCGTTCCTGGGCGGTCCGTGGCTGCTGGAAGCGCTGGAGCCCGCGGGCCAGCCCTTCGTGGTGGTCCCCGTCCCCCCCTTCTCCGCCGGCGGTGAGGGTGGCGGGGCCTTCGTCCGCTACCAATGCGTGGCGGTGCAGGAAAACACGCCGTGGCTCGACCTCGCGCTAGAGGTGGGGGCCCGGCTGGCCACCACCGAGGTGAACGACCGCCTCAACGGGGTCATCCGGCGGCTGCCGGTGCGCGCCGAGGCGTACCGGTCGCGCCGCTCCCTGGAAACCTCGGGGGTCCTCGGATTCCTGCGCGCGCTGGAGACGGGGCGGTACCTGTCCGCGGGCGAGCCGGGCTTTGCGCTCTTGGAGGAACTCCGCCACACGCTGCTGCGGTTCGGGCCGCAACAGACCCCGCCCGCTCTCCCTGAGCTCGAGAGGCTCCTCCAAGCGGAGGAAGGCCCGTGAAACTCCGAGGCCTCCTCGTTCTCTCGCACCTCGTCTCGATCCTGGCCGTGGTGCTGGTCATCGGCATCCTGGCGCTGGCGATCCTGCTGCGGGGAACGGAGGAGGTGGAACGGCACAGCGTGCAGAACGCCCTTGCCAGCGTGGACCACCTCTTCGACCAACGCTTCGACGAGCTGGTGTCGGCCCGCACCGCGATCACGGCCCGGCTCGCCTTTCGCGAGCCGTTGGGCTCCGACGTGAGGAGCCTGGGCCTGCTCCACGACCTCCTGGACCTGTACCGGGTGGAGCGGATCGAGGTCTTTCGCGGCCTGGCGAAGGAAGCGGAGGCGTACCGGTGGGGGCGCGGCTCCCACCCGGGGCTCCGCACCGAGTGGTTCCCCCCCAACCCCTCACTGGCCGCGCAGGTCACGGGTGGGCGGCCAGTCACCTGGGTGCAGGTGGCGGACAGCGGCCCTGCGTCTCTCAAGCTGTGCGCGGCGATCCCTGCCGCCGGCTCCCAACCCGCGCGCTGGGTGGTGGTGACCGAGCCCATCGATCGGCCGCTCCTCAGTCGGCTGCTGCCCCGCGGCGGTGTCGGGGCGGTCTTCGAAGGGCGACGTCTCCTGGCCTCCTGGCCGCGCGACCCGCAGGAGGGTGGCGCGGGTGCCGACGATCTGGCATCGCTCCTGCCCCCGCTGGCGTTCGCGGGACTCATCCCACCCTTGTCCGTCCGCCACCCCCTCCTCCACCTGGACGACGGTGGGTCCATCGAGGTGATGCTCCTCGCTCCCCGCCAGGCCTCCGGTGAGATGCTCCTGGTCGGGTTGCGGACCGGTTTTCTCGTGCTCGTGGGTGGGATGCTCATGGCGATGGCGCTGGGCAGCGGGGTGGCGGCGCAGTTGCTAGCCCCGCTCAAGGCACTGCTGGAGGGTACGGGGGCGATGGCTCGCGGCCATCTCATGGTCCGCCTGCCGACCGACCGCTCGGACGAACTGGGGGCCCTCACCAAGGAGTTCAACCGCATGGCGGACGAGATCCGCAACACCTACGTGGGCGTAATCTCGACCCTGGCCGAGGTGGTGGAGGCCAAGTCCCACTACACCCGCCAGCACATCGATCGGGTGGAGCGTCTCACCCGGCTCACCGCCGAGGTGCTGGAGCGGCGGGGTTGGGTTCGGTTCTCCAGCCACCAGCGCTTCATCCTCTCGGTGGCCGCCATCCTCCACGACGTGGGGAAGATCGCCATCGCCAACGAGATCCTGAACAAGTCCGGCCCGCTGTCGGTGGCGGAGCGCTCGCAGATGCTCACCCACCCCGAGGTGGGAGCGGCGATCGTCGAGCGGATGGGCAAGCTGGAGCGGGCCGCCGAGATCATCCGCTGTGCCCACGAGCATTTCGATGGTTCCGGCTACCCGCGCGGCCTCAAGGGCGAGGCCATCCCCATCGAGTCCCGGATCATCCTCGTGGTGGATGCCTACGATGCCATGACCATGGAGCGCCCCTACTCGGTGGTCCGGCCACAGGAGGAGGCGATCGCCGAGCTGCGCCAGGAGGCCGGCCGGCAGTTCGACCCGGTGGTGGTGGAGGCGTTCATCGAGGCGATTACCGCGGCGGAGAGAGAGGACGCCGAGAGGCCCCCGGATTCCGGCCTCTACCGCATCCTGCACACGGAGGGGTCCAGCACCCTCAATGCCCCGGGTCCTCAGGCCTCCCAAGGATAGCGAGCAACCTCCCCTTGGCCTCCGCGAGGGTGCTCTCGTCCCGTGCCTCGAGCACCAGGCGGAGCAGCGGTTCGGTGTTGGAGGGGCGGACGTTGAACCACCAGTCCGGGTACTCCACCGTGATGCCGTCCAGGTAGTCGGCCTGGCCGTCCGCGAACTCGCGCGCCAGGCGGCGGATCGCCTCCTCTTTGTCCTCGACGCGGAAGTTGATCTCCGGGGTCTTGGGGTAGCGGCGCAGCGGCGTTAGCAGCTCGGCCAACGACCGGCCCGTCTGCCGCAACACGTTCAGAACCTCCACCACGGTGATCAGCGACGAATCAGCGAAGTAGTTCTCCCGGTAGTAGAAGTGCCCTGCCAGCTCGCCCCCGAAGGGGCTACCGAGGGCGCGCATCGTGGCCTTCATGAAGGAGTGACCGACTCGCTCGCGCACCGGCCGGCCCCCCGCGGCGGCGATGGCCTCCCGCGTTGCCCAGGAGGAGCGGATGTCGTACACGATCGGCGCACCCGGGAAGCGCGCCAGAAAGGACGGGGCCAGCAGCGCCGTGATCAGGTCGGCGCCCACCACCGCCCCCCGGTCGTCCACGAAGATGGCGCGATCGGCATCGCCGTCGAAGGCCACCCCCAGCGCGCACCCCCCCTCCAGCACCGCCCGCTGGAGGTCGCGGAGGTTTTCCGGCTTCAACGGGTTCGCCTCGTGGTTGGGGAAGGTGCCGTCGAGGCCGAAGAACAGCGGCACCAGTTCGAGGTTGAGGGCTTCCAGGAGCTCCCGGTACAGGGTGGCCATGCCGTTGGCCACGTCCACCGCCACCCTGAGTCGCGGCTCGCGGGCGCGGAGGAAGGCGAGGATGTGCTGGCGGTAGGCGGCGCTCACGTCGGCGTGGGTGATAGAAGCCTGGGGTTCCGGGTCCGGGGGGGGCGTACTCGAGACCAGCGCTTCGATGCGGCCGATCCCCGTCTCGCTGGACACGGGGATGGCGTCGCGGCGGGAGAGCTTGAAGCCGTTGTAGGCTGCCGGGTTGTGGCTCGCGGTGGTCTGCACCCCGCCCGAGCACCCCAGATGGCCGATGGCGAAGTAGTTCATGGGCGTGGTGGCGAGGCCGATGTGGACCACGCCCAGACCGGCGGTCCGCAACCCGTCCGAGAGGGCCGCCGCCAACCGCGGGGAGGAGGCCCGCATGTCGTGGCTGACCACCACCCGCCCACCGCGCGCCAGGTCCTCCTCGTCGAGAATGGACCGGAAGTGGTAGCCGACGGCGTAGGCGGTCCTCTCGTCCAGCTCGCCCGGGTACAGGCCACGGATGTCGTACGCCTTGAATATCCCTGCCATCACCTTCCTCCTCCGCGAGCATAGCGCACCCCGGCTGTCTCGCAGGGCCGCGTCCGCTGCGTCCGGTCGCTACCGTGGCATGTCGGCCCTACGTGGCGAGGCCCCCGTCTAGGCGGATGGTGGCGCCCGTCACGTAGCTGGCCTCCTCGGAGAGCAGGAAGCGGACAGCCCGGGCTACCTCCGCTGGCGTGCCGAACCTGCCCAGGGGGATGGCGCGCAACGCTTCGCGCTGCCGCGCCTCCGGCAGCGCCCGCAGCAGTTCGGTGTCGATCCAGCCCGGGACCAGCGTGTTGACTGTAATGCCGTAGCGCCCCACCTCGCGCGCCAGCGCTTTGGCGAAGGCGGCGAGCCCCCCCTTGGCCGCCGCGTAGTTGGCCTGCCCGCGCTGCCCCACCACGCCGCTCAGCGAGCCGATGTTGACGATGCGGCCGCGTCGGGCCGCGAGCATGGGGCGCAGAAAGGCGCGGGTGAGGCGGTAGGCGCCTTTCATGACGGTATCCATGACCGCGTCCCAGCGTGCCTCGTCCATGAGCAGGAAGTGGCCGTCCCGCAGCGTGGCGGCGTTGTTGACGAGGGCGTAGACGTCGCTGTCCCCCAGCTCCTCCGCCAGGCGTTCCACCGCCGCCGCGTCGCGCACGTCGCAGCAGTGGGCCACCACCTGCCGGTTGTGCGCCGCCGCCGCCACCACCTCGCGGGCCGCCTCGTGCCGCTCGCGGTAGAGGAAGTGCACGGCGTAACCCGCCTCGGCCAGTTCGTGCACGATGGCCCGGCCGATCCCTCGCGACCCCCCACTGACGATGACCTTCGACATCCTCCCCCACCGACCCCCGACCGGCCAACCCACAGCGCTCGACCGGCCGCGCTACTCTAGCGCAACTCGTCCTGACTCTTCGACTCGCCGGCGGGGGTGAGCGGCGGCAGCACGGGGGGCGCAGCGACCATCCGCCGCCACAGCTCGGGGCCGGGATCGTGCCGGAGATCCCCCTCGTCCACCTTGAAGCGGACCGAGGAAAAGACGATGTGGAGCGTGTCCCGCACCGGCAGGAAGTGGGAGGGGCTGCCGTCGTAAATGACCCGCACCGGCACGTGGGAGAACCGGGCCCGAAGCTTGCCGGCGCGCACCAGAATCTCGGTGTCGATGGCGTAGCGGCGGCCCACCAGCCCCATGCGGCGCAGCAGTCCCGCCCGCACGAGGCGGAAGCCGCACTGGGAGTCCTCCAGCGGGAAGCCGCTCATCAGCTCCAGGGCGCGCGTGCCGATGTAGTTCGTCCAAAAGCGCTTGGGTGGAATGGCCTCGCGCCGCCACAGTCGGTTGCCGAGGAGGAAATCCGCCTCTTCGGCCAGGGCCAGGAACTTGGGGATGTCCTCGGGGTCGTGCTGCCCGTCGCCGTCCATCATCAGGATGTGGCTGTACGGCTCGCCCAGCAGCACCGCCAGGCCGCTGCGGGTGGCGGCCCCCTTGCCGCCGTTCCGACTCCGGCGCACCACCCGGGCACCGGCGCGCCGCGCCGCTCCCGTCGTGTCGTCCTGGGAACCGTCGTCCACCACCAGCACGTCCAGGCCGAAACGCACCACCCCGGCCACCACGGCGCCGATACGGTCTTCGCAGTTGAAGGCGGGGATGAGGGCGGCGACCGTCATGGCGTTCGGGTGGAGGATAGCACCGCTCCCCCCTCAGCCCCACCCGCGATCACGATCCCGGTGTGCCGCGGGGCCGGCGAAGAGATCGAAGCGCAGCAGCCGGCACTCGATGGGCCCGTTGAAGAGCGGAATCCGCCGACTCGCCCGCAGCCCCACCTCTTTGGCCAGCTCCGGATCGCCTACCAAGAGCCAGGCGGTGGCACCTACGGCGCGACGCTTCAGGGCGTCGCCCAAGGCCCGGTACAGCGGCCGGAGCCCCTCCCGCTCGCCCAGGCGCTCCCCGTAGGGGGGGTTGGTGAGGATGAGGGTGCCCGGGCCGGGGAGGAGCAGCCGCCGCGCGTCCCGGCGCCGCGCCTGGACCACGTCGCCCACCCCGGCACGGGGTGCGTGCCATTCAGTGGCGCGCACCGCCGCCTCGTTCAGGTCGCTGGCGTGCACCGGCGCGGGGGCCTTGCGGCTTGCCGCGCGGGCCTCCTCCACCGCGCGGGCGAGCAGGTGGGGGTCGTGAAACCACCAGCGCTGGCAGGCAAAGCGGCGCTGCAACCCCGGCGCGCGCCGCGTGGCAATGAGGGCCGCTTCGATGGCGATGGTGCCGCTGCCGCACATCGGGTCGAGGAACGGCGCGGCGCCGTCGTAACCCGCCAAGAGCAGAGCCCCCGCCGCCAGCGCCTCGGAGAGGGGCGCCGGCCCGCCGTCCCGGCGGTAGCCGCGGTGGGACAGCGGCTCGCCCGAAGCGTCCAGGTGCAGGCTCGTTGCCTCCGGACCCAGGTGGAGCTGCACGCGCACGTCGGGGTCGCGCCGGTCCACGTCGGGGCGCCGGCCGCGCAGGCGCCGCAGGCGGTCCACCAGCGCGTCCTTGACCACCAGCGCGGCGAGAGCCGTGTTGGCAAAGGCGGGGTGGCGGCCGGCCACCGCCACGGCAACCGTTTGCTCGGGGGCTACCAGTTCCTCCCAGGGCACCTGGGCCGCCAGCCCGTACAGCTCCTCCCGGGAGCCCGCCGAGCCGGCGGCCAGGCGCAGCAGGACGCGGGTGGCGGCGCGCAGCCACAGGTTGGCCCGGTACAGCGCCTCGAGACCCCCGGAAAACTCCACTGCACCCCGCACCGTCCGAGTGGCCGCGTACCCGAGAGCCAGCAGCTCGCTCGCCACCACGCCCTCGAGGCCACGGCTACAGGTGGCCACCAGCGTTCCCGGCAGGCTATCCCGCACCGGACCACGGTAGCGCCGATGCCCGGGGCCGCCAAGACCCCGCGGGGATCTCGACACCCCGGGCGCCTCCCCCACCCCACCGCCCAGCCGGGTGGCGATAACGAGGTTGCACTCCGGCCCGGTTCCCGCTACGGTCCCACCTGCGGTGGAGTCATGGCACGCCCCCTGCGCATCGGCACCCGCGGTTCCGAGTTGGCCCTGTGGCAGGCCCGGCACGTGGCGGCGCTGCTGCACCGGGAGACCGGCGCTGCCAGCGAGCTGGTGGTGGTGCGGACCTCGGGCGACCGGGACCGCGCCCGTCCTCTGCACCGCCTGGCCGGCACCGGCTTCTTCACCCGCGAGTTGCAGCAGGCGCTGCGGGAGGGGAGCGTGGATGCGGTGGTTCACTCCTTGAAGGACCTGCCGGTGGAGGAACCCGCTGGCCTGCGCCTGTCCGCCGTGCTCGGGCGGGAGGAGCCGCGGGACGCGCTCCTGGCCTTGCCCGACCGCCGCGGCCCCGGGGGGCTGGGGCTGCGCCCCGGCGCCGTGATCGGCACCTCCTCGCTGCGACGGGCTGCCCAGGCCCTGGCGCTCCAGCCGGATGCGGTGGTCCAGCCGTTGCGCGGCAACGTGCCCACCCGCCTCCGCCGCCTCGAGGAGGGAGAAGTCGACGCCATCCTCCTGGCCTACGCGGGGCTGTGCCGTCTGGGTATCGAGCCCGGCGAGCGGCTGGTGAAGGTTTTCGAGGTGGACGAGTTCCTGCCCGCGCCGGGCCAGGGGGCCCTGGCGGTGGAAACGCGCCAGGGCAGTGTGGCCGATGGACTCTTCTCGCTCCTGAACCAGCCGGCCCTGGCCCAGGTCACCGACTGCGAGCGGGAACTGCTGCGCCAGCTGCGCGGGGGGTGCCACTTGCCCCTGGGGGCGTTCGCGGTGTCGGAGGGCGGGTGCCTGCGCCTCACGGCGGTGCTGGGCGAGCTGGACCCCGACCTGCGCCGCGCTTCCCTGCGCCGGGCCAGCGCCTCGGGCGGCGACCCGCGGGAGGTGGCGACGGCCGTGGCGCGGGCGCTCACCGAAGGGACGTCGTCATGAAGCGCTGGGTGCTGGTGACCCGGGCGGCATCGGAGCTGGCCGAATTCGCCTCGGTTCTTGGCCGGCGCGGCGTGCAGGTGGTCCCCTTCCCCGTCCTCTCGGAGCAGGCCGTGGACGACGCGTCCGGGTGGGCCGCGGTCCGCAGCCAGCCGGATCGCTTCGAATGGCTCGTCCTCACCAGCCCGCGCGCTGCCGTGCGGGCCATGCCGGCGGCTTCCCGCCACGCTCTGGCCGGGGTGCTCCAGCGGCTACCCGTGGCCGCCGTGGGTCCCCGCACCGCGGAACTGGCCGCGCGGGCGGGGCTGCGGGTCGAGCTGGTTGGGCGGCAGGGGGCGGCGGCCCTGGCCTCCGCCCTCGCGGAACGGGTCCCGGCGGGGGGATGGGTGCTCCACCTGTGCAGCCGCCAGAGTCGCCCGGAGCTGGCGCAAACCCTCCAGGCCCGGGGGGTGCACGTGCTGCCGGTGCGGGTGTACGACATGGAGCGAGCGGATGCCGCCCCGCTCCCGCCGCTCCCCGACGGCACCCCCCTGGCGGTCCTGCTCACCAGCCCGCGGGCCGCGCTGGCCTACCTCCAGCTCCGGGGAGGGTCGCCGTTCCCCTGCCCCCACCTGGCCATGGGCGAAACCACCGCCGCCGCGGCAGCTGCCCAGGGGCTTTCGGTGCGGGCCCTGGCGGGTCCCACCGTGACCGCTTTCGAGGAGGAAGTATGCCGGATCTTGTCGTGAGACCCAGACGTTTGCGTTTTCACCCGAGACTGCGTGACCTGGTGGCCGAGGCGCGGCTCGACCCCCGCTGCCTGGTGATGCCGCACTTCGTACTGGAGCGCGACGGCGCGGTGGAGGAAATCGAGGCCATGCCGGGGATCCGCCGCGAGGGGATCGAGCGCCTGCTGGCCACGGTGGAGGCCGACCTGCGGCTAGGGATCCGCTCGGTGCTGCTCTTCGGGGTCCCGGACGAGGCAACGCCCAAACACCGAGACGGGCGCGGCGCGTACGCCGAGGACGCCCTCATCCCCCGCGCGGTGGCGGCGCTCAAGCGGCGCTTCGGCGAGGAGCTGGTGGTGATGACCGACGTCTGCCTGTGCGCGTACACCGATACCGGGCACTGCGGGGTCGTGGAGGGGGGGCGCGTGGTCAACGACGCGTCGCTCGAGCACCTGGCGAGGATGGCGGTCGCCCACGCCGCCGCCGGGGCCGATGTGGTGGCGCCCTCGGACATGATGGACGGGCGGGTGCTGGCGATCCGCGAGGCGCTGGATGCCGAGGGCCTGGTAGACACGCCCATCATGAGCTACTCCTGCAAGTACGCCTCGGGTTACTACGGCCCCTTCCGGGAGGCCGCCCACTCCGCCCCACAGTTCGGCGATCGCCGCTCGTACCAGATGGACGCCCGCAACCGCCGCGAGGCGCTGCTGGAGGCGCAGCTGGACGTGGAGGAAGGCGCCGATATCCTGATGGTCAAGCCAGGGCTGGCCTACCTGGACGTACTGCGCGACCTCAAGGAGAACTTCCCGCAGCCGGTGGCGGTGTACAACGTCTCCGGCGAGTACGCCATGGTGAAGGCGGCCGCCGAGAGGGGGTGGATCGACGAGCGCACTGTCACGCTCGAGAACCTCCACGCCTTCCGTCGCGCCGGTGCCGACATCATCATCACCTACCACGCCCACCAGGTGCTGGCGGAGGGGTGGCTGTGACGGGCTCCGCGGCGGGCTGTCATCCGCACCGGGAGGAGCCACGGCCATGAATCGAGACCGTTCCGACTCGCTTTGGCAGCGCGCCCAGTCCGTGCTGCCGGGGGGCGTCAACTCGCCGGTGCGGGCTTTTCGGGCCGTCGGCGGCACGCCGTTCTTCTACCGGCAGGCCGCGGGCTCGCGCTGCACCGACGAGGACGGGAACGTCTACCTGGACTACGTGATGTCCTGGGGGCCGCTGATCCTCGGGCACGCCCACCCGGAGGTGGTCGAGGCGGTGGCGGCGGCCGCGGCGCGCGGGCTGTCCTTCGGGGCCCCCTGCCGGGCGGAGGTGGAGCTGGCGGAGCGGGTGGTCGCCTCCTACCCGGCCTGCCAGATGGTGCGCTTCGTGTCCTCGGGCACGGAAGCGGTGATGGCCGCCATTCGCCTCGCCCGCGCCGCCACGGGCCGCCCCCTCATCCTCACCTTCGAGGGGTGTTACCACGGGCACTCCGACTCGGTGCTGGTCAAGGCCGGTTCGGGGCTCGCCACGCTGGGCGTGGCCTCCTCGGCCGGGGTCCCCGCCCCCCTGGCGGAACTGACCGTGGTCGTGCCGCTGGACGAAGAGGAGGCCGTGGAGGCGGCCTTCGCTCGCCACGGGGAGCGGATCGCGGCGGTGATCCTGGAGCCGGTGCCGGCCAACGCTGGCCTGCTGCCGCAGCGCCCGGGCTTTCTCTCCTTCCTGGCCGAGACAGCCCGCCGGGCCGGGGCGCTCGTGATCTTCGACGAGGTGATCACCGGCTTCCGCCTGGGGCCGGGAGGTGCGGCGGGTCAGCTGGGCATCACCCCCGACCTGGTGACCTTCGGCAAGGTCATCGGCGGTGGCATGCCCGTGGGCGCCTACGGCGGTCGCCGCGACCTGATGTCGCTGGTGGCACCGCTCGGTCCGGTGTACCAGGCCGGCACCCTCTCGGGCAACCCGGTGGCCATGGCGGCGGGCCTTGCCACCTTGGCCGTGCTCGAGCGCGAGGAGGGCTGGGCCCGCCTCGAACGGCTCGGCCGGCTCTTCGAGGAGAGCGTCCACCGTGCCCTGGAGGCGGCTTCGGCGCCGGCTACTCTGGTGCGCCGCGGGTCGCTGTTCTGGCTCGCCCTGCAAGAGGGCGAGCCGCCGCGCCGCTTCGACCGCATCCGCCCCGAGGTTCCGCGCCGCTACGCCAGCCTGCACCGGGCCTTGCTCGGCCGCGGCGTGTACCTGGCCCCTTCCGCCTTCGAGGTGGGTTTCCTCTCCACCGCCCACACCGAGGAGGACATCGGCCTCACCGTAGCCGCCCTCGCCGAGGCGCTGCGGGAAGTGGCGTGGTGAGCCGGCCCCGCCGGCGCGTGCAGACCCGCGCCGCGCGCCGCCTGCCGGGCGCTAGGGCCGCCGCCACGATGGTGTCGCCGCAGCCCCCGCCCAGCGCTGCCAGCCTCCCGAGCAGCTCCCCCTCCCGGCAGGTGGGGTCGGGGTCTACGGCCAGCGCCGGTAGCTCTTCTGCGGGCACCCCCACCAGGTTCAGCCGACACGGCGGCAGCAGCTCGCCCCCGCACCGGATCGGGAGGCCGAAGGAACGGCACGAGAGGGGGCGGCTGGCGTAGAGCAGGCACTGGCCGGTGCGCGGCTCCAGCGCCGGGCACGGGAGGGTCGCGTGCCGGGCGAAGAACTCCTCCCGCGCCGCCTCGTCCTCCCAGAGCACCCCGCTGTCGCAGTCGCCGGGGAAGGTGTCGCGGAGTTCCAGCCACTGGCGCTGGGCTCGCCGCACCACGCCGCGGGCCGCGTCGCCGTCGTCCTGCGCCAGGGCCGCGAGTCCCCGCCGCAGGCGGAAGGCATCCAGGGCGGTGATGTCGAACAGCCCCGTACAGCACTCGGTGCAGCCGATCCGGCAGGCCACGGCCCCGCCGGCCCGCTCGCGCCCCGCCGCCAGGAGTTCGTCCACCGTGTGGAGGAACGCCGCGTCCGCGGCGGCCAGTGCCGCCAAGGCCTCACGGCGTTCTCGAGGCTTCACGCCGCCGCCTCCAGGTGGACACGGCACACGGCGGGCGCCGGGAGTGGTTGCCCAGGCCGCAATCTCACCGCCGACGCCGCGCCAGGATTTCCTCAAGCCGCTCCCGGATCCGCTTTTCCCAGCCTTCCTCCCCGGGTACGAAGATCTTCTCCGCGGCCAGTTCTGGCGGCAAGCACGCCATGTCCGCCACCTTGCCCTCCAGGTCGTGGGCGTACACGTAGCCGCGTCCGTACCCCAGCTCCGCCATCAGGGCGGTGGGGGCGTTGCGCAGGTGCAACGGCACCGGGTAGGGGGGACGATCCGTCACCAGCTGTCGCGCCTTCCCGTACGCCACGTAGAGGGCGTTGGACTTGGGCGCCAGGGCCAGGTACACCGCCGCCTGCGCCAGCGCCAGCTCGCACTCGGGCATCCCCACGTGCTCCACGGCGTGCGCGGCGGCGGCGCATTGCTCCAACGCCCGGGGGTCGGCCATACCCACGTCTTCGGAGGCCACCCGCAGCAGCCGGCGGGCCACGAAGCGGGGGTCGGCGCCCCCTTCCAGCATCCGGGCCAGCCAGTACAGGGAGGCGTCCACATCTGAGTTGCGGATGGACTTGTGGAGCGCCGAGATGAGGTTGTAGTGCTCCTCGCGTTCCTTGTCGTAGCGTGCCAGCCGCCGCTGTGCGACGCGGCGAACCAGCGCGACGGTGAGAGGCGCGCCAGGGGGCCTGGCCTCCACCCCCAGTTCGAGGAGGTTGTAGGCGGCCCGCGCGTCGCCTCCGGCGAGGGAGGCGATCTCCTCGAGCACCCCCTCGCCCACGGCCACCTGCATCCCGCCCAACCCCCGCTCCGCGTCCGCGAGGGCCCGCTCTAGCAGGCCGACGATGGCTTCCTCCGAAAGCGCCGCCAGCACCACCACCTTGACCCGGGAGAGCAGGGCCGCATTCAACTCGAAAGAGGGGTTTTCGGTGGTAGCGCCGAAGAGCACCACGTCGCCGGTCTCCAGGTAGGGGAGGAAGGCGTCCTGCTGGGCCCGGTTGAAGTGGTGCACCTCGTCCACGAAGAACACCGTGCGCTGCCCCGTGGCCGCGCGCAGTCGCCGCGCCTCCTCCATCACGGTGCGCGCCTCCTTGACGCCGGAGGTGACGGCCGAGAAACCGACGAAGCGCGCCTCGGTGGCAGCCGCGAGGAGCCGGGCCAGGGTGGTCTTGCCCGATCCCGGCGGTCCCCAGAAGATGAGCGAGTGAAGTTCCCGCCGCGCCGCCATGATCCCCAGCACGCCGTCGGGTCCCGTAAGGGTCTCTTGACCCACCACCTCGGCGAGGGAGCGGGGCCGCATGCGCTCGGCCAGCGGCGTGCCCGGGGCCACGCGGCGGGGCGGGGCGAAGAGGTCCCCCGTGGTCACGCGACGCCCCCAGCTCCCCCGAGCCCCACCTCCGCCAGGAGCTCCACCGCCTCCACCCGCGCCAGCGCCTGCCACAGGTTGTGACCCCAGGCCACCACGCCGTGGCGGCTCAGCACCGCCACCGGCGACTCGGTGAGCGCCACCGCACAGGCCTGGGCCAGCTCCGCGCTCCCCGGTGGCAGGGGGGGCACCCGGGCCACGGAGCCGACCAGGAGCGAACCCTCCTCCAGGTCGCGCGGGTCCGGCACCTGGCCGCCGCGGTGTTCCAGGGCCAGCAGCGCCGCCGGGTGGGCGTGGACCAGCGCCGCCACCAGGGGGATGCGGCGGTATACCTCCAGGTGCAGCCGCGCTTCGCTGGACGCCTCGGGGGGCGGTGCCTCGCCCAGGCGGCACACCACCAGATCGGGAGCGGTCAAGAGCCCCTTGGGTACCCCCCGCGGCGTGATGAGGATCCGCCCATGGTCGAGCCGGCAGGAGAGGTTCCCCTCGGCGTGCCGAATCAGGCCCCGGCGGGCGAGGATCGCCCCCGCCGCCACCAACTCGCTGCGCTGCAAGGCCTCACGCCAGATGGCCATGGTCGCGGGTCTCGGGGTGACAGCCGTCCCGGCACACCGGCCGGCGCAGCGGCCACCACCCCACGGTTGCCGCCTGGTCCTCGGGGAGGAGGGTACCGCACCGCCAACACCGCACCAGCGTCTCGACCCCGAAGCGGCGCTGCCGGGCCCGCACCTCGCGCTCCCGCAGGCGACCGAAGATGGTGGCCACGCGCCAGACGGCGTAGAGCGCCACCAGCAGCAGGAGCGTGCGCGTCACAGCCTCTTCGCGATTTCCGCTTCGAGACCGGCCAGGTCGGGCACCTGGGGGTTCTCGGCTGCCAGGGCCTTGAGCTGCTCCAGCTCGCGTCGTGCGTCCTCCGCCCGGCCCAGATCGAAGAGGCAGACCACCGCGGCGTTGTAGCGGGACTGCCAGTGCCGCGGGTCGACGCTGGCGGCCCGCCGGAACAGCTCCAGGGCCTTTTCCGGCTGATTCACCTCCCGGTAACAGACCCCCAGGTCGGTCAACACGTCCGCCGAGTCGTCGCGCCGGGTGCGGGCCCGCTCGTAGGCGTCGATGGCCTTGAGGAAATCGCCCAGGTCGTAATAGACGTTGCCCAGTTGCACCAGGTGCTGGTAGTTGTCGGGCTCCTTGGCGAGCAACCCCTCCAGTTCCCGCAACTGCTGGCGCAGGCGCGGGTTGACGGCCGGGGCCGCCGGTCGGCCCTCGGGGGGTGGCGCCGCGCCCTGCCCCAGCGCCGGCGCCCCGGGCACCCCCGCATGGGGGTCGGGGGCGACAGCCGGGGCGGCGGGCCGGGGAGTCCCTTGACCTACCACATACCCCACCATGAAACCGACCAGGAGCCCAAGAATCGCCGTGATGACCGGATTTTTCACCATATCACCCCTGTCACGGCTTCGCCTCGCGCTGCCCCACCCACGTGCCCGAGACCGGCATGCCGCCCGCCAGGTTGGTGGCCTCCCAGGTGCCCTCGAGCCGTTTCTCGCTGCCCCGCGTCACCAGGCGGCCCGTGTACGTGGCTACAAAACCCAACTGGGCGTCGATTCGTTCCAGCCTCACGGTGCCGCCGATGAAGGTGCCCCGCAACGAGCCCCGCCACCCGCCGGAGAGTTGGTACAGGCCGGAGAGCACCGTGCCGTCCAGGCGCAGGTCGAAGGTGCCTTTGAGGGCGCCGGGCTCGATGCTCACCAGCCAGCGCCCCGACAGCTCGTCCTGGCTCGTGCCCGCCCCCTCTTCCAGCCGGCGGATCTCCGCCGCCACCTGTTCCAGGTAGTCGCGCCGGGCCGCGATGGTGGCCCGGAGTTGCTGCGCCTGGGCCACCAGGTCCAGCACCTCCCCTTCCGACTTGCGCAGGTCGGCAGCGCGGGCGTTGAGGACCGCCGGTTCTTCCCCCTCTCGCTGGGCGCGCACCAGGTCGTCGCCCAGCCGCACCATACGCTCGGTGGCGGCCCGCAGCAGTTCCTGGACCCTCTCCACCGAGGCCACATCGCTGGCCAGGAGACGGCGTTCCACCTCCATCTGGACGCGCAGGCTCTCCACCACCGGGTCCCGCGCCTGGGCTCCCCCCGCCCCCACGATGAGGGCCAGTAGCACTGCGGATTCGATGCTCGCTCGCACCGTCGCCTCCCGACCGCAGCCGTCCTCGCTTCGCGAGGCTCCCCATCCATGTACGGCCCCCCGTCGCCGAACGTGGGGGCGGCTCAGGCGCATTATGGCCCGGTTCCGGGCGGCGGGAAACGGTGGCAGTGTGGCTTCTGCTAGATTGATGGCATGAGCGGCCACGAGCGGCAACCCGCGATCCGCGTCACCCTCCTGCCGCGGGACACCAACCCCCACGGGACGGTCTTCGGCGGGGTGATCCTTTCCTTCATCGACCAGGCTGGGGCGATCGAGGCCCACCGCCACCACGCGGCACGGGTGGTGACCGTGGCCATGGAAAAGGTGGTGTTCCACGAACCCGTCTACGTGGGGGACCTGGTGTCCTTCTACGGTGAGCTGGTCCGCATCGGCCGCACCTCCATCACGGTCCGGGTGACGGTGGAGGCGGCGGGCATGGGGGGGGCGCACCCAGCACGCCAGGTCACCGAAGCGGAAATCACCTACGTCAACGTGGACGAACGCGGCCGCCCCGTCCCCATCCCCCGCCGCGCGGATGGCCAAGGCCCCGGCGAGGCGTGAGGTGGCGCTGCGGCTCGCCCTTCACCCGGCCGGCGGCGGCGGACGCGGGAGGATCGGAGAGTGAGCCGGGCTGGCGCCCGGCGGGAGGTGATTCTCGCCTCCGCATCGCCGCGCCGCCGCGAGCTCTTGGCCCGGCTCGGCCTCCGGGTGCGCGTCGTCCCCGCCCAGGTGGACGAGACCCCCCTCCCCGGCGAGCCGCCGCCCGTGCACGCGCTGCGGGTGGCGCGGGCGAAGCTGCAGGCGGTGGCTCCCCGCTACCCCGACTCGCCGGTGCTGGCCGCCGATACGGTGGTGACCCTGGGAACGCGAGTGCTGGGGAAACCCCGGCACGAGCGCGAGGCTCGCGACATGCTGCAAACCCTGGCGGGCCGCCCGCACCTGGTGCTCACGGCGGTGGCCGTGGGGTGGCGCGGGCGGTGCGCGACGCACCTGGAGGTGGCGCGGGTCGCCTTCGCCCCTTTGAGCCGCCACCTCTTGGAGTGGTACGTGGCCTGCGGCGAAGGGGCCGACAAGGCCGGTTCCTACGCCCTGCAGGGGGCGGCGGCAGCCTTCATCCCCCGGGTCGAGGGAAACGTGCAGGCGATCGTCGGCCTGCCCCTGGCCGCGCTGCCGCTGCTCTTTTCCCGCGTGGGCCTCGCCCTCCGCCGCCTCCCCTCGGGGGGGCTCGAGCTCAGTCCCCGTGCCGGATCGCCTCGCCCAGCTCGGACAGGCGGAAGTTCGCGAAGATGTGATGCCCGTTGAAATCCAGTACGCGCACGTCCTCGCGCCCGGCCAGGTCCGCCGCGATCACCTCGAAGGGAACCCCGTAGAGCGCGCGGGTGCGCTCCAGCGGCACCTCGTAGGCGAGGAACTTGGCAATCCCCTTGTGCGCCAGTTTTTCCACCAGGCGCGGGTCCGTGACCCCTGCAAAGGTGGTGAGGATGAGGATCGGCCCCGACCCCGTGACGATGAGGAACGATTTCATGGCCCCTCCCCCCTCTGGCCCCCCTGCCCGGGCGGCGCGTCCTTCGCGGCGGTCACCCCCTGGGAAGGCCCTGGGCCCCTGTTCCGCGCCTGCCGCTCCAGGGCCAGGAGCGAGCTCTTCACGTCCACGCCGGCCGAAAAGCCTCGCAGCGCCCCGTCCCCCCCCACCACCCGGTGGCAGGGAACGAGAATCGGCACGGGGTTGGCGGCGCAGGCTGCCCCCACTGCCCTCGCCCCCCGCGGTACGCCCAGGCGCGGGGCCAACTCGCCGTAGCTCACCGACTCGCCGTAGGGGATGCGCGCAATTTCCGCCCAGACCGCGCGCTGGAATGGCGTGCCAGCCACCGCCAGGGGCACCGTGAAGGTGACGAGCCGACCCTCCAGGTACGCCAGCACCTCCGCCCTGGTGGCTCGGGCGATGGCGAGAGCCGCTCCCGAGCCCACCTCTCGTTCCCGCCCCTTGCCGGCAAAGCGCAGGCGGGTCACGCCCTCCGGCGCAGCCTCCACCTCGATCAGCCCCAACGGGGATGAGAAGGCGACGGTCGCAGCGTGCCGGACCACGGGAGCCTCGTCCTGTGAATGCAGTGTAACACCGGTTGCCGCGCGCAAGGCCCCCATGAGGGATTTCGAGTGATCCGGAACACACCACCCCTGCGCCCTCCCGCCGCGGCTGCCCAGACCACCGGACCTGCTGTCCTCAAGGGGGGCTCACCGGGTCATCGGCTCGCTGCCGAAGGAGCGGGGAGGTTGTGCGGCTGGACGCGGTCCCCGACAAGACGAGACCGCCGGGCTGGCCGGCGGTCTTGCGGCACAGAGAGAGGCGCCGAGGGAGTTTTGGTAGGACGATTCGGCAGGCTTCGTTTGGCGGGACAGGTTTGGAAGGCTCCGTATCGATTGGCTTCCGTGACTGGCCCTCGGCGTTGCGGTCTCTGCATCCCTCCTGCTGTGAGTTGAAGCAATCCTCATGCCATGTCCGAACTCCTTCCCAGAGTCGGGACAGCGTCATTCTGTGGCGAAGCGGCCTCGTTTGTGGACACGGGAGCGTCCTGCCGCGACCGTTCGCGCGGCGGCTGCGCTACCATCGCCCGGTGCCCGAAGGGGGGACACGGCGCCGGGTCATCCTGGCGGTGCTGGCCGCGCTCGCGGCGGTGGCCGTCGTAGTGGCCCCCGTCCTGCCGCGCGGCACCGACGTCTACCCCCACGTCCTCTGGTCCTGGCAGGTGCAGCGCTGCCTGGCGGTCGGCAGCGTGCCCGTCTGGTTACCGGATCTCAACGCCGGCTTCGGCTCCCCCGGTATCCGCCTCTACTCCCCGCTGGGCCCCCTCCTCGCCGGGGCGCTGGCCCTCCTGCTCGGGGGGGTGGGACGGGGGCTGCGGGCGGCCCTGCTCCTCGCGGGTGTCGTCCTGCTCCTCGCCGCCCGGCGGCGCGGACGGCACGGGGCGGCGCTCCTCGTGCTCCTCTCCCCGGTCGTCCTCTTCGAAGGGGGGTTCCGCTTCCCCGTGTCCCAGCTCCTGGCCCTCCCCCTGGCCTGGGAGCTCCTGGACCGGTGGGGCTACTTCGAACGCCAGCACCGCGAGCGTGACGCCCTGCTCTTCGCGGTCCTGTGGCTCGTGCATGCCCCGACTGCCCTGCTGATCGCGCCGCTGGTGGGCGCCCTCGCCCTCCAGCGGCCCCGCACGGTGCCTGGCCTTGCCGCCTCCTGGCTCGGCGCTGCCGCCCTGTCCAGCTGGCACTGGTTGCCGCTGCTGGCCGAGACGCGCGGCAGCGGTTTCGCTGCCGCCCTTACCACGGGCGAGCTGCACCCGCTGCGCAACCTGCTGGGGGCCCCCGATGCGCACCTGGTGGACCACAACGTCGCCCTCGGCTGGGCGGCAGTGGGGGTGCTGGCGGCGTTGGTCATCGGTGGCGGCTGGCGCTCGGCACCCGGCCTCCTCGCCACCGCCTGCGTGTTCATGAGTTCCCTGGCCTCCGCGCCCATCTGGCGCGGCCTGGACCTGCTCGCGTGGCTGCAGTTTCCCTGGCGGCTGCTGCTGCCGGCCACGATCCTGACAGCCCTGACGCTGGCCCGCTCGCCCCGCGGCCGCGCCCTGCCCGCCGCGGCTGCCCTGCTGGCTCCCCTCCTCTTCCCGCCCCCTCTCGCCCTGGTGCGGGAGCCGCAGCTCGGTCGCCGCACCACGTGGGTGGAGGCGGGGCGGCAGGTAGCAGCTTCCTTCGAGGGCAACCCGCTGCTGGTGGACGTGGCGGAACACCGCCCCGCGTGGTGGGGCGAGATGGCGCGCACGATCGCTCACTTCGGCCGGCAGCCGGCGCTCTTCGTGGCCGGTTCGGGGAGCGTGCAGCCGCTGGCGTGGCACCCGGCCCGGCGTGCCTTCCGAGTCGCCACCACCGGCGGTGGTGACGTGGGGGTTCGCCTGCTCTTTGACGCCCACTGGGC
This sequence comes from Acidobacteriota bacterium, assembly GCA_037441065.1. Taxonomy (GTDB): domain Bacteria; phylum Acidobacteriota; class Thermoanaerobaculia; order Thermoanaerobaculales; family Thermoanaerobaculaceae; genus JACADV01. The sequence goes on along the minus strand of JBBISY010000003.1, from coordinate 199,719 downwards.
CGCCGCGGTGGACGGGCAACCGGTGCCGGTGCAGCGCTGGGGCGCGGCTCTCGCCGTGGCCGTCCCGCCCGGCGTCCACACCGTGACCGTGAAGTGGGTGGCGGACCCGCCGCTGCTGGTAGGGCTCCTCCTCGCCCTCTTCGGCGCTACGGGCCTCCTGGCCCTCCACCGGCGGGGCGGCGCCCCTTCCCAGCAGGCGACCGCGCCTCCGCCCCCCTGAACACCGCGACCAGCTCGGCGGCGATGGCGAGGGCAATCTCCGCCGGGGTCTCGCCGCCGATGTCCAGCCCGATGGGCGCGTGCACGCGGACCAGCTGTTCGTCCGGTACGCCGTCCCGCCGCAGGCGCTCCAGCACCGCCGGTACCTTGCGACGGCTGCCGATCATCCCCACGTAGCCCGCCTCGGTGGCGAGGGCGCGGCGCAGGACGGCTTCGTCGTGGCGGTGCTCGGGGGTGACGATGACGATGCCATCCGCCGGCGTGATGGCCAGGTCCTCCAGCGGCGCCTCGAAGGGCCGCAGCAACACCTGCGCCTCGGGAAAGCGTTCGGAGGTGGCCAGCTCCGGACGCGGGTCGATCACCACGGTTTGGAAGTCCAACAGCTGCAGAAACCGGTGCAGGAAATAGGCGACATGGCCGGCACCGGCGACGATCACCCGCCGCACCGGATCGATGGCTTCCACGAACACCTCCATGCGGCCCCCGCACAGCGGCCCGTCGCCGCCGGCCAGCCCCTGGGCGAAGTCCAAGGTCACGAGCCGTGCCCCGCCGCGACGCTGCAGCTCTCGGGCGATCGCGATGACCTCCGCCTCCCGCTCGCCCCCGCCCACGGTGCCGCGGAGGGTCCCGTCCGCCAGCAGCAGCATCCTCGCCCCCACGCCGCGCGGTGCCGACCCGGCGACCGCCACCACCGTCGCCATCACCACCCGCTCGCCGCGGCGCCGGCGCGTCGCCACCTCCTGGAACGGGTCGGGGTAGGGATCGAGCGCCATTCAGGCCCCCACCCACCGCCGGAGCGCCTCCGGCGTATCGATGTCGGCCACGACCCCTCCATCCTCCACCGCCACTTCCAGGACCCGACTGGGGTCGCTCGCCACCACCGCCCGCGCCCCCGCTTCCAGCGGCGCCCGGGCCAACTCGTCCCAGACCCGGCGCGAGAAGATCACCGGATGACCCCGCTGGCCCCGGTAGCTGGGCACGACGATGGGCCGCCCCGAGGCAGCGAAAGCCGCCACCAAGGCGGCCACCGTTTCCGGGAGGACGAGGGGGTGATCCACCAGCAGCACGGCCGCCGCCGCGCTCTCCGGCGGCAGGGAGGCGAGGCCGAGCCGCAGCGAGTGGAGCTGCCCCAGCTCGGGGTTGGGGTTGTGGAGGCAGAGGGGAGCCAGCGCCGGCAACGCGGCGCAGATCGTCGGGCCGTCGCGCCCCACCACCACCCGCACCGGCTCCAGGCCCGCCGCCCGCGTAAGCGCCACGACCCGCTCCAGAAACGTGCCCGAGGGAGTGCGGAGCAGGGCTTTGGGCTGGCCCATGCGGCGGGAGTCACCCGCGGCCAGCACCACAGCGGCAACGGGCGGCGGCCTCATGCGAGCGACCGGAGCGCCTCCTCCACCACCCCCTGCAGCATCCGCACCTTGTAGCCGTTGTGCGCGAGGGGCCGGGCCCCCTCGCTGGCCGCCGCCCCCGCCTGCGCTGCCAGGGCCGCATTCAGCCTCCGCCCCACCAGGAGCTTTTCGGCCGTCTGCGCGCGCCAGGGGATGGCGGCCACCCCCGAGAGGACGATGCGCGCCCCCTCCACCACCCCGTCGCTCCGCGAGAGGGCCACCGCCGCCCCCACCAGGGCAAAGTCCCAGGAGCCCCGTTCCCGCACCTTGCGGTAGACGCTCGCCGCGCCGGGGCGGGGGGCCGGCAGCGCGACTTCTGCCAGGATCTCGTCAGCCTCCAGCACCGTCTCCCGCTGGAAATCCTGGCTCGGCAGGAGAAAGAAGCGTTCGAGAGAAACCGCTCGCCTCCCCCCCCGCCCGAGCAGGTGGGCGGTGGCCTCCAACGCCACCAGGACCGGGGCTAGATCGGACGGGTGCACGTAGTAACAGGTTTCCCCCCCGAACAGGCAGTGGTACTGGTTCTCGCCCTCGGCCGCGTAGCAGGTGTCGCCCCCCTTTCGCGCGCACTGGAAGCGGCCCCGGTAGTACCAGCACCGCGGCTTCTGGCACAGGTTGCCGCCCAGCGTCCCCTGGTTGCGCAGTTGCGGGCTGGCCACCAGCCCCGCCGCCTGGGCGAGCCCCGGGTAGCGCTCGCGCAGGAGGGGGTGCGACGCGATCTCGCGAAGGGTCGTCATCGCGCCGATCCGCACCTCGCCGCCGGCGAGCTCCCGGATGCCGCGTAGCTCCGGCACGCCCGCGAGACTCACCACGCTGCGGGGCGCCAGAATGCCGTCGCGAAGGCAACCCAAGAGATCGCTCCCCCCCGCGTGCAGGCGGGCGTCCCCTCTGGCCAGCTCCTCCAGGACCCCCGCCACCGTCGTGGGCCGGACGTATCGAAAGTTCGGAATCATCGCTCAGCCCTCCCGGCGCTGGAGCAGCGCGGCTATCTGCACCGGGCTTGCCGGCGTGTCGGTGACGCGGACCCCCACGGCGTGGTACACGGCGTTGGCGATGGCCGCCGCCGTGGGGATCGTGGCCGGTTCGCCCAGCCCCTTGGCCCCGACACTGTTGCACTCCCGGTCCTGGAGATCCACGGGCAGGCACGTGAGTTCGGCCGGGCAGTCCTTGATAGTGGGGATCTTGTAGTCGTGCCAGTTGGCGTTCACCACGGTGCCGGTCCGGCGGTCCACCACGCGCGCCTCGGTGAGGGCGAACCCCACGCCCATGACGATGCCGCCGAACACCTGGCTCTCGAAGGTGAGCCGGTTCATGACGCGGCCGCTGTCCTGGGCGCCCAGCATGCGCAGGACCCGCACCTCGCCCGTGCGGGTGTTCACCTCCACCTCCGCGAACTGCGCCACGAAGGGCAAGGCGACCTTGCCCTTGGGGTGCGGATGGCGGCGGCCCACCCCCACGAGCGGCTGGCTGGCCACAAAAGCCTGGAACGAGGCGAAGGGGTGCGCTGTGCCCTCGGGCGTGACCACCGCTCCCCCGGCCAGGCGCAGTTCTTCCTGCGGTCTCGAGAGCGCCGCGGCGGCCAGCTCCAGGAGTTCTCGCCGCACCTGCTGGGCGGCCTCTCGCACCGCAGGGGCATTGACCACTACCGTCTGGCTCCCGCCGGAGGCCGGGGCGTACTGCGTCGTCCCCGTGTCGGCGTGCTCGATCCGCACCCGCTCCGGCGCGATGCCCAGCTCCTCCGCCACCACCTGGGCCAGCACCGTCTTCGTCCCGGTGCCGATGTCCGAGGCGCCCGTATTGAGGAGGGCGGAGCCGTCGGCGAAGAGGGAAACAGAGGCGGTGGCCCGGGGCTCCCCGTCGTACCCCCACATCCCAGCCGCCACCCCCACCCCCCGGCGCAGGTGCCCCCGGCCCCGCGCCCTGGCGCGCGCCGCCTTCCACCCGAACGCCTCGGCGCCGCGCCGCAGACATTCGGCCAGGCCGGTGGAGGTGTAGGGCACGCCGCCCCGCTGCTGGGAAACCGACGGCACGTTCTTGAGCCGCAGTTCCACGGGGTCGATCCGCAGCTTCTCGGCCAGGGCATCGATCGTCTGCTCCAGGGCCCAGGCACAGGGCGGGAAACCCGGCGCCCGAAACGGCCGGCCCGGTCCCGTGTTGGTGAACACGTTGTCCTCCTCCACGGCCACGTTGGGGCAGGCGTAGAGGTCGGTCACCAGGTAAGCGGAGGTCGGCATGTGGGGGTACGCGCCGCCGGTGCCGAGGGCCTTCATCTCCAGGGCCACCAGCGTCCCGTCCTTCTTCGCCCCCGCCCTGACGGTGAGGCGGTTGGGCGGGCGGTTGCCGACGCACAGGAACGTCTCCTCGCGGGACAGGAAGAGCTTCACGGGGCGGCCGGTGGCGCGGGCGAGCAGCGCGGCCATGACGGTGTGTTTGTTGAGCCCCAGCTTCGACCCGAACCCGCCGCCCATGTACTGGGAGATCACCCGCACCTTGGCCCGGGGCAGGCCCAGCGCCGAGGCCAGGGCGTCGCGCACCGCGAACACCCCCTGCGTGGTGTCCCACACCGTGAGGGTGTCCCCCTCCCAGCGGGCCACCGAGCCGTGCACCTCCATGGGCGTGTGGATCTCGCAGGCGGTCCGGAACGAGAGCTCCACCACCGCGTCCGCCTCCGCGAAGCCCTTCGCCACGTCGCCGCGCTGGTAGCGCAGCGTCTCGTTCTGGCGGTTGCCGCCCCCGTGGATGGGCGGGGCTCCCGGCAGCAGCGCCTCCTCCATCTCCGCCACGCAGGGGAGCACCTCGTACTCCACGTCGATGACGGCCAGCGCCTCCCTCGCCTGGAAGAGCGTTTCCGCCGCCACCGCCGCCACCTCCTCCCCGGCGTACCGGCAGTGGGGGTCGAAGAGCTTGCTCGTCGGACCTTTGCCGCGCTGCGGGTACCACGGCACGTCGGCGCCGGGACTGGCAGCGGTGAGCACCGCCCGCACCCCGGGCATGCGCGCAGCCCGACTCGTGTCCACACGCTTCACCCGGGCGTGGGCGTGCGGGCAGCGCAGGACGGCGGCGTGCAGCATGCCAGGGAACTGCAGATCGAGCGGGTAAACGGCCGTGCCGGTGACGCGTTGCCAGCCATCCACCCGCGGCACCGCTGCTCCCACCACCAACGTCTCGCCCCACGTTGCGGCGCTGCTCTCCGCCGGCGTGCCGGGGGGCCCACCGGGAACCGCGGCCCCTTGCTGGGAACCGAAGCCGGCTTTCATTTCAGCCCTCCCTCGACCCGGGCCGCGGCGGCTCGACGCACCGCCTTGACGATGTGGTCGTAGGCCCCGCAGCGGCATAGGTTGCCGCTCATCCCCTCGCGGATCTCCTCGTCGCTGGGTGCCGGGTTGGCGCGCAGGAGCGCCTCCGCCGCCATCACCTGCCCCGGCGTGCAGTACCCGCACTGCAACGCGTCCTCCGCCACGAAGGCGTGCTGGACCGCCGACAGTTGCCCGTCCACCACCAGCCCCTCCACCGTGGTCACCGCATGGCCCTCCGCCTCGAGGGCCAGCGTCAGGCAGGCGTACCGCGCCACCCCATCCACGAGGACGGTGCAGGCGCCGCACTCGCCCCGCTCGCACCCCTGCTTGGTGCCGGTGAGCCCCAGCTTCTCCCGAAGCACGTACAGCAGGCTCCACCTCGGTTCCACCAGCAGGGTGTGGCGGCGCCCGTTGATCTCCAGGTGGCAGGGCACCAGCCCCTCGAGGTTATCGCCCCGGGGCTCAGGTTCGGCGGCGGCACAGCCCGTCACCACAGCACCTACCGTGCCAACCCCCAGCGAGGCGAGAAAGCCTCGCCGCGTCACACCGTCGCGGCATCGGTGCGTGTCGCGCTTGTCCCTGTCAGCCATGCGTCACCTGCCCGTTCCCGAAGGTCCCTGGTCGCTGCCGGCCTGCCCACACCTCGTCGCTGGAGGTTCGGACCGGTAGCAGAAGGGCCGGCGCCGGCATCGTTCGTTTCCTCTGTTGGAAGTGTACTCCCTTCCCGACAGACCGGGACGGCCTGGGACCACACCCCCTCCACTACAATGCGACCCAGGGCGAGGGCTGGCTGCGGCCGGCCGCTTGCCGAAGGGGTCACCGTGGAGGACCGCCACGCCACACTGGCCGGCTGCGAGCTGTTCGCCGGCATGAGCGAGGCGACACGACGGCTGCTCGCTCCCCTGGGACGAGTGCGCGAACTGTCCCCGGGTGCCGTTCTCTTCCGCCAGGGCACCCCCCGCGAGAGCCTGTACGTGCTGCGCGAGGGCCGGCTCGAAATCGTAACCGGCCCCCCCGAGGCCGAGGTTTCCCTGGCGGTTTTGGGCCCGGGGGATGCCCTGGGGGAAGGCGCCCTCTTCCACGCCGCCCCGCACTCCACCACCGCTCGCGCCATCTCGCGCGTCAGCCTTCTGGAGTTTCCCCGGGAAGCGGTGCTGGCCAGCCTGCGCCGCGACGGCAGCGCGGCCATCGAGGTGATGAGCCGCGTCGCCCTGGCCATGAATCGGCGTCTGCTCTTCTCCAGCTCCCGCGCCTTGGGGTTGGAGAAGGCCTACGGTTCCGCCGCCACCAGGGTCGAGCACGACCTACTGGGCGAGCGAGAGGTTCCGGAGGAGGCCCTCTTCGGGATCCAGACCCTGCGGGCGGTGGAGAACTTCGACATCACGGGGATCCGCCTCTACCACTTCCCGATCTTCGTGCGCGCCCTGGCCATGGTGAAGCAGGCGGCGGCCCGCGCCAACCGCGCTCTCGGCCTGCTCCCGCCGGAGGTGGCGCGCGCCATCGACGCCGCCGCCCAGGAGATCATCGAGGGCCGCTGGCACGGCCACTTCGTGGTGGACATGGTGCAGGGGGGCGCCGGCACCTCCACCAACATGAACGCCAACGAGGTCATCGCCAATCGCGCCCTGGAGCTGCTCGGCCGCCGCCGCGGCGAGTACCAGTTCTGCCACCCCAACAACCACGTCAACCTCTCGCAATCCACCAACGACGTCTACCCCACCGCCATCCGCGTGGCGGTGGTCTTCAAGCTGCGGGAGCTGATCGCGGCGCTGGAGCGGCTGCGCGACACCTTGGCGGCCAAGGGGCAGGAATTCGCCGACGTGATCAAGATGGGGCGCACCCAGCTCCAGGACGCCGTCCCGATGACGCTGGGCCAGGAGTTCCACGCCTTTGCCGTGACCACGGCCGAGGACATCGCCCGCTTGCGGGAAACCGCCCGCCTCTTCCTGGAGGTGAACATGGGCGGCACGGCCATCGGCACCGGCATCAACGCCGATCCCCGCTACCCGGCCACGGTGGTGGAGGAGCTGCGCCGCATTACCGGGCTCGACCTGGTGCTGGCCGAGAACCTGGTGGAAGCCACCCCCGACACGGGGGCCTTCGTGATGTTCTCGGGGGTGTTGAAGCGGGTGGCGGTCAAGCTCTCGAAACTATGCAACGACCTCCGGTTGCTCGCCTCCGGCCCGCGCTGCGGGTTCGGGGAGATCAACTTGCCGCCCGTCCAGCCAGGCTCCTCCATCATGCCGGGCAAGGTCAACCCCGTGATCCCGGAGGTGGTGAACCAGGTGGCGTTCCAGGTGATCGGCCACGACTTGACGGTGACCCTGGCGGCCGAGGCCGGGCAGCTCCAGCTCAACGTCATGGAGCCCATCATCGCCTTCGACCTCTTCCAGTCCCTCGACGCCCTGGCCGCCGCCGTTACCACCCTCGCCCACCGTTGCGTGCGCGGTATCACCGCCAACGCCGAACGCTGTCGCGAGCTCGTGGAGCGCTCCATCGGCGTCGTCACCGCCCTGGTGCCGGCGCTGGGGTACGAGCGCGCCAGCGAGGTGGCCCAGGAGGCCCTGGCCACGGGCCGGTCGGTACGCGACATCGTCCTCGCCCACGGCTACCTCTCCCCCGACCGCCTCGACGAACTGCTGTCGGTCGAGGCCATGACCCGGCCGCGCCCGCTGCGCTGAGGCGACGTCATCCCCGCCAGCACAAGTGCGAAATTTCACAACATGCTAGACTGCGCCCGGGAGGTTGTGGACCGGTGAAGGACCCCATTGCCGCCGTCATGGCCGAACACCGCATCGAGTTCGTGGATCTCATGTACACCGACCTGCTGGGGAGCTGGCACCACCTCACGCTGCCCGCCGCCCGGTTCGACGAGCGCCTCCTCGGCCGCGGCGTCGGGGTGGACGGGTCCTCGGTGGTCGGCTTCCGCGCCACGAAAGCCGGCGACATGGTGCTGGTGCCGGACGTGAGCTCGCACTTCGTGAGCCCCTTTGCCGAGCACCCCACCCTGTGCGTCCTCGGCAACCTGATGGACGTGGGAGCCCAGGACGGCTTCCCCCGCGACCCCCGCTTCGTGGCCCGCAAGGCCGAGCGCCTCCTGGCCGCGGAGCGCCCTGGAGAGAGCAGCCTGTGGCTGCCGGAACTGGAGTTTTTCCTCTTCGACAGCGTGGTGGTCTGGGGCCAGACCGGCCAGGCCGGCTACCGTATCACCTCCACGGAAGCGGGGGTGGTGGTGGGCGAGGCGATGGTGCCGGCGGTGTCATCCCGCGGCAAGCGCTACCATGCGGCCGCTCCCGAGGACCGTTTTGCCGACGTACGTTCGGAGATGTGCCGGGTGATCGCCTCCCTGGGCATTCCGGTCAAGTACCACCACCACGAGGTGGGCTTCGCCGGCCAGGTGGAGATCGAGCTGGCCTTCATGCCGCTCGAACGGGCGGGAGACGCCGTCGCCCTGGCCAAGTGGGTCATCCGCTCGGTGGCGGAGCAGTACGGCCTCTTCGCCACCTTCATGCCCAAGCCGCTCTTCGGCGAGCCCGGCTCCGGCCTCCACTTCCACCAGTACCTCCTGCGGGACGGGCGCTCGGTATTCCACGACCCCACAGGCCCCGGCCCCTTGTCGGAGGTGGGGCGGTGCTACGTGGGCGGGCTCCTGCGCCACGGCAGGGCCCTGGCGGCGTTCACCAACCCCTCCACCAACTCCTACAAACGCCTGGTCCCCGGGTTCGAAGCGCCGGTCCGCCTCGCCTACTCGGTGGCCAACCGCACCGCCGCCATCCGCGTGCCGGGCTACGCCGCCTCCGGGGAGGACGCGCGCATCGAGTACCGGCCGCCGGACGCCACGGCCAACCCTCACCTAGCCCTGGCCGCCATGCTCATGGCGGGCCTCGACGGCATTCGCCACCGGCTGGACCCCGGTCCCCCGCTCTCCGGCGACATCCTCGCCCTGCCGCCGGAGCAGCTGGCCGCCATCCCGGCCCTCCCCGCCAGTCTCGACGAGGCCCTGGACGCCCTGGAGGAGGACCACGCCTTCCTGCTGGAAGGGGGGGTCTTCACCAGCGACCTTCTGGAAACCTGGGTGGCCCTCAAACGCACCGAGGCGCAGGACGTGGCCGAGCGGCCCCACCCGCGCGAGTTCGAGCTCTACCTCGGCTCCTGAGCGGGCCTCACTCGGCGGCGGGGAGCGGTTCGATGAGGGGGATTTCTTCCTCGGTGGGCTGAAACATGACCACGCCCACACAGCCCGGGCCGGTGTGCGTCCCCACCACCGGGCCGATCTCGTTGAGGACGAACTCGAGGATCTGGAAGTTCTTCTCCAGCAACTCGCGCAGCCGCCCCGACCACACCGGCGCCGAGGCGTGCCCGATCCCGGCGAAGACGGGCTTGGCGGGATCCACCCGCTGCTTGAGCAGCTCGATGACCTTGGGGTGCGCCGCCTTGCCGCCGCGGACCTTGTCGATGGCGGTGACCTCGCCGCCCACGAGCCCGAGGATCGGCTTGATGCCCAGCAGCCCGCCGATCAGCCCGCGCGCCTTGCCGATTCGACCCCCACGCACGAGGTAATCCAGGGTGTCGACGACGAAGAGCAGGTGGAACCGGTCGCGCATGGCGACCAGGTGGTCCCGGATCGCCTGTGCGGAAAGGCCCCGGCGGGCCATCCGCGCCGCGAACAGCGCCATCAAGCCGAGGCCGGTGGAGACCTGCTTGCTGTCCACGATCTCCAGAGCCGGCAGGGTGCCGTCGGCACGGGGCTGGGACAGCACGCTTTCCACCTCGCCCCGGGCTTCGCGGGCGTTCGCCGCCGTGAGCGACATCTTCTCCGAGATATGCACGGAAACCACGTCGTAGCGGCGCAGCAGGGCGGTGTAGTCGGCCAGGAACGAGCCCTTGGTGGGCGGACTCGTGCGCGGGTGCACGTCCTTGCGCGCCGCGAGCACCTGGTAGAACTTCCCGGGCGTGATATCGATCCCGTCGCGGAGGATGTCCTCCCCGAAGATCACCGAGAGGGGGATCACCTGGATCCCGTGCCGGAGCGCCAGATCCTGAGGGAGGTCGGCCGTGGAGTCGGTGAGAACGCGGACGGTGTACTCGGGCTCTTCGAAGGCCACGAACCCCATCTGTTGCAGGCGCCACAGCTCGTCCAGCACTTCCCCGTCCGCCGCCGGAAGGGAATCCACCAGCCGCCAGACCGCGACGGGCTGCTGCACCAAGGCCAGGAGCGCCTGTTGCGACGGGGAGAACTGGGTGGAGAAGAACGCCGGCCCCATCTCCAGCCGCGCCCGGCTGGCCAGGTCGGGCAGCTTGGCCGACGCCTCCTCGAAGCGGTGCTGGTCCTCGATCGCCACCGCGATCAGGCTCACCAGGTCCTGCTTGATCTCGCGCGCGGCCCCCGAGGGACCGAGCAGGAGACGGAACGATCCCGAAGCAGTGCGGGCGATCCTCGCGAACGCCTTGACCCCCCGCACCTTCCCGGCGCGCGCGGCAATCACCTCGCCGGCCTCGAGGGCGATCTCCCCCTCCTCCATGAGGAGGCGGCCACTCACCACCGTGCGCTGCAGCTCCGGCAGGAGGTCGAACAGGGGCAGTCGCTGGAAAGTACCCAGGAGCGACTCGAAGCGGCTGTCCGCCTCCAATCCGACTTCCACTCCCACCAGCGCGGTGTGAACCTTTCGCAACACCCCGACCGGGCTCAGCCCGGCCACGGGCAAGCGCAGCAGGCCCGGAAGCCGCTCCGACTCCTCGCCCTCCTCCTCTTCGGCGGCTTCGCCGCCCATCACGATGAGGAGGGTCTGGCCCCCCGCGGCCTGGATCTCGCTCAAAATGGCGGCATCGCCGAAGGTGGGGATGGCGGCCTCGGCCACGATCACCGAGGGGCCGAGCCCCTTGGCGAAGCGCACCCCGTCCGCCTCGTCGCGCGCCGACACCACCTCGTAGCCGAACTCGGCCAGACCCAACGCGAGGCCTTTTCGTCTGCTGTCGTCACTGTCCACAACCAGGATCGTGGGACGGGCCATCCTTCCTCCTGGCCTGAGACCTGCTGCGACCGCCCAGCCCGCCGCGCAGGTGCCAGCGTCTCGCGTAGTATAGCGCCATGGAAAAGCATGTTCTTACGATCTTTGCCCACCCGGACGACGCCGAGACCAGCGCCGGCGGCACGCTCCTCACCTGGGCCGCGGCGGGAGCCCGCATCACCCTCTGCATCATCACCGACGGCGACAAGGGTACGGCCGACCCCGCCGATAGCCGCGAGCAGGTGATCGCCCGCCGCCGCCAGGAGCAGGAGCGGGCGGCTCGGCGGCTGGGGGCCCGCGTGCTGTGGCTGGGCTACGAGGACGGCCTCCTCCAGCCCACCCTCGAGCTGCGCCGCGAGCTCGTGCGCGTCATTCGCAGCGTCCGGCCCCACCTGGTGGTGACCCACGACCCCACCGTCTGGTTCCGCCACGGTGTCTACATCAACCACCCAGACCACCGCGCCGCTGGCCAGGCGGCGCTGGAGGCCATTTACCCGGCGGTGAAGAAGCCCCTCGCCTTCCCGGAGCTCCTGCGGGAGGGGTTGGAGCCCCACCTGGTGGAGGAGGTCTGGCTGGCGCTCACCGACCACCCCGACACCTTCGTGGACATCTCCGGGGTGCTGGAGGAAAAGCTGGCCCTCATCGGCGAGCACACCTCGCAGTTCCCGCCGGAGCCGACCCGCGTCGCCTTCACCCGCTTCGCCCGCGAAACCGGGGAACGGGCCGGCCTGGAAGCGGCGGAGGGGTTCCGCGTGCTGCGCCAGGCGCGGCAGACGGTGCAGGCGTTCGCCGACCGAAGCCGCTGACCCGCTCCCTGGCTGGAGGGGCGCTCCGCGGCGCCTGAGCGGGGTTTGGGCGGTGCCGCTACGCCTCGCCCATGAACGGGTAGGCGAAGTGCCGCGGCGGCACGAACGTCTCCTTGATGGCGCGGGGGCTTGCCCAGCGGATCAGGTTCCACATGGACCCCGCCTTGTCGTTGGTGCCGGAAGCCCGCGCCCCGCCGAAGGGCTGCTGGCCCACCACCGCGCCCGTCGGCTTGTCGTTGATGTAGAAGTTCCCGGCCGCATCGCGCAGCGCCTCGCTGATGGCCACGATGGCCCGCCGGTCCTCGGCGAACACCGAGCCCGTCAAGGCGTAGGGGGAACCGGTGTCGCACAGCTGCAACGCGGCGTCCAGCTCCGCGTCCTCGTACACGAAGATGGTCAGGACCGGCCCGAAGATCTCCTCCTGCATGAGCCGATGCCGCGGGTTGGTGGTGAGCACCACGGTGGGTTCGATGAAGTACCCGACGCTGTCGTTGCAGCCGCCGCCGGCGAGGATCTCGGCGTCGCTCGACGCCCTGGCGTACTCGACGTACTCCTTGATCGATTCGAAGGCCGCCTTGTCGATGACCGCGCCCATGAAGTTGCGGAAGTCCTCCACGTCCCCCATGCGGATCTCGGCCACCTGGGCCAGCAGCAGCTCCCGCACCTTCGGCCAGAGGGAGCGCGGGATGTAGGCCCGCGAGGCTGCCGAGCACTTCTGCCCCTGGTACTCGAAGGCCCCCCGCACCAGGGCCGTCACCAGCGCCGTCACGTCCGCCGAGGCGTGGGCGAACACGAAGTCCTTGCCGCCCGTCTCGCCCACGATGCGCGGATAGGTGCGGTAGGTGGCGATGTTGGCCCCGATCGTCCGCCACATGCCCTGGAAGACCGACGTGGAGCCGGTGAAGTGCAGCCCGGCAAACTCCGGCGAAGCGAGCACCGGCTCCCCCACCTCGCCCCCCGAACCCACCACCAGGTTGATGACGCCGGGCGGCAGGCCCGCCGCCATCAGCAACTTCATGACGAAGTAGGCGGGGTAGACCCCGGTGGACGCCGGCTTCCACAGCACGGTGTTGCCCATGAGGGCTGGCGAGGTGGGCAGGTTCGCACCGATCGAGGTGAAGTTGAAGGGCGTCACGGCAAACACGAACCCGTCCAGCGGCCGGTACTCCACCCGGTTCCAGACGCCCGGCGAAGAGATCGGCTGGTTCTCGTAGATCTCCTGCATGAAGTACGGGTTGAAGCGCCAAAAGTCGATCACCTCGCAGGCCGAGTCGATTTCGGCCTGGAAGACGGTCTTCGACTGCCCGAGCATGGTGGCGGCGTTCAAGGTGTCGCGCCACGGCCCGGCCAGCAGGTCCGCCGCGCGCAGGAGAATCGCGGCCCGCTCGTGCCACGGCATGGCGGCCCAGGCGGCGCGCGCTTCCCGGGCGGCGGCAATGGCGCGCTCCACTTCGGCCTGTCCCGCCTTGTGGTAGCGGGCCAGCACGTGGCCGTGGCGGTGCGGGATCACGCAGGTGCCGAGGCGGCCGGTGCACACCTCCTCCCCGCCGATGATGAGCGGGATCTCGATCTCCCGCGACCGGAGTTCCACGAGCTTGGCCTTGAGGGATTTCCGCTCTGGCGAGCCGGGGGCGTATGCGCGCACCGGTTCGTTCGTGGGCTGGGGGACGCGAAACACGCCGTTCATGGGTGGCCTCCCGATGCCGTTGTGCCTGCCGCCGGGCCGGCGTGCCGCGCCGGCCGTGGGATGCCAAGGATACGGCCCGCTCCCCGCCCGGTCAACCGCGAGCCCTGGCGGCCCCAGGGCCCCCCGGGTATCATCGGCGAATGCCGTGCGCCGAGGCCGCCCCGACACCGGCTGTCCCCCGGTCGTTGGCGGTTGTTATCGTCGCTTGGGAAAGCGGCCCCCAGCTGTTGGCCTGTCTCGACTCCCTCGCCCGCCACCTCCCCCCGCCCGGCTCCCTCCCCGTGGAACTCGTGGTGGTGGACAACGCCAGCACGGATTTGGACGAGGCGGCCCTGCGACAAAGCTTCCCCTCCCTCCTCCTCCTGCGCAATGACACGAACCTCGGGTTCGGCCCCGCCGCCAATCGGGGCGTGCGCGAGAGCCGTGGGGACGTGGTCCTCCTCCTGAACCCCGATGCCCGGGCCACCCCCCACGCCCTGGACGAGCTGATCCGCGCCTTCACCCAGTTCCCCGCCGCCGTGGCGGTGGCCCCGCGGATGGTGGACGCGGCGGAGCCGGGCCCCGAGCCCCAGGAGCTCTTTCAGCTGCGCCGCCTCCCCACCTGGGGTCAGGCAGTGCGGGAACTGCTGCTCCTGGACAAGCTTTTCCCGAACAATGCGGCTCTCCGCCGCGAGCGCTATCTGGACGTGGACCGCCGGCACCCCTTTCCCGTGGAGCAGCCCGCTGCTGCCGCATTGGCCATCCGGCGGGAGACCTTCCTCGACCTGGGGGGGTTCGACGAGCGCTTCGTGCCAGCCTGGTTCGAAGACGTGGACCTGTGCCGCCGCCTCGCTGGGGTGGGCCCCATCCTCTTCTGGCCCGGGGCCGTATTCGTGCACCAGGGGGGGGCCGCGGCCGCCCGTCTCGGCTACCACCGCTTCCTGCCCCATTACTACCGCAACGCCTGCCGGTACTGGCGCAAGCACGCCGGGCCCCTGGCCGAGTTTGCCTTCCGCCTCCTGCTCCTCCTGGGGATGGCGCTCCGCCTTCTGGTGTTGCCCCTCCGCCGCCGCCCCCCGCGCGCGCGGCGCGAGGCAGCCCTGGCCTACCTCCGGACCGCCCTCGTGGCCCTGGGCCTCGAACCACAGTGGTCCCCCAGCAAGACGCCAGAACCCGCAACGGCTGCGCCCTGAGCGCCACCTCGCTAGAATGCCTGTGGAGGTCACATGAGCCCGAAAGAGGGAGAAAACCCCATCAAGATCGTGGTTTCGGATCAGCAGGCGCTGGGGACCTACGCCAACTTCGCGTCCATCGTGCACAACTTCGCCGAGTTCATCATTGACTTCGGCCGGATCGTCCCCGGCCGGGAGGATGTGCAGGTGGTGGCCCGCGTGGTCATGACGCCCGTGCACGTGAAGCAGTTGCTGCGGGCCCTCACGGAGAACGTGACGATCTACGAGCGCAACTTCGGTCCCATCGCCTCCGGGCCCTCCGCGCCCGACGAGCAGCGCCCCATGTAGCGCGAGTCAGGGGCGCGGCGATGCAACGGCAGGCGGGCCCGCCGGTCGGGTCGCGGCGGGAGGTGGTTCGTGAGGGCAGGACCAGTACCCACTGGTGGGGGGGGCGGCCTTCCCTACGAGCAGCTGCGAGACGCGGGTTCCAAGGGGTACGCCTGCGCCTCGCGCCCTCCGGCTCCCGCCGAGAGGCCATGCTGCGCCGGGTGGCGAGCCGCGTCCGCTGCGAGGAGGGACGGTTTCGCCGCGTGGCCGGCCTCCTGCGGTGGGTCCTCCGAAGCGCCCTCCACCGTCTGGGCATGGGGGATGGCCGGTACGCCAATGAGGTGGCCTCCGTCTTGCCGGCGGCGCCGTTTTCTCGCCACACCCGCCCCGTGGACATCGTGATCTGCGTCCACGATGCCCTCGAGGACGTGCGCCGCTGCCTGGAGGCTCTCGTTCGCACCACCTTCCCCCCGTACCGGCTCATCCTCGTGGACGACGGCAGCGGCCCGGAAACGGCCGCTTACCTGGCCCACTTTGCCGAGACCCAGGGGGCGACGCTCCTGCGCAACGAGACGGCCCTCGGCTACACCCGCGCCGCCAACCAGGGCCTGCGCCGAGCCGACGCGGAATTCGTGGTGCTTCTCAACTCCGACACCATCCCCACGCACGAGTGGCTGGACCGCCTGGTGGCCTGCGCCGAGTCCGACCCGCGTCTCGGCCTGGTGGGCCCCCTCTCCAACACCGCCTCCTGGCAGTCGGTGCCCGAGGTGTTCGCAAGTAACGGCGATTGGGCCCGCAACGAACTGCCCCCGGGCTTCGATCCCGAGCGAATGGCGGCGTTGCTCCGCACCTGCTCCGCGCGGCTCTACCCGCGCTTGCCCTTCCTCAACGGCTTTTGCCTCCTCGTGCGGCGCTCCGTCCTAGAGGCGGTGGGACTCTTGGACGAGGCCACGTTCCCCTTCGGTTACGGGGAGGAGAACGACCTGTGCCTGCGCGCTGCCGACGCTGGCTTCTCCCTGGCGGTGGCGGAGGATGCCTACGTCTATCATGCCCAATCCCGCAGCTACTCGGACGAGCGCCGTCACGAGCTGGTGGCCGCTACCGATGGCGCCCTCGTCGCCAAGCACGGGGCCGGCCGGGTCGCCCGGGGGGTCGAGCTCTGCCGCTACGACCCGGTGCTGGCGGGGCAGCGAGCCCGCGTCGCGCACGCCCTCGCAGAGGCAGCCGCCCAGGAGGAGCTCCGAGAGCGGTGGGAGGGAAGGCCGCTGCTCCTGCGCCTCGAGGACGGCGCCCAGCCGTGGGCCTGCGAAGCCGCCCTCCAGCTGGCGGCCGCCTGTGGCGACCTGGGTTTGGACGTGCGCGGGGTCGTGCACAGGTCGCTGCGGCCGGTGGTGGAGGGGGCTCTGGCGTTATTGTTCGTGCCGGTCTTCTGGAGCGACGGGGAGGAGCCGCAGTGGGCGGCGGCTCTGGATCTGGTCCTTGGGACGGACGACCTGGTGGCCGCTCTCCCGGCGGTGGATCTGGCCGTCTTCCGCCCGCGTCCACGCCCCCGCGCTGGGGCGGCCCTGCACGTAGCCGCTTGTCTTTCGCCCCACCTGGTTGCCGGCGAGCCCACCGACCTCCTCGAGGTGCTGCGGCATGGTCACCGGCGCTGCGACCACCGGCTCCGCACCGTGCTGCTGGACGCCGCGACCCCCGCACCGCTCCCCGGCCGCGGCGAGGCTCGCTCGGGCTGGCGGCGCGTGGGGCCGCTGCCGCTGGGCCAGCGGGCGGCACTGCTCGCCGAGAGCGACGTGGTGCTCGTGGACGAGACGCAGCCGGCGGCGCTGCAGCTCGCGGCGGAGGCAATGGCCTGCGGGGCGGGGGTGGTCGGTGGCGCGCTGGCGGCGCTCCGCCCTCTGGTGGGGCCCAGCGGCGACCAGCTCCCCGCCTGGCTGGAGCGCGCCGAACCGGAGGTGCTGGAGCGCCTGGCTAACGACGCACGCCTTCTGGCCGAGTTGCGCCTCGCGGCGATCGCCTCGAGCCCCGCCTTTTCGGCGCAGCGCGCAGCCCGTCGCGTCCTGGCGGGCCAGGCCGACCGCAGGCCGGGGGTGAGGTGAATGGCCGACCTCCTGCGCGTCCACGTCATCGTTGAACACGGCGGCGACGGCGTGCCCTTTGGTTGTGCGTACATCCGCGATCTCCTCCCGCTGGGCCACCCGCTCAACAATGGCCGGATCGCCCTTACCGCCGCCACCGACTACGCTCCCGCCGACGTGGTGGTGGTGGAGCGCACCGTACGTCCTGGCGCCAGCGTCTTCGACGCCGAGGAGCTGCTGCAGCGAGCGCGCCGCGATCGGGCTCGCGTCGCCTACACCCTGGACGACAACCTCGTGGACGCCCCCACCGTGACACCGGCCACCCGCGGGCTGGTCCGGTTCCTCTGCCGGGAGGCCGACGCCGTACTCGTTGCCACGCCAGCTCTGGCCGGGCGGCTCGCGCGCCTGGCGAGACAGGTGGTGGTGCTCCCCAACGCGCTGGACGAACGGCTCTTTTTCGACGAGGCACGGGCGCAGGAACGCTCGGCGGACGACCGGGGCGTGTGCCTCGGCTACATGGGCACCTGGACCCACGATCGGGACCTCCTGCTCCTGGTGCAACCCCTGCGAGAGGTGTTGCGAGCGTTCCGCGGATCGGTTCGTTTCGAAATCGTGGGCGGGGCGGATCCGGCCATCCTCTCCGGCTTCGAGGGGCTTGCCGTCCGAGCCGTGACCGTGCCGCCTGCGGAGGTGGAGTACCCGCGTTTCGTTCCTTGGCTGCGGCGCAACGCGCGGTGGGACGTGGGCCTGGCACCGCTGGAGGACACGCCCTTCACCCGCGCCAAGTCGGACATCAAGTTCCTGGACTATGGTGCCTTGGGCTTGGCGGTGGCGTGCAGCGCCGTCCCCGCCTACGCCGGCACCGTGCAGCACGGCGTCAACGGGCTGCTCGTTGCCAACACCCCGGACGCCTGGGCGGAGGCGCTTTGCCGCCTCATCGAGGACGAGCCCCTGCGTCGTCGCCTGGCCGCCGCGGCGCGGGCCTACGTGTTGGGCGAGAGAACGCTGTCGCGCCGCGCCGCTGCTTGGGCCGACGCGCTCCTCGCCCTCCGCTAGTGAGTCTCGCGCTCTCCCTCCCCGCTGGGCCGTGCCCTGCCGGCCAGCCGTTCCTTGGCCCAGCGCAGCGGCGCCGTCCAGCGCCACGAGCGGGAGGCGAGCACCGCTTCCAGTTCCCTCCGTGCATCCTCTGCCTCTCTGGCCAGGCGCTGCAGGTCCTGACCGGTGCGCTCCGCCGCCGCCACCGCCGCGGCAAAAAGCAGGTCGCGGACTCGCGCCTCCTCCTCCAGGAGCGCGACCAGCGCGTCCAGCTGCTCCCCGCTCCACAGGTGTCGCCACTTCTCGTAGAGGCGCACCCGCGCCGCGCGCTGCTGCCCCCGGTCCGGCGCCAGGCCCACACCCGACGAGCCCGAGGTGCTGCACCGCACCCCCACGCGATCCACGTGGAGGAACGGGCCGTAGGCCGCGAGCTGCAGCCAGAAGTCCCAGTCCTCGTACACCGCCAACGTCTCGTCGAAGGAGCACCCGGCCTGCACCAGGCTGCGGGAAAAGAGCGCCGCGTCCATGGGGATGAAGTTGCCGACGCAGAGGCGGGCGTAGCGGAAGGGTTCGCCGAACCGATGGACCACGTTCCCGTCCCGGTCTACCCCCTCCGCGTCGGCGTAGGCGACCTGGGCGGACGGGTTCGCGGCCAGAGCCTCCACGAGAACGGCCACGTGGTGCTCCAGGAACCAGTCGTCGTCATCGAGGAAGGCCAGGTAGTCTCCTCCCGCCGCCGCGAGACCGGCGTTGGCAGCTCGGGAGCGGCCCAGGGGCCGCCCCTGGTCCACGGTTCGGATCGCCACCTGGCCGACCGCTGCCGGGATCGGCGGGTGCTGCGCCCCCTTCGCGTTGACGCACACCACCTCCAGGGGCGAGTAGCTCTGCGCGGCTACCGAAGCGAGCGCCCGTTTCCATTCCGGCCGACCGATGGAACGCAGGATCACGCTCACCAGCGGCGCGCTCATGCCCCCCCTCCCCTGCCGCCATCCGGCGCGATCCAGCCGCCCCCCAGGACGGTGTCCCCGTCGTAGAAGACCGCGGCCTGCCCCGGTGCGGGCGCCAGCACGGGCAAGGAGAAGGCCACCGCCGCCCGCCGCTCCGCCTGCGGTGTGATCACCGCCTCGGTGGGCTCGTGGCGGGAGCGGACCTGCACCGTGGCGCGCACGGGTCCCGTGGGTTCCCCCTCGTGCCACACCACACCCTGCACGACGATCTCCCGCCGCAGCGCCTCCTCCCGCCCTCCCACCACCACGCGGTTGTGGTCGGCGTCAATGGCGACCACGTAGCGGCGCTCCTGCCCGCTCACATTCAGGCCACGCCGCTGCCCCACGGTGAAGCGATGAATCCCTCCGTGCTGGCCCAGGGTCTCGCCCTGCGCGGAAACGATGGGGCCCGGCACGGGACGCCGGTCGGGAGCCAGGCGTTCCACCACTTCCGGGTAGGAACACCCCAAGGGAACGAAGCAGACCTCCTGGCTGTCCCGTCGCTGCGCGGAGGCGAACCCGAGGCGGCGGGCAATCTCCCGCACCTCGGTCTTGCGGTACTCGCCCAGGGGGAAGAGGACCCGCGACAGCACCGCCGGCACCAGCTCGAAGAGGAAGTAGGACTGATCCCGGGACACTTCCGCGGCCCGACACAGGCGGGGGGTGCCCCCGCGCCGGATGCGCGCGTAGTGCCCGGTGGCCACCGCCTCCGCCCCGAAGGTTCGCGCCAGGGCCAGCAGTTCCGGGAACTTGACCCGCGAGTTGCAGCGGATACAGGGGGAAGGCGTCCTCCCCCCCAGGTACGAGGCCACGAACGGGCGGATCACCTCCTGGGCGAAGGTGGCCTGGCTGTCCACGAGGTGATGGGGAACGCCCAAGGTGTCGGCCACGGCGCGCGCCGAGGCAACCGCGTCGGGGGAACAGCAGCGGGAGGGCTCCAGCCCCAGGGGGGAGAGGTCGGCGAGCCGGAGTGTCACCCCCACCACCTCGAACCCCTGTTCTTTGAGGAGGGCCGCGGCCACCGACGAGTCGACGCCGCCGGAGAGGGCCACCAGGACTCTCACCGCTCGTGCTCAGGGCTCCTGGGATTCCGTCACGATGAACATCAAGGTGGTGGTGCCGAGGCTGAACTCCTGATGGCTCGCAATCGTGGCGCGCTGCACGCGCACGCCGTTCACGAACGTGCCGTTGGAAGATCCCAGGTCCACCAGGAACGCCTCGTCGCCACGGATGTCCAGAACCGCGTGCCGCCGGGAGACCTCGCTGTCCGGCAGTTGGAGATCCGCCTCCGCTCCCCGCCCCAGCAGGATCCGTGGCTTGGTGATCGGGTAGATCTGACCCGCCGCAGCGCCGAGGATCACCGCCAGGGAGTAGCGGCGGTTGGTCGGCAGCGGCGCCAGCTCGGGCAGGTTGGCCAGCTCGGCATCCGCGGTGGCCTTGCGAATTTCGATCTCCTTCGTCGTCTCATCGGCCTTAGCGCGCTTGCCGATGTGCGTGTCGTGCCCTGCCTCGGCCGGTTCCGGCCTGTGCACTTCGAAGATGGCGCCGCACTTGCTGCAGCGAAGACGTTTCGTCGTGGCCTGCCCAAACCGGGACTCGTCGTACTGGTACTTCGCCCCACACCCTGAACAGCTGACGATCATGGTCCCCCCTTCCGACAGGCTTCAGACCCTCCCGGCCACCCCCTACACTACCACCGTCCCAGCGCGGGCCAGTGCTAGTTTACGCCGACCCGCAGCTAGCACCAAGGCTCGCCCCGCCGAGCCGTGCTAGCATTCCGGCATGGGCGACACCCCACACCTCCTGGAGCGGAGCAAGACCTTGCCGGCCAACTCCGCTCTCGGGCAACCCCTTCACCTTCCGGTCAACCCGGAGGCGGAGCGGGCGGTGCTGGGCACCATCCTCGCCGACTCCAACTGTTTCTTCCGGGTCGTGGACCGCCTCCGCGCCGAGGATTTCCACAACCCCGCCCATCGGACTCTCTTTACAGCATTTTCCGAGCTGGCGGTGCAAGGTCAGAACATCGACCTGGTCGCCACGATCGCTCATTTGCAGCGGACCGGCCAGCTGGAGGCAGCCGGGGGCCGTCTCTACCTCGCCGGCCTGACCGGCCAGCTCCCCGACACGGCGAACGTGGAGTACTACGCCGATATCGTCCGCGACCGCGCCGTCAAGCGCGAACTGGTGCGCGTCTCGCAGCAGCTCTTGGCGGCCAGTGCCCGCGACGAAGGGGACGCGACCGAGGCACTGGAAACCGCCGAGGCCGCCATCATTGCCGTGGCCCAACGCGAGCTGCGGGGCAATCTCCGCCCCGCCAGCGAGCTGGCCAAGGAGGAGGTGGGCCGAATCGAGACGGTGTCGAAGGCCGGCCTCGCCTACACCGGCATTCCCACCGGTTTCCTCAAGCTGGACGAGCTCACCTCCGGCCTCCAGAAGCAAGATCTCGTGATCCTTGCCGCCCGACCGGGCGTGGGGAAGACGGCCATGGCTCTCAACATCGCCGCCTATTGCGCCATTCACCGCCAGCTCCACGTGGCCATCTTCTCCCTGGAAATGTCGGCGAGCGCCCTGATCCGCCGGTTGCTCGCCGCTGAGGCTCGCATCGACCTGCGCAAGCTGACCCGCGGCGTGCTCAGCCGCAGGCCGGCCGGCGACAAAGAGTCCGACTGGAGCCGCCTCACGCAGGCCGCGGATCGCCTCGCCAAGGCCAACCTGTGGATCGACGACTCCGCCGTCCTCTCGCCCATGGAGCTTCGCGGTAAGTGTCGGCGCCTGGCGATGGAACGGGGCTTGGACCTGGTGGTGGTGGACTACCTGCAGCTCATGACCGCCGGCGTCCCCACCGAGAACCGCACCCAGGAGGTGTCGGCCATCTCTCGTGGACTCAAGGCGGTGGCCAAACAGCTGGACGTGCCGGTGCTCGCCCTGTCGCAACTGTCGCGGTACTCGGAGCGCCGCGGCGGGGACCAGCGCCCCCAGCTCTCCGACCTTCGCGAATCCGGCTCCATCGAGCAGGACGCCGATGTGGTGCTGTTCATCAACCGCAAGAACCCGGCGCTGGCCTCCGAGGGACAGACCGCCGAGGAGCTCCGGCAGGCGGAAGTGATCGTGGCCAAGCAACGGAATGGACCAACGGACCTGTTTCGCCTCCTCTACATGGACGAGTACACCCGGTTCGAGAACCTGGACCTCAGGGACGATGAGCAGTAGCGCCCGCCTCCTCCAGACCGCTCGTGCCACGCTGGACGGGGTTGGCGTGCGCACCGTCGCCCTCTTCGAAGAGGCGGGACGCTTCTTCTACATCCTCTACC
Source organism: Acidobacteriota bacterium (assembly GCA_037441065.1). Taxonomy (GTDB): domain Bacteria; phylum Acidobacteriota; class Thermoanaerobaculia; order Thermoanaerobaculales; family Thermoanaerobaculaceae; genus JACADV01. Next base: position 177,433 of record JBBISY010000003.1, on the reverse strand, counting down.
AAACGGGTTACTGGCTGTTCCGGCGGCCTTTCGACGGCCGGCAGTGGCTCCGTCAGATGGTGCGCGTGGGCGTGGACTCGATCCCGGTGGTGGGGCTCACCGCAATGTTCACCGGCATGGTGATGGCCCTCCAGACCTACCGCGGCTTTGAACGCTTCCACGCCGAGGCGTACGTGGGGTCGGTGGTCTCCCTCTCCCTCACCCGGGAGCTGGCGCCGGTGCTGGCCGCCCTCATGATCGCCGGCCGCATCGGCTCCTCCCTGGCGGCCGAGCTGGGTTCCATGCGGGTGACGGAGCAGATCGACGCCCTCTACGCCATGGCCACCGAACCCATCCACTACCTCATCGTGCCGCGCGTGGCGGCTACCACCCTGATGCTGCCGCCCCTGGTGGCGTGCGCCGACGGCTTGGGCATTTTCGGCGGCTACGCGGTGGCCGTGGGGCTGATGGACGCCAACCCCGTCGTCTACTGGGAAAAGACGTTCCAGTACCTGGACCTCAACGACGTCTTTTCGGGGCTCATCAAGGCGGCCGCGTTCGGGCTCATCCTCTCCGTCACCGGCTGTACCAAGGGTTTCTTCACCGGTGGCGGGGCCGAAGGGGTGGGACGGTCCACCACGGCAGCGGTGGTGATGGCCTCCCTGGTGATCCTGATCTCGGACTTCTTCCTCACTAAGCTCCTCTTCTAGACGGCAGCCGATGGATCCCACGCCCACCCCCGCACCTTCCCCGGCCGGCACCCCCAAGATCGCCGTCACCGACCTGTGGAAGTCCTTTTCCGGCAAGCCGGTGCTCCGGGGCCTCACGGTCGAGGTGGCCAGCGGCGAGTCGCTCGTCATCGTGGGCGGCTCGGGCGCGGGGAAGAGCGTGTTCTTGAAGCACCTCATTGGCCTCATCCGCCCGGATCGCGGCCGTGTCGTCGTGGACGGGCAGGACCTGGGCAGCGCCGACCCGACGCTGTGCCTGGAGTTGCGCAAGAAGTTCGGCATGTCGTTCCAGGAGGGCGCCCTCTTCGATTCCCTCGACGTTTTCGAGAACATCGCCTTCCCCCTGCGCCGCCACACCCGGATGACGGAGGGGGAAATCGCCGACCGCGTACGGGAGTGCCTCGAGCTGGTCCACCTGAGCGGGGTCGAACGGAAGGCCCCCAGCGAGCTCTCGGGGGGGATGCGGCGGCGCGTGGGGTTTGCCCGTGCCATCGCCATGAAACCGGAGATCCTCCTCTTCGACGAACCCAACACCGGTCTCGATCCCATCACCTCGGCCGTGATCGACAACGTCATCGTGGAGATGCGCGAACACCTCCCGGTCACGATGGTAACCATCACCCACGACATGAAGTCGGCCTTCCGCATTGCCGACCGCGTGGCCATGCTGCGCGATGGCGTGCTCATCGCCACCGCGCCGCCCGACGAGTTCCGCCGCATCCCCGATCCGTACGTCCAGAAGTTCATCGCAGGAGAACCGCTCGAGGAGGAATTGGCATGAGTCCCATGGCCCGCGTCGGTGCCTTCATGCTCGCTGCCCTGGCCGTGCTGGGGGTGTTCATCGTCAAGATCGAGGAGATCCCCATTGGCCCCAGAGCGGCACGCTACCGCGTGCAGGCCATGTTCCCTTCGGTGGCTGGCCTGGACGAGAAGAGCCCGGTCCGCATCGCGGGCGTGCGGGTGGGGTTGGTGGAGCGGGTGGAACTGGCGGGCAACCGCGCCCGGGCGACGCTGGCGCTGGAGGAGGGGGTGGTGCTGCGCCAGGGTGCGCGCGCTGCCGTCACGAGCCTGGGGATCCTCGGCGACAAGTACGTGGAGATCGAGCCCGGCCCCCTGGACGCGCCCCCGCTCCCCCCCGGGACGGTCCTGGAGGGGGTGAGCCCGGTGGCCTTCGACGAGGTGCTCCACACGGTGGGCGAGGTGGGCACGGACATCAAGGCGGTGACCGCCTCGCTGCGGCAGTCCCTGGCCGGGGACGAGGGGCAGCGACGGATCGACGAGATCCTCGAGAACATTCGCGAGCTCACGGCGCACACCCGCGCCATGGTGGCGGCCAACCGCGCCAACGTGGACGAGACGATCGCGAACTTCCGGGACTTCTCCGCCACCCTCAAGGAGGAACTCCCGCGGCTGGCCGAGAAGCTCAACGCCCTCGCCGACCGCGTCGACACGGTGGTCGCCGAAAACCGCGGCAACCTCTCCGACTCGCTGGCCAATATCCGCGACCTGTCCGGGCGGTTGCGCACCTCGGCCGACAACCTGAACGAGATCTCCGGCAAGATCGCCCGCGGGGAGGGCACGATCGGCAAGCTGGTCAACGACGAGGAGACCGTCGACAACTTGAACTCGACCCTCAAGGCGGTGGAGGCCGGTGTCGCCAGCCTCCGCAACACCATCGGCCGGGCCGAGCGCTGGCGCCTCGACGTCAACCTCCGCACCGAGGCGCTGCCAGGGCTGGACGGCCGCAACACCTCCCGCAGCGCTCTCGGCATCGACCTGGCTACCAGCGAGCGCCGTTTCTTCCGTCTGGAGCTGGTGGACTCCCCCTTTGGCCGGCGGTCGGTGCGGACCGAGACCACCACCGTGGTGCACCCCGACGGGACGCGCGATACCACGGTCGTGGAAACCGAACGGCTCAGCGACGCTTCCACGGTCAACGCCCAGGTCGGCTACGTCTTCCCCCGCTTCCGGCTGCGGGCTGGCCTCTTCGAGTCCACCGGCGGCGTCGGCGTCGACCACTTCCTCCTGGACAAGCGCCTCGCCCTCACCCTGGAAGCCTACGACTTCAACCGCGACGTGAAGCCCCCCCACCTCCGCCTGGAGGGACGTTACTTCTTCACCAAGAACGTGTTCGGCTACCTGGGGTGGGACGATCCGCACTGGAGCGCCCGATCCACCGCGATCCTGGGGGGCGGCGTGACCTGGGGCGACGACGACGTCAAGTACCTCCTGGGGACCGTCGGGAGCCTCGCCGGAAACTAGGGTGAAAGGCGCCACCACGACCCTCGAGTGCACCGCCTGCGGCCAGCGCTCCGCCAAGTGGCTCGGGCGCTGCCCGGCCTGCGGCGGCTGGAACACCTTCGAGGAGGTGCCGGTGGTATCGCGGCCCGTGGGGGACCGGCCGGCCGCCCAGGCCGTGCCGGTCACCGCTGCCGACCTCGCCGAATCCCCGCGGGTGGCCACCGGGTTCCCCGCCGTGGACCGGGTACTGGGGGGCGGTCTCGTGCCGGGTTCGCTGTGCCTGCTGGCCGGAGAACCCGGCATTGGCAAGTCCACGCTGCTGCTCCAGGTGGCCAATCAGATCGCCCGGGAGGGCACGGTGCTCTACGCCAGTGCGGAGGAATCGGTGCGGCAGATTGCCCTGAGGGCCCGGCGCCTCGGGTGCTCGCACGACCGCCTCCTGGTGCTCGCCGAACCGTCGGTGGAAGAGGTGCTGCTCGCCACCCAGCGGATCGCCCCCACGCTCGTGATCGCCGACTCGGTGCAGGCCATGGTCTCGGACCGGGTCCCCGCCGTCCCGGGCACCGTCACGCAGGTGCGCGAGGTGGCCTCGCAATTCGCCACTGTCGCCAAGCGGGACGGGCCGCCGGTCGTGCTGGTGGGCCACGTGACCAAGGAAGGGCTGGTGGCCGGCCCCAAGTCGCTGGAGCACCTGGTGGACGTGGTGCTGGAATTCACCGGCTCCTCGGGGCACACCTTCCGCTCGCTGCGAGCCACCAAGAACCGCTTCGGGCCTGCTTTGGAGATGGCCCTGCTGTCCATGGGGGACGCCGGTCTCGCCGAGGTACCCAACCCCTCGGCCGCTTTGCTGGCCGACCGGCGCCCGGGGGCGGTGGGCTCGGCGGTGGCAGCGGTGCTGGAGGGCACCACGCCGCTCCTGGTGGAGGTGCAGGCGCTGGTGGCCCGCTCGCCCCTGGCCACGCCCCGGCGGGTGGCGCAGGGGGTGGACGGGGGACGCCTGGCCCTGCTGCTGGCGGTGCTGGAGAAGCGGGCGCGCCTGCAGCTTAGCGAGCGGGATGTGTTCTTGAACGTGGTCGGCGGCGTGTCCGTGGACGAGCCCGCTCTCGATCTGGCAGCCGCCGCCGCCATTCTCTCCTCCGCCAGCGAGCGGCCCCTGGCGGACGACCTGGTCATGTTCGGGGAGGTGGGGCTGTTGGGGGAGGTACGGACCGTGGGCCGCACCCAGGAACGCCTGCGCGAGGCGCAGACGTTGCGTTTTCGCCGCTGTGCCCTCCCCGCCTCCAGCGCCGTGGCGCCGCCGGCCGACCTGGCGCTCGTGCCGCTCTCGCACGTGGGCCAGCTGATGGAGCTGCTGGCGGGCTAATATGGCATAGGGTAACGCCATGGGGGCCACCGCCCACGAGACGGCCACGTTGCGGCTCCTCCTCGAACTGGAGTCGCTGCGGCGGCTCGTTCGCCTCTACCCAGCCGGCCACCCGGCGATCCCCAACGCGCACCTGCGGGTGCAGCGCGCGGCCGAGTCCATGGGGGTGCCCGCCGCCAGCCTGGCCTTCGGTCCCGATGCCATCTTCCTGGATCAGGAAGAGCTCCACATCCCCAAGGAGAGCCCAGTGGTGCGACTGCGCCAGCTGCTCTGCCGGCTCGGGCTCGCTGCCATTCACCTCACCTTTCCCGACGCCCTGCAGGGCCTGCCGCAGTTCGCCACGCGCCTGGCGCAGCTGCACGACCCGCCCGGGGAGGATGACCGCGAGGCCCTCCTGCAGGATGCTACGGCGTTTCCCGGCATCGAGCTGGTGCCGCTGGACCTGTCCCGGGTGCAGCTGGTGGAGGGGGGAGAGGCGGTCCCCGACCAGAAGCTGTCCCTCCCTGTGTGGGCGGAACTCGCCCGCCGGCTCGGCCAGGACGGCGCCTTCGTGCTGGCGGAGAAGATCCTGGAAGGCGAACTGACCGCCGCAATCCTCACCGAGCTGGTCTCCCAGACAGCCGACCCCGCCACCCTCTTCGACCAGATCTTCCGCCGCCTGGCCGAGCTGGTCGCCGCTCTGGAGCCGCCGCGGCGGCGCCTGGCACTCCGCCAGCTCGCGCTGTTCCTTGCGGAGTGGTTCGCTCTCCTCACCCCGGAGCGGCGGCACCTGGCGGTGGCGGCTGCGGCCACCCACTTTCCGCCAGCCCTCGCGGTCCGCGAGGAGGAAGAGGAGCGGGTCTTCGCCCTCGAGACGCTCCTCGAGGCCGTGGCCTACCTCCTGGACGAGCACCTGCCCGTTCCGGAGGCGGTGCAGCGAACTCTCGCTCGTCTCGCCGAGCTGGAGCCCGACGTGGTACCAGGCGTTTCCGCGGCCATCCTCGCCCGCGCCCGGGCGCTGCTGGTGCGCCTCTCCCTCGTGGCCGTAGAGGCGGAGGCTCCGAACGTTTCCCCGCCGCAGCCCCGCCTCGCCCCGCCGAGCGCCTACCGGGCCGCGCTCGCTGCCTACGGCGAGTCGCTGGCGGAAGACCAGCTCCGCCGCCACGTGGCGCGCATGCTCGGCGAGGTCATGACGCTGTGGCCGGACGACCAAGTGGCGCGCCGCGGGTCGCTCCGCCTCGCCGAGGAACTCATCGAGAGTCTCGAGGCTGCCGACCTGGATGTGGCGGCCCGGATTGCAACCATTCTCTCGGCGACGCGCTTCGAGGAGGCAAAGAAGCTGGTCTGCGAGGCGGGGGTGATGGCGGCGGTCCGGGCCTTTGCCGCCACCGACCGCAGTGACCACGGCCGCATTGCCGCCATCCTCGTGACGCTCGGGGAGGAGGCGATCCCGGCCATCCTGGAAGCCCTCGCCAACGAGGAGAACCTCTCGATCCGCAAGCGCCTCCTGGAGGTGGTCCTGCACCACGGGGAGCGAGCGCACCCCTACGTGCGCTCCCGCCTCGACGATCCCCGCTGGTACGTGGTCCGTAACGCCGTCTTCCTCCTCCGCCACCTGGGCGACCGAGCCAGTACCGGCGTCCTCAAGGCGCTTCTCCCCACCGCGCGACCGCAGGTGGCAAGCGAGGTCCTGAAGGCCCTGGTGGCCCTGGAGGACCCCGAGTGGCTCGCGGTGCTGCTGCGGGAACTGGCGAGGGCGGGCGACGACGAGCGGCGCCTGGCCGTGCTGGGGGTGGCGGCGCGCATTCGCCACCCAGCGGTGGTCCAGGCCCTCGTCCAGCAGCTCCACCACAGGAGCGGCAAGCAGTTGCGCGAGCCGTACACCCTCGAACTCATCCGTGCCTTGGGCCGGCTTGCGGATCCGGCTGCGGTGGGCGAACTGGTGCGCATGCTCGAGCTCCCCCGTTGGCGCGTGGGCGAGGCGCTGCGGGAGCTGCGCCGGGAGGCGGCGCTGGCCCTGGTGCGCATCGACTCCGACGAGGCCCGTGCCCTGGTGAGCCGGCTGGCCGCCGACCGCGACCCGGCCGTGGCCGCGGCGGTGCGCCGGGCGCTGCGCGGGGCTGGGCCGGTGGAGGAGCCGGCATGATTCCGCGCACGGACTGGGAACTGCAGGTGCACGAGCTGCTCTCCGGTCTGGTGGCAGGCGTCACCACCCTCTCCCTCTACCAGCCGGATCACCCCCGCTCGCAGGCTCTCCTGGACGGGCTGCTCCGCCGCCTAGAAACGCTCCTGGCGGAGGACGGGGAGCTCCCGGTGGTGCTGCTCTCCGACGACCTCTTCGTCAAGGGCCGGCCGTTCACCCGCTTGTCCCGCCCCGCCGAGACGTTCATGCGGCGGATGCGGCGGCGGCGGATCGAGCATGTCACCTTTCGGCGCGGCGTGCAGCGCTCGCACATCCAGGCCTTCCTCCTCGACCTGGCCAAGGCCGACGACTCCCCCGCGCTGTCGCAGGACACCATCCAGGTGGGGCGGGTGGAGTTCGCCGAGGGCGGCGGCGGGCCCGACGCGGACAGTGGAGCCGCCGGCAGGACACGGCTCGGTCTGGTGCGCGACCGGGTCACGGTGATCGCCGAGTCGTTCCGAGCCATCGAGGGAGGACGTTCCCCCGCCTTCTCCGACCTGGACGGGCTCGTTCGCCACCTCCTCGGCGAACTCCAAGCGGGGAAGCACCCCCTGTCGCTGGTCGCTGCCTGGGAGGGGGAAGAGCGCTGGCCAGCCGTCCACGCCCACAACACCTCCTGCCTGGCCTTGGCCCTGGCTATCCGCGCCGGCTTCTCCACCTCGGCGGCTGCCGAGGTCGGCCTGGCGGCTATCTTTCATGACGTGGGCAAGCTCTTCTGGCCCGCCGAGCTGCTCCACGAGGAACTCGAGGTGGCGGGCAAGGAGCTGGAGCTGCTTCTGGATCACCCCCGCGATGGGCTCGCCGTCATGCTAACCTGGGGCCATCAGCTGCCGCCGGTGGCCCTGGTGGCCTGCCTCGAGCACCACATGTACTTTGCCGGCGGAGGTTACCCCCGTCTGCCCGCCGCTCGCCGCCCCCACCCGGCCAGTTGCCTGGTGGCCGTGGCTGACACCTACTCCACCCTGCACACCGCCTCGCGCGAGCGCCTGGTGATCTCCATCGAGGCCGCCGACACGTGGCTGCCCGAGCGCGCAGGCACGCAGTTCGACCCCCACTGGTGCGCGGCGCTGGCGGAGATCGTGGCTCAGCGGGCCGGGTAATACCCGGCGATGGTGCGCACCTCCACCCCCGGTCGTTTCACCTTCACGGTGACGCTGCGGAACCGGTCGGGCGGCGTGGTGGCGTTCGAGGTGTAGACCAGCAGGTACTGGGAGCGCAATTCGCGGTCGATCCGCTCGTAGACGCGCTCGAGGTTGGCGTTGCGCTCCAGGAAGAAGGTGTCGCCGCCGGTGCTCTGCGCCAACCTGGAGAGTTGGGAGCGGGTCTTGAGCTCCGTGATGGGCAGGTCGATGCCGATGGTGTAGAGGATCACCCCGCTGCGCCGGGCGTAGTCCATGGCCCGGTCGAAGGTGGCCCGCGACGCGTTGTCCTTGCCGTCGGTGAGCACCACCATCGCTTTGCGGCCCCGCACCCCCGAGAACTGGAACAACCCGTAGATGGTTGCGTCGTAGAAGGCGGTCTCGCGGTCGGCGCGCAGGCCGATGAGGGCCCTCTCGATGGCCCCGAAGTCCGCGGTGAACCCCTGCAGGAGCACCGGCAGATCCGAGAAGGCCACGATGAAGGCGCGGTCCTGGGGGCGTAGCAGGTTCTTGAGGAATCCCGCCACCACCCGCTGCACCTCGGGCAGCGTCTTCTCCATGGAGCCCGAGGTGTCGATCACCAGCCCGAGGCGCACCGGCAGTTCCTGCTGCCGCGCAAAGTGCGACAGACTCTGGGGCACACCGTCCTCGAGGATCTCGAAGTCGGTTTCCTGCAGGTCCTCCACCGGACGGCCCGCCCGGTCCACCACCACCACCGGCAACTCCACCGCGTCCACCTGGACCCCAGTGAGGAACATGGGGGCGGTGACGAACTGCACGTCCTCGGCCTGGGCGCCGTCGTCCAGCCGCGCCAGGGCCCGCAGATACCCCGCGGCTCCGCCCGGCGGCACCGTGACCCACACCTCCCAGGGCGGCTGGTAAAGGGTGGCCACCAGCCGTTCGTTCCAGTACACCTCCAGGGCGGCGAGGGTTCGTTCGGAGGGGACGTTCAGATCCGCTCGCACGTGCACGCGCTCGCCCTGGCGATCGGCGGCGCCGATGGGCTGGAGCCGCACGACGAACCGTTCGCGCCCCACGTTGATGTCGATGTGCTTGCGGTCCAGCTCGTTGCCCGCCGCGTCGAAGGCCACGGCCGTCACCGTGGCCATGCGGGGGAGCGGACCCAGGTCCAGCTCCACCTCGAACGGGGGGCGGTTCTTGGTCAGGATCGGCCGACCGTCCAGCAGGAACTCCACCTTTGCTACCGCCGGCGAGGTGAGGGCGGTGAAGCGTTGCACTCCCGTCGCCCCCTCCAGCTTCGGCCCGACGATGGAGAGCGTCGGTTCCCCCCCGCCTGCGATCCGCTCCACCACCTCCTTCGCCTCGCCGTCCGATGGGGTGGGCGCACTTGCCGGCGCCTGCACCTCGAAGTCCAGCTCCTGCACCCCCGCCCGCTTGCCGCCGGCCTCGGCCACCTTCAACCGGGCGTGGTAGCTCCCCGGCCGCAACTCCCGCTCCACCTGCAGGGGGAAGGCGTCGGCCCCAGCCGGCAAGGTGAAGGCGTAACGGAACCGGTCCACGAGCTCGCCCGCGCGCGAGACCTCGCCCGTCACGTCGAAACGCACCACCTGCGCGTCCCCCACCTGCTCCACCGTGAGGCCCTGGGCCTCCACGCGCAAGGAAAAAGCCACCCGCACCAGGCCGCCCCGCCGCCCCGTCACGGTGACGCTGGGGGAGAAGGTCAGCTGCTGCGCGCCCTGGGGCACGACGGTGGAGAACTCCAAAAAGCGCGCGGCCACCGACTCGCTCCCCGAAGAGGTGGTGAGTGGGGCGTGTTCCATGGCGGCGCGGACCCGCAGGTCCCCGAGCCAGTACTCCGCGGCTGCCAGCAGCCTCGAAATCTCGTCCGCGTCGCCGCAACGCCACTCGGGGCGGTCGAACTTGCCCACCGACCCCGTCCGGGCGAGGCGCTGCAGCGCCATCTGCCCCGTCTGGCTGTAGAGCGCCGTGCGGCCATCCACGCGCGGATCCCACAGCCGGTACGAGCCCAGGCCGTAGGGCTTGAAGAAGAGAACGGTGACGCCCTGCCCCAACCCCTCGATCCGCGCCCACTGCCAGAACTGGAGGGGGAAGAACACCTCCTCGCAGTCCACATCCTTGGTGGCGTCCGGCGGACCGTGGAGCAGCACAGCCCGCGCCCGGTCCTCCGTGGTGTTCTCGAACTCGGCGCGGCAGAATTCCAGGCGCTCCTGGTACTCGCGGCGAAAGGCCGTGCCCATCCCCCGCTCTTGCCCCCACACGCTCCACAGGCGTTCGGCGAAAGCCGCCCGCTGCTCGTCGGTCTCCAGGCTCAAGAACGCGCGGCGCTGCTCGCTGGTGATCAGTGGGTACACCTCCTCCTCGAGCCAGCGCCGCCACTCCTCGGGCAGGGCCGCGACCCGCGCCCGGTCGCCCGCCGCCAGGGCCCATGTGGCCAGCAGCGCCACCGCCACCCACGCCGTGCGCCACCGCATACGGTCTCTACGCCTCCATGGGCGGAGGGGTTGCAGCGTGCAGGTAGTGCCGCCACACCCTCCCCCTCCCCTGCACCAACACTTTGAGGTCGCTCGCCATGCCCGAGGGGACGAGGAGCTTCTTGGCCGCCGCCAACGTCGCCCACTCCGAAGGAGTGAGAGGGCCCTCCTTGCCGCTGGGCAACAGGCTCACCGCCCCGTGCAGAGCGAGGAACAGCCCGAGCGGCCTTATCTCCCCTCGATCCCACCCCACGTCGGCGGCGGCGCCCTCCAGGTCGTCGAAGTTCACGTGCGCGGTGATATCCAGCCTCCCCGGTTCCGAAAGCACATCGCGCACCAGGCGATGCCCGCTGTAAGCGACCAGCGAACCGTGCCGGCGCGAGCGCGCGTCGAACAGGCGGCGGGCCGGGTGGCCATACTCCACGACGAGAGCCAGGGCGTCCCGCCCGCACCAGGCCAGGTTCGAGGCATGAATCCCGCGCAGCTCCGGCCGCACTTCCACCACCTGCCCCTCCTCCAGGACGATGCCCGTCTCGTGGAGGTACACGGCCACCTCCGGGCTCTCGGGCGCATCGCACACCCACTGCAAACTCCCGCCCCGCCCCACCTCCACGAAATACTCCTGCAGGACCAGCTGCCCGTCGACCCGGGCCAGGGTCAGGCGGCGGACGGGCAAGGCGTCGTACAGCTCCGAGGCGAACAAGACCACGCTCCCCGTGGGGCGCTCCGCCTCTCCCAGCCGAGCCACCACCTGGGCGCCGGGGCAGCGCCGCACGATCCGTCGCCGCGCCCAGGGGGCTATCTCCACCGCCACCACGCGCGTCAGCGTGCCGGGACGCACGGCTCGGCTCAAGCCTTCGAGCAGCACCCCCTCGCCGCCGCCCAGCTCCAGGAAGGTGAGGCCGTGTCCCAGGCGTTCCGCCAGGGTGTCACAGAGCCTGGCCAGGGTGGCGACGAAGAGCGGCGAAGCGGTGGGCGCGGTGAGGAAATCGCCCCCTGGCCCCGCCGGCCCGGGGCCGCTGCGAGGGCGCGTGTAGTAGCCGAAACGGGGGTGGTACAGCGCCAGCTCCATGAACGTTCTGAAGCTCACCCGCCCGCGCCGCGCGATCTCCGCCACGATGCCGTTCACAGGGACAAGGCTAGCACCAGACTCGCGTGCGGAGCGGAATCCGCCAGCGGCAGGACGCGCGCCCCCCCGGCGTCAATCGCCAGTGGGATGAGGGGATTGCGCCAGCTCCAGCATCCGCCGCAGCGGGCGCAGGGCGGCCAGGCGCAACTCCTCCGGCAGCTCCAGCCGGGGGCGCCCCTCGCGCAGGCAGGTGAGCAGGTTCGCCAGCGTGTTGCGCTTCATGTAGGGGCAGTTGTTGCACGAACACTCGCCCGAAGCCCCCGGCACGGGGATGAAGCGTTTCCCGCTCCCCTCCGTCTGCTTCTCCATCTGGTGGATGATGCCGGGCTCGGTGGCGATGAGAAAGGTGGCGGCGTCGGACTCGCGGACGAACCGCAGGATGGAGGAGGTGGAGCCCACATGATCGGCGAGGGCCAGGATGGCTTCCGGGCACTCGGGGTGGGCGGCCACCAGGGCGTGGGGGTGGAGAGCCTTGAGCCCCACCAGCGCCTCGAGGGAAAACTGCTCGTGCACGATGCAGGTTCCCGGCCACAGCACCAGATCCCGGCCGGTCTTCCTCGCGAGGTACGCCCCCAGGTGGCGGTCGGGGGCGAAGAGGATCGGCTGGTCGGAGGGGAGCTGACGGAGAATGATCTCCGCCGAGGAGGAGGTGACGATCACGTCCGAGAGGGCCTTGACCGCCGCGGAACAGTTGATGTAGGTGACCGCCACGTGGCCCGGGTGGGCCTCGCGCCAGCGGGCGAAATCCTCCGGCCGGCACGACTCCTCCAGCGAGCAGCCCGCCTCCAGGTCCGGGATGAGAACCTCCGCCTCGGGGTTCAAGATCTTGGCCACCTCCGCCATGAAGCGGACGCCGCAGAAGACGATGGTGGTGGCGCGGGCCCGCTGCGCCGCCCGGGCCAGCTCCAACGAGTCGCCCACGAAGTCGGCCAGGTCCTGGATCTCCGGCTCCTGGTAGTAGTGGGCGAGCAGCAGCGCCCCGCGCTCGCGCTTGAGGCGGAGGATCTCGGCGCTCAGGAGCTCGGGGTCGGGCGGCGGCGGGGGTGAACCGATGCTCACGCGGCCCCCCCCACCATCCCTTCCACCGCTTGAGCCTCCCGCGGCAGGCCAGCCGAGAGGCACTCCGCTCCCCCCTCCGTCACCAGCCAGTCGTCCTCGATGCGGATCCCCACCCCCTCCTCCGGGAGGTAGATCCCCGGCTCGATGGTCACCACCATCCCCGGCTCCAGCGGCGGTGTCTCGCCCCCCACGTCGTGCGCCTCCAACCCCAGGAAGTGGCCGATGCCGTGGATGAAGAACTGGCAAAGAGGCGCCCCCCCGTCGCCGCACAGTCCGCTCGCCCCGAGGGCGGCAAACGCCGCCTGGCGCACCTCCCCCAGCGTCACGCCCGGCCGGAGGGTGGCCACCGCCGCGTCGTAGGCGGCCAGCACGGCCCCGTAAAGCGCCCGCTGCCGCTCGGAAAACTGCCCGGAAACCGGGAAGGTGCGGGTGAGGTCTCCGCAGTAGTACCCCCAGCGGGCGCCGATGTCCACCACCACCAGCTCCCCATCCGCCAGCGTCCCGCGGTTGGCGTCGTAGTGCAGCACGCACCCGGCCCGGCCGGAGCCGACGATGGGGGGGAACGACCACCCCTCCGCCCCGGCTGCCCGGAGGGCCGCGAACGCCTCCCCCTCTACCCTCCCCTCCGATACGCCGGGGCGCACGGCCCGCGCCGCCGCCTCCATCGCTGCCACCGTGGCCGCCACCGCCTTGCGGAGCAGGGCCAGCTCCCCCGGCTCCTTGCGCAGCCGCAGTTCCGTCAAGAGCGGGGAGAGGTCGCACAGCCGAAAGCTCGGCAGGCGGTCGCGCCAGGCGGCCGCCAGGCGTTGCTCCGCGGTGAGGTCGCCGCTGGCCGCCGGGCTGGGCAGCGCCAGCCACAGCGCGCCGCCCTGGGCGAGGCGGCTGGCCACCCGGTCCGCCCAGGCCGGCTGCGGCCGCCGCCGAGCATCCACCACAATCTCGTGGGCGTCCCGTTCCAGCACGGCGGCGAACCCGAGAGCTTGTGCTGCCTCCTCCCCCGGTCCGAATTTGGGGCCGAGCCACGCCTCGAGAGCCGGCTTGCGGGCCGGGAGGTACAACGTCTCCGCCTCCCGTTCCAGGGTCAGCACCGCTCCCGGCAGCTCCACGCCCGTGAGGTAGAAAAAGTTCGGCTCCTGGCGGAAGGTGCCCACGTCCCCGTATCCGCGCGCGTCGCTGGCGCCCAGCAGGACCGCCACGTCACCCTCGCCGAGGCGCTCCTGCAGGCGGCGCCGCCGCGCCCGGTATACCTGGGGATCCTCGATCTCGCAGGCGTAGTGACCGCCCAGGAGCACCCGGTCATCGATCATTCACGCCCCCTCTTCTCGTAAGCCGGCAAGCCAACTGGGCATTCCCCAACGGGCGACGATTCGCTTCACGAGCGCTCCGCATCGTGCAGCGACTCCATCACCTTGGCGGCCCGCCGCAGGTAGTCCAGGCCAGACAGAATAGTCAGGGCCAAGGCGCCATAGAACAGCGCCAACAGGTACTCGTAGGGCATCTCTACCAGGTTGGCCAGGAGCACGACGGCCACCGTGGCGATGTGCACCAGCGTGGTGGCCTTCCCCCACAGCGAGGGGCGGAAGTCGCGGATCCCGGCCCCCAGGTAGAGGAGCAACGCCACCAGCACGATGAGCAGGTCGCGCGACAGGGCCATGACCGTGAGCCAGATGGGGATGGTCACCAACCCCTGGCTCGGCCAGGTGAGCGCCACGTAGGCGGTGACGAGCAGCACCTTGTCGGCGATGGGGTCCAGGTACTGGCCGAAGAGGGAGCGCATGGAGAGCACCCGGGCGAGCAACCCGTCCACCGCGTCGGAGATCCCGGCCACCAGGAACAGCGCGAAGGCCGCTTGGTAGTTGGCCGAGACCACAGCCAGGAAGAAAAACGGCGTGAGTGCCACGCGCAGGAGCGTGATGCCGTTGGGGATGGTGAAGGGCCGCACCACTGCGCGGACCTCCTGGGCGGCCCGCTGGGCCACCGCGCCCGTGCGTTCCCGCAGGCGGTGCTCGCCGCTTTCCCTCACTCGCCCTCCCGGTGCAGCACCTCTTCCCGCAGGTACGCCATCTTCCCCTCGTTCACCACTTGCCTCCTCTGTTCCAGCTCGGCCATCAGCCGCGTCACCGTCTCGCGGGTGGTGCCGATGGAGTTGGCGATGTCCTGGTGCGTGGGCCGCCGCACCGCCACCCAGCCGTTCCCCAGTACCTGGCCGTGCTGCCGGGCCAGATCGATGAGGAAGCGCGCCAGGCGTCCCACCACGTCCAGGGTCACCAGCGACTCCATCTGGGCGTTCGCCCGGCGCAGCCGCAAGCTCAACTCGCGCAGGAGCTTGCGCGCAATGCTGGGGTGCGACTCGAGGACCCGCTCGAAATCCGAGCGGTGAATGCGGTAGGTGGTGCTGGCCAGCTGCGCCACCACCGATGCCGAGCGCGGCTCGTCGTCGATGAGGGCCATCTCGCCGAAGATCTGCCCCGGGCCCAGAGTCGCGATGATGATCTCCCTCCCCTCGCTCGAGGGGATGCTCACCTTCACCCGGCCGCTCGCCACCACGTAGAGCCCGTCCGCTGGCTCGTTCATGGCGAAGATCACCTCGTCCCGCGTGAAATCGCGCCGCTCGGCGCTGCGGGCCAGCGTGTCCAGCTCGGTCGGCGACAGTTCGGCGAACAACGAAGACCGGTGTAGCAGGTCGGCCAGGTCTAGGGGCACGCTGCACCTCCCAGCTCACCCAGCTGCCGCAACGCCTCGGCCACCTCCCGACCGGTGACGGGGGTGCCCAGGCGGACGCACTCCCCCGCCTCGTCCGCTGCTCCGTTCTGGCAGAACCGGGGCGCCCGGCGTCCCAGCAGTGACGCCAGCTTCTCGATGGTCGCGGCCGCCTCGCGCGGCGTCACCGGGCGACGGGCCCCGAACCGGCGCGCCACCGGGTCTCCGCGCAGCACGCCGGCCCGAGCCACGGTGACGATGTCGGCCCGCTGCGGCAGGTCCACGATGTCCTCGAACACCGGCACCGCCCCCTGGGCCAGGGACGTGATCTCCGGCACTTCCCACACCAGGAGAGCGGCCAGTTCCGCGCGGGTGAGGGCCGAGGAGGCTAGCGCCTTCGACACGTACGGGGGCGCGTCGGCGAGCCGCAGCTGCAGCCGCGCCCCACGCAGCAGCTGGCAGCGGTCGGGGTAGGAGGCTGGGAGCTTCTCGAAGAACGAAGCCGCCAGGTCCCACTGTCGGAGAGCCGCTGCCACCCGCCCCTTGAGGGCCAGACCCTGCGGCGAATCCGGTACGGCTGGCAGAAGGGTCGCCGCCCGCTCGGTGCGCCCCGCGGCGAGCGCCGCCTCCGCGGCCAGCATCCGTAGCTCCGGCGAGTCCGGAACCGCCTCCAGCGCCTGCTCCGCCGCTTCCAGCGCCCGGGCTGCCTCGCCCGCCCCCAGCCACCGTTCCGCCTCCCCGCGCGCCGTCGCCACCACCACTACCTCCAGCTCCTGGACCAGGCCTTGAAAGGGACGGAAAGTTGGGTCAGCCTCTGCCCCCCGCCGCGCCGCCGCCAGCGCCGCCAGCAGCTCGCCGCTTCGGCGGGCCGCCATCGCTGCCAGGTGCCAGGGGCCGACCCACTGGCGAACCTCTTCGGCTAAGGCGACGCTTTCGGCGTAGACATCTGCCCCTTCCGAGAAGCGAACCTCCAACTCCACCAGCCGGGCCACGGGGTGCTGCTGCGGCAGCCGAGCCGCCGTGCGCCGCGCGAGGGTAAGATCGCCCCGCTCGGCCGCCGCCACGGCGCGGCGGACGGCCACCAGGTCGGTCTGGGCCAGCGGTGCCACCGATGCCGGCAGTCCCTGCAGCGGATCGGGGAGGCGGGTGGGAGCTGGCGGTACTGTCGCGGTCCGGCACCCGAGCAGTCCCCCGAGGAGGACCGCGCCGACTAGCCCCTCAGCCCTCCTTCGCACCGCCATCCCCCTCGGACCGGGCCGGACAGACCGTGGCGACCGCGTGCTTGTAGACCAGGTGCTCCACGCCGTGACTCTCGACCACCAGGGCGTATCGGTCGAAGCGCCGCAGTACTCCGGTGACCCGCTTGCCCGTCACCAGGTAGACGTGGACCAGTCGCCCATCGCGACGCAGCGCGTAAAAGAAGCTATCCTGAACGTTGATCGCCGCCTTGCTGCGCTCCTGCCCCTGTTCCACCGCGCGCCTCCAGGATCGCCACGATCTCCGCCGCGGGATCGTTCCCCGCCACCCACGTCACGCCTCGCTCTCCCCGCAACCAGGTGAGCTGCCGCTTCGCCAGCCGCCGCGTCGCCACCACCGTCGCCTGCCTGGCCTGCGGCTCGTCCCACTCACCCGCCACCACGCGACAGGCCTCCCGGTAGCCGATGGCCTTGAACGCGTGGGCGTGCACCGGAACGCCGCTCGCCAGCAATGCCCGCGTCTCCTGCACGAGCCCGGCCGCAAAGATGGCCTCGACTCGCCGGGAAATCCTAGCATGGAGCGTCTCGCGCGGCACCGAGATGGCGAACATGGAGAAGGGGTAGCGCGGCGCGCGACACGGTTCCTCCCGCCACAGCTCCGACATGGGCCGGCCCGCCAGCAGCGTGACCTCCAGGGCGCGGAGGATGCGCTGCCGGTCGGCGGCAGCGATGCGGCGGTGCGACTCGGGATCCAGTTCGGCGAGCCGCGCCCGCACGCGCCCCGGGTCTTCCGCCCACGCCCGCTCCAACTCCGCCCGCAGGGCCAGGTCTTTGGGCGGCTCGCGGAACAGGCCGTAGAGCAGGGAGCGCACGTAGAAGTGCGTGCCTCCCACAACGATGGGCACCCGCCCGCGGGCGACGACCTCGGCCACCGCCGCATCGGCGTCGCGCAGGAATGTGCCGGCCGAGTACCGCTCCCGGGGGTCCGCCACATCCACCAGGTGGTGCCGCACTCGCGCCCGCATCGCCGGGTCCGGCTTGGCGGTGCCGATGTCGAGCCCGCGGTACACGGCGAAGGCGTCGGCGGAAATCACCTCCCCTCCCAGCCGCTCCGCCAGGTCCACGCCCACGGCCGTCTTCCCGGCCGCGGTGGGACCCACGACCACCACGAGGCGCGGCTTCACCGCCCCCCCCGCCGTGCCCGCACCCACACCGGCGTGGCGGTTCCCAGCCGCACCCAGCCGCCCTCCACGGCCAACTCCCGGATCCCTTGCGTCTGGACCATCAGCACGACCCGCCGCTCCCGGACGCGGCGCGCCACGTCGGGGTGCGGGTAGCGGAAACGGGGCCGCTCCCCGGTCGCCGCGAGCGCCACCACCGGATCCACCGCTGCCAGGAAGGGTGCCGTGGAGGAGGTCCGGGAGCCGTGGTGCGGCAACTGCAGCACGGCCGCCTGGAGGCTCTTCCCGCCGGCCAGCAGCTGCCCCTCCCCCGCCGCCTCGATGTCGCCCGTCACCAGCAGGCGCAGGCCGCCGCAGTGAATGGCGGCGACGAGGCTGGCGTCGTTGTCGCTCCCCCACACCTCCTCCCCCGGCGAGAGCACGTCGATGGCGATCCTCCCGACCGCCAGGCGCTGTCCCGCCCCCACCAGCCGCTCCCTCACCCCGGCCCGCCGGGCCGTTCGCAGCAGCGGCACCACCTCGCCGCCCTCGGCATGGCGGGCAGCCACGATGAGCTCCCGCGGTTGCAACCACTCCAGCACGAGCGGCAAGCCGCCCCGGTGGTCGGCGTCGGGGTGGGTCAAGAGCACCGCGTCCAGGGAACGCACCCGCAGCGCCGCCAGCGCCTCCACCGCCTCACGGGGAGACCGGCCCCCGTCCACCAGGAGGGACGAGTCGCCGTCCTGCAGCAGCAGCGACATCCCATCCCCCACCGGCAGCATCCGTACCTCGGCAACGGCGGCCCGAGCCCGGGGCAGCCCCACCGTCCAGCCCACCACCCCCACCACCAGCACCGCCACCCCGGCCGGCGCCCACCTGGAGCGGCTCAGCCCCCACAGGAAAACGGCCAAGAAGAGCAGGGCCCCAAGCCCTCCCGGCGACGGAAACGGGATCGCCCCGCGCCCCGCCACCGCCGCCACCCCATCCAGTACCGCCTGGCACAGGGCCACCCCCTCCAGCGCCAGCCGCGCCAGGGGGGCACTCGCCGCGGCGGCTGCCGAAGCCGCCATCGCCAGCGCCGTCATCGCCAGGGTGAACGGCGCAAAGGCCAGGTTCGCCGGTATCGCCCAGGGCGGGATGAAGGAGAAATGGGCCCCACCGATGGGTAGTGCCGCAACCTGCGCCACCACCGCCACCGCCACCCCCTCCGCCACCACCCGCGGCAACGCCCCCAGCCACGCGGCCAGGGGCCGCACCCATCGCACCAGGGCCAGCGTCACCCCTGCCGAAAGCTGAAAGCCCGCCGACAGGAGCACGTCCGGCTCGAAGAGCAGCAACCCCGCCACGATCCCCCACACGGTGGGCAACGGCTCCAGAGGTCGCCCGAGCTGCCGCGCCAGCAGATAGGCGATGGCCCCACTTGCCGCCCGCCGCACCGGTGCAAAGCCCCCCGAAACGAGGCAAAAGCCGGCCAGCGCCACCGCCAGAGCGGGCCGGCGCCAGCCGGGCCGCACGCGCGCCACCACCAGAACCGCCCATACCAGGCTTCCCACCAGCCCCACGTTGAGCCCCGAAACCGCCAGCAGGTGCGCGAGCCCCGACCGGCGCAGTTCGGTCACCTCGCCGGCGCGCAGCCCCTCCTGTCGGCCGAAACAGAGGGCCGCTGCAAGCGCTGCGGCGTCGAGCCGGCGCGGCGTGGTGCCGGCAGCCCGTTCCAGCGCCGCCACCCCACTCTGCCGGAGGCGGTCGATCCGCGATCCCCCGGCCGTGACTTGCAGGAGCAGTGCGCTCTTCACCTGCAGCGTCGGGCGGGCCAGCGGGCGGCCGCCTGACCGCACCAGCTCCCCGCTGCCGGCGATGCGGCTCCCGGGGGCCGGCAGCTCGGCCACCGTGGCCGTTCCCCCCACCTCGAAGCGCAGTTCCCGCCACCCCCGCCGCGGCTCCCCGGCCACCTCCAGACTCGCAAGACGGATGCGGTTCGTGTGCCCGTAGGTCCCCGAACTCCAGCCGTCCCGCACCGTGCCCACGAAGCGAACCGGGACCCGCTCCTCCCCCACCCCCGGAAAGCGGGGGGCCAGGGCGCAGGCGGCGCCGCCGAAGAGCAGCCCCGCTGCCAGCCACCAGCCGCGGCCCCGATCTCGTAACCCGAGTGCTGCCGCGGTCCCCCCCGCGAGGAGCAGCGGCAGGGCCCAGCCCCGACCCGGCGGCGCCAGATTCCCCAGGGCCACCGCGGCGACGACCCCCACCGAGAGGGCCACGAGTGCCGCGCCCACCTCAGGTGCCGCGCTGGAAGACGGCGAGGATCTCCACATGGTGCGTGCCCGGGAACATGTCCCACAGCTCCAACTCGTTCAGCTCGTACCCGCCTGTCAGAAGCGCCGCGGCATCCCGCCCGAAGCGCGCCGCGTCGCAGGACAGGAGCACCACCTGCTGCGGGCGGTGCGCCAGGAGCCGCTCCCGGGCCAGGCGGGACATACCGGCGCGGGGCGGATCCACGATGGCCAGGGCGTGAGCCGGGATGGTGTGGCGTCCCAGGAACTCTTCGCAGCTGGCCGCCACCACCTGGGCGCCGGGCAGGTTGCTGCGCGCTGCCCGCGCGGCGTCGGGGTTCGCCTCCACCACCGTCAGACCCGGCGCCCCGCCGAGTCGGGCGGCGGCGGCAAGAAAACCGACCCCGCCGTAGAGATCCACCACCTCCCGCGGCGCCGACTGCCGGACCAGCTCGGCCACCCGCTGGAAGAGGCGCGGCACCAGTTCCCGGTGCGCCTGGAAAAACGCTCCCACCGGCACGAAGAGCGGGAGCGGCAGCGCCATCCTCACCCCGGTCGCACCCCAGCCGGCCCCCCGCCCGCCCGCCGAGACCCGCCACGCCCCCTCCACACCCCGGCAGCGAAGCATCCCTCCCTCGGCGAGGCGCAGCCCGAGCACCGCTTGAGAGCTGTTCAGGCTCTCCAGCCACTCCACCTCGCCGCCGCCGCACCTGGCCGTGCCCAGCGCCTGTTCCAGCTCGCCCATGGTCTCGCGCAGGCGGGCCGAGACCACCCGGCACGGGTGGATGCGCACGACCCGGTGGGAGCGCACGGCTCGAAAACCCAACGCGCCGGTCGCCGCATCCCAGTGCAGCCGCACGCGCAGGCGGTACCCCTCCCCGTTGCCGCGTTCGAGGCGGGCCGTGGCCAGGCGGGCGGCCAGTTCGGCCGGGGCGTGGCGCAGCGCTCCCCGCACCACGGCCCGCACCATCTCCCCCCGCCCCGCCTCCGCCACGTGCCCCATGTCGCAGCCGCCGCAGCTCCCCAGCAGCGGGCAGGGCGACTGGGCTCGCCACGGGCTCGCCTGCAGCACCTCGACGGTTCGCGCCTCGACGATACCCGCCCGCCGCCGCGCCGCCTCCGCCCGCACCAGCTCTCCGGGCAGCGCCCCGCCCACCAGCCACACCTCCCCGTCGCGGCGAGCGATGCCCCACCCACCCCCGCCCACCTCGGCGATCTCCAGCTCGGCCACCTCACAGCTCCAGACGGGGCAGCCCCAGCGCCTCGCGCACCGCCCGGCGCCGGAGCGCCACCCGCGTCCTGCCCCGGGCCTCCTCGTCGAGCCCCAGCTCGCCCAGCTGTCGCTCCACCTCCCCCGTCACCTGCGCGGCCAGGGCGCCTGGCAGCGCTTCGACCAGCGCGTCCAGGGCACTCGCCTCCAATTGCGCCAGCTCCTCGTCCAGCGCGGCCGGCGGTGCCGCCGGCGGCAGCGTCTCGATCGCCGCCGCGAGGCGGGAAAGGGCCCGCCCTAAGGCCTCCTCCCCGGCAAAGAGCCGGCCCGCCCCCCGCACCGCCGCCGCCAGGGCCGCCAGCCGGGCCGGAACGTCGATGGGGGTCTCGGGCTCCGCCGTGCCCACCCGTGCTGCCCCCAGTCGCCTGGCGTGCCGCGCCACGGCGTGCCGGCAGTAGGAGAGCGACGACACCGGGTCGTCGCCGCGCTCGCGCCGCCGTTCGAACACCTCGGTCAAGCCCACCAGCACCGCGGCGAGGGGAACCCCCTCCGCCCACCACCGTCTCAGCAGGGCAAAGTCGCGCGGAGAGAAGAGAAACGGGGTGCCGCGGAGGAACGCGAAATGGTCCTCCACGGCCCGGTAGTACGCCAGTTCATCCGCATTCATCCGCGAGCCGGCCGGTTGCGCTCCCACAGGAGCCGCAACCCCCTCAAGGTGAGGTCCTCATCCACCGCCGCAAAGATCGAGGTGTGCCGGGCGATCACCGCGCCGAGCCCGCCCGTGGCGATCACCTGCCCCCCGCCCAGCTCGGCGAGCACCCGGGCGGTGATCCCCTCCACCAGGCCGACGAAGCCGTAGACCAGGCCCGACTGCATGGAATCCACCGTGGCCTTGCCGATGACGCGCGGGGGGGTGACCAGCTCTACTCGCGGCAGCTTGGCGGCGCGGCTGAAGAGGGCTTCCGCTGCAATCTCCAACCCGGGCGCGATCGCCCCACCCAGGAATTCGCCCTGCGCCGATACCACGTCCCAGGTGGTGGCGGTGCCGAAGTCCACCACCACGCACGGCCCGCCGTAGGTGGCGTAGGCCGCCACCGCGTTGCACAGCCGGTCGGCTCCCAGCTCCTGGGGGGTCTCGACCTTGAGCGGCATGCCGGAACGGATGCCGGGGGCCACGAAGAGGGGTTCGGCGTGCAGGTACGTGACGACGGCCGCCCGTAGGATCCCATCCATGGGGGGGACCACCGAGCCCACGATCACCCCCCCAATGTCGTCGGCGGAGATCTGCGACCAGTGGCACAGTTGGTGGAGCAGGATCCCCACCTCGTCCACGGTGCGATTGGCCGTGGTGGTGAGCCGGAACCGCCGCAGCAGCCGGTCGTCCCGGAACACGCCGATGGTGGTGTTGGTGTTGCCCACATCGAGAGCGAGGAGCAGCATGGCACCTCCCCAGCGGGTCGCCTCACAGCGGCGACACGATTTCCCCGCTACTGACCACTGTCCGCCTCCGGCCGGTTGCCACCACCAACCGGCCGTCCACCTCCAGCCCCAGGAACCGCCCCTCGAGCAGCCCCTTTCCGGTCCTCACGTGCACCAGCTCGCCCACCCCCACCACCGAGCGCGACAGCCAGCGCCGGCGCGTCTCTTCCGGATGCGGCAGCAGCGCCCGGAAGCGAACCGCGAACGACGCCGCCAGCTCCCCCTCGAAGGTGGCGGCATCGGCGCCGAACCCCGCCTCCTTGAGCGAGCCCGCGGGCACACCCCCCCCGCCCTCCACCTGCGGCGTCACCGCCACGTTCACACCAAATCCCACCGCCGTCCAGGCTTCCTCGCCGGCGCCGCGCGCCTGGCAGAGGATCCCGCCCACCTTCTTGCCGGCGATGAGGAGGTCGTTGGGCCATTTCAGCCCGATTGCGGGCGAGCGAGAGATCCCCTCGATGGACTCGCACAGGCTCACCCCCGCGGCCAGCGGCACCCAAGATAGCTCGTGCCGCGAAACCCAGCCCAGCCAGGTGACGTACACCCCCCCCAGCGGCGACTCCCAGCGGTGATCCCCCCGTCCCCGCCCCGCCCGCTGCGCCGCCGTCATGATCAGGGTGTCGCCGAGCCGGCCGTACTCCTCCTCTCGCCACGCCGCCACCAGGCGGGCCGCCAGCGCATTGGTGGAATCCACCTCGTCGAGCCAAACCAGGTTCGCCTCCGAGGGGGGGAGCACCCACCTCACCCGCGGCTCTCCAGGGTGCGGGCAATGAGCGCGACTTTCCGCGCCAGTTCCGCCGCCGTCTCCCGGCTGCTCGCCACCACCTGGGCCGGTGCCCGGGCGACAAACCCTTCGTCCGCCAGGCGCTCCTGGATGCGGACCAGCTCCTGCTGGCACTTCACCAGCTCGGCGCCGAGCCGCGTCGCCTCCTCCGCCCCCACGAGGTCGCGAGGCAGCACGATCGCCACATCCACCCCACCGGCCCGGTCCAGGATCGCCCCCGGCGGCGCGACCGTAGCTTCCAGGTCGAGGCGGCTCAGGTTCGCCAAGCGAACGATCTCCCCCGCCAGCTCTCCAAAGGCGCGGCGCAGCTCGCTCTCCAGGGAGGGGAGCACCACCTCCAGCTGGGTCGCCGGGGGCAAGCCCACGAGGTGGCGGTACGACCGAACCTCCTGCACCACCGCCTGGAGGGCGGCCATGGTGCGGGCCGCCCCCTCGTCCGCGAAACGTCCCCCCGGTGGGTAGGGGGCGCGGATGAGCGGCGCGCCGGCCCCCAGGTGGGCGGCAATCTCCTCGGTGATGAACGGCATCACCGGGTGCAGGAGCTTGCACGCCTCGAGCACCACCCCGCGCGCCACCGAGCGGACATCCCGGGGCTCTCGCCGCTGCCCGCCGCCGTTCTGGAACACCGGCTTGGCCAGCTCCAGGTACCAGTCGCACAGGTCCCCCCACACGAAGTGGTACAGCTCGCGGCACCCCTCGTCGAAGCGGAACTGCTCCCAGGCGCGGTTCGCCGCCTGCGCCGTCCGCTCCAGTTCGCCGAGGATCCACCGCTCGGGAACCCCCAGGCGCGGCACCTCCAACTCGTCCAGAGCGAGCTCGTCCCCCTCGAGGTTCATCTGCACGAACCGCGCGGCGTTCCAGAGCTTCGTGGCGAAGGCCCGGTAGCCCTCCATCCGGCGCACGTCCAGCGGCAGGTCGCGCCCCGGCGAGGCGAGAGCCGCCAGCGTGAAGCGCACCGCATCCGCCCCGAACTGCTGCACCAGCTCCAGGGGGTCCATGACGTTCCCCTTGGTCTTCGACATCTTCTGCCGCTGGGCGTCGCGCACCAGGCCCGTGAGGTGCACCTTGGCGAACGGCGGCTTGCCGGTGAAGTGGCACCCCATCATGATCATGCGCGCCACCCAGAAGAACAGGATGTCGAAGCCGGTGATGAGCACGCTGGTGGGGTAGAAGGCGCGCATGTCCTCGGTTTCCGCTGGCCACCCCAGGGTCGAGAAGGGCCACAGCGCGGAAGAAAACCAGGTGTCGAGCACGTCCGGGTCCTGCGTCACCGCCGCCCCGCACTCCGCGCAGCTCGTCACGTCCTCCTCGCTCACCGTGGTGTGCCCGTTGGCGCAGTAGAACGCCGGGATCCGGTGTCCCCACCAGAGTTGCCGCGAGATGCACCAATCGAGGATGTTCTCCAGCCAGTTCTCGTAGGTGGCGACCCAGAAGTCGGGGATCAGCTCCACCGCTCCCGACCGCACCGCCTCCAGCGCCGGCTTGGCGAGCACGTCCGCCTTGACGAACCACTGGAGGGACAGGTACGGCTCCACGATGGTGTCGCAGCGCTGACAGTGCCCCACCGCGTGGCGGTGCGCCCGCTCCCCCCGCCGCAGCCCATGCTCGGCCAGCGCCTGGAGCACGGCCTTGCGCGCCTCGAAGCGGTCGAGGCCAGCGAAGGGACCGCCGTTCTCGTTGATGCGCCCGTCCGGTTGGAGGATATTGATCCGCTCCAGGCCGTGCCGCTCCCCGGTGGCGAAGTCGGCGGGATCGTGGGCCGGCGTCACCTTCACCGCCCCCGTGCCGAAGCTGGTGTCCACCAGCACCGCATCGCCAACGATCGGCAACGTGCGATCCAGAAGCGGGTGCCGCACGCGGCGGCCGATCAGGTGCCGGTACCGCTCGTCCTCGGGATGCACCGCCACGGCGGTGTCGCCCAGCATCGTCTCGGGCCTCGAGGTGGAGACCACGATCTCGCCTCCCCCCTCCACGGGGTAGGCGAAATCCCACATCCCGCCGTCGATCTCCTTGTGGACCACCTCCAGGTCCGAGAGCGCCGTGAGGCAACGGGGGCACCAGTTGATGAGGCGGTGGGAGCGGTAGATCAGGCCCTGCCGGAAGAGGGTCACGAAGGCGTGGCGCACCGCCCGGGACAGCATCGGGTCCAGGGTGAACCGCTCCCGCGTCCAGTCGCAGGAGGCCCCCAGCGCCTTGGCCTGGGCCGAGATGTTGTCCTTGTAGTGCGCCTTCCACTCCCACATGCGCTCGAGGAAGCGCTCCCGCCCCAGCTCGTGCCGGTTCGTCCCCTCCTTCGCCAGTTCCCGCTCTACCATCACCTGCGTGGCGATGCCAGCGTGGTCGGTCCCCGGCAGCCACAGGGTGTTGAACCCCTGCATGCGCCGCCAGCGGATTACCAGATCCTGCAGGGTGAACTGCAAGGCGTGGCCGATGTGCAGCTTTCCCGTCACGTTGGGGGGCGGGATCATGATCACGAAGGGCGAGCGGTCGGAGGGGAGATCCGGCGTGAAGGCGCCGCTCCGCTCCCACACCTCGTACCACCTTCCCTCGAACGACGTTGGATCGAAACGCGTTGGCAGCAGTTCCGGACGGCTCACTCCCCCTCCTTCCCTTTACGGTGCGCCAGTCTAGCACTCGGCACCGCTAGAACAGCACGGTAAACGGCCCTTCCGGCGCCAGTTCCCGGAGAGCCGAGAAGACCGCGTCCACCTCCTCCATGGTCACCGGCACATCCAGCACCACGCCGCCGAAGCGCGGCAGCACCCAGCCGGTGCGCCCCCCCCGCCGCTTCTTGTCCCGCGCCAGGAACGGGGCCACCTCCGACCACTCCACCCCGGCCAGCGACGGCCAGGGGGCCAGGTTCGAGAGGCGGGCGGCCCACGACTGCGCCGCCACGGTGGAGAGGTAGCCCCGGTCCCGGGCGAGCCGCAGCGCGGCCAAGAGCCCCCACCCCACCGCCTCCCCGTGCAGGAAGCGCTGGTAAGCCGTGGCACCCTCCAGGGCGTGACCGAGCGTGTGACCCAGGTTGAGCGCCGCGCGGGGCCCGGCTTCCCGCTCGTCTTCGCCCACGATCTCCGCCTTGAGGCGCACCGCGGCAGTGATCAGTTCCCCCGACCTCTCCACCTCGCCCCGAGCCACTGCTGCGAGGTGGCTGTCCACCACGTGCTCGAACCCAGCGGTGGCGATCATCGCCGCCTTCACCACCTCCACGAGTCCCGCCCGCAGCTGTCGGCGATCCAGCGTGCGCAGCACCGACGGGTCGGCCACCACCGCCCGCGGCTGCCAGAACGTACCCAGCAGGTTCTTGCCCAGATCCAGATCGATGCCGGTCTTGCCGCCCACCGCTGCGTCCACCATCCCCAGGAGGGTGGTCGGGACGGCCACCCACGGGATCCCCCGCAGCATCACGGAGGCGGCGAAACCCACCAGATCGGTGACCACTCCGCCACCCACCGCCACCAGACCGTCCTGCCGTTCCACCCCCCAGCCGAGCAGCCAGCTGGCCACCCGCTCCACCGTCTCCCACCGCTTGTGCACCTCGCCGGCCGGCACCTCCAGGTACGGCGCATCGAGGGCCTCCGCCACCCCTCGCGCCCAGAGGGGGCCCACCGTGGTATCGGACACCACGAACGGCCGCCCGGCAAAGGCCTTCGCCACCACCTCCGGCAGCGACGAGAGCGCCCCCGCTTCCAGGTGGTAGGGGACCGTCCCCGAGAGCGTCCCGAGCCGCAGCGTCGTCACCTCGCCCCCTTCTCCGCCGTCACACCACCACCCGCCGCGTGAGCGGCGAGAGGCGCGCCAGGATCTCGTAGTTGATCGTGCCGGCAAGTTCCGCCAGCTCCTCGGCGCTCACCGCCCACCCCCCGTCGCAGCCGATGAGGGTTGCCACGTCCCCCTCCCGCACCTCCGGTACATCCGTCACGTCCACCATGGTCACATCCATGCACACCCGCCCCACCACCGGCGCCGGCACGCCGCGCACCAGCACCCGGGCCCGGTTGGACAGGCTCCGCGGGTACCCGTCGTGGTACCCCACCGGCAGCACGGCAAGCCGGGTGGGCCGGCTGGTCCAGTGGGTGAGCCCGTACCCCACCGGTTCCCGCGCCCCCACCTCCTTCACCTGCCCCACTCGCACCCGCCACGACAGCACCGGCTGCAACTTCAAGCCGTCGCGCCCGTGCGCCAGCAACCAGGACAGGTACGTCTCCTTGGAGGGCCAGTGGCCGTAGAGTGAAATGCCGATCCGCACCATGGAAAAGTCGGCCTCGCGGAAGAGCAGGGCAGCGGCCGAACAGGCGGTGTGCACCCAACGCACCGGCCCCACCGCCGCCTCCACCGCGGCCACGGCCTCGCGGAAGCGCCGCAGTTGCAGGAACGCGTACTCGTGGTCGGTGGTGTCCTCGATGTTGGCGAAGTGGCTGGCCACGCCCGCCACCACGAGGCCCCGGCGCTGCGCCGCCCGGGCCAGGTCGGCCGCCTCCTCCGGCGGCACCCCTTGCCGGTGCGTGCCGGTGTCCACCTTCAGGTGAACCGGCAAGGCCACGCCCAGGCGCCGCCCCCTCGCCGCCAGCGCCTCCAGCACCTGGCGGGAGGAGAGGAGGACGTGCACGTGCTCGTCCACCACCGCCTCGATCTGGGCCGGGGTGAGGTAGCCCATCGCCAGCACCGGCACCGCCGGCGCCAGCCGGCGCGCCAGGGCCACCTCCTCGGCGGAATGGACCCCCAGCATCGCCACCCCGCCGGCTGCGCAGATGGGCGCCACCTGCTCCAGCCCGTGCCCGTAGGCGTTGGCCTTCACCACCGCGAGGATGGCGGTACGCTCCGGGACCAGCTTCCGGAACAGCGAAAGGTTGTGCAGCAGGGCGGCGCGGGATACCTCGATCCAGCTGGTCTCTTCGGCTGCGTCGAAAACCGCCTCCCTCGCCACGCCTGGAGTGTACGGAGCCGCACTCCTCAAGACAAGTTCGCCCTACAATGCCGTCTCGTGGTGGCCGAGGGATCTGCCCCGCTGGCGGCGCCGGGGCGTTGGCGCGCCCTCCTCGGGCGCTTGGAGGCCCTTCACGCCCGGTACGGCCGGCTGTTCTGGACGCTGCACTCGTTGTGGGCGCTGGCCACGGGCGCGGCCGTGCTCGTCCTCGCCCACAACCGCTACGGCTTCCTCCCCTGGGTGGTGCTCTTCCTCGCCCTCACCTGGGCAACCACCCTGTTCTTCTCCCGCTACCCCGTATCCTCCCGCTCGCGGGCACTGCAGTTCGCCCAAGGGTTCGTCTCCTACCTCACCCGCGTGATGTACCAGGAGACGCTCTTCTTCCTCATCCCCTTCTACCTCTATTCCACGACCTTCGGCTCCCTCAACAGCCTCTACGTGGTGCTGCTCGCCCTCCTCGCCGTGTTCTCCTGCTTCGACATCCCCTTCGATCGGCTCCTGCGCTCCAACCGCTCCTTCGCCCTGGGCTTCTTCGCCCTGGTCTCCTTCTCCGCCCTGCAGTTCTTTTTGCCCGTGCTGCTGCGCATCCCCGTGCACTTCGGCGCCTACCTGGCCGGGGTTCTGGCCTACCTCGCGGCCCTCGCCCTCGCCCTCCCCTGGAGGGAGCTGCGCGTGCCCCGGCGGCTCCTCGCCGCAGCCCTCGGGGCCGTGGTGGTGCTGGGCGGAGTCCGCCTGCTGCGGCCGCTGGTGCCGCCGGTTCCGCTGCGTCTCCTCAAGATCAAGATTGCCGACCACCTCGACCCCCGCACCCTGCGCACCAGCGACGATTTGGGCGAGCGCATCCCGGCGCAGGCCGTGGCCGACGGGACCCTCTACGTGGTGGCGACGGTTTTCGCCCCCGCCGAACTCCCCACCCGTATCGTCATCCGCACCACGCACCAGGGCAAGGACATCCGCACCTCGCGCACGGTGGAACTCTCCGCCCACCCCAGAGGGTTTCGTGTCTGGGACCTGCTGCGCGCCCCCAGCGGTGGCTTTCCGCCCGGCCGCTACCGGGTCGAAGTGGTGACCGGCGAGGGCCAGCTGGTGGGCCGCCGCTCCTTCACCATCCTGCCGTGAGCTGTTCTCGGACGCCCCGCGGCGTCGCCGGACCGCCGCGCTGCGCTCAGGAGCCGAGCCGCTGGCGCAGGTACGCGACGATTTCCCGCGTATCGGTGCCGGGGGGAAAGACCCGCTCGATCCCGGCCGCCTCCAGGGCGGGAAGATCCTCCACCGGGATCACGCCGCCAGCGAAGACGAGCACGTCGCTCGCGCCCGCCCGCCGGAGGGCCTCCACCACCTCGGGGAAGAGCTCGCGGTGGGCCCCGGACAGGCTCGACAGACCCACCGCGTCCACATCTTCCTGCACCGCGGCCGCCGCGATCTGTTCTGGAGTCTGCCGCAGCCCGGTGTAAATCACCTCGAAGCCGGCGTCCCGCAGCGCCCGCGCCACCACCTTGGCGCCGCGGTCGTGGCCGTCCAGGCCCGGCTTGGCGATGAGTATGCGCTTGGGGACCTCCACCCGCTGGCCCTCCTCGCTATCAGTATCCCCTTCCCAAGGCGCCCCGACAAGGGGGCCTTGCAGCTTGATTTCTGACCCCCTCGCCCGTAAGCTCCCGCCGACTCGTGGAGGACCTGGACCATGGAGACGACCCGGCGCAGCCTACCCGACAACGCCTACCGACCCCTCAAGGCTGGCGAGGTGTACACGCCGCTCGTGCCGCCGCGGGAACGTGTGGCGGAGTTCACGGCCCGATCGGTGGGGCTGGGCCTGGTTATGGCCGCGCTCTTCTCGGCCGCCGCCGCCTTCCTGGGCCTCAAGGCCGGGCAAGTCTTCGAGGCCGCCATCCCCATTGCCATCATCGGCGTCGGCATCGGTGTCGTCTTGCCCCGTCGCTCCACCATCCTGGAGAACGTGATCGTCCAGTCGGTGGGGGCCGCCTCGGGGCTCGTGGTGGCGGGATCCATCTTCACCCTCCCCGCCCTCTTCATCCTCGGGCTCGACACCAACCTCTTCAAGCTGTTCCTCGTGGCGCTGTTGGGGGGAACGCTCGGCATCCTGTTCCTGGTGCCGCTGCGCCGCTACTTCGTGCGGGACATGCACGGCGAGTTCCCCTTCCCCGAGGCCACCGCCACCACCGAGGTGCTGGTGGCGGGCGAGGCGGGAGGCAAGCAGGCCAAGGTGCTGGCGCTCGCCGCCGCCATCGGCGGCGCCTTCGACTTCGTCATCATCCACCTGGAGGGGTTCGCGGAGGTCTTCACCACCCGCTCGGTGCCCTTCCTCGCCGGTCTCGCCGAGAAGGCCAAGCTGGTGCTGCGCATCGACGTGCTGGCTTCCATCCTGGGGCTGGGGTACATCATCGGCCTCACGTACGCCGCGATCATCTGCGCCGGTTCGTTCCTCTCCTGGTTCCTGCTGGTCCCGGCCATCGCCCACTTCGGGGCCGGCCTCGCGACCCCCGTCCCCCCCGTCGCGGACGGCGCGCTCATCGGCGCCATGAGCGCGGAGATGGTGTTCCGCAGCTACGTCCGCCACATCGGCATCGGCGCCATCGCCGCTGCCGGCATCCTCGGCATCCTGCGCTCGTGGCGGGTCATCGCCAAGGCCTTTGGCATGGGGTTTTCGCAGATCTTCTCCGGCTCGAAGGCCGGCTCCGAGGCGCAGCTGGAGCGCACCGACCGTGACCTGCCGATGGCGGGGGTCCTCCTCGGCATCCTCCTCGTTGCCCTGGCGACCTGGCTCTTCTTCCGCTTCGGCGTGGTTGCCGACCAGCCTGGCGCCACCAAACTGTCGCTCATTGCCCTGGGGGTCGTGATCGTCATCTCCTTCCTGTTCACCACCGTGGCCGCCCGCGCCATCGCCACCGTAGGCACCAACCCCGTCTCCGGCATGACCCTCATGACCCTCATCCTCACCTCGGTGTTCCTGGTCCAGGCCGGTCTCTCCGGCCCGTCGGGCATGCTCGCGGCCTTGCTCATCGGCGGCGTGGTGTGCACCGCGCTCTCCATGGCCGGCGGTCTCATCACGGACTTAAAGATCGGCTACTGGATCGGCTCCACGCCCCGCGTCCAGCAGGTTTCCAAGTTCCTCGGCACGATCGTGGCGGCCGCCGCGGTGGGTGCCGTGATCCTCATGCTCGACCGTGCCTACGGGTTTGTCCCGTCCGCCGAGCACCCCGCCGACAAGGTCTTTGCTGCGCCGCAGGCCAACGCCATGGCCGCCGTCATCCAGACCCTCATGTCGAACCAGCCCGTCCCCTGGTTGCTCTACGGCATCGGGGCCCTGGTGGCACTCACCATGCAGATGATCGGCGTCCCCTCCCTGGCCTTCGCCCTGGGCATGTACATCCCCCTCGAGCTCAACGTGCCCCTCGTGGTGGGGGGCCTGGTGCGGCACTGGGTGGAGCGCTCGGCCGGCGGCAACGAGGCGCTGGCCAGCGCCCGCTCCACCCGCGGGACGTTGATCGCCTCCGGGTTCATTGCCGGCGGTGCCCTCATGGGAGTGGTGGCGGCGGGCTTGAAGATCGTCAACTTCTACTTCGGCACCAACGTCGGCGTGGGGCTCCTGGGCAACGCCGAGGGACCCTCCGCGGAGCTCCTCGCCCTCGCCCTCTACCTGCTGCTCGCCGCCTACCTGTACTGGGACGCCCGGCGCGCCAGCGCCGACTGACCGTCCCCCGCCCGGCCCGCCCGGCCACAGCCGCTGGCTGGTGCCGCCTACCCCTCGCTGCCACCGCCCCCGCGGCGCACCTGCGGCGCGATGGGCGGGGCCGTCAAGGGTGGCACCGCCATCGGGTTCTCCGGTAGCGCATTCGGGGAAGCCCCAGGCGGGACCTCCCAGCCCGGAGTCGCCTCGGGGGTCGGCGCCCCCTCGCCGGTTTCGCCGGCTCCGGTGGCTTCGCTGGGCCGGGCGCCACCCTCGGGAGCCGCAGTGGCCGGCCGCGCCGCCTTGATGGTCTGCCACTGGAACTCGAAGGAGATCTGCCGCGCCTCGCCCGTGGCCACCACGGCGGTGGAGATCATCCCCTGCTGTCCAGGGCCCAGCGTCCCCGGGAACGAGGCGGTACCGGAACCGACGGTCACCCCTTTCTCGTCGAGGAGCTTGACCGTGGCGGCAACGTTGCGCACCGGCTCGGTGCCGGTGTTGGAGATGGTGGCCGTCACAGCCCACTGGTTCTCGCCCACGAGCTGCTTGTCGTAACCCAGGAGCACCACCTGCCCACCGGCCTGTGCCGCCTGCTCGCCAGCTTCTCCACCGCCCTCTTCGGGGGGTGCGATGTGCTGGACGTCCTCGTCGCTGACCCGGGCTGCCGTCTCCCCCGCCGCGGCCACCGCCTGCGCGAAGGGGCTGTGCGGGCCGCCAGGACGTGCGGGCGCCGTTGCCTCCTCCGCCACCGCATTGGCGGCGCGGGTCGCCGCCAGGTCCACCGCCGAGAGGGGGTACGACTCGGCGCGGCCGTTGGCGTACCGCACCAGCACGTAGTTCCCCTGTTGCTGGTAGGAAGTGACCTCAAGCTGCTTGCCGCCCTTGAGCACCACCGTTGCAGCTTCGGCCGCGCCCGCCAGGACCAGTGCCGCCAGAACCATCGGTGCAGTCTTCATACCGTCTCCCTCCGCCGTCCTGCGCCTATGGTAGCGCCACGGCCGCAAAAAAGAAGCGGGGGGCTGCCCCCCCGCTTCGGAGAAACCGCGGCGCTTCACCGCTCGCGCCAGCTCAGTACCGTGGCCCCCAGCCGCTGGGGGGGCACAGGCTCCACCATGGCCAGGTTGTCGGTGGCCTGCAGCACGTGCACCCTCCCGTCCTCCCCCACGTACACGATGGGTTCCGACGCCATGGCCACGGACGGCGGCAGTTGGATGGCGCGCTCGTCTCCGTAGGGGTTGGCGTTGCGGTAGTCCACCACGTAGGTCTTGGCGTTGCCCGACTCCCGGCACAGGAAGTTGCCTGGATTGTTGGGATCCGGCACGATGATGGTGCCCTCCCCCGGCGTGAAGGTGGAGAAGATCAACCGGTTGTCCACCGCGATAGCCGGGGTGTTGACCTTCTCGTACTGGCCCAGCGTCAGGTACCAACCGCGCAGCGTGTCGTGCATCAGGTAGTTGGTGGCAGCGTCCACCGCCGGCGAGCTGGCGCTCAGCGCCTGCAGGTTGGCCTCGGAGAGGACCACGCCGTCCTCGCGGTCCACCACCATGTAGAAGGCGTTCACGTACGTTTCGTCGCGCTGGAAGATCTTCTCGCGGTCCCCGGCCCCCAGGCCCACCGCGAAGATGGGCGCTCCGGAGGAGGCGAAGCCCGCCAGCACGATGATGGGACGCTGGAAGAAGCGCTGCGTCGCACTCACCTGCATGAGTCTCGTAGGTGGCTGCCAGCCGCTCTCGGTGTAGGTGATCTTGCCGCTGGCGTCCAGCGCCGCCACCTTGCTGGTGTCCAGCTTCCACAGCCCGCCCGACGTGTCACCCCAGTAGATCCGCTCGATGTAGGAGTCGAAGTTGAAATCCAGAGCCGCGATCTCCGTCGGCACCGACGATGGCATGGGCGCCTTCAAGAGCGCCTGCCCCGTCTCGATGTCGATGATGTACAAGAAGTTGCCGCCCATGAGGGTACCCTGGTAGCCGCCGCCCACGATGGCCACGTTGCGGGTCTCTTCGTCGCCATCGGCGGGCTTCACCTTGATCCACGCCACCACCGGGCGCGACCAGGTTTCGGCCATGTCCTTGAAGCCGTTCCCGTCGCTGTCGCCGCGATCGGCGAACTCCCAGAGCAGCGCCGGGTAGTTGCCCGCGCACCCACTGGCCCCGGAGAGGCAGGCTGGCATGTCGTCGGAACCGCTCACCGGCGTGCCGCTCGCGTTGTACGGATCGGGTTTGGTGATATCGAGGCAGACGAACGAGTCGCTGCCGTTACGGCCGCCGAAGATCACCACCGTCCGCCACTCCCTCTCATCCAGGTCGGGGGTCCCGCTGTGGCTTGGATCGATGAACACATCGGCCACGGTGGGGGTCCCGTCCACCGTGTACCGGTGCTCTTCCCCGAAGGCCAGCTCGTCGAACTTGTGCATCACGGCGTTCGGGACCCAGGCCCACAGTTCCTTACCGGTGCCGTTGTCATACGCGTTCGGGTAGTTGGTGGTGTCCCGCCCCCAGAAACCGGCCTCGAAAGCGTGGAACATGCCGTCGTCAGCACCCGCCAGGAGCACCTTCCGGCGCTTGCTGTGGGGCAGGAAGAACTCGCTGCGGTACTCGTAGGCGTTCTGGAGGTAACAGGAGTAGCAGTCGGGTGCCCCCGAGAGGTAGGGGACCGAGTGGAAGACGTCCCCCAGCTTGTACGGTGGGTTGTCGTAGATGGCGGTGTCGCGGTCCCCACGCATGAAGGCCACCACCTGGGAGAGCTGGGCGTCGGTGAGGGTCGGCTCGATGCGGGCCTTGAGCAGCGCCGAGGTGCCGCTCGTCACCGTGAAGGGCATCCGCGCCCCAGGGACCGACCCCCCACCGGTGCCGAAGTAGATGTTGCGGTACGAGGTGGCCCGCTGCCGTAGCACCTCGCCGGCGTCCCACAGCGCCCTTGTCGTGTCCGGCAAACACAACGTGTAGCCCCCCTCGTCCGAGCAGGTGGTGGGGATCATGCCGGTGGTAGGCTCCACCAGGTAGGCCCGCAGGTGGCCTTCCCAGATGGAGCGGTGGTTGCGGGGGATGAAGGTGGAGATGTACCCCTTCTCGCGGGTGGAGAGCTCAACCGACGGCACAGTGGGTGAGGCGAACCCTCGCGAGCGCTCGTCGATCTGCTGGCCCACCCGCATGAGAGCCTCGATCAGCTCGTCGATGTTGTTGGGCAGGTATAGCTCGCCGTGGGAGTTGTCGGCGATGCACTGGAGCGAGTTGCCGCTCGTGCCCATCCCGTAGCCGATCACGAAGATCGAGACGTTGTAAGGGCTGGTGTTCTTCCACAGGTTCGTGGCGGCGGTGCACGGGTTGCCGCCGCAGGTCTCCAGCCCGTCGGTGAGGAGAATCACGAAGTTCTTCCGGCACGACTTCAACGGGTCCTCGCGCTTCAGAACATCCTGGCTGAAGTACTGATACGAGTCGTCGATGCAGTTCTTCAAGGGTGTGGCTCCGGTGGCGTACATGGACCGGTCGGTGACCCACACCCCCCGGTTGTCGAAGGAGCAGCCCGCCTGCGCATCGAACTGGCACGGCGACTGGGGGTCCCAGTACTTGGGCCAGCTCTTCACCCCGTCGGTGCGGGTGGGGAAGTACAGGCGCATCTGCGTCGAGGGGTTGAGCACGAGGTCGATGAGGGCCAGCAATGGGGGGTCCTGATCGGTGGGGATGGGCACGAGGGGGATCTTGACCGTGCTGGGCGTGGCACCCAGCCAGCCGTTGCAGGTGTTGTTGCTGTAGAAGTCGAAGGCTCCGCTATACCCCGAGTCCGTGTAGAAGTACTTGTCCTTGGCAGCCGACGAGTTGTAGGAGTATTCGTTGGTCATGAAGGTGGCGGGGTAGGTGCCGATGGTGGTGTCGCCGGCGGCGAAGGCGTTGGCCGGTGTACCCTCGGCGCTCACCAGCGAAATGTCCGTGGTGTCCTGCGTAACCCAACCGGTGCTGCACGTGCCGTTCGTGGTATTCACCGTACCGCTGCACTTCTTGAGCTGCACCCGCATGGTGAGCCGCTGCAGACCGATCTGGTGTGCGTCTAGCACCTCCTGGAGCTGGATCCGGGCCGCGCGTAGGTGCTGCAGCGCATCGAGCTTCACCTCCGGCGAGGCCAGCGGGTCGAAGATCACGCTGGCGTACTGGTCGTGCACCTGGGTGAAGGCGTTGATGGCGTTGGGTACGGCGTTGCTGTCCTCGCTCCAGGTGTAGGAGGGGTAGTAGTAGCCGGTCCCCGCAGTGGGTTCCAGGAGCCACGCGTCCACACGGTACTTGCCGGTCCGCTTCCCGTTGTAGTACACGCTGCCGCTGGAGGTCCAGTCCGAGAACAGGTGCGTCCCGCTGGCCCCGAAGAGCGGGCCCCAACGGCTCACGTACTGGTAGCTGCCGGTCCGCGCCGTGTAGTCGCCCAGGCGGATGGGGTCCCCCGCCGCCAGTTGCATGCGCACCTGCGAGCCGTAATTGTTCCGGGAGCTGCCCAGGATCCGATATCGCCAGGAAAAATCGATCCCCGGCCCCTCTGGATCCAGGCGGTAGACGAAGAGCTGGTCGCCCATCTCCACGCTGTTCCGCTCGAAGAAGGTGAACCCCAGGTTGAACTGCGGGAACGCCTGCACGAACTGCCTAACGGCGTACTTCACCTGGTACATCTTGGCGTGCGGGTCGTCCATACTGGCCACGAAGTCGCGGCGGTCGGAGTCCACGTCACGGGCCATGGAGCCCGAGGAGTCCACCACCATCAAGACGTTCGGCCGCGCCCCCCGCGACATCAAGAGATCGCGGTCATCGGCGCGAGCCGGGCCGGCCACCACCGCCAGCAGCGCCGCAGCGACAAGACCAGAGATCGATAAACGGTTGCTCATCGTTCACCCCCCGTTTACGAACACGGTGGAAGGATCGTTTCCGGTTTCGGGTCGAAGTACACCTCGGCCTCCACGGCTCGCCTCGTCCGGGTGGCTTCCTCGAAGGCCTCCGCCGCCAGCCGGAAACTCTGCGACACCATCTTCTCGCCCCCCCCACCCATGGCCCCGCTCACGTTGGAGCCGATCTCCTGCTGGCCTCCCAAGAAGCGTGCCTCCTCGACGCCGATGAGGATGGGGAAGGACACGCTGCCGTCGGAGCCGCGCATGTCCTGCAAGTGGAAGGAGAAGGCGCAGGGGTTGTTCACCGTCAACCGCGCGTAGGAGGCATGGATGCCGCTGTCCGCCGCATAGAAGTTGGTGGTGATGGGGCGTTCGGCGGCCGCCACGGCCATGGTGACCTTGGTGCGCAGCACCAGCCCGAGACCCAGCACCGTCAAGATGACGATCATGAAGAGCGCCAGCACCATCGCACTTCCCCGCTCCCGCATTACCGACCTCCTCATCGCACCACCCCGAGACTGCGCAGCTTCACCCGCTCCATCAGGGTGCGGTATCTAAAGTTCTGACCGGGCAGGGCCTTGTAGGTGTCCTCCAGGAGGTTGCGCCCGTCCTCCAGGGCCAACGGCGACCCGCCCGGGGACGGTGGGCGAGGCTGGCCGGTGCGAGCGTCTACGGGCTGCTGCGAAAACTTCGGGTCAAAGACCGGGATCCGGCTCGCCAGGGAAATCCGCACGTCGCGCAGGTAGACGTACATCCTCGCGGCGCCCGGAAGCCCTCCCACCGTGTCGTTGATATCCTCCCCGCTGCCGTTGAACAGCCACTCGTCGTCGTTCGGGCTGGAGACGTCCTCGGTCACGCGGCCGTCGAGGTTGGTGTCGCACCCCAGCGCCACCTGCAGGTCCACGATGTCCGCCGCCACCGGCTGGGTGATGTCGGCCACCGAGTCCCGCTCGTAGAGCGTCGGCACCCCATCGTCGTCCAGGGCCACGAAGAAGGAGTGGTCCGCAATCGCCGCCACCCGGTTCACCGCCCCCTGGGCGTCGAGCCTCTCGGGGAAGCCCCCCACGGGGTTCATGGACAGGTATTCGTTCTGGGCCTCCACATCCGCCACCGTTCCGAAGCCGTAGGTCCGGTTCTCGGGGTCCTTGGTCTTGACGATCGCCACCCCGTACTGAGCGATGACGCGCCGCCGCTCCCCGTCGAGGGCAATCTCGTTGAAGCCGAAGGTCGAGAACACCACCGGCACCCACAGGGGAGGGCTTTTCGTGGGGTCCACCAGCGCGTCGAAGTCAGCCGTGTGCTGCTCGTTGCCGGCCAAGTCCTTGAGGGGGACCCGGAAGCTTCCGTCAGGATCGTCGTAGCTGTACTCCCCTCGCCGCTCCGGATCGTTGTTGGCCGTTTGCAGGTCCATGACGATGCCGGCGAAGGCCCCCCGGAGAGTGAGGATGTCGGTGCCGGGGAGCACCTCACGCCCCCCCATCTCGACGCCCGTTCCCACGTTGTTGCGAACCTCCACCGCCACTGGCCGGCCGGCGTTGTCAGGGGGATTCCAAATCGCGTTGCCCGGCCCCACCATCACGGGCAGCCCCCCTGCCCCCGCCATCCTGGTCCAACGCACCAGATGCCCCATCACGTACCGCAGCCCCTCCTGCACCTCGGCGGTTGCGGACTGCGCCTTCGAGATCTTCGCGGAGGTATCCAGGAGCGAGAGGAAGCCGCCGATCACCAGGGCCATAATGGCCAGGGCGACTAGCAATTCCACGAGCGAAAAACCGCGCGATCGCATCGTCACCCCCCTCTAGTACCGGAGGCCGTCCGCGCGCAGCGCCGTCAACCGCAGCACCCGCTGCCCGGAGAGGAACGACCGGCCCGAAGCCACCGTCACGGTCATGACCTTGAGGTTCGCCGCCGTCGCAACCGTTGGGGTCGCCAGCTCCGCGTCCACGTCCCCATCCTTCGTCAACTGCACCTGGCGGATCTCGCACACCCGCGTGAAGAGCGGCGGGGTACCGCCCGTGTTGAGGTCGTCAGGGATCACCAAACTGTCCTGGCCATCCGGCACCACCAACGACGGGTCGTCGAAGGGCAGGCCGATGAGTTCTTCCACCTTGTCCCGCACCAGGTCGTTGACGCGGGTGTAATCCATGCCACTGGCGTTGAGGGTGACGGATTGCGTGAAGAGGCCGATCACCGACAGGATGACGACGGCCAGGATGGCCATCGCCACCAAGAGCTCGATCAGCGTCATGCCCCCTTCGCGTCGCTTCAGTAGAGCCACGGCCACTCTCCTTCCCGGGACGGCCCCAGCCACTCGTTGGCGGAGCCCGGAACGAACATCTCCCGCCGCACCTGTCCCGTGATGTGGTTGAAGACGAGGCGCATGTGGTTGCCACGCAGGTCGCCCACGTGCACGCGGGGATCCGCCGTCCCAACCAGCGCGCCCCCCGGCGCAAAGACGATGGCCCCCGGCACGGCGGGACCGGGCACGGGGCTGTGGAACCGCACCCCCGGCGGCAGCTCGTAGCTCTGCACCACCCTCTCGTCCCCCTCGTCGAAGCTGCCATCGCCGTCCGCATCCTCGAAGATCCTGACCACGCCCTTGTCCCCACCCGCGAGGATCACGAAGGCCATGCCGAAGGGCCTCTGCGCGTTGACCGCCTGCAGACGGGCCACCGAGGCTAACCGCTCGATGTCCCGCACCGGCGTGGTCAACTTACTGCGAATCATCGAGTTGCGGAAGTTGGGCACGACCCACGCCGCGAGAATGCCGATGATGGCCAGGACCACCAGCCCCTCGATCAGCGTGAAACCAGCCGCGGAGGAACGCGTGCGTCTCATAGCACTCCCCATTAGAGCAAAGCCCATGCCACCGGGCCAAGTTGTTGTGGAACGGACCGTTGCCAGCTCCTTCGCGGCGCCTACTCGTGTCGCGCCGCGTCGAGTGGGGCGATTCTGGGACAATCTGTCACACCCGTAGTGCGCCCGGCGGCGCGGCCACCACCCTTCGGAAACGACACGGGGCGCCCCGGCGAGCCGGGGCGCCCCGCAGACCCTTTGTCGCTGAACTACTCGAGCACGACTAGCGTCACGCGGCGGTTCTGCGCCCGGCCCGAGCTGGTCTTGTTGTCGGCCACCGGCTTGAACTCGCCGTAGGAGACGGCGTTCAGGCGGTGCAGCGGGATCCCGTGCTGCATGTTGAGGTACCGCAACACGCTGTCAGCTCGCTCCTGGCCGAGCTTGAGGTTGTACGACTCGGACCCGACGCTGTCGGTGTGCCCCTGCACCTCGATGTAGACGTTCTTGTTCTCCGCCTTCACCCGCGCCGCGAACGCATCCAGGGCGGCCTTCGCCTCCGGCGAGAGCGACGAGCTGTTGAACCCGAACTTCACCGCCTCGTCGGTGAGGGTGACTTCGAAGAGGAACTTCCCCTTCGCCAGCTTCCCCGCCTCCTCGGCCCGCGCCAGCGCTTCCTTCGCGGTACCGGAGATGTTGGCGATCTCCTGGTTCTGCCGCTCGTCCGACTTCTTCAGGTTGGCGATGTCCATCTGCGCCACTTCCACCTGCTTTTGAACCTCGCCGATCTTCTCGTCGGAAGCCTTCGTGGCGGCCGCCACCTGCTCGTTCACGTACGTCTTGGTAGCGCAGCCCGTGAGCCCTACGGCCAGGATCAGCGCCACCGCCATCACACCCCACGTCGTCCCTTTCATCGAAGTCCTCCCTTGTATGAGTCCGCCCGACTCAGCTTGTGCCAGTTCGCACACGGCGCCTTTATACCACAAAACCCCCCGCCCGGTGTCAACCCCTCCCTACGGCAGCGTCCCCACGTACCCCTCCCTGGCCCGCACCTGGTACGGCCCGTCCACCGCCACCCGGATCCGCCGATACTTTTCCATCCCCTGCCCCGATGGCTGGAAGGTGAGGAGGTAGCGGGTGCCCAACTGGCGGCGCAGCTCCCTCGCCAGCGCCGCCAGCTCACTGGCGTTCTCCACGCGGATGTACCGTCCCCCCGAGGCCTGCGAGAGCCGAGCGAGCACCCCCTCGTAGGTGAGGACGCCCCCCTCCGGGGGAGGCGGCTCGATGCCGAAGGCGTACAGCGGCTCGGCCATCTCCTCCAGGATGGCGGTGGCCTCGTCGGCGTTCATGGCGGAGGCGGTATCCACGCCGTCGGTGAAGAGCAGCACGGCGCGGCGCGCATGCCGGGCCCCCGCAGTGAGGGCAGGGGCCTCGGCCACGGTATCGAAGATCGCGGTGGTGCCGAACCCTTCCACGCTCTCGAGCACCCGCAGCACGAGTCCCGGGTCGGCACCGAAGGGCACCCGCCGCCGCACCTCCCCCGCCCCAAAGGTGACGAGCGACACCTCGTCCGAAGGCCGCAAGCCCGCCACCAGGTCCGCCACCGATTCCCGGACGCGTGCCAGTCGCCGCCCCGCCATCGAACCCGAGACGTCCACCACCAGGCACAGGGACAGCGGTAGTTCCGCTTCCCGCCAGAACGACGAGAAGGGGAATTCTAGCCCGTCGATGAAAAGGTGAAACTTCTTCCCCTCCAGGTCCGGCACCGGCCTCCCCTTGAGGTCGGTGACGCTAACCGTCACCAGCACTGCTTCCACGTTGGAGCGATCCGTGAACCCGGTAACGCTTTCGCCTACCTGGGCGCCGGCACTGGCGGCGTACCCAGCCCCCGCCAGCACCGCCAGCAAACAGCAGCGAAGCAGCTTGCCGGGCACCGCGCGGTCTAGAACACGAAGCTCAGACCGATGGCCAGCTCCCGCAAGCCGATCCAGTCCTCGCTATCCGAGCAATCACCCCACCAGTCGCAGTCTTCGTGGCTGTTCTTGCCCACGTTCACCGCATGCCCGCGGAAGTCGAAGCGAAACGCCAGGTTGGGGGTGAAGAAGAGCTTGAAGCCAGTCCCCATATGGGCGACGAAGTTCGTGTCGGAGCGCATGTTGGCACTGTCCGGGTCCATGTTCATTACGCCCACGCCCAGGTTGAAGATCGGCACCAGCCGGGAGTGCCCGAAGGCCCCCTCGAAACCGATTTCCGCCGTGGTCATATCGATCTTGCCCAGGACGTTGGTGTTCCCCAGGAACTCGCTGGAGCCGGTGATCAGGTCCGCCCGCTCGAAGAGGAACGACCCGGTGAGGGCCCAGTTACTGGTGAAGCTGTAGCCGACCCGGAAGCCGTAGGCAAAGTCATCGTCGATGGTGACGTCGAAGTCGTACCCCTCCTGCACGCCCCGCGCCAGCGTGTCCCCGAACCAGAAACCCACCGTCGGCGTGAACTCCACGCTTTCCTCGGGCATCTGCGCCCCTGCCCCCGCCGCGACCAGCAGACCCACCACCGCCATTGCCACAGTCCGCATCTCACTTCCCTCCTTTTTCGGCCCCCTCGCGGAGGAGTTCCACAGTCAGCTCCCGGAGGTCTTTCATGGCCGCCGCCGAGTAGCCCGCGTAGGCCCGCACCGCTCTCCCCTGGCGGTCCAGGATCACCGTGAAGGGGATCCGATCGATGCCCAGCTCGGCCTGCGTGCGGCCATCCAGGAACAACACCGGCAGCGACAGGCCGGTGTTGGCAATGAACCGTTCCACCTGGGGCGCGGGGCCGTCCACGTTGACGGCCAGTACCACCACCCCCTTGCCGCCGAACTCGTTGGAGACCTTCTGCAGCTCCGGCAGCTCGTAGCGGCAGGGCCCGCACCAGGTGGCCCAGAAATTGAGGATCGTCACCGTCCCCCGGAAGGCCTCGAGGCGGTGTACCTGTCCCGCCGCATCGGCCATCTGGATGTTCGGGAACTCCAGCCGGGCGCTCGCCTCCGGCACGGTACCGGCGGCGGCGGCCAACAGGGTCGAGGCCAGCGTCAGTAAGCCCATCGGCTTTCATGCTAGCACAGCCGGAGCGGGCCGAGCACCGGAACAGGCGGCGGCACATTGACACGCCCCCGAGCTTGCGCTACATTTCACAACCATGAGCGCAACCGAGCTCCACCACGTGGCCGTGGTCGGCGGTGGCATGATGGGCCGCTCCATCGCGACCCGCGTTTCCCAGGCCGGAATCTCCCTCGTCCTCAAGGAGATCACCGCCGAGCGCGGGGCCCAGGTGATGGCCATTCTCGAGGAAACCCTGGACCGGCAGATCGAGCGCTGGGCTCTCACCAAGTCCGAAAAGAAAGCGATCCTCTCCCGCATCGAACTCACCACGGACCTGGAGCGCATTCGCGATTGCCAACTGGTGATCGAGACGATCCAGGAGGACTT
This sequence comes from Acidobacteriota bacterium, assembly GCA_037441065.1. Taxonomy (GTDB): domain Bacteria; phylum Acidobacteriota; class Thermoanaerobaculia; order Thermoanaerobaculales; family Thermoanaerobaculaceae; genus JACADV01. The sequence continues at coordinate 134,649 of JBBISY010000003.1, read as the reverse complement.
CGACGCGAAGAAGACCCTGCTGCACGATCTCGACGCCATCGCTGGCCCCGCCGTCCCGATCATCGTCAACACCTCCACGCTCTCCATCACCGAGCTCGCCCAGAACCTTACCAGCCCCGAGCGGGTCCTGGGCATGCACTTCCTCTACCCCGTCACCACGCAACCGGTGGTGGAGGTGGTCCGCGGCCAGGTCACCAGCGACGCAGCTTTCGAGCTGGCCCGCACCTTTGCCCGGGTCCTCGGCAAGGTGCCCATCGAGGTTTTCGAGTCTCCCGGCTTCGTCACCACCCGCGTCATCCTCCCCTTGATCAACGAAGCCATCCACGTGGTGATGGAAGGCGTCGCCTCGGCCGCCGAGGTGGATCTGGCCATGAAGCTGGGCTACGAGTTCCGCATCGGGCCGCTGGAGTGGGCCGATCGCGTGGGATTGCACAAGATCCTCACCTGGCTCGAGTACCTCTTCCAGGAGACGGGGGACCAGAAGTTCCGGCCCTGCCCGTTGCTGCGCAAGCTGGTGCGGGCCGGCCACACGGGCACCTCCAAGGGCAAGGGCTTCTTTACCTACGATGCCGAGCGGAACCGGCTCGACCGGCTGCCCGACGACACGCCTCGGGTCGCCTGACGGCCCGCACGCGAAGCGGCCGCCGGAAGTGAGAGGGAAACCATGAAGATCCTCGTCCTCAACTGCGGATCGTCCTCCGTCAAGTTCCAGGTGATCGAGACTTCGGTGGAGATGATCCAAGCCAACGCCGACCGCACCCTGGCCCGGGGCGCGGTGGAAAAGATCGGCCTCTCGGACTCCCGCCTCTCCCTCGATGTGCCCGGTCGCAGGACGTACCAGGAGATCTCGGAAATCCTCGAACACCGGACGGCCGTGGAGCGGGTGCTCCGGGTCCTCTGCCACCCCGAGCACGGCGTCATTGCCAGCACCTCCGAGATCGAGGCCGTCGGCCACCGGGTGGTGCACGGGGGGGAAAAGTTCGCGTCGTCGGTCCTGGTCACCCCCGAGGTGGAGGCCGGCATCGAGGAGTGCGTGGTCTTGGCTCCCCTCCACAACCCCCACAACCTGCGCGGTCTCCACGCCGCCCAGGAGCTGCTGCCCAACGTCCCCCACGTGGCCGTGTTCGACACGGCGTTTCACCAGTCAATGCCGCCACGGGCGTTCATCTACGGGTTGCCCTACGAGCTGTACCGGCGGCACGGCATCCGCCGTTACGGTTTCCACGGCACCTCGCACCGCTTCGTCGCCATCCACACCGCCCGTTTGCTCGGCAAGCCCCTGGAAGCGGTCAAGATCGTCACCTGCCACCTGGGAAACGGCTGCTCCATGGCGGCGGTGGATCGCGGTCACTCGGTGGACACGAGCATGGGGTTCACGCCCCTCGAGGGGCTCCTCATGGGCACCCGCGCCGGCGACCTGGACCCCGCCGTGCTGCCCTGGGTCATGGCCATGGAGGAACTCACCCTCGCCCAGCTCAACGCCATGCTCAACAAGCACTCCGGCTTGTACGGCGTGTCCGGCGTGTCGTCGGATATGCGGGAGATCCTCGCGGCCAGGGCGCAGGGCAACGCCCGCGCCGATCTGGCCTTCCAGATCTTCTGCTACCGCGTTCGCAAGTACCTGGGGGCCTACGCGGCCGCCATGGAGGGGGTGGACGCCGTGACCTTCACGGGCGGGATCGGCGAGAACTCGCCCGAGGTGCGCGAAGCCTGCGTGTCGGGGTTGGAGTTCCTGGGCCTCGAGCTGGACACCCAGGCCAACCGCACCGCGCCGCGCGGCGAAGAGGTGCTGGTGTCGAAACCTGGCTCCCGTGTTGCGGTGGCCATCGTCCCCACCAACGAAGAGCGGGTCATCGCCCGGGACACGGTGCGGGTGCTCGCCGGCATCATGCCCTCCTTCGCGGTGCCCAACAACGAAGCACCCCGGTAGGGCGAACGGGCTAGACCAGCCCTCTCAGCGACAGCGCTCGAGAAACTCTCGGGCCGCGGTACGACCCGCCGCCACCGCTTCGTCCACCGAGTGGTAGTCGGCCCAGTGCAGGTGATTCACCGCTGGTGCCAGCACCGCGTCGGCTTCCGCCAGCAGCCGCTGGCGCAGCGCTCGCCACCCCATCGCGGCAGCGCGAAACATGGCCCGCGGGATCCGGTCGCGGTCTGGCCGAGCGGGGGGCAAGCCCTCGCTCACCTCCACGGCAATGACCGGGGAACCGAGGGTCCGCGCCGCCCCCACCGGGATCTCGGCCACCGCGCCGCCATCCTGGAGACGACGCCCCTCCCACGGCACGGGCGGTGCCAGCCCCGGCATGGCTGAGCTGGCCGCCACAGCGAGGCGTAAAGGCCCACTGGCCAGCCGCACCTCATCCCCCGATTCCGTGTCCGTGGCCACCGCCACGAACGGCACGGGCAGATCACCGATCTGCCAGTCGGGCAGGAAAAAAGCCACGTGCGCCAGGAAGGCCTCATGCCCTAAGAGTGTCCGCCGGGTCATGAGTCGCGCCAGGGCGATCCCGTGGGCGATGCGCCCCGCCCACGCCCTGAACCCCCGCCCATCGTGCTCGCCGGCGATATCCGTCATGGCGCGGGCCCGGCCGCTGGCCACGTACTCTCGGACGCGGGCAATGGCCTGCTGCGCACCCGCCACCGTCCACAGCGCCCCCAACAGCGCGCCGGAACTCGTGCCAGCGATGCCGGCCACCCTCACTCCCGCCTCTTCCAGCGCCGCCAGCACGCCCAGGTGGGCCACCCCCCGCATCCCACCCCCCCCCAACGCGAGCACCACACCCTTCGCCAGGTCGTCCCGCGTCATCCGCTCGTCGCCCGGCTGGCACGTAGCCGCTCCAGGTGGAGAACGATGGCCTCCAGCACCCCTTCGGCCACCCGCTGCGCCTTGTCGGAGATGTGGTGGAGATCGTCGGTGAGGCCCCGGGGATCCACGTCGCCAATCTTGTCCCCCGCCTCCACCGGCACCCCGTCCCGCAGCAACCCGCGGATCACGCCGGCAATGCGCGACACCACCGGATACTCGGAATCCACCGGCACGCCCCGGTACAGGTCGGCCCGCTCGAACAGCAGCACGAGCGTGCCGATCTTCTCCCCCTGCTCCACCCGTTGCCCGATCTCCTTGTTGGTGCGGAAGATGCCAGCCCGCTGGGCCTTGATCACCCGCTCCTCGGAAAACCCCATGATGTCAGCGGGGGGAGCCTCGGGCAGCGATTGCCCCGCCGACAGCACCCTCCCCAGGTGGGGGCCGCGCACGGTTTCCACTACTGCGTGGCAGTCGCGGCCCGGCGCGTGTCCGGAACCCAGCGCAATGACCAGGGGCGCGCTGGCCTTGGTGAGGTTCTTGTTGGCGCGCGCCATGGCCGCGTCCACGATCACGTCCGCCGGCCACGCCTCCAGCACCTGGGCGAGCGGCTGCGTGGTGATCGCCACGTCACCCAGCTGGTGGAGACGATCGATCTCCGAGAGCAGCATCACGTGCCGGGCGGTCACCCCGTCCACCGTCTTGGCCCCCTCGAACACCGCCTCGGAAAAGCACACGTTGCGCCGCACCGCTTTGGGGAATGGGCGCTCCACCATGACGATGCGCGCCAACCCCTCCCGCACCAGGCGGACGGCCGCCGCGCTCCCCAGCTCCCCCGCCCCTCGGATGACCACGCGTGTGTCGGGGAAAAGGGCAATCACAGCAGCGCCACCGCCTCGATTTCCACGTCCGCGCCGCGGGGCAGCGCGGCCACCGCTACCGCCACCCGCGCCGGGCGGTGGTCGCCGAAGAACTCGGCGTACACCGCGTTCAACCGCGGGAAGAGGGCCATGTCCGTGAGGTACACGGTGGCCTTCACCACCCGGGAGCGGTCGCTCCCGGCCGCCACCAGGACCGCCTCTAGGTTGGCGAGGACGCGTCGGACCCTCTCTTCGAAGGTCTCGCCCACCAGCTCGCCGGTGGCCGGGTCCAGAGGGATCTGGCCCGAGAGGAAGACAAAGCCGCCGGCGACCACCGCTTGACTGTACGGCCCCACCGCCGCCGGGGCCTGGGATGTCGTCACGCTCTGCAGCTCGCCGCTCACCGTTCCTCCTCGTCCGGAGTGAACTCCCAAATCTCCGGAAGGTTACGGAACCGCTCTGCAAAGTCAAGGCCGAAACCCACCACGAACCGGTCCTCGATTTCCACGCCGAGGAAGTCCACCGGCACCTCGACCCGGCGGCGGGCGGGCTTGGAGAGCAGCGCCACGACCTGAAGCGTTCGCGGGTGACGGGCGCGGAGCAGGGCCAGGATATCCAGGAGGGTGAGCCCCGTATCCACGATGTCCTCGACCACGTAAACGTCCTTGCCCGCGATATCCACCGTGATGTCCTTGACGAGCGTCACAGTCCCCGAGCTCTCCGTGGTCGCGCCGTAGGAGCGGAGTTGAATAAAATCCATTACGATTGGGTGATGGAGCTTCAAAGTGAGGCGGCTGAAGAAGTGAACGGCACCCTTGAGAACGCAGATGAACACGGCGTCCCGACCCTCCAGGTCGGCGTCGAGTTCCTCGGCGATGGTGGCGATGACCCGCTCCAGCCGTTCGGCTGGGATGAGCTTTTCCGTGAGCATCGAACCCTCCTGGCTAGGCAACGCCTCGCCGCATGGTGTACCCTACCAGCGGAAACGCCGCCATGAGTGCCCTCACCCTCCACGATCTCAACCAACGCTACATTCGGCTCGCCGATCGCTGCCGCTCGCAGTGGACCTTCTACCAGCTTCTGCAGGGAGTATTCAAGCACCTCAAGAACTCGCCCTGCCCGGTGGAGATTGACTACCCCGCCCTCTTCAACGAGCTGCGCCGGCTGTCCGACGAGCTTTCGGACTCCACCGTCGCCTCGGGGGTGAAGGTGCTCAACCAGCTTGCCCAGAAGGTGGACGGCCTTGCCAACCAGCTTCTCGAAGCGGACGCCACCATCCCCCCTTCCCTGTTGCGCCGCTTCTTCGACCGGCTGCGCCATCAGGACGAGAAGGTGGTGCTCGCCATCATCAAGTTCTACCTGGAGAGCGGCCAGCGATCCCCGGACCTCTTCGACAAGCTCGACATTCTCTTCACACGGCTGGCCGAACTGCCCGGCGCCGACGGCCGGTCCATTGTCCGCCAGCCGCACGAGATCGAACGCCTCGTCAAACCGATCCTGGAACTCCACCAGCCCCCCTCCACGCCCCGGGAGGAGGTGCAGATCCTCGCCCGGGCGGTCGCCGAACTCAAGGCCGAGGTGCTGGCCACCAAGACCTTCGCCGAGCTGGTGGAGGGCGGCGCGCTGGATCGCTTCCGTGCCCTCAAGCGCCGCCTCGGCGAGGCACTCCTCGATCCCGCCCTCCTGCCCGTGCTCGTCGACACGACCATCACGGTCAAGAACCGGTTCCGCGAGCTCCTCGAGGAGGAAGAATCCCGGCTGCTGGAGGACACCAACCGGGTGCGGGAGCTGGAGCAGCAGCTGAACGCGCACCCGGAGCTGGTCACGCCGGAGCTGCGCGAATTGCTGGAGACGTTCGTGGCGGCCAGCCACCGTCTGGACGCGGCGCGTCGGGAGGACAACCTGCGCGGCAGCGACGTGTTGCGTCTGCGCCAGGCGCTCAACCGCATCCTCGAGCTTTTCGATGCCACGCAGTCCTTCCCGCCGCCCTTCCAGACCTCCCCGACGGTTCCCGAGAGCGAGCCGGAGGCTCCGGCCGCCGCTCCGGTACCGCCGTCCCAGCCGGGGCTGCCCCTGACCGCGCAACTGCCGCCCGACCCGCTCCTCCACGACTACCTGAGCAAGATCGTTTTCGCCCTGGAGCTGGCGGGCGCCGACCGGAGCGCGGAGGAGGCGGTGCAAGCGAAGGAGCTGGCCACCCTCCGGCTGGAGCCGGCCGAGGTGGATGCCTGCCGCGCGCTGGTGGCCGGCACGGTGGATCCGGGGACGCTGGTGGCCCAGCGGCAGCTCCTCCTCTTCCAGGCCGCCGCCCTCCGGGTGCGCATGGACGAAGAGGCGAAGGAGATCGACCGGCTCCAACGCCGGGGCTCGGAGAAGCTCGCCGAAGTCCTGGAGCGAGCCACGCAGTCGTTGCAGCGCGCCTCCGAGATGGACCGTCGCTTCCTCTGGTTTATCGAGGACGCCCTCTACCGCGGCGACACGGATCACTTGGAAGCGCTCTACCGCTCCCGCTTCCGTCTCCTGCGGGCTTACTCGGGTCTCTGGCTCATCCACAACGCCCGTGGCGGAATCTCCCCCTTCTGAGTCGCCGCTCTTCCTCTGTGTCGGCGAGGAACGGATCGACCTCTCGGCCGATCGGACGGTGGTGGGGCGGAGCCGCTCCTGCGAGGTGCGGCTGCAGGAAGATTCGGTCTCGCGCCTCCATGCCGCCTTCGTCTGGCGCGAGCGGGCGCTGTATGTGGAAGATCTGGGATCCTCGAACGGCACCTACGTCAACGGCCGGCGCATCGAGGCGCCGTGCCGCGTCAAGCCGGGCGACCTGATCCGCTTCGGCGCGCTGCGGGGCACCATCGTCGGGCCGGAGCCGCTGAGCCTTCCCCCGGATCGGGGCGAAGAGCACGCGGCACCCGATTACACCGTCGGCCTGTTACCCCATCGGCCCGCTGGCCTCGGTCGCCGCCTGCTGGCTGCGCTCCTGGACCTGGCGCTCTTCTCGGTGGGCTCCCTCCTGCCCTTCGCGCCGCTCCTGGCCGCCCTGGCCGCGGAACGGTTCCTCCTGGCGCCGGAGGCCATCCCTCCACCGTCGCGCACCATGTCCACCATTGCCGGCGGTTCCGGAGCGTTGTGGGTGCTCTACGCCTGGTACTACGTGATCCACGGCTGGGCGCGGCGCGGCGGCACGCCGGGCTTGCGCCTCGCGGGGCTGCGCCTCATCGACTGGCGGCGCAACATCCCCATCGGCTACGCCCGTGCGTTCCTGCGTCTGGCCGCCCTGGCGGTCACGGCGCTGTCGTTGGGGTTGGGCTTCCTCACCATCCCGTTCGACCCCAACCGCCGGGCCCTGCACGACCTCCTGGCGGGCACGATGGTGGTCCACCGACCCCGGACCGCTTTGTAGCCGATCCGGGTGTGCGTACAATCCGGCGATGGCAGAAATTCTCGGGGCCTTCGCGCAGACCAGTTGGGTGGGCAAGGGCGTTCTCCTCGTCCTGGCCGTCTTCTCGCTCGTCTCCTGGTCGCTGACATTCCTGAAGATCCGCCAGCTGCGCCGGGCCGATCGCGCCAACGGCGCGTTCCTCGAACAGTTCCGCCGGGCCACGCGGCTTGGGGAGGTGCAGAGCGCCGCCTCCGGCTCACCGGAGGCACCGCTGGCAGGGATGTTTCGCGCCGGCTACCTGGAGCTGGAGGCGCAGATCCGTGTGCTCCGGCGCGCCGGGCAGGACGCCGGGCAGATCAAGAGCCTCACGGCCGTGGAGCGCGCCTTGCAGCGCGCCATCGGTGTGGAGAGCGCGCGGCTGCAGCGGTTCCTCCCGTTCCTGGCCACCACCGCCTCGGCCACCCCCTTCATCGGCCTGTTCGGCACCGTGTGGGGCATCATGAGCACCTTCTCTTCCATCGCTGCCAGCGGCTCCACCTCCATCGTCCACGTGGCCCCTGGCATCGCCGAGGCCCTGGTGAACACGGCGGCCGGTCTGGCTGCGGCCATCCCGGCGGTGATCGCCTACAACGCGTTCCTGGGCTCGCTTCGCCGCCACCGAGGCGCGATGGAGGACTTTCTCCTAGAGTTTCTCAACCTCACCGAACGGACCTTTACCTGATGGCCTTCAGTACCCACACCGAGCCGGAGAGCATCGCGGAGATCAACATCACACCCCTGGTGGACGTGATGCTGGTCCTGCTCGTCATCTTCATCGTCACGGCACCGATGCTGGTTCAGGGCCTCGACGTGGAGCTGCCGCCGGCCGCAGCGCCGCCGCTCCCCCAGTCGGCCCGGGAGCCGGTCATCCTGACCCTCACCCGCTCCCGTCTCGTGCTGATCGGGAACGAACCCGTCCACCCGTCGCTGCTGGCCCAACGGCTCGGCCCTTTCCTCGCGGGCGGCCCGCGTCCCGTCTACCTCAAAGGAGATAGAGAGGTCCCCTACGGTTTCGTGGTGCAGGTCCTCGCCACCCTCAACGGCATGGGCATCGACGAGGTGGGCATGCTCACCGCTCCCCCCCAAGCGCCATGATCGACCCCGTCTCGGAACTCCTCCGGCAGCGCCGCGACCAGCCGACTCGCTGGGCAGTGCCGGTAGCCGCCGCGGTGCTGCTGCACGTGGCGGTCGCCGCCGGTGCCCTCCTCGCCCCGCACACTCGCCACCGCCCCCTCCTTCTCCCGTCCATCCGCGTGCACGCGGCCCTGCTCCCCCGCGGCGGTGCCGAGCCGTCACCTCCGGCCGCTGAAGCCGCGCGGCCGACCATCGCTGCCGCCCCCCGCAGCGCCGCGCCCGCCGCCACACGCCCTGTGGTGACGCAACCCGCCAAGGCGAAACGCCCTACCTCCAGCGGCGCCGCTAGAGCCGAGAAGGGAACCGGGGCGGACGGGGGGGCGGCGCGACCGGGGCGCGAGGGGGGTTCGCCCGCCGGGACCTCGACGGTGGGCGCGGTCCCCGTCGGTGATCCCCGCGTCTTCCCCTACCAGTACTACCTGGACCGGCTCGTGGCCCTGGTGGAGGGCAATTGGTTCCGCCCCGCGGCGCCGCCGGGAACCTCCTGCCGGGTGCGGTGCCGCATCAGCCGCGCCGGGAAGCTCCTGGAGGCCGGAGTGGAGACGAGCAGCGGCAACCCCTCCTTCGATCGGGCGGCGTTGCGGGCCCTCTACGCTGGCGCACCGTTCCCCCCGTTGCCCGAGGCGTACGGTGGGGACGAACTGACGATCCATCTGGAGTTTGGCCCGTGAGCAAGTTCTCCCGTCTCGTGCCCGTCCTTGCCCTCCTTTCGGCGCTGCGCGTCGGCGTCGCCCAGGAGGAGGTGTACCTGCGCGTCACCACCCCCGGCGTGCAGCGGGTCGTCATCGCCATCGGCGAGCTGCCGCTGCTTGCCGGCGGGGACCCGCTCGTGGCCTCGCGTTTCCTCGAGGCCTTGCGCAACGATCTTCGCCAATCCGCCGTCATGTCGCCCCTGTCGGACGAAGCGGCCCGCCTGGTGGAGGTGGACCCCACGAACGCCGTCCTCACCCGCCAGCGCTACCGCTCGGTCGGAGCCCACTTCCTCCTGGAGGGGAACCTCATCGCTTCGGCCGGCCAGCTGGTGGCCGAGGTTCGCCTCTTCGATCTCGCCTCGGGCGAAGTGGCGTATTCGCGCCGTCTGCAGGCGGCGGCCCCCCTGGCCGCCACCATGGCGCACACCCTGGCCAACGAGCTGGTGCGGCTCTTGACCGGGCGCACCGGCCCGTTCCTCTCTCGCTTCGCCTTCATCTCCGACCGCACCGGCCACAAGGAGGTCTTCTTGATGCGCTGGGACGGGAGCGAGGTGCAACAGCTCACCAACCACAAATCGGTCGCCCTCTCCCCGGCCTGGTCCCCAGCCGGCGATTGGCTGGTGTTTACCTCGTTCCTCTCCGGGCGGCCGCAGCTCTATTCCTTGCGTCCCACCGAGGGGTTCTTGAAGCCGATCTCGTCGCTGCCGGGTGTCAACTCCTCCCCCACCCTCTCCCCGGACGGCACCCGCGTCGCCTTTGCCGCGGGGGACGCCGGCAACACCGACATTTACGTCGTTCCCGTCACCGGCGGCACGCCGGAGCGTCTCACCTCCTCCCGCGCCATCGAGACCCAACCTGCCTGGTCCCCCAACGGGCGGCAGATCGTCTTCACCTCCTCGGCCCCCGGCTCGCCGCAGCTGTACATCATGGACGTGGAGGGCACCAACAGCCGCCGCCTCACCTTCGCGGATACCTTTGCCGACGAGGCCGCCTGGGCCCCGGACGGGGTGCGTCTCGCCTACACCACGCTGGTGGAGGGACGGTTCCAGATCGCCATTCTCGACCTGCGCACCATGACCCGCACGGTGGTGGCGGGCCCGGGCAACAACGAGTCGCCCTGCTGGTCGCCGGACGGTTCCACCCTGGCCTTCGTTTCCGACCGCACCGGCCGGCACCAGATCTACGTCACGGACCCCGAGGGCGTTCCCCGCCAGCTCACCAGCGAGGGCAGCAACACCTCGCCCGCCTGGGTCGCGGCGTTGCGCTGAACCGACTTGTCGCCGCCACGTCCCCTGGTGTACAGTGCCACCGTCGTCGAAGGGGGTTGTCTATGTTGCGCCGATTCGGGGATATAGTCTTGATAGCCGGGTTCGCCGCGGCCCTGCTGGGCCCGGCAGCCTGCCGCCGGCCCAAGCCGGTGGTCGCCCCGGAGTTGCCCCCAGCCGCCGCCGAGAGTTCCGCCCCCGCCGCGGCGACCCCGGTGGCCTCCACGGTGCGGGAAGAACCCACCGTGGCCACCGCCGAACTGCCAGAGGGCGCCGTGGCGACGCGGGAGCTCCCCGCCGACCTGGCTGCCCTCAACCAGGCCGGCTACCTGACCGACGTGTACTTCGACACCAACAAGTCCGATCTCCGGCCCGACGCCCGCCAGGCTCTGGCAGCCAACGCCGCTTGGCTTCGCACCCACAGCACGGTGCGGATTCTCATCGAGGGGCACTGCGACGAGCGGAACACGGAGGAGTACAACCTCGCCCTGGGCTGGCGCCGGGCCCACGCCGTCAAGGACTACCTGGTTTCGTTGGGCGTAGAAGCGGGGCGCATCGAGACCCTCTCCCTGGGCGAGGAGAGGCCCTTTGCCACCTGCCACGAGGAGAGCTGTTGGTGGCAGAACCGCCGCGCCCACTTCGTGATCACTGCTCGGTAGGGAGTGAGTATGCGTTACCTGCCCGTCGTTCTGCTCGCGGTTGCCGCCACCGGGTGCGTGTCCTCCGGGGACATCGAGCTGCTCCATCGCGAGATCACCGACGTCGCCCGCGACGTGCAGCGGCTGGGGCAGCAGACCAGCGGCAAGCAGGACCTCCAATCCATGAGCCGAGAACTCGGCGAACAGAGCGATCGCCTGCTCAAGTCCAACGCTGACATCCAGTTGCAGCTTCAGCAGTTGCGCGAGCAGATCGAGGCCCTACAGGCTTCCCTGGAGGTGACGGTGCAGCGCCTCGACGCGCTGTCCAACGAGCTGGCAGCCACGCGCGAGCGCCTCGCCCCGGCCACCCCCCCGTCCTCCGCCGGGCAGCCCGCGCCGCAGGTCCCCGGCGGCCCCTCCGAGCCGGCCCAGCTCTACACCACCGCCTACGAGGACTACCTGCGCGGCAACTTCGACCTGGCGCTCCAGGGGTTCGGCGAGTACCTGAAGCGCTATCCCGATACCGATCTCGCCGACAACGCCCTCTACTGGATCGGCGAGTGCCACTACTCCAAGCGCGAGTTCCCCCAAGCGATCGAGAAGTTCACCGACCTTTTGAATCGCTACAAGACCTCCGACAAGGCGGGGGCCGCGCTGCTCAAGAAGGGGTTGGCCTACCTGGAGAGCGGCGACCGCTCCCAGGCGGTGATCAACCTCCAGTACGTCCTCTACGAGTACCCCGGCAGCAAGGAAGCCGAGCTGGCGCGGGGCAAACTCCAGTCCTTGGGCATCAAGGTGAAATGACGGCTCCGCCCCGGCGGAGCCGCAGCAGATAGGGAGCACAGGACATGGCAAAGCGTATCAAGTCAGGTCTCAAGCGCCGTCGTCAGGACGAGGTTCGCCGCGCCCGCAACCGGGCGGTCCGCACGCGGGTCCGCAACGCGGTGCGGCAGCTCCGTTCGGCCATTGACGGCGGCGACCGGGAAATGGTGCGGCAACTGCTGCCCCAGACCGTTTCCATCCTCGACGTGGGCGTCCGCAAGGGGGTGCTGCACCGCAACACGGCGAGCCGCGTCAAGTCCCGCCTCACCACGCACGTGAACAGGCTCCTGCAGCAGGGCTGAGGAGGCGGGCGTGGTCCGGCCGTACTGCGGCCTCCCGGAGAGTGCCCCCCCGCCCATCAAGCGCGGCAAGGTGCGCGACGTGTACGAGGCCGGGCCAGGGCACCTCCTCATCGTCGCCACCGACCGCATCAGCGCCTTCGATGTGGTCCTGGAGCCCGGCGTGCCGGGCAAAGGCGTCGTCCTGAACCAGCTCTCGAACTTCTGGTTTCGCCGGCTGTCGGCGCTCGTCCCCCACCACCTGGTGGAGACCGAGGCCAGCCGCTTCCCCGAGCCGTTCTCCGGCTACCCGCAGCTTGCGGGGCGATCTTGCCTGGTGCGCCACCTCGCCATCGTGCCCATCGAATGCGTCGCCAGGGGTTACCTGGTAGGTTCTGGGTGGAAGGAGTACCAGGCCACGGGGGCGGTGTGCGGGATTCCCCTTCCGCCGGGGCTGCGCCTTGCTGACCGCCTGCCGGAACCTCTCTTCACCCCCGCCACCAAGGAAGAGGTGGGGCACGACGAGAACATCTCCTTCGACGCGGTGGTGGCACGAGTGGGCGGCGAGCGGGCGGAGCGCCTGCGCAGCCTCACCCTCGAGCTCTACCGCCGCGCCGCCCAATTCGCCGAGGAGCGGGGCATCATCCTCGCCGACACCAAGTTCGAGTTCGGGGTGGACGAGACGGGGCAGTTGGTATGGGCCGACGAGGCTCTGACCCCGGACTCTTCGCGCTTTTGGCCGGCGGCAGAGTACCGGCCCGGCACCAACCCACGCTCCTTCGACAAGCAGTTCGTCCGCGATTGGCTGGAGAACAGCGGCTGGGACAAGCAGCCCCCAGCTCCGCCGCTGCCCCCGCACGTGGTGGAGGGGACCCTCGCCCGCTACCTCGAGGCGTACCGGCGCCTCACGGGGATGAGCCTCGAACTAGACGGGTGACGACGTCTCTCCGCCCCCCCGAGGAGAGCGCCGCGAGGAGACGGGGCCTCGCTGCAGGCCGGGAGGAGAAATTGCCGGCGGTGCTATACTTCGCCGGCTGCGCGCCACTGGAGGAACGCCTCTCATGACGTCCAAGTTGTTTCCTTCGCAGAAGATCAGAAACGTTGCGGTGGTCGGCCACTCGTCCACCGGCAAGACCACCTTCATTGCCGACGCCCTCTTCGACACCGGAGCGATCAATCGCCTGGGCAAGGTGGACAAGGGGAACACCGTCACGGACTTCGACGAGGAGGCCATCGAACGGCGCATCACCATCGCCGCCGCGGCGGCCCACGCGCCGTACCGGGACTGCAAGATCAACCTGATCGACACGCCGGGTTACTCCATCTTCACCACCGAGGCCATCCAGGGGCTGGCGGTGGCGGAGGCGGCCCTCATGCTCGTCTCGGCGGTGGCGGGACCCGAGGTCCAGACGGAAAAGATGTGGAAGACCTGCGCCGCCCACGGACGGCCGGTGCTCTTCCTGCTCAACCTCATGGACCGCGAGCGGGCTTCCGCCTCCCGCACGCTCGCCCAGCTGGAGAAGAAGTTCGGGCGGGGGGTGGTGCCGATCCAACTGCCCATCGGCGAGGAGGGGGCATTTGCGGGGGTGGTCGACCTCGTGCACATGGTGGCCTGGACCTTCCCGCCCGACGAGAGCGGCACCCCCACCAAGGGGGAGGTTCCGGCCGACCTGCGGGAGGAGGCCGAGGCGGCGCGCAACACCCTGATCGAGATGGTGGCGGAGCAGGACGAGGCGCTCCTGGAACGCTTCTTCGCCGAGGGGACGCTGTCGGGCGAGGAACTCGCCCAGGGCCTCCCCAAGGCGGTGGCGGCCCGGCAGATCTTCCCCGTGATGTACTGCTCCGCTGGGCGCAACCAGGCCATTCAGCCGGTCTTGGACGCCATCGTCGACCTGGTCCCCGATCCCACCACCGCCACCTTCGCCACCCGCAACCTGGCCGGCGAAGAGACGCTGACCCAGGCGCAGGTGGACGGGCATCCCATCGCCTACGTCTTCAAGACTATCTCCGACCCGTTTGCGGGCCGAATCTCCCTCCTGCGCGTCTTTTCGGGCAAGTTCTCGGCCGACACCACCTACCTCAACCGCCCGCGCGAGGTGATGGAGCGGTTCGGGCCGGTCAACACCGTCCAGGGGAAGGAACTCACGCCCATCGAGAAGCTGGTCACCGGCGACATCGGCGCGGTGGCCAAGCTCAAGGAGACGCGCACCGGCGATACGCTCACCACCAAGGAGTGCCCCCTGGCCGTCGTCCCCGTGCCGATCCCCGAGGGGGCCATTTCCTTCGCCATCACCCCCAAGAGCAAGGGGGACGAGGACAAGATCTCCCAGGGCCTGGCCAGGCTGCAGGAGGAGGACCCCACGCTGCACATCGGACGCGACCCCCAGACCAAGGAGCAGCTGGTGGCCGGTGCCGGGCAACTGCACGTGGAGATCGCCGTGGCGCGCCTGCGCAAGCGCTACAAGGTGGACGTCACGCTCCAGCCGCCCAAGGTCCCGTACCGCGAGACCATCACCAAGGCGGTGGAGCTCACCTCCCGCCACAAGAAGCAGACCGGCGGCCACGGTCAGTTTGCCGAGGCCAAAATCCGCCTTGAGCCGCTGCCCCGCGGGGGCGGCTACGAGTTCGTCGACAAGATCTTTGGTGGCGCCATCTCTCAGAACTACCGCCCCTCCGTGGACAAGGGGATTCAGAGCGCTGCCCTCACCGGCCCCCTCTCCGGGAACCCGGTGGTGGACTTCCGCGTCACGCTCCTGGATGGCAAGGAACACGACGTGGACTCCTCCGACATGGCCTTCCAAATCTGCGGCCGCAAGGCGTTCCGCGAGGCGGTGAAGCAGGCGGGGCCCACGATCCTCGAACCGATCATGCAGGTGGAGATCACGGCCCCCGACGAGTTCTTGGGGGACATCATGGGCGACCTCAACAGCCGGCGGGGTCGGGTGCAGGGGATGGACCCGGTAGACGGCCAAACCGTGGTCAAGGCCCAGGTGCCGCTCGCCGAAATGCTGACCTACGCCCAGACACTGCGCTCCATCACCGGCGGGCGAGGCGATTTCCACATGGAGTACTCGCACTACGACGAGGTCCCCCGGCAACTGCAGGACAAGATCGCGGCGGCCAGCGGCAAGGCCGCGGAGGCGGAGGAGGACGAGGAGTGAGTGGTACTCCTCGTCCCGCTGGGGCTTGACAACCGTTCGCAACTGTGGCACTGTGACGCCGGTGGTTGTTTACGTGGTACGGGAAGCTCACGACGTTGGGGTAGACCCGCCGCGAGGACCAGCGACCTCGCGGCTTTTCGCATGTGCCGAGACGCTGCCGGCAGGGAAAGGACGATCCGGAAACGGGACCGTCAGCAACAAGGAGAACGCAGTATGGCGCAGGGTACGGTAAAGTGGTTCAACGACGCAAAGGGGTTCGGTTTCATCACTCAGGAGGGCGGCGAGGACGTTTTCGTCCACTACTCCGCCATCTCGGGCGAGGGCTTCCGCACGCTCAAGGAGGGGGCGAAGGTGGAGTTTGACATCGTTCGCGGCCCCAAGGGTTTGCAGGCCGCCAACGTGCGCATGCTGTAACGCAACCTGAGCACGGAACCAGCAACCAAGAGGGGCGGCGCCGCGGCGCCGCCCCTGAGTTTTCTCGGGCTTGCCCCGCCCTACCCGCCTTCTGTCTGGCGCGACACCGGGATGGGCAACTGGATGTGCCGGGTCGGGGGCCCGTAGTAAGGGCGGTACCCCAGGTCGAGGCGGTCGATCGGCCCCTTCTGCAGGAGTTCCTCGAGCCCGATCACCGCCTCTTGCCGATCCGCAAACGCCATCTCGTGCTGGCGGGTCATGATGATCGCCTCCTTGGGGCAGGCATCCACACAGAACCCGCAAAACACGCACCGCAGCAGGTCGATGGTGAAGACCCGGGGACGCTTTTCCCATTCCACCGCAGCGGTGGGGTCCTCTTCCGCCTCGATGTGGATGCAGTCCGCCGGGCACGCCGTCTCGCACATGTAGCAGGCGACACAGCGCGGCGAGCCGTCCTCGCGCGCGAGCAAGACGTGGCGGCCGCGCAGCCGCTCCGAGTACTCCCGCTTCACCTCCGGCCACTCCACGGTCACCGTGTAGCGCCGCCGGAAGAGGTTCCCCAGGAAGTGCCGCAGAGTGACCGCCAGACCCTTGACCACTTCCACCAGGTAGAAGCGCTGGGAGAACCGCAAGGGCTTGACTTCGCACAGGATGATGTCCTTCTCGTTCATCGGTCCAGCTCCCCGGCGATGATGTTGAGGCTCCCCAGGATCGCCACCGCGTCAGCCACCATGTGGCCCGGCAACATGTGGGGGTACGCCTGGAACACCGCAAAGCACGGGGGCCGGACTTTCAAGCGATACGGTCTTCCCCCACCGTCCGAGATCGCGTAGAAACCCAGCTCGCCGTTGGCCGCCTCGGTGCAGCCGTAGACCTCGCCCGGCGGCACCCGCATCCCCTCCATCACCAACTTGAAGTGCCAGATGAGCGGTTCCATCTCGGTGTAGACCTTCTCTTTGGGGGGGAGAGCCACCCGATGGTCGTCCACGATCACCGGCCCCGGGCTGAGGCGGGAGAGGGCCTGCTCAACGAGGCGGAGCGACTGCCGCACCTCCTCCACGCGCACCAGGTAGCGGGCGTACGTATCGCCCTCGTTGGCCACCGGAACCTTGAAGTCGTAGGTCTCGTAGCCCAGGTACGGCGCGGCCTTGCGCACATCGTAGGCCACCCCGGAGGCGCGCAGGCACGGGCCGGTCCACCCCCAATCGATGGCCTCGGCCGCGGACAGGACGCCGATTCCCTGGGTGCGGTCCCGGAAGATCCGATTCTCGGTGATGAGCCGCTCCATATCGTCCATCAGGCACGGGATGCGCCGCAACAGCCAGCGCACCGCCTCTTCGAAATCGGGAGGGACGTCGTTGGCGAGGCCACCGATGCGCACGTAGGAAACGGTGAGCCGGCCGCCCGCGCACGCCTCCAGCACCGAGTAGATCTCCTCCCGCGCCTCGTACATGTACAGGAAGGGGGTCATCGCGCCCAGGTCGTTAAGGTTGGCGCCGATGTCCACGATGTGGTCCATGATGCGCGACAGCTCGGAGAGGATCAGCCGCACCGTCTGCGCCCGGGGCGGCGCCTCGATGCCCAAGAGCTTCTCGACGGCCAACGCGTAGCCCACCCCGTTCATCATGGCGGAGCAGTAGTTGAGCCGGTCGGTGTAGGGGATCACCTGATTCCAGGTGTGCTGCTCGGACATCTTCTCGAAACAGCGGTGCAGGTAGCCGATCTCCACGTCCGCTTGCGTGATCACCTCGCCGTCCAGGCGAACGACGGTGCGCAGCGTGCCGTGGGTGGCGGGGTGCGAGGGACCGAGGTTGAGCACCTGCGTCTCGAAGTGATCCTCGTCCTCCTGCTGCGTCCGCGCCCAGGCCGGCTCGTGCTGCTCCCCTTCCCGCAGCAGCCAGCGCTGCCCGGGATCGTAGTCCTTGCGCAGGGGGTGGCCCTGGAAGGAGGGGTGGCAGAGGATCCGGCGCAGGTTCGGGTGGCCCTCGAAGCGGATGCCGAACATGTCGAAGGCTTCCCGCTCGAACCAGTCGGCCGCCTTCCACACCCCGTAGACCGAGGGCACCACGGCATCCTCCTCGGCCACCGGAACCTTGAGACGCAGACGGTGCCCCTTCGCGATCGAATACAGGTGGTACACCACCTCGAAGCGGGGGTCCTGCCGCTCGAGCCAATCCACCCCGCACACATCCGCGAGGAGCGAGAAATCCAGGCGCGGATCGTCCTTCAGGAAGCGGGCGAGGGAGAGGAGCGTGCCCCGCTCTACGCGCAGCGTGGGAAGGTCCGAAGGCGGCGCCACCGCCACCCCGGAACCCTCTGGAAAGGCTTGCCGAATTGCGTCGAGAACCGCGTCCGCGCCGTTCATTGGCCCTCCCCCGCGGACCGGGCCCTGGCAGCACTGGCCCGCTGGTAGTGGGTCTCGCCCCGCTCGATCATCTCTTGCAGCCGGATCACCCCCTGCAGCAGCGCCTCCGGAGTCGGCGGGCAGCCGGGGACGTAGACGTCCACCGGGATGAACTCGTCGATCCCCTGAACCACGTGGTAGGCGCGGTAGAAACCCCCGGTGCAGGCACAGGCGCCCATGGAGATCACGTACTTGGGCTCGGCCATCTGTTCGTATATGCGGACCATCACCGGCGCCATCTTGTCGGTGACGGTGCCCGCCACGATGAGCAGATCGGCCTGCCGGGGCGAGAAGCGCACCACCTCGGCGCCGAAGCGCGAGAGGTCGTAGTGGGACATCATCACCGACATGAACTCGATGGCGCAGCACGCCGTCCCGAACGGGAACGGCCACAAGCTGTTCTTGCGCGCCTGGTCCAGCAGGACCTCGAGTCGGGTGGTGAGAAACGCCGGACTCCCGTCCCCCCTGCCCGGTCCCGCGGCCACGCCCGCCGACCGCGCCCTCGTACCCTCATCGCGACCACCCATCTGTCGCCTCCCCTCTGCCACCGACAACCTCGCAGGGCGCAGCCGACTTCCCAGCCCCGGCGAGCGGCGACATTATACGAACATTCACAACCTCGGCCCCGAGGTCGGCCCGCTTTGCCCACCGCCCTCCCCCTCCCCCGGCCGGACGCTCGCGGGGCAGAACTTCGACAGAACGCGGCGCAGGAACTCGCGGGTCTCGCGGTAGGGGGGGACCCCGCCGGCCCGGTCCACGGCCCCCGCGCCGGCGTTGTAGGCTGCCAGCGCCAACGCCACGTCGCCGTAGCGCTCGAACAGGCGACGCAGGTGGCGGCACCCAGCCTCGAGGTTCGCCCGCACCTCGTGCGGGTTCGCCACCCCCTGCTCCATCCAGACGGCAGGCATGAGCTGCATGAGGCCTCGCGCGCCCACGGCCGACACGGCCCATGGGTCGAACGCCGACTCGGCCTCCACCACCGCCGCCACGAGCCAGGGGTGGAGGTTTGCCGCGCGGCTCGCCCCCATGATCTCTGCCGCGTACGGCACCCCATCCGGCAGCCGCTCAGCCACGAAGCCGCTGGGACAGGATGGCGCGGCCAGCTCCTGGGGCTCCTCCTCCACCGCCGCCTCGATGACCCGCTCCACGCGCAGCAGGGGAACCGTGACCGTCGCCCCGTCGCCCAACTCCAGGCGGAGGTGCCGCTCGTCCTGCAGCCGCGCCGCGGTCACGGTCAGTGTCCTGCCGTCCACGAATACCACGAGGTAAGGCGAGGCGGCGCCGTCGGGCCCGATCGCCCCCGCGGCAGCCGCCGCGAGCCCGATCACTGCCCGCGGGAAGGCCAACCGCCACGGTTGCCTCATGCCGCCCTCCCTCACGCCCGCGGGTGTTTGGCAGCGTAGAGGCGGCGCAGCCGCTCCCGCGTCACGTGGGTGTAGATTTCCGTGGTGGAGATGTCGGCGTGCCCCAGCATGGCCTGAACGGCCCGCAGATCGGCACCGTGTTCCAGGAGGTGGGTGGCGAACGAGTGGCGCAGCACGTGGGGTGAGAGGGGGGTCGTAATACCCGCCCTCCTGCCGTAGGCCACCACCAGCCGCCAAAAGCTCTGCCGTGTCATGGGACCGCCGCGCACGGTGAGGAAGACCTCCTCGCAGCGCCGCGTGTCGAGGGCGGGGCGAACCTGCGAGAGGTACCGGGACAGCCACTGGCAGGCCGACGAGCCCAGCGGCACGATCCGCTCCTTGGTCCCTTTCCCCCACACCCTGACGTAGCCCGGCTCCAGGCGCACGCCGCTCAGCTTCAAGCCCACCAGTTCCGAGACCCGCACCCCGGTGGCATAGAGCGTCTCCAACATCGCCTTGTCGCGCAGGCCGAGCGGTCTGGACGGATCCGGCGCCGCCAGCAGAGCGTCCACCTCCGTGTCCGACAGGAAGCGGGGCAGCGCCCGCAACAGCTTGGGGGACTCCAGCTCCAGCGTCGGGTCCTGGGCAATACGGCCCGACTCCACCAGAAAGCGGAAGAACCCCCGCAGCGCCGCCAGCGACCGCGCCGCCGTCCGCGCCGCCAGTCCCGCTCCCCGCAGATCCGAGAGGTAGCGGCGCAGGTGCGCCCGCTCGCACGCCTCCAACGCGACGCCCCGCCGCTGGAGCCAGCGCCCGAAGGCGGTCAAGTCGCTGCCGTACCCCTTGACGGTGTTGACCGAGAGCCCCCGCTCCACCGTCAAGACGGCGAGGTACTCGGGCAGGTCCCGGGTGAAGAACGCCGACGCATCGCGCTCCTCTTCCGCCACGGACCGATTCTAGCCTCACCGCGCCCCGGCAAGGCCTCGCCGCTGGTAGCCCGGCGAGCGTCCCGTTTCTCTCCGCGTCCCGTGCCCGCGGCAGCACGAGCCGTCACCGGCGGCCGAGGGTTCTTCACACCAGTTCGGCCGCGGAGAAGAAGAAAGCCACCTCCTGGCGGGCGTTCTCCGGGGAATCGGAGCCGTGGATCGCGTTGCGCTCGATGTTCGTGCCGAACTGGGCCCGGATCGTTCCCTTCTCGGCCTTGGTGGAGTCCGTGGCGCCCATTACCCGGCGCAGGTGCTCGACGGCATTGTCGCGCTCCAGGGCCATCACCCACACTGGCCCCGAGGTCATGAACTCCACCAGGGAGCGGTAGAACGGCCGCTCCCGGTGCACGGCGTAGAAGGCCTTCGCCTGCTCCTCGGAGAGCCGCATCCGCTTCGCCGCGACGATCTCGAACCCCTCCTGCTCGAGGCGAGAAATGATGGCTCCCACGTTGCGGCGGGCCACCGTATCGGGTTTGAGGATGGTCAGTGTTCTCTCTCGCATGCGTACAGTTTCCTTTCCACCGCCCGGAACCGCCGGCGCGCACCGGGGCGGGCGCCCGCGGGGCGGGCGTGCTGCCACAGCGCTACCCCCGGCCCATGGCCCGCGCCATGGTGATGCCGATCTCGGCCGGGGTGGCCACCACGTGGATGCCGGCCGCGGCGAGAGCCTCCATCTTCTCCTTGGCCGTCCCCTTGCCGCCGGAAATGATGGCGCCGGCATGCCCCATCCGCCGTCCCGGCGGCGCCGTCTGCCCGGCGATGAAGGCCACTACCGGCTTCTTGACGTTGGCCTTCACGAAGGCGGCCGCCTCTTCCTCGGCGCTACCACCGATCTCGCCAATCATCACCACTCCTTCGGTTTGCGGGTCCCGGTTGAAGGCGTCGAGGACATCGATGAAGCTGGTGCCGGGCACCGGGTCACCGCCGATCCCCACGCAGGTGGACTGGCCGAGACCGAGGCCCGTGAGCTGGCCCACCGCCTCGTAGGTCAGCGTTCCCGAGCGGGAAACCACCCCCACCGGGCCTGGCCGGTGGATGTGCGCCGGCATGATGCCCAGCTTGGCCTTGCCGGGCGAGATGATCCCCGGGCAGTTGGGTCCGATCAGGCGCGACGGGCTCCCCGCCAGCGCCCGCTTGACCAGCACCTCGTCCCGGGCGGGGATCCCTTCGCTGATGCACACGATGAGCTCGATGCCGGCGTCCGCCGCCTCGAGAATCGCATCAGCGGCCAGCATGGGCGGCACGAAGATCAGGGACGCGTTGCACCCCGTCGCCCGCCTCGCCTCCACCACGGTGTCGAAGACTGGGACGCCGTCCACCGCCTGCCCCCCCTTGCCCGGCGTCACGCCCGCCACGATCTTGGTGCCGTACTCGCGGCACTTGGCCGCATGGAACTGGCCCTCTTTGCCGGTGAGACCCTGTACGACCACCTTGGTCCGTTCATCAACCCAGATCGCCATGGCTCCTCCCTACCGCGCCGCCGCCACCACTTTGGCTGCCGCATCCGCCATGCTGTCCGCCGGCTGGATGGCGAGCCCCGATTCGGCCAGGATCCGACGCCCCTCGTCCACGTTGGTGCCCTCCAGCCGCGCCACGATGGGGACCTTCACCGCCAGGTTCCTGGCCGCCGCCACCACCCCCGCCGCCAGCATGTCGCACCGGACGATCCCACCGAAGATATTGATGAGAACAGCCTTCACTGCCGGGTCGGAGAGCAGGATGCGGAACGCCGCCTCCACCCGCTCCTGACTCGCCCCGCCCCCCACGTCCAGGAAGTTGGCGGGGTTGCCGCCATGGTGCTTGATGATGTCCATGGTGGCCATGGCCAGCCCGGCCCCGTTCACCATGCAGCCGATGTTGCCGTCCAGCTTGATGTAGTTGAGATCGTACTTGGACGCCTCCACCTCGTAGGGGTCCTCCTCGTCCAGGTCCCGCATGGCGGCGATCGCCGGCTGCCGGGTGAGGGCGTTGTCGTCGAAGGTCATCTTGGCGTCCAGAGCCATCACCGCGCCCGCGCCCGTGATCAAGAGGGGGTTGATTTCCGCCAGCGACGCGTCGCTCTCGTTGTACGCCTTGGCAAGCGCGATAACCAGGCGCTGGAACTGCTTCAGCGTGTCGCCCGCCAGCTCCAGCGCGAAACCCAGCTTGCGCGCCTGAAAGGGGTGGAGGCCGAGCACTGGATCGAAGTGCTCCTTGAGAATCGCCTCTGGATGCGCGGCCGCTACCTCTTCGATTTCCATGCCGCCGAACTTGGAAGCCATCATCACCGGCAGCCCCACCGCCCGGTCCAGCACCACGCCCACGTAGAGCTCCCGGGCAATCTCGACGCCCTCCTCCACCAGCACCTTGCGAACGATCTTCCCCTCCGGACCGGTCTGTCTCGACACCAGCTTCATGCCCAGGATGGCCGCCGCCACCGCCTCCGCCTCCTGCGGGGACCTGGCCAGCTTCACGCCGCCCGCCTTGCCCCTGCCACCGGCATGGACCTGGGCCTTGACCACCACCGGCCCGCCGAGCTCCTCGGCAATCTGGCGCGCCTCCGCTGGGGTCGTGGCCAGCCGCCCGCAGGGAATCGCCACCCCGTGGCCGGCCAAGATCTGTTTGGCCTGGTATTCATGGACCTTCATAGCGCCCTCCACGCGAAAAGCCGGGGTTCCCGGCCGGCGCTATTGTGCACCTTGCCGGCCAGTCCTGCAACGTGCCGCGTTGGTTCACCGAGAATCCACGCGAAGGGGGAGCGTTGGCTCGCGGGAGAACCCCCGCGCAGAGGGTGAGTCCGTGCTGTGCGATTGGGAAAGCGGCGGTATCACCTTCGACCCCGCCGCCCTCGCGCGCACGCTCAATCGCCTCCAGCGCCGCCTTTCGAAACGCCCAGTTGGCGCGCCACGATCGCTTCGATTTCCGCGTCGGCGAGGTTGCGGCGGCTGCGCTTGGCAGCGCGCAGGATGCGGTGCACCAGTTCCGCCTCCGGCTCGAGGCCCCGCGCCAGCAGCCAGCACCGCACGTTCGAGGCACCGGACATGGGGCCGATCTCGATTTCCTGCCGGCGCCCCAGCCACGCCGCCGGAACCGCCGAGTAGACCAGGTCCACCGCGTCGGGCTCCCCCCGCCGGGCTGCCTTGAGGATGGCCGCCGCGTGCACGCCGGTGCCGGTGCGGAACGCGTCGCGCCCGACCACGGGGGCGCCCGGCGGCACAGGGATACCGAGCAGTTCGCTGGCCACCTCGACATACTCGCCGAGGCGCAGCAGCTCGGGGGCCGCCCAACCCAGCAGGCGCGCATTCACCAACAGCTGCTCCATCGGCGGATTCCCGACCCGCTCGCCCACCCCCCGCGCCGTGCCGTGCAGCCGGTCCGCCCCGGCCAGCGCCGCCGCCAACGCGTTGGCCACCGCCAGCCCGCGGTCGTTGTGCCCGTGCCAGTCGAGCCCCACGACGCTTCCCCCCGCCGCGTCCACCACCTGCCGCACGAACTGGACGACGCCGTACGCGCCGAGGGGGTCGGCGTGGCCGGCGGTGTCCGCAACGCACACCCGGCTGGCACCGCTCCGCACCGCCACGCTGTACAGGGCGCGCAGGGTCTCGGGATCGGACCGCGTCGTGTCTTCGGTCACGAAGGTCACCGGCGCCCCGTGCTCCCTGCCCAACGACACCATCCGCTCGGTCCTCCGCAGGAGCTCCTCCACCGTCCACCCCTCAACCGCACAGCGAATCGGCGAGGAACCGAGGAAGAGAGCGATCTCGACGGGGGTTCCCACCCGGTCCATGATGCGCAGGATCGGCCGGATGTCCTTCTCCACCGTGCGCGCCGCGCAGTTGGGAGTAACCGGGAGCCGCGAGCGGACAATCTCGCGGCACAGCGCCTCCGCCTCCTGCGCCGCGCGCCGCCCCGCCCCCGGCAGGCCCACGTCGGCGCTGCCGATCCCCAGCGCCGCCATCAGGTGGAGCAAGCGGATCTTCCCCTCCAGCGACGGGTTGCGCACCGAAGGGCTCTGCAGCCCATCCCGGAGCGTCTCGTCGTCGAAGGTCACGGTTCGGCGAGGCGGCGCACCGGTCGGGCCGTGGAGATTCCAGTCGTACACCAGGTGAGAGAGCCGCTGACTCACGGAGCCATCATCGCGGATTCGCCGAACCGATCAAGAGCGCGCGAGGTGGTGCCGCGCCTCACCGTCCCGGGAAACTCGGCTTCCGTTTCTCGAGGAAAGCCCGGCACCCTTCCCGCATGTCCTCGCTGGCGAAGCACAATCCGAACAGGCTCGCCTCCGCCTCCAACCCCTGCTCCCGGGTGCCGGCCAGGCCGGCGCGGGCCGCCTCCAGGCAGTAGCCCACCGCCACCGGGGACACGGCCAAGATCTCCTCCGCCAACGCACAGGCCGCCTCGCGCAGCTCTCCCGGCTCTGCCAGGCGGTTTACGAGACCCCAGCTCGAGGCCGTGGCTGCATCGATCATCCGGCCGGTCAGGAGCAGTTCCAGCGCCCGTCCCCACCCCACCAGCCGCGGCAGGCGCTGCGTGCCCCCGTAGCCGGGAATAATCCCCAGCTTCACCTCCGGTTGTCCGAAGGTGGCGGTGGTGGCGGCCACGCGCAGATGGCACGCCATGGCCAGCTCGCACCCGCCGCCGAGGGCGAATCCATTGACGGCAGCGATGATGGGCTTGGGTGAGCGTTCGATGGCGTCGAACAGCTCCTGGCCGCGACGGGAGAAGGCCACCGCCTCGGCGGGCGTCATGTCCGCGAACTCGGCGATGTCGGCCCCGGCCACGAACGCCTTGTCGCCAGCCCCGGTGAGGATGACCGCCTTGACGCTGGCATCCTCCAGGGCGCGCCCGAGGGCCTCCCGCAGTTCCGCCAGCAGCGTGCGGTTCAACGCGTTGAGTTTCTCCGGCCGGTTCAGGATCACGGTCTGGATGGCACCACTGGTCTCCACCACAAGGGTCGTGAAGCCCACAGCATCCCTCCTCTCCTGGCGGCGCGCGGGATGGGGTCCGCCCCGGGAATGGCCGGCTCCCCTCGCCTCCCGCTCCGCCGCCTCTCGCCCTGTCACAATAACCTCTCCTCCACCCCCCCGTATACTGGGTTCGTGAAGCACCCCGCATTCCTCCTGTCGCTGCTGCTGGCGGGCTGTGTCGCCACCCGCCCGCCGAACCTCACCTTCCTCGACCAGGCACGGTGGGAAGTGGAGGTGCGCGCGCGCGGCGTCGACCCGGCGGAGATCGCCAACCCCTTGCTCGTCACCGAGCACATGCGGGAGTTCGCTACCCGCGTGGCCGGGACGGGCACACCCACAGAACGGCTGGGCAGCCTGCAGCGAGCCCTCTTCGACGAACGCACCTTCCCCTTTTCCTACGAGAACCGCGGGACGTTCACGGCCGCCGAGGCGTTCTATCGGCGGCAGGGGAACTGCCTTTCCTTCACCAACCTCTTCGTGGCCCTCGGCCGCTCGCTGGGCCTGCCGGTCACCACCGCCCTCGTCACCCAATCGCGCGGCAGCGAGCGGGAGGGCGACCTGATCGTCGTCAATACCCATGTGGTCGCCGTGCTCTCGTACGCCGGTGGCATCACGGTATACGACTTCGAGCGCTCGCGCTTCGAGCAGCCCCGCGCACTCAGGTCGCTGGACGACATCTGGATCACCGCCCTCTACCTGAACAACCGCGGCAGCGAAGAACTCCGCGCCGGCCGCCCG
Organism: Acidobacteriota bacterium; assembly: GCA_037441065.1. Lineage (GTDB taxonomy): Bacteria > Acidobacteriota > Thermoanaerobaculia > Thermoanaerobaculales > Thermoanaerobaculaceae > JACADV01. The sequence goes on along the minus strand of JBBISY010000003.1, from coordinate 108,750 downwards.
GATGCCGCGATCCGTCACTTCCAGCAGGCGGTGCGGCTCGTCCCCACCTTTGCCGGCGGCTGGGGCAACCTGGGCGTGGCGCGGCGACGCCTCGGCGATGTGGACGGCGCCCTCGCCGCCTACGCGCAGGCGCTCGCGGTGGAACCCGACAACCCCACCGTGCTGTCCAACCTGGCAGCCCTGTATCGGTTTCTGGGCAAGGAGGCCGAGGCGCAAACCGCTCTCGCGGCCGCCAATACCGCCACCGCCTCCCCGCACGTGCTGCTGGTCCGCGGCGACCTGGAGCTGGCGCAGGGCCACGTGGAGCAGGCCATCCGTTTCTACCGACTCGCCCGCAGCCGCCAACCGGCTTTGGCGGATACCTGGGTGGCCCTGGCGCGGGCCGAACTCGCCCGCGGCCGAAAGCACGCCGCGCACCGCTACCTGGAGAAGGCCCTCAAGCTCGCCCCCGGCCACCGCCAAGCTCTGGCCCTGTTGAACCCCCACGCGCTGCCCTGAGCGCGCCCCGGCCCGAAAGTGCTACTCTTCCCGCCCGAGGAAGGAAGGGAAACCGCGCGCACCGCGAACCCACCGAAGCCATGGCGTCGCCCAGCAAGAGAAAGAACCGGTCCCTGCCCACAGCGCTCGGCAGCACCCCCAAATCGCTCTTCCGCCGAGTCGAGCGCACCCTGGGCGCCATCGAGCGGGGCGCCGACATCCTGGCCACCATCCGCAACGTGGCCGACCACATGGTGGCGAGTTTCCGCGACGATCTCGGCATCGTGGGGGGGCGGATCTACAAGCTGGTGGACACCGACTACGAGCTGGTCCACACCTTTGGCAGCGCTTCCGGTGCCGCGGTGGGGATCCGCGTCCCCAAGTCCTACACCCCGGTCGAGACCCTCCTCGACAGCGGCCTCGTCGTCATGGACCTGTCAGCCCCCGAGGTGGACCCGGAGCTGGAGGCCAGGCTGGGGACTCACTCGCATTTCGCCGCCATTGCCATCGCCGACGGGGAATACTTGGTTTCCTTCGACCTGGCCGGCAGGGACGGAGCCGCCGAGGACCTGCGCGCATCGCTCAACATCGTCCGCCTCGCCATCAACCAGAAGCTCCGCCAGGAGCGGTTCGAGGAGATCCTCCAGGACGCCCGCCGGATCCAGAGCTCCATTCTGCCCAAGCGGGTGCCCCGCTACGCCGATTTCGACATCGCCGGGGACTCCCGCCCCACCGAGGTGGTGGGGGGCGACTTCTTCGACTACATCCCCCTCACTCCCGACCTCGTGGATCTGGCGATCGCCGACGCCTCCGGCCACGGGTTGCCCGCCGCCCTCCAGGTGCGTGACGTGTACATGGGGCTGCGCATGGGCCTCACCCGGGATTTCAAGATTTCCCGCACCGTGGAACGGCTCAACGCCATCATCAACCGCTCCAAGCTGGTGTCCAAGTTCGTCTCGCTCTTCGTCGCGGAGCTGGAGACCAGCGGCAACGTGATCTACGTCAACGCCGGGCACGTCCCCCCCTTCATCCTGCGGCCCACCGGCGGCCCCGAATTCCTGCGCGAGGGCGGCATGGTCCTCGGCGTTTCGCCGGACGCCACCTACCTGCGCGGCTTTGCCCACCTGGACCCCGGCGACCTGCTGGTGCTCTACACCGACGGCATCACGGAATGCCGGCACCACCGCAGCGGCGAAGAGTTCGGCATCGCCCGGCTGGTCCGCCTCGTGCGGCGCCACGCCCACCAGCCGGCGGCCGAGATCGTCCAGGCCATCTTCCAGGCGGTGGCGAGCTTCGCAGGCACCGCGGTGCCGGAGGACGATCAGACGGTGGTGATCGTGCGCCGACCTCCCCACGGCCCCACCTCCCCCGGCAGCGAGTAGAGCGTTTCACTATACTCCCGCCATGCTCGAGCTGGACTCCTTGTTTGCCATCAACTTGTTCGACTTGGACGGGTACGCGCACGCGGCGGTGTTTCCTGCCGATCGCCCCGCCTGGGAAGCCCTCGGCCAACCCCTCGACGACTACGTGGCGGGGCGCGGAGAGTGGAGGATCCTCACCCCCCTCCCCGTGGGGGTGCACGTCCTGGAGGGGCCCATCGCCATCGGACACGATTGCCGCATCGAGCCCGGCGCCGTGCTGCGCGGACCGCTGGTGGTGGGCGACGGCTGCGAGATCCGCACCGGGGCCTACCTGCGGGGCGGCGTGCTGCTCGGTGACGGTTGCGTCGTCGGCGCGCACTCGGAGATCAAGCGCGCGATCCTCCTCGACGGCGCTCACGCCCCCCACCAGAACTACGTGGGCGACAGCGTGCTGGGCCGCCAGGTGAACCTCGGCGCCGGCACCATCCTGTCCAACGTCAAGAACATCGGCGGTGAAGTCAGCGTGCGCCTCGCCGACCACCTCGTTCCGACCGGGCGGCGTAAGCTGGGCGCGATCCTGGGCGACGGCTGCCGCACCGGGTGCAACACGGTCGTGAACCCCGGTGTCGTCATGGGGCGGGGGTGCGTCACCTACCCCGGCGTTGTCGTCCGCTCCGGCTACTACCCCGCCTACACCCTCATCAAGCTGCGCCAGTCCCAGCAGCTCCAGGAGCTGGCCCGCCTCGAGAGGGGGGAGTGATACGGAAGGAGGAAGGCAGCCGGCCACCCGGTGGCTGCCGTCACGGCCTGGCACACGCCTTGCTTTGCTGTTCTGTGGATGTGGATGGGAGGACCGCCATGAAGAGCGTTACCACCGCCATCCTGACCGTCAGCTTCGCAGCCGGGCTTGCCGGCGTGGCCTTCGCGACGGACGAGGTGACCTCTCTGAGCTACATCTCGTACCTGGAACGCTACGCCAGCGTACGCCCCTCCCAGCAGGACGAGACCTTCGAAGCCGTCGTCAACATGCCCATCGTGCCCGGCGACCGCCTGGAAACCGCCCGCGGGGCACGCCTGGAACTCCAGCTCGCCGACGGCTGCACCGTGTGGCTGGACCAGTTCACGGTGCTGGACGTGGACGCGGTGGTGGCCTCCCAGGCAGGGGCGGCGAGCCGGACCTCCCTGTTCCTCGCCCAGGGCGAGGCGGCCATTGAAATCCCCGCGGCGGCGCTGGGCGAGGAGTCGGTGCAGCTCGTGTCCGACTTTGGTTCGGCGTGGCTGGACAAGCCCGGCCTCTACCGGATCGGTGTTCGCGCCGACGCCCTCGAGCTCGAGGCGCACGCCGGCAACGCCGACCTCCCCATCGAACTCGGGTCCATCCTCGTGCGTGCCGGCCAGCGCGCCTGGCGCGACGCGCGCGGGCGGGTCGATACCGGCCCCCTCCCTGCCCGCTTCGATGATTTCTGGGAGTGGGTGGAGGCGCGCCGGCGCGCTGCCGCCGCCGGCACCAGCACCCAGCACGTGACCGGCACCGTGGCGAGCCGCGCCTACGTTCTCGACAGCTACGGCGAGTGGGTGTTCGTGACCAGTTACGGCAGCTGGATGTGGCGCCCGCGCGTGGCCGTCGGCTGGGTCCCCTACTCCTACGGCCGGTGGTACTGGACGCCGGTGGGCTGGGCCTGGATCTCCTACGAGCCGTGGGGCTGGCTCCCCTACCACTACGGCACTTGGTACTGGGACGTGAGCTTCGGCTGGGTGTGGGGGTGGGACCCCATCTGGGCCCCAGCGTGGGTCCACTGGATCCACTACCCCGGCTACATCGGCTGGTGCCCCCGTGGCTACTACGACGGCTGGTACTACCGCCACTGCCGCGACTGCCGGCGTGATAGCGGCTGGGAACCACGGCGCTGGGGCAGTGCCGCCCTGGATTTCTCGGGGCGGGTGCGTCTGCGCGCCGTGGATCCCCGCCCCTGGACCTTCGTCCGCTCGGAGCACTTCGCCAGCGGACGCCTGGACCGGTTGCGCCTCGATCCCACCCACGTGTTCCGGGAGGTGCCGGGAGACCCCTTCGCCCATGTCCGATCCGGGCCGCTCGTCACGCCGCCGCCGGCGCGGGGTGGAAGCGGGCGGCTGCTCGAGGCGTCCCTGCAGGTCGAGGCGAGGGAACTCCCGGACCTCTCCCCCATCCTCGGCCGGGACGGGAGTGCGGCGAGCCGGCTCGCCACGCTCCCGGTGCGCACCCTGCGGACGGCGGATCTCCAGCTCCCGGGCCGTGAGGGAGGCGCTGGCGGGGCTTCCCAGCCACCCACCGGCCGGCAGCTCCCAGGCGTGGGGCGAACCACGCCGGGGCAGAGCACCGGTGCCGCTGGCGCTGTCCCCCGCTCCCTCCCCCCCGGCACATCACCTGGCAGCACCGGCACGGCTCGCGCCCCTCTGCGGACCGTGCCCGGCGCCCCAACCGGCCGAGTCCCCTCTGGCACCTTCTCGCGTCCGACCACGCCCGAGGCACCGCAGACGCCCGCTCGCCCTGTCGCTCCCCGCACCGTCCGCACGCAGCCCGCGCCCACAGGACAGGCCCCCAGCGGGCGTCCCGCGCCACCCGTCTCCAACCGAACCGGGCCGCAGACGTCCAGGCCGGAGGTCGGCACCCCGGCCAAGCCACCGCACACCCCGCAGACCAGCGGCCCCGACCGGCGCGTGTCGCGCCCCGAATCGCCCGACTACCAAGCGAGGAATTTCCACCGCTCCTCTCCGGCAACCCACTCACCCACAGCTCGCGTGGCCCCGGCCTGGCCCAGCCGACGTGCGGAGCAGGCTGGAGCGCCCCACCAGCCGCTGACCCTCAGCCGCGAGACGGGGCCGCGCGCCCTGCCCCACGCGTCGGCCAGGCCGCAGCTCGAGCGCCCCTCCCCACCCAGCGGATCGAGGACGCTCGGCGCGTCCGTGTCGAGGACGTCGGGCAGCGGCACCGGCCAGGTTCGCCCCAACCGGCCGCCGCATCGGGACTGACGAGCCTCCCGGCGCTCCTCCTCGCCTCTCCCCGGCTCGCAACCGCGGGTACAATGCAGGCGTGCTCCGCATCGCGCCGTTCCGCCTTAAGCTCCCCGTCGCGCTGCCGTGGTGCGTGGGCCTCACCCTGCTCCTGGCCATGCCCGCCGCGGGACAAGGGGAGACGCCAGCTCCTCCCTGGCACCTCCCCTGGGTGCCCAGCCTCGCCGTCGCCCCGGTCGTGCCCCTCTCCTACACCCCGCTGTCCCACGTGCTGGCATGGTTTGCCGCCGAGCCGGCGACCCTCGGCACCGCCGAGCAGGCCCGGTTGCGCAGCCACCTCGCCCTCCTGGCGCAACTGGGGCCGAGCAGCCACCCCGAGTGGTTCCCCCGCGACGAAGAGGTGATCGCCTATCTCGTCAACGCCCACATGGCGTGGACCCTGGCCCTCACCTCGGAACCAGGGCTTGCCCGGTCGCCTGTGTCGGTGTTGCGCACCGTCCCCTTCCCTCTCGACGGCCGGCAAACCACCCTCGCCTCGCTGGCCCAGGAGGTCCTGACGCGGGCACCGGCGGAGCCGCGGCTCGTGCTCTTCTTGAACCCCGGCTTGAGGACGGGACCACCCCTGCCCCCCTGGCCGCTGGAAGCTCACGCCCTCGCCTGGCAGCTCGCGCGTCACGCGCACCGCTGCGGTGCCCAGCCCACGTTCTGGCGCCTCGACGAGACTCGCCGCGAGCTGGCCGTCGGCGCCTTTGCCGCCTACATGCCGGGCCTCCCGGCGACCGCTCCCGAACGCGCCGCCCGCCTTCTGACGCTGGTTCCTCCCCCGGCGCCCCTGCTCGAACGCATCCTGGCGGTCTGTGGCCCCACCCTCCAGCGCTGCACCCATACGGTCTCCCCCCTGGACTCAACGCGCTGGTAGTACCCGGCGCTCAGGTCCAGCGCCGCAGCCAGTACTCCAAGGTCACGAGGGTGAACACCGAGCGGGCCGCCCGCTCCCGGTCCGGTCGGCGCCACCAGTGGCGCCACGCCTGGAGAGCGCCCCCGTCGCAGAGCCGCCGCAGCCTGGCCGTCGGATCGGCGCACACCTCCTCCACCACCGGCGCCCAGGCGCCACGCAGCCACGCCACCAGCGGGATCTCGAAGCCGCGCTTGCGCCCCAGCCGCACCGAGCGGGGCAACCAGTGGGACGCTGCCGCGCGCAGCACCGCCTTGGTCGTGCCTCCCCGCAGCAAGACCGAGGTGGGATAACGGCTGGCGCGCTCGATCAGGACGTGGTCGAGAAAGGGCGAGCGCGCTTCCAGCGACGCCGCCATCGTCGCCCGGTCCATCTTCGGCAGCAGATCGCCGGGGAGAAAGAACCCCAGGTCGAGGAGCCGCAGGCGGGTGGTCTCGTCCTCGCCCACGCAGGTGGCCAGCAGCTCCTCCAGCGCCGGGGGAGGGGCCGGGCGCGAACCTCGCAGCAGCTCGATGTCGCGCGCGGACAGCTTCGCCGGCCCTACGGCGTCGTAGAGGAGAGGCTCCCGAAGGGCTGCCCCGAGGCGGTGGAAGCGCGCCGGGAAGAGAGCCGCCAGTGGGGCCAGGACCCCCCTCGCCAGGCCCGCTCCCCGTCCCAGCTCCTCTCGAACCCGCGCCACCAGCAGCCGCCGGTAACCGCCCAACACCTCGTCGCCCCCGTCGCCGTTGAGCACGACCTTCGCGACCGGGCGCACCGCCCGGGCAACGAGAACCGTGGGGATCACCGAAGGGTCGGCAAGCGGCTCGTCGTAGATCTCGGCCAGGGAGGGGAGCAGAGCGACGCCGTCGGCGGGGGCCACCGACACCTCTTCGAAACGGAGCGACCAACGCCGGGCTGTTGCTCTCGCCAACCTCGCTTCGCTAGGCGCCCCCGCGAAGCTCACGCACACCGCCGGCCCCGTTACCGTTCCCGCCGCCAGCGCGGCCACGCTCCCCGAATCGAGCCCGCCCGAGAGGAACACTGCCACCGGCACGTCGGCCCTGGTCCGCAGCCGCACCGCCTCGGCCAGCGTCGCCCGCACCTCCTCCACCGCCTCGCCAAAGCGCACCGAGCGGTCCGGCCGGACCGCCAGTTCCCAGTAGCGGAGGAGGCGCTGCGAACCGTCCTCCCAGCCGTAGAGGAGTCCGTGCGCCGGGGGGAGCTTGCGGACCCCCCGCGCCAGGCACTGCCCCTCCGGCACGAACCCCCACCCCAGGTAGGCGTCCAAGGCCGCCTCGTCCAGCTCGGGCGGTCCGCCCACCCCTGCCCACAACGCCTTGAGCTCGGAGGCGAAGAGGAGGCGGGGACCCCGCCGCCACCAGTAAAGCGGCTTCTTCCCCACGCGGTCGCGAGCCAGCAGGAGGGTGCGCGTGCGTTCGTCCACCACCGCCAGGGCGAACATCCCGCGCAGCTGCGCCAGCATGTCTGCCCCAAGGTCTTCCCAGAGGTGGGCCAGCACCTCGGTGTCGCCGCGGGAGCGCAGGCGGTGGCCCGCCCGCTCCAGGTCGCGGCGCAGCTCTAGGAAGTTGTAGATCTCGCCGTTCTGCACCACGTGCACGGCACCGCTCTCGTCGGTGACAGGCTGGTCGCCCGTCACCAGGTCCACGATGGCGAGCCGCCGCGCGCCAATTGCCCAGCCGTCACCCGCCGCCACCCCCACCGAATCGGGACCGCGGTGCTCGAGCGCCGCCAGCATCGGCTGGAGGATCGCCCGTCCCTCGTCCCGGGGGGCGCCCAGGATCCCCGCTATGCCACACATCGAATCGCCCCCCTGCCCTCGGCGCGGTCCATGCCGGGACTCTATCGGGCATCCTCCGCGACGGCAAGCGGGCCCGCCTGCTCCCCGCCACCCGCTCGCCGTATACTCCCCCCGTGACCCTGGATCTGGCGCGCTGGTTGCCGGAGTTCCCGGTGCGGGACCACTGCCTCTACCTGGACCACGCGGCCGTGGCACCTCTGCCGCGACGGGTGGCGGCCGCCATGCGCCGTCGGATCGAGGAGCAGGAACGTTCCGGGGCCAGCCACTGGGAGAAGTGGCACGTGTCGGAGTTGGGGGTGCGCTGCCTGGCGGCGGATCTGATCCGCTGCAGCCCTTCGGACGTGTCGCTGGTGCGCAGCACCTCCGAGGGGCTGTCCCTCGTGGCCCAGGGCTTCCCGTGGCGGGCGGGGGACGAGGTGCTGGTGGGCGCCGAGGAATTCGCCGCCAACGTGGCGCCGTACCTGGCGCTCTCGCAGCGGGGCGTCACGGTGCGGCGGTTCCCGACCCCCGAGGGGCGCGTCCGGGCGGAGGCGGTGGCGGAAGCCATCACGCCCCGCACCCGCGTCGTGGCCATCTCCTGGGTGTCGTTTCACACCGGCTGGGTGGCCGAGGTGGGGGACGTGGTGGAGGTGGCCAGGGGGGTGGACGCCATGGTGGTTCTCGACGCCATCCAGGGGCTCGGCGTGCTGCCGGCCACCTTCGACGAGCTGGGGGTGGACGCGCTCGTCGCCGATGGCCACAAGTGGCTGCTGGCGGCGGAGGGGCTGGGGGTGATGGTCACGAGGCCACGGTTGCGGGCCAAGTTGGCACCGGTGCTGGCCGGATGGCGCAACGTGTGCCGTCCGGCCGGCAGCTTTTTCCTGGAACGCCTCGATTGCCACGAAGACGGCCGCCGCTTCGAACCAGGTTCCGCTCCCAGCGTCCTCGTCGCGGGTCTCGAAGCGGCACTGGACCTGCTCCTGGAGGCCGGGCTGCCCGCAGTGCACCACCGCGTCACCACCAACGCGCGCGCCATCACCAACCTGCTCCTGGAGTTGGGGTGGAGCGTGGTGTCCCCCGGCTCCCCCCACCCCATTGCCGGCATCGTGGCCGCGCGCCACCCTTTCCTGCCCCCCGAAGAGGTGGTGCGCCGTCTCCGTGCCCGGTCCATCCACGTCTCGGCCCGTCAAGGACTCGTGCGGTTCTCGCCCCACTTCTACACCACCGCCGGGGAGCTCGATGCGTTGGGCAAGATCCTCCGCAAGCTCTAGCGCGGTCGAGTCTCCTCTTGGCCGTGGCGCAGCCCGGCCGGTACCCTTGCCGATCCAGCTAGACTGCCCCCGTGCGAACGCCGCGGTCGGTGGACGTGCTCATTGCCGGGGGCGGCCCGGCCGGGAGTGTGGCAGGAGCGCTCCTGGCGCGGGCGGGGATCGAGACGGTACTCCTCCACCAGGGCCCGCCACGCGCCGCCCTGGCCGAGGTGCTGCTCCCCCATGCCGGCCCCCTGCTGGCGGAGTTGGAAGTGGAGGTTGCCCTCCGCAACCTGACCAGCACCCAGCTGGCAACCGGTACCAGCTATTGCCGAGGCGATGGGAGTTCGGCTTGCCACTTTGCTTTCGAAGAGGCGCTGCCTCCGGCTCTGCCCCAGGCGTACCACGTGCGCCGCGACCAATTCGACGCCCTCCTCCTCGCCCGAGCTCGCGCCCTGGGCGTGGAGGTGCTGGAGGGGTGGAGCGCCGCTTCCCCCACCTGGGAGGGGGACCGCCTCGCTGCGGTCACGGTGCGGGAACCCGGCGGCTGGGAAGACACGGTTCGCACCCGCGTGCTGCTGGACGCCACCGGCCATCGCTCGTTCCTGGCCTCGCGGATGGGGTGGCGCTTCCCGTACCCCCACCACCGCAAGGTGGCGGTGCGGGCCCGCTTCGCCGGCGCCCCGCAGCTCCCCGGGCGGGCGGCGAGCCACGCTACGGTTTTCGTCGCCTCGCCCGACCGCCTCACCGTCATCCCCCTGGGCGATGGCTCGGTAGGGGTGGACGCCGTCCTCGACGCCCGCGCCCACGCGGGGTCGGTCCCTCCGCCGGAAGAGCTCCTCGCCTCCGCCCTCGCCGCCGCCCCCGCGGCCGCCCACCTCCTCGCCTCCGCCCACCCCCTCGCCCCCCCGCAGCTGGTGAGCGGTTTCTCGTACCGCGTCACCCGCCTGGCCGGCGACGGGTTCTGTCTGCTGGGCGACGCCGCCGGGTTTTTCGATCCCCTCTTCTTCACCGGTTCGTTCCTAGCCATGGCCGCCGCCGCCTGCGCCGCCGACGACATCCAGGACGCCCTCGACCGGCACCGGCGGGTGGACCGCAACGATTTGGCGCCGACGGCGCTCCTCACCCGCTCGCTCCATCGCCTCTACGCCGCCTTCGTGCGCTCCTTCCACGATCCCCGCTTCCTCGAGTACTTCCTCGCGGGGTGCCAGCGACTGGGAGCGAGACCGGCGATGATCTCGCTCCTGGCCGGCGACGTGCTGCGCCCCGGCCTGCAGCGCCGCGCCCTCCGCCCCCGCCTCCTCCGTCTCCTGGCCAAGTTGCAACCGAAACCGCAACACCGGCCCGTGGTTGTGGACGGGTGACCCGCGTGAGCGAGACCGCCCCCACCAGCGACCGTCGGCTCACGGCCTGGCTCATTGGCTGGAGTCGCCCGTACCTGAAGAGGCTTGCGGCCGCGGCGCTGCTCGTCATGCTCGGCTCCGCCCTCCGGGTGGTCGGCCCCCTGCTCACCGCAGCCGCCGTGGATCTCTTCCTCACGCCGACCCTGGAACCGAACGGCGCCGCTGCCTCCCCCCCTCCCCCGCCGGGCGGTCGCGAGACCCCACCCGCCGCTCGGAGCGGCCCGGCGCGTCGCGTCGAGAGCGTGCTCCGCCTGCTTGGCCTGCCCACATCCGGCCTCGCCGGGCTGGCGGCGGTGGCCGCTCTGTACTTTGTTTCCCTCTTCCTCGCCGCCGCTGTCCTCATCGTCGAGGCGCGCACCGTCCTCATGACCGGCCAATACGTGATGCGCGACCTGCGGGACGCCCTCTTCGCACACCTGCAGAAACTGGAGCTGGCCTGGTTCCACCGCACCCCCGCCGGCCGGGTCATCACCCGCCTCACCTCGGACGTGGAGGCGCTCAACGAGATCTTCACCTCCGGCCTGGTGGATATCGTGGCCGATCTGGTGCTGGTGAGCGGCATCATGGCCGTGCTGGTCTTCATGGACTGGCGGCTGGCGCTGGTGGCCTTCTCGGTGCTGCCGCTCCAGCTGGCCTTTTCTCTCTGGTTTCGGCGCCGCGCCCGCCTCGTCTACCGGGAAGTCCGGGCCCGGCTGGCCGCCATCAACACCCACCTGCAGGAGCACCTGGCCGGGATGGCCGTGGTCCAGCTGGCCGGTGCCGAGGACCGGGCCGAGCAGGCCTTCCGCCTCACCGACGCGGCCCATCGCGACGCCAACATCCGCGGCGTCTCTTACTACGCCATCTTCTACCCAGGAGTCGAGTTCCTCACTGCCCTCGGTTTCTCGCTGCTGCTCGTCACCGGCGGCGTGTGGAGCACCGCGGGGACTGTTTCGCTGGGAGTCCTCGTCGCTTTCCTCCAGTACGTGCAGCGCTTCTACCGACCGATCGCCGATCTGGCCGAGAACTACAACGTGCTGCAGGCCTCCCTGGCCGCCTCGGAGCGCCTGCAGGCCCTCCTGGCCACCCAGCCCGAGCTGGCGGAGCCAGCCGGGGCCGCCACGCCCCCGCCGCGTCGCGGGACCTTCGCGTTCGACCAAGTGTCCTTCGCCTACGACGGGGATAAGTGGGCGCTGCGCGGCGTGAGCATCGCTGCCCAGCCCGGGGAGAGAATCGCCGTGGTGGGGCACACCGGCGCCGGGAAGAGCACCCTCGTGAACCTCCTCCTCCGCTTCTACGACCCCCAGGAGGGGCGGGTGCTGGTGGACGGCGTGGACGTGCGCGCCTGGCCGCTTTCCGAACTGCGGCGACGCTTCGCGGTGGTCCTCCAGGAGGTGGACTGCTTCGCGGGCACATTGCGGGACAACGTGACCCTCTGCCGCCCCGGCCTCTCCGACGAACGGGTCCGCTGGGCGCTGGAGCAGGTACAGGCGGGGCCGTTGCTCGCGCGCCTGGGGGGCAGGCTGGACGTGGAGCTGGGCGAGCGGGGGGTGGGGTTGTCGGCGGGGGAGCGGCAGCTGATCTCCTTCGCCCGCGCTCTCGTGGGCGACCCCGAGTTCCTCGTGCTCGACGAGGCCACCGCCGCGGTGGATGCCGTCACCGAGGACGCCATCCAGCGGGCGTTGGTCCGCCTCCTGGCTGGCCGGACCGCCGTGGTCATCGCCCACCGCCTCACCACCGTCGTCGGCTGCGACCGGGTGGTGGTGCTGCAGGAGGGGCGCGTGGTGCAGGAGGGCACCCACCTGGAGCTGGTGGGCCGGCCGGGCCTGTATCGAACCCTGTGCGAGCTGCAGTTCTTCAAAGGAGGAGGGAACAGCCCATGACCAAAGGGGGCAACCTGCAGCGGTTGCGCGCCGAGATTGCTGCGGTGGACCATGCCATTCTGGAACTGCTCCACCGCCGCATGGAACTCGCCGCCCAGGTGGGCCGGGAGAAGGCCGCCACGGGCACACCCATCGTCGTGCGCGACGTGGAGCACGCCGTGTACTCCCGCGCGCGCGAGTACGCCGCCGACTGCGGCGTGTCCCCGGAGGTGATGGAGGCCATCTTCTCAGCCATCGTTCGCGGCTCGGTGGAACGCCAGCACCGGGTCGGCGTGGAGCTCCGCGCGCGCCGGGGCGGCCAGGTCCTGATCCTCGGCGGCGCCGGGGCCATGGGGCGCTGGTTCTCGAACTTCCTCACCCTGGTCGGCCACCGGGTGACAGCCGTGGATCCCCGCTTCGCCTCGAAGGATTCGGGGCCCGACCGTTTCGCGGGTCTTGCCGAGCTGGCCGACCTCGATCGCTTCGACACTATCCTCCTGGCGGTGCCGCTCCACGCCACCCCCGAAATCCTGGAGCAGGTGGTGGCGCGTTCCCCCCGCGCGCTGGTGGTGGAGATCGCCTCCATCAAGAGCCACCTCCAGGGGGCGCTGGCGTCCTCCGACCGGGCGGGGGTGCGGGTGGCGTGCCTGCACCCCATGTTCGGACCTGGCAAGTCCCTCTACGAACCCCTCACCTTCGTCCTGGCCTGCCGCGGCCGCGAGGAGGAGGAAAGGGCCAACCTCGCGCCGCTGCTGCTCCACCCGTACGCCACCGTCATCCCCATCCCCTTCGACCACCACGACCGGCTCATGGGGTGGCTGCTGGGACTGGCCCACCTCACCGGCATGCTGTTCGGCGCTGCCCTCACCCGCTCGGGGCTGGATGGAGCGGAGCTGCAGCGCTGTGCCTCCACCACCTTCGAGCGCCAGGCCGCCACCGCGGTTTCGGTGGTCTCCGAGGACCCCGACCTGTACCTGGACATCCAGCGCTTGAACCCCCACCGCCGCGAGGTGTACCGGGCGGTCCAGGAAGCGCTGGCGGGGCTGGTGGAGGCGGTGGAGCGGGGGGATCGGGAAACCTTCGCCGCCCAGCTGGCTGCCGCGCGCCGCTTCCTCACCGAGACGGCGTGAGCGGCTGGCGACAGGCCGGGTCGTCGAAGCGGGGGCTGTTGACGCGGGTGCTGACCGGCCACGCCACCATGCCCTGCGGCGGGTGCGGGCGCAGCAGCGGCTGCACCGCTCGCGGATCGCGTACCTCGGGGTCGAGCCACAGGGGCCAGTGCTCGGGCGGGAGGATGGCGGGCATGCGGTCGTGTAGCGGCGCCACCACCTGGTTGGGGGCGGTGGTGAGGAGCGTGCACGACTCCACCGCCTCGCCGCCCCCGCTCCACAACTCCCACAACCCCGCGAAGGCGAAGGGGCGACCGTCCTGGAAGGTGATGAAGTACGGCTGCTTGCCCGTCCCCTGGCGCACCCACTCGTAAAACCCGTCGGCGGGAACGAGGCAGCGGCGCGCCTTGAAGGCGCCGCGGAATGCCGGCTTTTCCGCCGCCGTCTCGGCGCGGGCGTTGATCAGCCGGGCGCCGATGCTCCGCTCCTTGGCCCACCCCGGGATCAATCCCCACTGCACCCAGGCCAGCTGCCGGCGCCCCTCGCGCCACCGCACCACCGCCACCTGCTGGGTGGGAGCGATGTTGTAGCGCGGCCCGCCGAGGGAAGAGGCATCCACGCCGAAGACCTCTTCCACCACCTCGGAGGGCGTGGCGAAGGAGAAGCGCCCGCACATTCGGCCCATGATACGGCCGTCGCCACCGCGGGGGATGGCACCCGTACCGCCCCGGCCTCCCCCACCTGTGGCTCACGGGCCGGACAAGGGGAAGTGTGCGGCGAGAAACCCCACCATCGCCTCGGCGGTGGCCACCGGCCGCTCGATGGGGGGGGTGTGGCCCGCTTCCGGGATGAGCGCCAGCGCACCCCGCCCCGCCGCCTCGGCCATGGCGCGGGCGCTGGCCGGCGGGGTGATGTCGTCCTCCTCACCCACCACCACCAACACCGGCACGCTCAGGGTGGCCAGGAGCGGCCGGCTGTCCGGACGATCGCGCATCCCGGCCAGGCAACCCACCAAGACGTGTTCCGGCACCCTCGCGGCCATCGCGCGCAGCTCCTCCCAGAGGCGCGGCGCGCGGCGGCGCGTTTGCGGCGAGACCAGCCTGGACACGAACTCGGCCAGGAACTCTTCCCGCCCTCCCCCGAGAATCCGGCGTATGGCCTCCTCCCGCCGACACCGCCCCGCCTCGTCGTCCGCCTCCGCGCGGCTGTCCACCAGCAGCAGCGCCGCCAGGCGGTGGGGAGCGCGGGCCGCCACTCGGAACGCCACGTACCCGCCCATGGAGTGACCCGCCACGGCAAAGCGCTCCAGCCCCAGGCTATCGGCGAGCGCCAGCACGTCCCCGGCCAGGGCCTCCATGGCGTAACCGCTCTCCGGCGCCTGCGACTCGCCGAAGCCGCGCAGATCCACCGCCACCACCTGCGCCGCCTCGGCCAGCGCCGGCAGCACCGCCTCCCACATCTGTGCCGACAGCGGGAAGCCGTGCAGCAGTACCAGCGGCACCCCGCGCCCCGCCATCTCCACCGCCAAGCTCACCCCGTTCACCTGCACGCGCACTCTCGACCCCTCCGACCCCAGGCACTGGTCACGGCGCCCCGGGGCGTGACACCGCCCGTGAGTCTACGCTGCCGAGCCAAGGAAGAAATGGGGCCCGGCACTCGTCGGGCCCCGGACACCGTCGAAAGAGCGAGCTGCGTCAGAACCCGCTCACGTTGAGGCGATCGCCGGTCACGCACTTGCCGGAGAGCGATGAGGTGGCGATGCCGGAGTTCAAGATCGCATCCTTGATCTGCGCAGCCGAGGCGCCGGGGAGTTCACGCAAAAGTCTGATAGAGAACAAGTTACTGGCCAGACGCCGCTCTTGACACGACTCGCGGCAGCGGCTAGAGTGAAGCCGGCTCTTTGAATCTGCGTGTTTCCGTAGGGGTGCCCCCGGCGCGTGCCGGCGGGGGCTGAGATCAAACCCTTGGAACCTGATCCGGGTCATGCCGGCGGAGGGAACGGAACGAGAAGGCGCCAGGAGGTCATCGCCCGTGCGCGGTCTCTCTCCGCCGGGATCCGGGGGAGGCAAGAGATGCGGCGAGGACTCGTACTGGCGCTTTTTGTTTTGTTGCACGGTGTGAACAGCCTGGCGACCGAGCTACGCGGCCGGGTGGTGGACGCTGTCAGCGGCGCCCCCATCGCGGGGGCGCGGGTGTCGGCGGGCGCGCTGGCGGTGACAGCCACCGACGAGGGGGGGGAATTCGCCCTCGCCATCGGCGAGGAAGGTACCGTCTTCCTGGTGGTGGCCCGCACCGGCTACCGGCTGGAGCGGCGCACGCTGACGCCGCCCATCGTCTCCCCGCTCACCGTGGCGTTGGTGCCGGAGGTCACCTTCGCCGACCGCATCGAAGTGACAGCCACGCGGGCCCGCGAGGGGACCGACCCGGCCACCTTCACCAACGTCCCGCGCGAGCGGGTTCAGGAGGCGTACTGGGGGCAAGACCCGGCGATGCTGCTCGCCAGCGTGGCGCCCGGCTTCTTCGCTTACAACGACAACGGGAACGGGATTGGCTACTCCTACTTCTCCATCCGCGGCTTCTCCCAATCGCGCACCCGCGTCACCATCAACGGGGCCCCCCTCAACGACGCCGAATCCGGGGAACTCTTCTTCATCGACCTGGCCGACTTCCTCGCCACCGCGGGCGACGTGCAGCTGCAGCGGGGGGTGTTCGGGCTGTCGGGTATCGGCGGGGCGCTGGACTTCACCACCGCTACCCCCGCCCTCGAACCCTCCTTCCGCCTCGCCGCCGGGGTGGGGTCGTACGGCACACAGCGCTTCGTAGCGGTGTACAACTCGGGACTCCTGGACGACTCCTGGGCCCTTTCGGCCCGCTACTCCAAGATCACCACCGACGGCTACCGGGACCAGTCCTGGGTGGAGATGTGGAACTACTACCTGTCGCTGGCCCGCTTCGGGACGCGCTCCACCTGGTGCCTCAACCTCTTCGGCGGCCCCGAGCAGACCCACCTGGCCTACTACGGGGTGCCCCAGAGCGTGCTCGAGGGGGGCCTCACGGGGGACGCGGACCGCGACCGCCGCTTCAACCCCCTCACCTACCCCGGCGAGATTGACAACTTCTTCCAGCCCCACTACCAGCTGGTGCACGCCCTGGACCTCTCCGACACGACCCGCCTCGAGCAGACCTTCTACCTCTTCCAGGGAGACGGCTACTACGAGCAGTACAAGGCGAACCGCCGCCTGGTGGAGTACAACTTGCCCAACGTCACGCTGCCCGACGGCACGGTAGTGACGCGCACCGATCTGGTGCGCCGGCGCTCCGTGGATGAGTGGGACGCCGGCTGGGTGCCCACCCTCCGCGCCACTCGCGGCCCGCTCACCTGGACGGTCCGCGCCGAGTTCCGCCAGCATCGGGCCCGCCACACCGGCGAGGTCACCTGGGCCGCCTTCTATCCGCCGGTCCCGCCCGACCGTCGCTACTACGACTACCAGGTGGAGAAGCAGTCCTGGGCCGTAGCCGGCCTGGCCTCGTGGCGCGCCAGCGACCGCCTCACCGTGAGCGGTGGTTTGCAACTGGCCTCGCACCGCTACGACCTGTCGAAGGACCGCATCAAAGGGGTCGCCTTTACCGAACGGTACCGGTTCCTGCTCCCGCGGCTCGGGGCCATGTTCTCCCTGGGCGAGGGCACAGAGGTCTTCGCTGCCGTGGCGCGGGGGGCGCGGGAACCCGCCTTCCGGACCATCTACGACCCGCAGGACTACTGGGGGACCCGCGTCGCCCTGGACCCCGAGCAGCTCTGGGACACCGAGGCTGGCCTCTCCCTGCGGCGCCGAACCTTCCGACTCCGCGCCAGCACCTTCCACATGGTCTTCGCCAACGAGATCGTCTGGGCCGGGGCTCTGGACGACAACGGGGTGCCCGTGTACGGCAACGGGGCCCGTTCGCTGCACCGTGGCCTGGAAGTGGAGGGTTCGTGGCAGATCCAGCCCCACTTCGGTCTCGACGGCGCGCTCACCCTCTCGCGCAACACCTTCCGGCGCTATCGCCAGTTCGGCTGGGAGGGGGAGGCGGAGATCTTCGATGGCAACCGGATCGCCGGATTCCCCGACCTCCTCGGCTCGCTCTCCGCTCGCTTCGAGATGGACGGCCTGCGCGCCCTGGCCACCCTGCGCCACGTGGGGCGTTTCTACCTGGACAACAGCCAGGACAACCGCCGCTATCCGGAACGCCGCCAGCGGGAGGGCTACGTGCCCCTGGAAAACCCCGCCTTCACGCTGCTCGACGTCTCGGCGCACCTCGAGCTCCCCGCTCCGCTCGCGAGGAGCCTCGGGGCTCGCCAGTTCGCCCTCGAGGCTCGCATCAACAACCTGCTGGACCGCCGTTTCACCTCCTTCGGCTACGTGGACGGCGGCGAGCCGTACTTCATCCCGGCGGCGGGGCGCAACTTCTGGGTGGGGATCGTGGTGGAGCCGTAGCGCGGAGCTGCCGCTGGCCGAGGCAGTGGCGCTACCATGGGGTGTGAGCAGGCGATAAGTGTCGCGCCGATGCGTGCTGCGCGACACCGGAAAGGAGAGCGACGATGCGCAGAGCCAAATTGCCCCCCCTCCCCTATGCCGTGGATGCCCTCGAACCGTTCTACGACGCGGCGACGGTCGAACTGCACCACGGCAAACACCACCAGGCTTACGTGAGCGGCCTCAACGCCGCCCTGGACAAGCTGGAGAAGGCGAGAGAGACGGGAGACTTCGCCGCTATCAAGCACCTCTCTCGCGAGGTCGCCTTCCACGGGGGCGGCCACGTACTGCACTCCATCTTCTGGACCAACATGAAACCGGCGGGAGGTGGCACCCCCGGCGGGAAGCTGGCGGCCGCCATCGATCGCTCCTTTGGCTCGTTCGCGGCCTTCTCCGCCCAGCTTCGCGCCGCCACCACCGCGGTGGAAGGCTCGGGCTGGGGCATCCTGGCCGCCGCAGCCAGCGGGGAACTCGCCATCCTCCAGGTGGAGAAGCACCAGAACCAGCTCCTGCCGGGCTGGGTGCCGATCCTCGTGCTGGACGTCTGGGAGCACGCGTACTACCTCAAGTACCAGAACCGCCGGGCAGAGTGGGTGGACGCCTTCCTCGACCACCTGGTGAACTGGGAGGACGTGGACCAGCGGCTGGCGGCTGCGGTCCGTTAGGGCGCGGCGGCGGAGGCCAGCAGCACCAGGTCTTCCGACGTCACCACCTGCAGGTGCTCCGCCGCGTACGCCACCAGCGCTTCGTAGGCGCTCCAGATCGCCTCCTGGTCGCTCTCCGCGCGCAGCCTGCTCGGGTCGGGGGCGTTCAGGTCCCAGGGGGGCGGCAGGGGGTCGCCCCGCTTGCCGTTTTCGATTTCGAAGTAGTAGGCGCTCCACGCTTCCGGGCCGCTGCGCACGAAGTTGTTCTCGTGGATGAGCGCGGTGATGAACGGCAAGCGGGGGGGCGCCGAAGCGTTCCAGTTGGCGAGGCTCTTCTCGAGGATCCGCAGCGGGTGATAGCGGTCCGCTTGTGGGGAGCTCATGTAGTTCCACCAGAAGTTGTTGCTGCCGTCGATGACGGTCACCCGGGTGACGGAAAAGTCGGAGGGACGCACGAGCAGCCCGTGCACGAACTCGAACGGGCGATCGGGATCGGTGCCGGTCTCGTGGTAGATCACCGTGGCCCGAGCCCCCAGCTCCCGGTAGACCTCGAGCGCGACGCTCTTCAGGCCTTGGTCTTCCGTGGGAGCGCTCGCCACCACCGGGGGACGGCCGAAGACCTCGGCCACGTGCCGATAGCCCCCCGCCTCGGACCGATCCAGCGCTCCCGTCTCCAGGTCCAGCTTGTAGGTCTCGTAGTCCAGAATCGCCGCCCGCAGGGCGTCCCCAGCGAGACCTTCCAAGGGGGCGTGGAAGCCCGAGTAGAGGGGGTGGGGCGGCCGGACGTGGTAGGAAATGGTCATGGCCGAGCGGCGCAGGCGATCCACCACCTCGGGGTGGTGCGCCAGGAGGGTGCGCACCACCTCCGGGGTGAAGTAGAAGTCGCCCCGCACGCCGTACCGCTCGAAGATGTCCACCAGCCGGTTCAAGGTGGCCGCACTTTCGTCCGGATGGACCCAGTCGTGCACGTTCACGGCAAAGGTGATGTAACCCTCCGAGGGCTCCCCCCCGCTCGCCCCCAGGCGCCGGCGCAGGCGGCCGCGGTTGGCACCCCCCCGCTCCCAGGCCTGGTACGCGTCGGCCATTTGGCCGAAGGTCGCCCACTCCACTCGTCCCGCCGCCACCTGCGGGTCCACGTAAGCCGTGAGGAAGCGGTCCACCGCCCCGAAGGGGTCGGCAGGATCTCCCCGCAGCTCGCCCGGGTGCAAGGTGAAGTGCATCACGTTGACCGCGTCCGGGGTGGCCGCAGCCAGGGACGCCGACAGGGCTCGTCCCACCACCGTCAGGTAGTCTTCGCTCTTGTAGTCGCTCGTGTCGTAGGCCCCCTCGGGGAGGAAGACGACGGGACCGCTCGGGTCGTGCGTGGTGAAGGCGGAGAAATCCACCCCGTCCGTTCCCCCCGCCGGCCGCCAGGGGTGGACCGACCGCACCGCTTCCGGGATCTGCTGGGTGCGCGGGTTCTTCCAATCGCTGTTGATGGATAGCCCCGCGCAAACGGCCGCGTCGAACACGTTGGGGTACAGGTTGCCGCCGCTCCAGTAGCGCAACGTGGAAACCCCGGCCGCCTGCCGGACGTACCCCATCTCCTCGGCCATCACCGCGCACCAGCGGTCCGCCGGCAAGCTCTCGGAGTTCGGCCCGAGATGGGCGTCTTCGTGGAAGTGCAGCGCGATCTCGTGCCCTCGGGCGGCCAGCTCGGCCAGCACCGTGTTCCCGTCCCGAATCGCCACCTGCGTGAAGGGGGATTGGGCCTGGACGGTGAGGCGTCCGCCGTGCCGCTCCACGATGGCAGCAAGTTCCTGAATGTCCTGTACATGTCTAGCAAAGTACGAGGCATCCCAGTAATTGCCTTGCCCCGACCGGTAACCCTGCGCTGTCACCCCCTGGGGCTCGATGTGGAGCCCGATGCCGAACAGCAGCACCGGCTGCTGGTTTCCCTGCCCGGCGGCCACCCCCGCCGCGAGGCTCGCCACCACCGCCAGCAGCAACGCAGCGCCTCGCGCCCGCCGGCGCGCCGTACCCCCCGCCCTGGCCTCGCCACGCGTTGCCCAGCCGTCGCCTCCCTGGACCTTGTGTCGTGCGTCCCTCATCTTCGCTGCCCCCCCACCGCCAGGACGATCGAGGCACGCGGAGGATGACATCGCACCTCCGAGGCGGGGTCGACAGCGCCCGCTGCGGCACGAGCACGAGTGTGCTGGCGCGGCCTAGCTTGCCGCCGCCTCGCCCCGCCAAGTCGTCCGGCGAGCCAGACCCGCCCGCGCGATTCGGGAGCGGCCAGCTCCGGCGCCTTCAGCGCCTGCCGAACAGTCGCACCAGGGCAGTCTTGCCCGCGCCGATGGAGTTCGCCTCGTACCAGAACTCCACCCGCTTGACGATGCGCTCCTCGCCCACCAGCTCGATGACGCGACTCTCCCCGCCCGCTGGGATGACGGTGCGGAGCGCCACATCCTGCACGCTGCCGTTGGCGAAGTGCACCTTCATGTCGAGGAAATGGACCGGCCGCCGACGAACCACGAGCTTCAAGGCGGAGAAGGTACCGCGCGCTCCGGTCACGGCAATCACGTCGTGGTCCAGGCGATCCGCCACCACGCGCTCGCCGAGCAACACCCAGGACGCGGCACTGCTCACCCCCACGGCAGCCCCCGCCAGCATCGCCCCGGCCACAAGCACCCCAAATGCCAGCCGTTCGAACCTGCTCATGCTCCCCTCCCGAACTGGCAGCATTCTACCGTCCTTGCTCCGAACCCAGGTCAAGGCCGATTCCTGCTGCGTGGACCGGGGACGTGGCGCGTGCCCTCGCGGTCGCGGCCCGCGGCGTCACCGCCCGGTGTTCCCCGCCGCGCGCCCCCGCAGCGCTCGCTCTGCCTCAGTCCAACTGCGTGTGTCTTCGTGCCCGCGGGCGCAGGCACCGCCGGCCCTCAGGAGGCCCCCTCCGAACCGGCCGCCGCCGCTCCTGCCGGAGCGGCCTTGCGGGAGCGCCGGCGCGAGCGGCGGGGTTTGTCCGGGGGTTTCTCCTCGGCCGCACTCTCCACCGGTGCCGCCTGCGCCTCCGTCTCCCCGCTGCCGGTGTCGAACCCGGCCACCACGTAGGTTCCCGACCGCTGGTCGCGGCGCAGCTTGATGATCTGGTGCGACTCGGCATCCTCCAGCAGCTTGGAGAAGGTGGGGTAGCCGAAGTACTCCTCGTTGAACTCGGGGCGCTTGCGCTGCATGGTCTGTTTGATCATGGACCCCCACAGGATTTCCTTCCCGTCGCGGGTGAGGGCCTTGATGGCGTCCACGAGCAGCGTGAAGCACTCCCTCTTCTTCTTGGGCAGCCCCTCCAGCGGCACGACGGCCTGCTGCGAGCGCACCAGGTCCTCGTAGTACACGAACTCGTCGCAGTTGGAGATGAGCAGCTCGGAGGAGGAGTTCTTGACCCCGAAGGCCATGACGTACTTGTCGTTCTCCCGCAGCTTGGAGACCAGCGGCGAAAAGTCCGAGTCCCCCGTGCCCAGAGCAAAGGTCGTGACGTGCTCCTTGGCGTAGCAGAGGTCGAGGGCATCCACCACCATCCGGATGTCCGCCGAGTTCTTCCCCGAGTACTTCTTTAGGGGTATGTCGATGAGCTCGATGGCTGCCTCGTGAAACGCCCGCTTGTAGCTCTGGTAGCGCTCCCAGTCGGCGTAGGCCCGCCGCACCACCACCTTGCCCTTTTCCAACAGGCGGGCCAGCACCAGCTGGATGTCGAAGTTGGCGAAGTGGGCGTCCTTCAAACCCAGGGCGATGTTTTCGAAGTCGATGAACAGCGCAATCTTGTGGTCTTCCAGTGGCATCCGCGCCACCTCCCATCTCGGGCCCCACCGCTGGCCCTTCCGATGCTAGTCCCTTGCATCCCCACTGGCAACAGCACGGCCCCCACGGCTCCCGGCGGAGCACAGCGCGCGACCCAAGTTGGTGAGACCTGCGGCGTCAGCCTAGCGCGGCCAGGTGGGCTTGCTCACCTCGCCCCGTTCGAGCTTGCCCAGCCAGTCGTGGATGCCCCTGGCCGCCGTCTTCCCGGCCCCCATGGCCAGGATGACCGTTGCCGCCCCGGTGACGATGTCGCCGCCGGCAAATACTCCGGGGATCGAACTCATCATCGTCTGCTGGTCCACCACGATGCACCCGTGCCGGTTGAGCTCCAGCCCCGGGGTGGCGCGAGTGGCCAAGGGGTTGGGGCTCTGGCCGATGGCCACGATCACCGTGTCCACCTCGATGTCGTACTCGGAGCCGGGGATGGGCACGGGACGCCGCCGCCCCGAGGCGTCCGGTTCCCCCAGTTCCATCCGCTGGATGCGCATCCCGGTGACGAAGCCCTCCTCGTTCCCGTAGATCTCCACGGGCGCCGACAGCCAGCGGAAATCGATGAACTCCTCCTCCGCCCGCTCCAGCTCCTCCTTGCGGGCCGGCGACTCGGCCCGCGTGCGCCGGTAGATGCAGATCACCTCCTGCGCCCCCAACCGCTTCGCGCAGCGCAGGCAGTCCATGGCCACGTTGCCGGCGCCCACCACCGCCACGCGCCGGCCCAGGCGAACGGGCGTGTCGTAGTTGGGGAAGTCGTAGGCCCGCATCAAGTTCACGCGAGTCAGGAACTCGTTGGCGGAGAGCACGCCGATGAACTGCTCCCCGGGGATCCCCAGGAAGGCGGGGAGCCCCGCGCCGGTGCCGAAGAACACGGCATCGTAGCCGTACTCCCAGAAAAGCTCCTCCACCGTGGCGGTCTTGCCGACCACGAAACCGGTGCGGATCTCCACCCCCATGCGCTTCAGGTTCTCCACCTCGTATTCCACGATGGCCTTGGGGAGCCGGAACTCGGGAATGCCGTAGACGAGGACGCCGCCGGTCTTGTGCAGCGCCTCGAAGATCGTCACCTGGTGCCCCAGCCGGGCCAGATCCGCCGCGCAGGTGAGCCCCGCCGGCCCCGAACCGATCACCGCCACCTTGTGGCCGGTGGGTGGGGCGCAGGGCGGCATCTCGATCTCGCCCGCCTCCCGCTCCAGGTCCGCCACGAACCGCTCCAGCCGCCCGATGGCCACGGGGGTGTACTTCTTCGTCAGTACGCACACCACCTCGCACTGGTCCTCCTGCGGGCAGACCCGCCCGCAGATGGCCGGCAGCGTGTTGGTTTCCTTGATTTTGGCTACCGCCTCCTTGAATTTCCCCTGGCGGATCAGATCCACGAACGCCGGGATGTCGATCTCCACCGGGCATCCCTGCACGCACAGAGGCTTTTCGCACTGCAGGCAGCGTTGGGCTTCCATCATCGCCAACTCGGCGGTGTACCCCAGCGCCACCTCCGAGAAGTTGCGAATGCGCTCCTCCGGCTTCTGCTCCGGCATGGGGTGCCGGGGGATCTTCATCCGCTCCTTCTTCGGCAGCTCGGGCAGGCCCACGGTCTCCTCAGGCATGGCTCGCTCCCTCCAGAGCGCGACACCGGTGCTGGGCGAGGAAGCGCTGCCGCGCTTCCTGTTCCTGCGGCAGGAAGGCGCGCAGGCGCTTGATGAGGAGGTCGAAGTCCACCCTGTGGCCGTCGAACTCCGGCCCGTCCACGCAGACAAACTTGGTCTGCCCCCCCACATCCACCCGGCAGCAGCCGCACATCCCCGTGCCGTCGATCATGATGGAGTTCAAGGAGACCAGCGTCGGGATCGCGTCCTTCCTGGTCAAGTCCGAGACCACCTTCATCATGATGGCCGGACCGATGGCCACCACCAGCTCGGGCTTTCCCCGCTCGGCCACGAGATCGGCCAGGGCATGGGTCACGAACCCCTTCCGGCCGAAAGAGCCGTCGTCGGTGGTGAAGAAGATCTCGTCGGAGACCGCCGCCATCTCCTCCCGGAGAATCACCAGCTCCTTCGTGCGCCCGCCCAGGATGGAGTAGACCCGGTTTCCCGCCGCCTTCATGCCGGCGGCAATGGGCCAGAGCGGGGCGATCCCCGCCCCCCCACCCACGCACACCACCGTGCCCACCCGCTCGATGTGGGTCGGGGTGCCCAACGGCCCCACCACCGCCTCGAGCTGGGCACCCACCGGGAAAGTGCCCATTTCCATCGTGGTCTTGCCCACCTCCTGGACCACCAGTGTGATCGTCCCGGCCACCGGGTCCGAATGGGCAATGGTGAGGGGGATCCGCTCACCCCGCTCGTGGAGCAGCACCATCACGAACTGGCCGGGTCGGTGCTTGCGGGCGATTTCCGGCGCAGCCACCTCGAAGCGCCAAAAGCCCGGCGCAATGGCTTCTTTGGCAACGATCGGGAACACGGATTGCCCTCCATCCCCGCCGCCGGCACCGCTCGCCGAGCGCTCCGGCGGCGCCCCCGCCTGCAGGAGGGAAACTGTACCGTGAGGCCGCCCGCTTGACAAGGCAGGGGCCCCTTCCGGCCGCCCCATCGCTTCCTTCGCTGCGCTATCCTGCCCCGGTGGGGGACGGTCCCGCGAGCAAGCGCATTGCCCTCCGCCCCGCCCCAACGGCCCGGCGGCGGGTGGATTACGCCAGTGCCCTCAACGAGGAGCAGCGGCAGGTGGTGATGCATCCGGGCGGCCCCATGCTCGTGCTGGCCGGTGCCGGTTCCGGCAAGACCCGAACCGTGGTCTACCGGGTGGCGCGCCTCCTGGAAGATGGGGTGGACGCCTCCTCCATCCTGCTCCTCACCTTCACCAACCGGGCCGCCCGCGACATGCTCCAGCGCGTCGAGACGCTCCTCGGGCGGGACGCCAGCCGCATCCTGGGGGGAACCTTCCACTCCGTGGGCAACCGGCTCCTGCGCCGCTTCGGCAGCCGCCTCGGCTATGCGGACGGCTACGGTATTTTGGACCGGGAGGACGCTCGCGACCTCATGGCCGCCGCCCTGGCCGAGGAGATGCCCCACCTCCCCGAGCGGCGCCTGCCCGGCGCCGCGGCGTTGGTGGAGATCTACTCCTACGTCATCAACACGGGCCGCCCCCTGGCCCAGGTGCTGGCCGGCCGGTTCCCGCAGTTCGGCGGCGAAACTGAGGTGATCGAGAACGTGTTCCGCCGCTACCTGGAGCGCAAGCGTCGAGCCAACGTGATGGACTACGACGATCTCCTCCTCAACTGGCTGCTCCTCCTCCGCCATCACCCGGAGGTCCGCCGCACCCTGGCTGCCCGTTTCCAGCACGTCCTGGTGGACGAGTACCAGGACACCAACCGCCTGCAGGCGGACATCGTGGACAGCATGCTGGGACCGGGGCGCAACCTGCTCGTGGTGGGGGACGACGCCCAGTCCATCTACGCCTTCCGCGGCGCCGAGTACGCCAACATCCTGTCCTTCCCCGAACGGTACCCGGACTGCACCACCTTTCGCCTCGAGACCAACTACCGCTCCCTGCCCCCCCTGCTGGCCCTGGCCAACGCCTCCATCGCCTGCAACGAGCGGCAGTTTCGCAAGAACCTCCGCCCCATCCGGGAAGGGGGGGAGCTGCCCGCCCTGGTGGCGGCACCGACGCCGGAAGGGCAGGCAGCCTTCGTGGCCCAGCAGGTGCTGGAACTCCAGGACCAGGGGGTGCCGCTCGGGGAGATTGCGGTGCTCTACCGCAACCACTCCCACTCCCTGGAAGTGGAGGTGGAACTCACCCGCCGCAACATCCCCTACGAGGTGCGGTCGGGCCTCCGTTTCTTCGAGCAGCGGCACGTCAAGGACGTGCTGGCCCATCTCCGCTTCGTGGCCAACCCGCGGGACGAGGTGGCCTTCACCCGCATGGCGCGCCTCCGCCCCCGCCTGGGGCAGCGGCTCGCGGCCCGCATCTGGGGTGCCCTTGCCCAGGGTGCCGAACCCCTGCGCGCCCTCCGTCACCTGGACGGCCGATCCCTCGCCCTCCCTCCCACCGCCGCCCGTTCCCTCCAGCAGCTGGGCGAACTGGTGCAGCGCCTCGAGGCCCTGTCGGCTCGGCCAGGGGAAATGGTGCGGGAGGTCCTCGCCTCGGGCTACCGCGAGTACCTCTTCTCCCAGTTCGACAACGCAGCCTCCCGCCTGGATGACCTGGAACAGCTCGCCCTCTTCGCCGACGCCGCCGACACGCTGGCCGCCTTCCTGGACGAGGTGACCCTCATGAACGAGCTGTCGGGGGAAGACGTGGCGGCCGGGCCAGGGGAACGCGAGGCGATCACGCTCTCCACCATCCACCAGGCCAAGGGGCTGGAATGGCGAGCCGTCTTCATTATCTGGTTGGCCGAGGGGCGCTTCCCCACCGCCCGCGCCGAGGACATCGAAGAGGAACGGCGCCTCTTCTACGTGGCCTGCACCCGCGCCAAGGACGAGTTGTACCTGTGCTACCCGCTCGTCTGCCGGGACCGGTACCGTGTGGACATCATCACCGAACCCTCCCGCTTCGTCTCCGAACTGCCGGAGGCCACCTACCAGCGCTGGCTCCTGGAGGAACGCCTCGCGGAGGACGAGGGGAGTCTTCCCGCCGGCGCCTATCGGCTGCCCGGTTTTCTCCCCGACGGCGGCGTCAACTGAGGCCCGCCCTCGCGTCCCCGGGGCCCGGGGGGAACGACGGATCCAGCGCCCGCCTCCCTTGTGGGAGAAGGCCGGCCGCGCTAGCGTGATTGGGAGGAGGTGCTCCATGACGTCCCTGCTCTGCAGCGTGGTGGTGCCGGCGCTGCTCGGCCTCTGGCCTGCCCAGGCGCGGGCCGCCGCACCCCAGGGCCCCCCGCCTGCCTTGAGCGAAGTGCGGGCGGGAATGGGAATCCCGTCCACCGGCGAGCTCCGCGGCCAGCTGGACACGGTGGGCTTCGCCTCCCGAGCCGACCAGATGGCTGCGGTGTGGCGCCTCGCAGAGCAACCCCCGGCCCCCGAATCCTTCGGACCGCTCCCCCCACCGGGTGTCGCCGCCGTGATCTGCCCCCACGACGACTACCTCTACGCCGGCCGCGTCTACCGCCGCGTGCTGCCCCTCGTCACCGCCCGCACCGTGGTGGCGGTCGGCGTGTTCCACCGCTACCGGCGCTTTGGCGTCGAGAGCCTCCTGATCTTCGACCCGTACCGCGCCTGGCGCACCCCCGACGGGGAAGTCGCCGTGTCGCCGCTCCGCGAACGGCTCCTCGCCTCGCTGGGGCCGGGGGAGGCGCGGCAGGACGCCGCCATGCACGACTCGGAACACTCCGTCGAGGCCCTCGCCTACTGGCTGCACCACGCCCGGCCCGACGTGGCCCTCGTGCCCGTTCTGGTGCCGGCCGCCTCCTTGGCCCGCCTCGACGAGCTCGCGCAGCGTCTGGGCGGCGCCCTCGCCGCGGCGATGCGCGAGCTGGGGTGGCAGCTGGGCCGCGACGTGGCCATCGCCATCTCCGCCGACGGCGTCCACTACGGCCCCGACTTCGACCACACCCCGTTCGGAGAGGGCGGCGTGGAGGCGTACGTGAAGGCGTGCGAGCGCGACCGCGCCCTCCTCACCGGCCCCCTGTCGGGTCAGCTCTCGCAGGAGAAGATCGAGGCGCTCTTCGCCACCTTCGTGGACCCGGCCGACCCGAATCGCTACCGTCTCACCTGGTGCGGCCGCTTCTCCATCCCCTTCGGCCTGCTCCTCCTCAGCCACACCGCTCGGGCGCTGGCCCTACCGCCCCCGCAGGGACACCCGGTCGCCTACGCGACCTCCGTCGGCTGGCCGGAGTTGCCGGTGCGGCAGCTCGGGCTCGGGGAAACCGCCCCGGCCAACCTGTACCACTTCGTTTCCTACCCGGCGGTGGCGTACACCGTCGAGGCCGGCGGCCAGCCTCAGTGATACCCGGCCTCCGCCAGAGCCGCGAGGACGGCCGCCTCCATGGCGGCCGCGATGTCTTCCTCGGGCGAGGGATGGACCACGCCCCACTCGCCGATGCTCTCCACCAGCGCCGACCGGGGGTGGTCCCGGATCCAAGTGGGGATCCACTGCCGCCGCAGGAGGGTGCGGAAGTCCTCGCCCGCCTCAGCCGCGGCCTGCGCGAGATGGATCAGGTCGTCCAGAGCACTTGCCGCCTTCCTCATCGGAGTCCTCCCGGCGGCCCGTAGCCGAGGGCTTGGAGCCGCCTGGACGCAGCGGCCCCAACCCGCCCCTGCGGGTCGCGCTCCATCGCCGTGCGGTACGCCGCCACCGCTTCGTTCGTCCGCTGCAGCTTCTCGAGAGCCACCCCGCGCCACAACGCCACCTCGCCGACGCCGCCCCGCAGCCCCTCGGCGCGCTGGCGGGCCATCGGGGCGCAGCGCGGATTGCCGTCCGGCAGCACGTGGCGCGCCTCGCTGAGCCAAGAGCCCACCGTGGCTGCGCAGCCGAGGGGCCATGCGTCGGCCCGCCGCTCCCGCTCTGCAGAGACGTGCGCCCGGGCCAGACCTCGTTGCATCTCGCGCCTCCGGACTGGACCCATGATACGCCCATCCTGGGCAAAGCGGGATCGGCGACCCGAAGGTCGGGCCGCGCTACGGAGCGCGGTGCCAGACCGTGCCGTGAGGCGTGTCTTCCAGCACGATGCCGCGCTGCGCTAGCTCGTTGCGGATGGCGTCGGCCCGCGCAAAGTCCCGGGCCGCGCGGGCAGCGGCGCGGGCCGCGATGAGCGCCTCCACCTCGGCATCCACCGGCGCCGGCTCCCCGGGCGGGACCACCCCCAGCACCGCGTCGACCCGGGAGAGGAAGCGATCCAGCCGCGCGCGGGCGCTGCCGCTCAGCCCACCCTGGTCCAGCGCCTGGTTGACCCGCGTCAGTAGCGTGTGCAGGGCAGCGAGCGCCCGCGCCGTGTTGAGGTCGTCCGCCAGGCCGGCGTCGAACTCCGCTGCCGCCGTGTCCACCGCTTCGGGGGCCAGACTCCCTTCCCCCGCCGCCACCGGCGCATGGACCACCCGCCGCACCGTGTTGCCGATGCGCTCCAGGGCCGCCGCCGCCGCCCGCAGGCCCTCGAAGGTGAAGTTGAGTTTCTGCCGGTAGGGCACGGAAACGAGGAGGTACCGGATGGCTCGCGGGTCCCACCCCTGGGCCACGAGATCGCGCAGCGTGAAAAAGTTGCCCAGCGACTTGGCCATCTTCTGCCCTTCCACCACCAGGTGCTCCGCGTGCAGCCAGAACCTCGCGAAGGGCACACCCGTCGCCGCCTCGCTCTGAGCGATCTCGTTCTCGTGGTGCGGGAAAATGTTGTCCACGCCGCCGCAGTGGATGTCGATGGACTCGCCCAGGAGCGTCATGGCCATTGCCGAGCATTCCAGGTGCCAACCCGGCCTCCCCGGGCCGAAGGGACTGTCCCAGTATGGTTCTCCCGGCTTGTGCGCCTTCCACAGCACGAAGTCGCGCACATCCTCCTTCTCGTACTCGTCGGCGTCCACCCGCGCCCCCGGCTTCACCTCGTCCAGGCGCACCCCCGACAGCTTCCCGTAAGCGGGAAAGGTGGCGAGGCGAAAGTAGGTGGAGCCGTCCAGGACATAGGTGTGGCCACGGGCCTCCAGCCGCTGCACCAACTCGATCATCTGCGGCACGTACTCGGTGGCGCGCGGGTAGTGCTCGGCCCGCTGCACACCCAAGGTGTCGAGATCCTCGAAGAACGCCTGCACGTAGCGATCGGTGTACTCGCGCAGCGACACTCCCTGCGCGTTCGCCCCTCGGATCGTCTTGTCGTCGATGTCCGTGAGGTTCATCACCTGGGTCACGCGGTACCCGAAGGCGCGGAGTGTCCGCCGCAACACGTCCTCGAACAGGAACGTGCGCAGGTTGCCGATGTGGGCGAAGTCGTACACGGTGGGCCCGCAGGTGTACAAGCGCACCGTGCCTGCCTCGAGGGTCTGGAGCTGCTCCAGTTGCCGGGAAAGGGTGTTGAGCAAGCGGATTGCCTGTGGCATCTCCCCTCCGCCGGTCATTCTAGCGTTACGAAACGGTCGGCTGGGCCGCCACCTGCTGCGCCACGAAACGGCCGAACCCTACCAGCAGCGACAGGAGCTCGCCGTTGCGCTCCCAGGGCAACGGGTACTCGACCCCCAGCTCCGCCCCATCCCGTGCTGTGTACCCCTGCCACCGCGCCGCCGTCGGGGCGAAGAGCCGCACCTGCGCCGGGTACCGAGCGACCACGTCCTGCACCAGGACCGCCGCACCAATTTCCGCCCGGCGCTGCACCTGCTCCAGGAGCGACCCGGCCAGCCCCGGCCGGGGCATCGCCGGCACAGGGAAACCGCACACCACATCCCAGGCCGCCGGTTCCTGCTCGACGAGCGCCGCCAGGGCCGCGCTCGCCTCCACACCGCCCGCCAGAAGGTTGGGCCCTCCAGCGCCCTCGTCCGCCACCGGGCCCCAGCCGCCGGGGAAAGCGGCCGCCGCCCGCAGAAGGCGTGCCGCCTCCGCCGCAGGCCCCTCGCTCAACTCGATGCCGCGCAGGACACCGGCGGTGAGATCGGCGACCGCCACGCGGCAGCGCTTGCCCTCCGCCGCCAGGCGCGCCGGCCAGTCCTGGCACGCCTCCTCGAGCCAGCGGCGGAGGTTCTCGCCGTCGAGCCAGGCCGAGAGGCGCCAGGGATCGGGGAGAACCACCACTTCCGCGTCCCCGCCGAGCCGAGCCCGGGCGGCCTCCACCTGCGAGCCGAGCAGGGGACAGCCCGACTCCGCCTCGTGGACCCACGCCGCCTCTGCGGCCACCCCTTCCCCCAGGAGGGCCCGCACGGCCAGCACCCCGCCCAACCCCGCCGCCCCGGCCCGCCCCCAGCCCACACCCTGCCGCGTCAGCTCCGCCAGCACGCCGGCGGCAAAGCCAGCTTGGAGGCCGTCCGCCAGCACCAGGAGATGGCGATCTGCAGCCACGCGGGGATGCTACCACGCAGGGACTATGCGCCCCGCCGCAACAGCTGGAGCGGTCCGTCTTTCCCCCTCAAGGCCAGCGCCAGGGGCGCGAGGCGCGCCGGCTCCTCCCAGGCGAAGACCGCCACATCGGCCAACGACAGGGTGCCGTCCCCGTCGTCCTCCAGCAGCACCAGGTACATTTCCCCCCAGCGCAGCACGTCGCCGGCCCGCACCCCCACCCCCCACCGCAGCGGCGCGCCGCCCCGGCGATAGCGCAGCTCGATGCCCGCCACCGCCACCTCGGCTGCGGCACCCCACCCCGGCTCCAGGGCCGTGCCGCCGCCAGCCGCCGCCGCGAAGGCGAGGGGTGTGGTCACGAAGCCCTCCGACACGAGGCGGGCGGGGGAGAGCGGCAAGGGCCACCCCGCCGCCTCGGGCCAGACCTCGGGGCGGAAGGTGAAGCAGCCCAGGCGCAGGTGGGCCGACAGCCGCGGGTCGATGCCGGGGGGGAAGGGGAACTCGACCACGATCTTCGGCACGGCCCCCGAGAACACCTGATCGGCGCCGGGCGAGCTCACCGATTCGGTGGCCACCAGATCCTCGGCCGTGCGGTAGCTCCCCACCCGTACCTTGAGGCGGAACGGCCCGGCGGGGAGGGCGTTTCCGGCCACGGTCCGGGCGAGAAAGTCGTCGTTTCGGGAAGCGAAATCCAAACGAGTGACGAGCCCTCGCCCCAGCTCGGGTGCGAGGAAATCCCGGTACGCCAGCTTGTCGGCACTCTCGGGCCCCACCTCCCGCCAGGCAAGCAGGGAGGGCTCCACCGTGTACCAGGAGGCGCGGAGCTCCCCGCCGCTCGCGGGCCAGGACGAGACGGGCTCGACCTGAAGCGGGTGCCCTGCCAGCTGGACGGGTGCCAAGGCGCACAGGTGCCTCAGGGGGCCCCGCCCGCGCCGGTAGGTGAGGACCGCCGCGGCCTCCACGGCGCTCCCAGGGGGGAACGAACGAAGAGCATCGGAGGCGACCCGCTCGCCCGCGCCCCGGAACACCACCCGGACCGACACCAGGTGAGGCCGCCGCGCCTGGCGGACGGTCCAGAGCTCCACCGCCGCCGCCACGGCGGCCACCAGAACCACGAAGATCCGCACCGCGGTGCGTGTTTCCGCTTCCACACCGGGATTCTAGCCCGGCCGCTGTCCGCGCCGGCTGGGCGGCGGGCGCGTAGAATTTTACCTCGTGGCGGTTCGCGTTGACCTGGCCGCCCGCGAGATCGTCTGCTCCGTGCACGACCTTCTCGGCGAGCTTTCCCGCCACACCGTCGGTGGCTTGGGCGAGGGGCTGGCGCGGCTCACCGTGGGGGCGGAACTGCATCGGCTCGTCCAACGGGAGCGGCAGGCCGCCGACGCGCGCTACGTCCCCGAGGTGAGCCTCGACACCGCGGTGGAGATCGACGGCTGGACGCTGCGGGTGTCGGGGCGCGCCGACGGCGTGGTGAGGGATCCCCACCGGCCGGTGGTGGAGGAGATCAAGACCATCCACTTCCGCACCGAGCTCTACCGCCTCTTCGGCCAGGAGCGGCTGGAACGGTTCCGCTGGCAGGTGAAGCTCTACGCCTACTTTCTCTACCCCCAGGGCAACGCCTCCGCCCGGCTCCTCCTGGTGGATCTTGGCGGCGATGAGCGGCGAAGCGAGGAAGTCCCCTGGCAGCCAGCCGAAGTGGCCTCCTACCTGCGGGCGCGGGTGCACGCCCTGGTGGGGGCGGAGCGGCAGCGCGAGGCCCTGCGGGCACGGTGGCGGGAATCGGCGGCGCGCCTCCCCTTCCCCTTTGACGCGCCCCGGCCCGTGCAGGGGGACGCCATGGAAGCGGTGGCCGAGGCCCTCGCCGCCTCGCGCCACCTCCTCCTCGCGGCACCCACCGGGGTGGGCAAGACGGCCGCCGCCCTCTTCCCCGCGCTGCGCCAGGCGCTGGCCACCGGCCGGTGCGTGTTCTTCCTCACCGCCAAGACGCTGCAACAGACGCTGGTCGTGGACACGGTGCGGCGGATGCAGGACGGGCAGTGGCGGTCGATTCAGCTCCGCGCCAAGGCCAAAATGTGCGCCAACCGCGAGATGATCTGCCACGAAGAGTTTTGCGCCTTCGCCCAGGACTACGGCCTCAAGCTGGCGGACAGTGGTGTCATCCCGACCTTGAGGAGCGCCTCCCACCTCGACCCGGACCGCATCTTCGCCGCGGCCCGCGAGGCCGAGGTTTGCCCCTTCGAGGTGTCCCTCGAACTGCTGTCGGACTGCACCGCCATCATCTGCGACTACAACTACGTGTTCGACCCCGCCATCGCCCTCTTCGCAGCCGGCGACCGCAGCGAGATCGAGGGCTCCTACCTCATCATCGACGAGGCGCACAACCTCGTGGACCGGGCCCGGGAGTACTTCTCCCCCCGGCTGTCGCGCCGGGCCATCGGCGAGGCGCGCCGCACCATCGAGGGGTACCGACAGCGGGTCTGCCGCGACCTGGACGAACTCTTGGCCGAGCTGGAGCAGGAGCTTCACCGGGTGGTGACCCAGGCCGTCGGGCGCCGCCACGGCGTGGCCCCCACCGCCTTCGATGCGGAGAAGCTCGCCGGCTTTCGCCTCGCCCTCGACGCCCTGGTGAGCCCGTACTTCCTCTTCAAGCGCTCGGTGGACCTGTGGCTGGCCGACGACCCGGTGCTGCGCGTCCTGCTCGCCCTGGCGCGCCTCACCGAGCTCGTGGAGGATGGCGGTCCCGAGTTCGTCCACCTGGCCGAGCGGACCGCCGCGGACGAGGCCGACGAGGTGCTGCGCATCTTCTGCCTGGACGCCGCCCGCTTCACGGGGCGGGTCATCCAGCGCTGCGCCAGTTGTATTGCCATGTCTGCGACCCTGGAACCGTTCGACTTCTACCGCGACCTGTTGGGGTTCGATCCCGATCGCACCGACACGCTCTCCCTCCCCTCCCCCTTTCCCGCCGAGAACCGCCTCATCCTGGTGGTAGACGAGGTGGATACCTCCTTCCGGAAACGGGCCGAAAACTACGGGCGCATCGCCGAGCTGGTGGCCGAGCTCGCTCCCCCCGGGGGCAACGCCCTGGCGCTCTTCCCCTCCTACGCCTTCCTGCGCGAGGTGGCGGCCCGGCTGGTGATCCCCGGGCATCGGGTGGAGATCCAGCGTGGCGAGGACTCCAACCGCCTCCGCCAGGAGGTGCTGGAGCGCCTGAGGCAAAGCCAGGAGCCCGTGTTGCTTCTGGGTGTTCTGGGCGGCGTCTTCGCCGAAGGGGTGGACTATCCCGGCGACATGCTGTCCCTGGTCATTGTCGTCTCGCCCGGCTTGCCCCAGGTGGGACCCGAACGGGAACTCCTCAAGCGCTACTTCCAGGAGCGCTACGAGCGGGGGTTCGAGTACGCCTACCTGGTCCCAGGGATGACCCGGGTGGTGCAGGCCGCGGGGCGGCTCATCCGTTCCGAGCACGACCGCGGCGCCATCGTTCTCATCTGCGAGCGTTTCGTGAGGGAGCCCTACGCCTCGCTCCTGCCGGCCGCATGGACTCCCGAGGGGGTGGCAGCGCTGCGTGTCCCCGACCCGGTGGCGGCGGTGCGCCGGTTCTTCACCACGCCTCGGGAAACGTGCTAGATTGGCAGCAGACAAAGGGGGGGACGATGGACACGATTGCCACGGTCTTGGAAGAAAAAGGGAGCCGCCACGTCGTTACCGTCTCGCCCAGCGACACCGTCCGCGAAGCGGTGAAAGTGATGTGCGAGGCGCGAGTCGGAGCCGTGTTGGTGTGCGAGGAAAAGGCTCCCTGCGGCATCTTGAGCGAGCGCGACCTGATGGTGCGGGTGATCCTGGCGGGGCGCAACCCGGACACCACGCCCGTGCGCGAGATCATGACCACCGAGGTGGCGTGCATCCGCCCCGACGCGTCCGTGGACGAGGCGATGGCCATCATGACCGATCGCCGCTGCCGGCACCTGCCGGTGGTGAAGGAGGGCGAGCTGGTCGGGCTGGTCTCCATCGGCGACCTGGTGCGCCACGAGAGCCAGGGGCAGAAGTTCGTCATCCGCATGCTCACCGATTACGTGCACGGCAAGTACCCGGGCTAACGACCAGCGGTGGGGGGCCGGTCCCCCGCCGGCGGCGGCTCGCTGGCAGCCGGTGGCCCCGAGGCGGGCAGCCCCAAGAGCAGCGACCAGAGGAAGCCGCCCCCCACCTTGCTGACGAACTGTCCCGCGGTCACGGCGAGAGCAAAGCCGCCAAAGGCCAAGGTGGGGAAGACCAGGCTATCCGCCAGCGCCCCGAGCACGTTGGAGCCGTTGACCCGCACCAGGTACTGGCGGCGCCCCAGCAGGTGGAAGGTGATGGCGTCTGCCGTGGCCGCCGCGGCGAACGCCACGCAGCTCGCCACGGCCACCCGGCCCGCGCCCCGGTTGAGCAGCCAGGAGAGGACGCTCCCCGCGGCGATCAGCGCCCCCATCTTCGCCACCAGCTGCCGGCCCCGCCACGCCTCGTGCAGCCGGTCGCGCAGCGTGAGGTCGAGGCCGATGAGGGCGAACGCCACCACATACACGGCCTTCGCCCCAAACCGCGTCACAAGCAGGTTCGCCGCCACGATGGCGGCGAGGTAGAGAGCCACCATCGCCCCCCCGCCCACCGTGCCGCTCGGCCCCCCTGTTGCCCCGCTCCCCTCACCGGCGACCACGTGCCACCAGCCGCTCAGCACGGGCGCCTCACCGCTCCCAGAGGTTGTACTTGAGGATGCACCAGATGGCCTCGATGCCGTCCCGCCAACCGATCTTCTTCCCCTCCGCGTAGGTGCGCCCGTGGTAGGAGATGGGCACCTCGTAGATGCGCACCCCCATCCGCGCCACCCGCGCGGTGAACTCGGGTTCGAACCCGAAACGCCGCGAGGTGATGCGGAGGCGCTCCTTGACCGCCCGGGTGAACACCTTGTAGCACGTTTCCATGTCCGAAAGGTTCAAGTCGGTGAACATGTTGGACAGCAGCGTCAGGAAGCGGTTGCCCGCGAAGTGCCAGAAAAACAGTACCCGGTGGGGGCCGGAGAGGAAGCGGCTCCCGTACACCACGTCGGCGTGGCCCGCCAGGATGGGGGCCAGCAGGGTGGGGTAGTCGCCGGGGTCGTACTCCAGGTCCGCGTCCTGAACCAGAACGATATCGCCGGTGGCCGCCGCCAGGGCGGTGGCGAGGGCGGCACTCTTCCCCCGGTTCTGCTCGTGCCGCAGCGTCACCACCGACCCTGGGCGGGCCGCGTCGGCGGGGTAGCGGTAGGCGGCCAAAATCGCCGCCGTCCCGTCCTGGGAGCAGTCGTCCACCACCACGATCTCGAGCGAGCAAATCTCGGGCGGCAGCGGCGCTCGGGCTACCCGGTCGAGCAGGGTCCGCACCGTGGCCTCCTCGTTGTAGACCGGCACGATCACCGACAGCGCAAACGAAGCCATGGCCGTGGCGCCCTCACCTGGCCCGCAGTGTAGCCCACCGCCGCCAGCGCGGCATAGCCGGTGCATGCCGCACGAGACTTGCCGGACTCCTCACTTCCGGCATCTCCCGTCGCCGGCCGCCGCCCTCACCGCAGCGCCCGAACGTTGCCTCGCCCCCTCGTCCCTTGACACCCCCTCGGTCCGCCCTATCCTGGGGAGGCGGGCGCCGCCTGGCCGCGGCGGCGGTGGGGAGAAGGAGGCGGGCCTGGCTTTGGCGGCTGGTCCCCGGCCAGCGGAGGACGGCTAGCCGAGTCCGGGAGGTGCCATGAACAGCGCAGCGCGCACGGGAGGGCTGATCACTGCGGTTGTGGTGCTGCTCTCTTTCCCTCCCGCCTGGGCCGCCACCCCCACCCCGAACGAGGGAGAGCGCCTCACCAACGCCTCCTGCCAGGACTGCCACGAGAAGAGCCGGCACGACACCGCCTTTGCCGACGACCTGTCGCACTCGGTGCACCGCGACCTCGGGTGCCTCGACTGCCACGTGGACAAGGACGTGGCGCCTCACCCGGAGAAGAGTCCGTTCCGCGCCTCCTGCCAGGGGTGCCGATCCTGTCACGAGACGGAGAGCCGCCAGTACCAGGCGCACGGGCGCGCCGCCGTCGGCAAGTGCGACGACATACCCACGTGCGCCTCCTGCCACGGCGACCACGATATCCTCCCCTCCAGCGTCAAGGCCTCCCGGACCCACCCCGCCAACCTCCCCGCCACCTGCGGCTCCTGTCACGAAGACTTGAACCTGATCAAGAAGTACGACATCCTGCTTGAGCACCCCATCGAGGTCTACTCCTCGAGCGTCCACGGCAAGGCGAGCCAGGGCGGCATCTACGTGGCGGCCACCTGCAACGATTGCCACTCCACCGGCGGTTCCGCCCACCGCATCCTGTCGCCCGGCGACCCCGAGTCGGCCATCAACCACTTCAACATCCCAGCCACCTGCGGGAAGTGCCACAAGGGGGTCGAGAACGACTACCGCGAGGGCATCCACGGCCAACGCGCGGCGCGGGGCGAAACCGACGTGCCGGTGTGCACCACCTGCCACGGCGAACATGGCATCATCTCGCCCTCGGACCCCCGCTCCCCGGTTTCCCGCGCTCGCGTGGCCGAGCAGACCTGCGCACCCTGCCACGAGTCGGCCACCCTGAGCGAGAAGTACGGACTGCCGGCCGGCCGGCTGGCCAGCTTCATCGATTCCTACCACGGGCTGAAGACCAAGGCGGGAGACTCGCGGGTCGCCAACTGTGCCTCGTGTCACGGAGTCCACCGCATCCTCCCCTCCACGGACCCGAGCTCCACCGTGCATCCCGCCAACCTGCGGACCACCTGCGGCGGCTGCCACCCCGGCATCTCGGAGAAGCTGGCGGCGACCCCGATCCACGACGTAGGCGGCGGCGGCCTTCGCACCCCTGCCGCCGAGGTGGTGGCGAAGATCTACATCGTTGCCATCGTGGTGATCATCGGCCTCATGGTAGTGCATTGGCTGTTGGACCTGTTCCGCCACATTCGCAACGTCATGACGGCACGGCCCCAGGTGGTGCGCATGCGCGTGGAAGACGTGTGGCAACACGCCTTCCTCACCGTGAGCTTCATTGTGCTGGTAATCTCCGGCTTCTCCTTGCGGTACAGCGAGAGCTGGTTCGCGCGCACGTTCTTCGGGTGGGAGGGGGGATTCCAGCTCCGGGGGACGGTCCACCGCATCGCCGCCGTGGTCTTCATCGGCACGGTGCTGTGGCACGTCGCGTTCCTGGCCAGCCAGCGGGGCCGGCAGTTCCTCAAAGACATGCTGCCCAAGCGGCAGGATTTCCTCTTCTTCTGGCAGCGGATTCGCTACAACCTCGCGGGCGGCGAGCACCAGCAGTGCATCCAGCGTTTCTCGTACGTGGAGAAAGCCGAGTACTGGGCGCTCGTCTGGGGCACCGTGGTCATGGTCGTCACCGGCTTCCTCCTGTGGTTCGACAACTTCTTCGTGACGCTGGTGCCCCAAGGCGTTCTCGACATCGCCCTGGTGGTGCACTTCTGGGAGGCCTGGCTCGCCACCCTCGCCATCCTCGTGTGGCACATGTACTCGGTGGTTTTCAACCCGCACGTCTACCCGATGAACCCGAGCTGGCTCACCGGCCGGATGCCCGAGGCCATGTACCGGCACGAGCACCCCGGCCACCTGGAGGCCGCCAAGGAGGAGACTGCCGCCCTGCTGCGAGCGCAGTTCGACCGCGTCGGCCTCTCGCCCGAGGGAGCGAAGGCCGAGGCGCCCCGCGGTGATTCGAAAAGCGATTAAACTCGCTCGGTGTGGGGTGGCCGCTCTCGCTGCCGGTGCTGCTGTGTCTCGCCTGGGGGATCGCTGGCCTCCTGTGGTGGGATGCAAGGCGGCGCATCATCACCGCGGCCCAGCTCCCGTGGACCATGGCCGCCATGGCCCTCGTGGCGGTGGCGATGGCGGTGGCGCTCGCCAGCGTAGCGGCACCCTGGCAGGAGCAGGTGCTGCGCGTATTTCTGCTTCTGGAAGCCTGCTACGGCTTTATTGCCCTCGCCCGGAGGAAGCGCTGACATGGAGCCCGACGACGCGGGCGTCGTGGTCCCCATCGAAGACTCCCTGGATCTGCACTGTTTCGCGCCTGCCGACATCCCCGACGTGGTGCGCGAATACCTCCACTGCGCTCGCGAAGCGGGCCTCAGGGAGGTGCGCCTCATCCACGGGCGGGGACGCGGCGTCCAACGCGCCCGGGTCCGCGCCGTGGTTCTCAGCCTGCCGGGTGTGTTGGCAGCCGAAGAGGCACCCCCTGACCGCGGCGGCTGGGGAGCCACCATCGTCCACCTGGCGCCCCTCGATACCCCTTAGTCCAGATCGATGTCGCGGATGGGCTTTTCCACCGGCTCGCCCTTGGCCGTTTCCAGGAGCTTGCGAAACTTCTCCTCGCGGATCTGCGAGCCTGCCCGCTCCGCTCGCATCGCCTCGGCCATCTTGGCCGATGCCTGCTCCCGCTCGCGGGAAAGGGCGGCCAGCCGGTCTTCCAACGAGGTCTTGGCCCCCGGCTTCTCTGGCACCGTCGCCGATACCACCACCTGCCGCTCGGCGTCCACCTCCAACAGCGCCTGGCAGTGCGGACAGGTCACCGTGAAGCTCGCCATCGCCCTCCTCCCCGGTCATTGTAGGGCACCCTGCAGCCGGTACGGCAACGCCCTGGGTGCGGCGGGCGCCGCGTTACCGGCTCAACGGGTCGCGATCACCAGGCGGTCCAGCACGCTCAAGAACTTTTCGTTCTCCTCGTGAGTTCCCACCGAAACACGGGCGCAGTTGACGAGGCCTGGCCCCCCCACGGGGCGGATGATCACCCCCTGCCGCTGGAACTCGAGGAATAGTTCCTTCACGTCCCGCTCGAATTCGATGAGCACAAAGTTCGTCACCGACGGCGTGAAGCGCACCCCGCGCTTCGCTAGCTCCGCTTCCAGGAACTTCAATTCCGCGAGGTTATGCCGGCGCGAGCGCTCGGCCCACTCCTCGTCGTCGAGGGCCGCCAGGGCGGCAGCCTGGGCCAGGGACGTGGTGTTGAACGGTGACCGGACCCGGTTCAGGGTGGCGATGACGTCGGGCGCCGCGACCCCGTAGCCAATGCGGATGCCGGCGAGGCCGTAAATCTTGGAGAAGGTGCGGAGCACGATCACGTTGCGCCCGGCCTTGAGATCCTCGAGACCGTCCGGGTAGTCGTCCTTGTCCACGTACTCGTGGTAGGCCTGGTCCAGCACCACCAGCACCCGGTCGCCCGCCGCGGCCAGAAGCCGGTCCAGCTCGGCGCGGGTGGTGTAGGTGCCGGTGGGGTTGCAGGGGTTGGCCACGTAAACGAGCTTCGTCCGCTCCGAAATGGCTGCCGCCATCGCGTCCACGTCGTGGCGGCGCCCCGCGGCGCAAGGAACCGCCAGGGCCCGCCCGTTCACCTGGTTCACCGCCAGCTCGTACATGACGAACGACTGCTGCGAGATCACGGCCTCGTCTCCGTCCGCCAGGTAGGCGCGGGCGATCATCTCGATGATTTCGCAGGAGCCGCTGCCGAGGATGATCTGATCGATGTCAACCCCCAACCTTTCGCCGAGCGCCCGTCGGAGTGCGTAGCCGCCGCCGTCGGGGTACCGGTTCAGGTTGGGGAGCGCCGCGCGGATGGCGGCGAGGGCCTTGGGCGAGGTCCCGATCGGGTTCTCGTTGGAAGCCAGCTTGACGATCTCGCTCACGCCCAGCTCCCGCTGCACCTCCTCGATGGGTTTGCCCGGAATGTACGCCGACAACCTGCGAATGTACTCCGGTGCCTGCGGTCCACGCATGATCCTGCCTCCCTCGCTGCCGCCCCCCACGGCGAAGCCCAGCCATCTCCTCGGCCGTCAACTCCCGAAACTCTCCGGCGCGCAGCCTCTCGTCCCGCACCGGCCCAATCGCCGTCCGGATCAGCCGCTGGACGGGGTGCCCGGCGCGGCGAAACAGCTCCCGGACCTCGTGACTCCTGCCCTCCCCCACCACCACCCGCCACCAGGAGGCGAGCCCCGTGCTGGACGGCCGGAGCAGGGTCACCTCCCGCGGCACCACCCGCCGCCCCTCGACGACCACGCCCCGCCGCAGCAGCGCCACCGCGCCCTCGTCGGGGACACCGCGTACCTTGACGCGGTACTCGCGCAGCACCCCGTAGCGGGGGTGCGAGACGCGGAGCGCAAAGTCGCCGTCGTTGGTGAGGATGAGGAGCCCCTCCGAGTGGTAGTCCAGCCGGCCCACGGGGTAGAGGCGACCGCCCACCCGGTGGCGCACGAGCTCCGCCACCGTCGCCCGCCCCTCCGGGTCGTCCATCGTCGTGACCACCCCCGCCGGTTTGTAGAGCAAGAGGTAGCGCAGCTTTTCGGGGGGACGCAGCCGCTTGCCGTCCACCTTGACGCTGGCCGTCTCCTCCACTCGCTCGCCCAGCACCGCCGCCCGCCCGTTCACCGTCACGCGCCCGGCGCGGATCAGCTCTTCCGCCTCGCGCCGGGAACACACGCCACACCGGGCGATGAATTTCTGGAGGCGTTCAGCCGGCAACCAGACCTCCCCCCGGCTCCTCGCCGGGGCCCTCGGGATCCGGCAGCTCCGACAGGTCGGCAATGCCAAAGTGCGTCAGGAACTCGCTGGTCGTGCGGTAGAGGAGCGGGGTGCCCACCACCTGCTTTCGCCCCGCCACGCGCACCAGCCTGCGCTCGATGAGGGTCCGCATCACCCCGGCGGAGTTCACCCCGCGCAGGAAGTTGATTTCCGGCAGGGTGACCGGTTGCCGGTAGGCCACGATGGCCAGCGTTTCCAGCGCCGCTTGCGACAGTCGGGAGCGGGCTTGCACCCCGAGAAAGGCCCGCAGCGCCCCTTCGTGCTCCGGTCTCGTGGCCAGGCGGTACCCGCCCCCCACCCTCTCCAGCATGAGCCCGCTGCCCGGCTGCCGGTGCCGCTCCCCCACGAGGTTCAAGGCCGCCTCGATATCCTCCGCCGAGGTACCCATCCCCGCCACCTCGGCCAGGGTTTCGACCCGCACCGGTTCGCCGGCCACCGCCAGCAGGGCCTCGCACAGGGCTGCCAAGGACTCCAGCTCAGCCACGGCTCGTCACCTCCTCGGGCAAGGCGCGGCCCGTGGCGGTCACGAAGATCTCCGCGAAGTGGCTGCGCTGGTGCGCCTCCGCCACCCCGAGCCGCACCAGCTCGAGACCGGCCAGCAACCAGGTCACCGCCTCCAGCCGATCGGGCCGGGTGAGGAGGTGCGAGAGGAGCGGAAACGCCCGCTGTCGGGAGATGAGATCGTACAGCGCGCGCATCTTCTCCTCCACGGTATGGCGGAGCGGCTCCAGCTCGAGCGCCGCGGGGTGTTCCCGCCGGTACCGCTCCATCACCCCCCGCATGGCCTCTGCCAGGGTGAGGAGATCGATTTCCGCCAGGGGCAAGTCCTCTGGCTCGCGCTGCTCCACCGCGACGCGCAGCCCCATCACCCCGCGACGCATCTCATCGAGACCGGCTAGGAGTGCCGCTGCAGCTTTGACCTTCTCGT
Organism: Acidobacteriota bacterium; assembly: GCA_037441065.1. Classification (GTDB taxonomy): domain Bacteria; phylum Acidobacteriota; class Thermoanaerobaculia; order Thermoanaerobaculales; family Thermoanaerobaculaceae; genus JACADV01. Next base: position 66,118 of record JBBISY010000003.1, on the reverse strand, counting down.
ACTCCGCGAGCCGCTCCACCAGTTCCCGGCGCGGGTCCTCCTCGTCGTCGGCGGGGCGCGGCAGCAGCATCCTCGACTTGATGGCGAGCAGCCAGGCGGCGTACACGAGGTACTCCCCGGCGATCTCCAGGTCGAGTTCCGCCATGCGCTCGAGGGTGGCGTGAAACTGGTCGCAGATGGTCGCGATGGGGATGTCCCAGATGGATACCCGATTCTCCCGGACCAGGTGGAGCAGGAGGTCGAGAGGACCCTCGAAGGCGGGGAGCGCCACCGCCGGGCGGGGCGCCTGGTCGTCGCTCAGGGCCGCAGTAGTACCCATACGAGCCCGTTCACGAAGGGCCGCAGGATCCAGCCCAGCGCCCCCGCCCACAGCAGGGCGAACAGAATCAGCATGCCGTACCGCTCGAGCTGCGCGTACTGCCAGTGGAGACGCGGGGGCAACATGGCGCCGAGAATGTGCGACCCATCCAGGGGCGGGATGGGGATCAGGTTGAAGATGGCGAGCACCAGGTTGATCATCGCCACCGAAAACAAGAGGTAGAAGAGCGGCGCCGCCAGGCCACCGGCACCCAGCGCCCCGGCGGAGATCACGGCCACCAACATGGCGCGAAACTCTGGCATGAAGGTCTGCAGCAGGAGGAGAACGAAGACAGCCGCGGCGGCCAGCGCCAGGTTGGAGAGCGGACCGGCCACCGCCACCAGCGCCGGGTCGCGTCGCGGGTTGCGCAGGTTGCGGGTAACGAACGGGACCGGTTTCGCCCAGCCGATGACCGGCGCCCCGATCACCGCCAGCATGAGGGGGAAGAGCACCGTGCCAATGGGATCCACGTGCCTGAGGGGGTTGAGGGTGATGCGCCCCAGCCAGCGGGCGGTGGGATCGCCCAGGCGCTCCGCCATGTAGCCGTGCGCGGACTCGTGGAGCGACAGGGCAAAGGCGAACGCCAGGAGCTGAATGGCCACTTCGGGGAGCCGGAGCAGGAAATTCTCCATGGCGCGGTCATGGTAGCAGAGTCGCGGCACAGCCCCGCTCGCTCGCTCCCAGCCTGCTATGCTGTGGCGCGGGGGAGCGATGCACGACGCGGTCTTCGTCTCGGGTCTGGAGCTGTACTGCATCATCGGCCTCAAGCCCTGGGAACGCGAGGTGATGCAGAAGGTCCGGATCGATCTGGAAATGGAGGCGGACTGCCAGGCCGCCGGCCGGTCGGACACGGTGGCCGATGCCCTCGACTACCGGGCCGTCGCAAAGAGGGTTCAAGCCCTGGTAGAAAGCAGCAGCTACCAGCTGGTGGAGGCCCTGGCCGAACGCATCGCCGCCGTGGTCCTGGAAGAATTCCCCGCCGCCCATGCGGTGAAGGTCCGGGTGGCCAAGCCCGGCGCCGTGCGCTGGGCCGAATCGGTGGGTGTGGAGATCCGCCGCACCCGGGACACGTCCCGGTGAGACGCGCCTTCGTCTTGTTCGGATCCAACATCGAGCCGGAGCACAACTTTGCCCGCGCCCTCGCGCTGCTGCGCGTGCGGTACGAGGTGACGGCCGTCTCACCGGCTTACTGGACGGCCCCCGCGGGCGATGCGGACCAGCCCGATTTCCTCAACGCCGCGATCGAGCTGCGCAGCAACGAGGCGCTTGAAAGCATCCACGGCCAGCTGCGGCAGATCGAGGCACTCCTCGGCCGCCGCCGCGACCCCGAGCGTCCCTTTGGACCGCGCACTGCCGACCTGGACCTGGTTCTTGTGGAAGGGGTTACCGGCTCCTTCGGACCCCTCACCCTGCCGGCACCGATCCTCGGCGAACAGGCCTTTGCGGCCGTGCCCCTGGCCGCCCTGGCGCCGGAACTCGCGCACCCCACCCTGGGGGTGAGCCTGGCGGAACTGGCCCGGCGCACCACCGCCACCGCTTCTCGCCCCCCCACCCAAGCCGAAACGGACGCGCGGGCCGAGGTGGGGCAGCGGGTGGCCCTCGTCACCGGCGGTGCCGTGCGGCTGGGGCGCGCCATCGTCGAGGAGCTTTCCAGCGCCGGCTTCCTCGTGGCCTTCACCTATCGCAGCTCGATCCAGCAGGCGACCGAGCTGAGCGCTTCCCTGCAGCGCCGCGGCACCCCCGTCCTCGCTCTCCAGGCCAACCTGGACGAGTCGGCCGAGCGGGCCTCCGTGCTCGATGCGGTACTCCTCCAGTTCGGCCGCCTCGATGTGCTGGTGAACAACGCCGCGATCTTCCCGCGTACGCCCTTCGCTGCCCTCACCGAAGGCAGCTTCGACGCGGTTCTCGCCACGAACCTCAAAGCTCCCGTTTTCCTGACCCGCGCCGCCGCCGGGGAGCTGCGGTACCGCCGCGGCTGCGTGGTCAACATCGCGGACATTTACGGCCTCTTCCCCCTGCTGCACCACCTGGCGTACTCGGTCTCGAAGGCGGCACTGATCGCCGCCACCAAGGCGTTGGCCGTCGAACTGGCGCCGGAGGTGCGGGTGAACGCCGTGGCGCCGGGAATTGCCCTCTTCCCGCCCGGGACCGACGAGGAGAGCAAGCAGCGCCTGCTGCGCCGCACCCTCCTCCAGCGCGAAGGGGGTGCCGGCGAGATTGCCGCTGCCGTTCGCTACCTGGTGGACGGCACCGCCACCATGACGGGCCAGTTGCTGGTCATTGACGGCGGGCGCACCGTGACGCTGTGACGCCGCTCGGGGTGCACGCCGGTACTGGCGGCCGTATACTCTCGCAATGCACCTCATCGTCAATCCCGCGGCTGCCGGCGGGCGGGTCGGGAGGCGGTGGCAGGAGATTCGCGCGCGCCTGGCCCGCGCCGGCGTGAACATCCCCTTCACCTTGACACGGGCCCCCGCTCACGCCACCGAGCTGGCGGCGGAAGCGGTGGCGCAGGGCAACCAGGTGGTCGTGGCCGCTGGCGGCGACGGCACCATCTGCGAGGTGGTCGAGGGGCTCCACCGGGCGGGCCGGGGAGCGCTGGGGATTCTGCCCCTCGGCACCGGCAACGACGCGGCCCGCACCCTGCGCCTGCCGCTCCGCCTCGAGGAGGCCGCTCGCACCCTCCTCTCCGGCGCGCGCCGGCGGGTAGACCTCATCCGTGCCGGTGATCGCGTGGTGCTCAACGCCATCGGCATCGGCCTTTTGGGCGACATCAACGTGAGGGCGCAGTCGGTGAAGTTCGTGCGCGGCATTGCCGCCTACCTGGCGACGGCGGCGGTGAGCCTGTTCCGGTACCGGGGACCCATGGTGGAGGTGCTGGGCGACCGCTTCACCTACCGGGGTTCGCTCCTCATCATGGCGATCCACTCGGGGCCCTCCACCGGCGGGGGGTTCCGGCTCACCCCCGGCGCCCGCCCGGACGATGGCCAGCTCGACGCCTGCCTGGTGGAGAACCTTCCCCCTCGTAAACGCCTGCACCGCCTCCTCTGCGCCCTCAAGGGGACGCTGGGCGAGCAGCCGGGTTCGCACCCCTTCTCCTTCACGCACCTGGAGCTGCGCACCGACACCGAACTCCCCGCCCACCTGGACGGCAACCCCTGGCGCATCGGCCCACCGGGGGTGCGTTTCGAGGTCCTGCCGCGCGCCCTCGAGGTGGTGGCGCCGCCCGCGTAGCTACATTCTTGCTAGAACTCGCCGGCACCCCCTCACGCCAGGCTGCGGGCGAGCGCCGGGGGCGGCCCCCCCGGAGGGCCGCCCCCGGGGGCAACGCTACGGGATGACCGCGCGGATCATGCTTTCGATCACCCCCGGCTCCAGCTCCTCGAGCTCGTAGGTGACACCGGCTATGGGCTTGTTCACCTTCAAGATGCGCGTGAGATCGATGGGTGTCCCCTCCACCACCACGTCGCAGGGGGTGGCGTTGATGGTGGCCTCCAGATCGGCGAACTGCTGGTCCGAGTACCCCATGGCCGGGAGTATCCCGCTGGAGTTGGGGTACTTCTTGTAGGTCTCGGCAATCGTCCCCACCGCGTAGGGCTTGGGGTCCACGATTTCGGCAGCCCCCGCATTCTTGGCCGCGAACCAGCCGGCCCCGTAGGTCATGCCGCCGTGCGTGAGCGTCGGTCCGTCCTCCACCACCAGGGCGCGCTTGCCGGCGATGAGCTCGGGCCTGTCCACGAAGATCTTCGAGGCGCACTTGATGACCCGCGCCCGGGGGTTGAACCGGCGGCAGTTGTCCAGCACCTCCTCCACCTTCACCGGGTCCGCGGTCTGCACCTTGTTGACGATCAGGAGGTCGGCCAGGAGGAAGTTGGTCTCGCCGGGGTAGTAGGTGAGCTCATGGCCGGGGCGGTGCGGGTCCACCAGCGTGATGTGGAGGGCGGGCTTGAAGAACGGCGTGTCGTTGTTGCCGCCGTCCCACAGAATCACGTCCGCCTCCTTCTCCGCCTCCCGGAGGATCAGTTCGTAATCCACACCGGCATAGACGATGAAGCCGTTGTCGATGTGCGGCTCGTACTCCTCCCGCTCCTCGATGGTGCAGTCGTGACGGTCCAGGTCCTCGTAGGTCTCGAAGCGCTGGCAGGCCTGCTTGGCCAGATCCCCGTACGGCATGGGGTGCCGCACCGCCACGACCCGCTTGCCCAGGTTCTTGAGGATGCGCGACACGTAGCGCGTGGTCTGCGACTTGCCGACCCCGGTGCGCACCGCCACGATGGCGATGACCGGCTTCGACGAGGCCAGCATGGTGCGCCTGGCCGAGAGGATGCCGAAGTTGGCACCCCAGGCCACCACGTGGGAACCCTTGTCCATCACGTACTGGTGGGACACATCGGAATAGCTGAACCAGACGTCGTCCACATCGTGCTGCTTCACCAGCTTCTCCAGCTCCTCCTCGGCGAAGATGGGGATCCCCTGCGGGTAGAGGGGCCCCGCCAGTTCCGCGGGGTAGACCCTCCCCTCGATGTCCGGGATCTGGGTCGCGGTGAACGCCACCACCTCCACCTCCGGGTTGTTGCGGAAGAGACAGTTGAAGTTGTGGAAATCCCTCCCTGCCGCTCCCATGATGATTGCTTTGCGCCTCGCCATTCTCCACCTCCCTCAAGGTGCCCCGACCCGCCTCGGCGGGTGGCGGGGGGCCCGGCTGGCGTACCGGGCAGCTCCGCCGGGTATGGCTGAACCGGCGGCTCGTTCGCTACGCTCACGCGGGACCGGGACCGACGGGGGGCCTACTGCCCCCGGTCCCCTATCCCCCTACTCCCATTCAATGGTGCCGGGCGGCTTCGACGTGACGTCGTAGACGACCCGGTTCACGCCGCGTACCTCGTTGACGATGCGGCGCGCTACCCGGTCCAACACGTCCGGCGGGAAGCGGTACCAGTCGGCGGTCATGAAGTCCTCGGTGGTCACCGCGCGCAGGGCGACCACGTTCTCGTACGTTCGCCGATCCCCCATCACGCCGACGCTCCGTACCGGCAGCAGCACCGCCAGCGCCTGAGCGATCTCGCGGTAGAGGGCGGCGGCGCGGATCTCCTCCATGAAAATGGCGTCGGCGCGCTGCAGCAGCGCCACCGCCTCCGGCGTCACCTCCCCCAGGATGCGTACCGCCAGGCCGGGACCCGGGAACGGGTGCCGCCACACGAACTCTTCCGGCAGTCCCAGCTCGTGCCCGAGACGCCGCACTTCGTCTTTGAAGAGGTCCCGCAACGGCTCCACGAGGCGCAGTCCCAGGCGTTCGGGAAGCCCGCCCACGTTGTGGTGCGTCTTGATGGTGGCCGACGGACCCCGCACCGATGTGGATTCGATCACGTCCGGGTACAACGTCCCCTGCGCCAGGTAGCGGGCATCGGAGAGGTTCCGGGCGTGCTCTTCGAAAACCGCGATGAACTCGTGCCCGATGCGCCGCCGCTTTTCCTCGGGATCCTCGACGCCGGCCAGTCTGGCAAAGAAGCGGGGCGCCGCATCAACCCGCTGCACGGTCAGCCCGTAGGCGGCAAACCGGTGCGCCACCTCGTCGCCCTCCCCCAGGCGCAACAGACCGGTGTCCACGAATATGGGCACCGTACGCTCCCCCACCGCTTCGCGGCAGAGCAGGGCGGTGACGGTAGAATCCACCCCGCCCGAGAGGGCCACGATCACCCGCCCCTCCCCCACCGCGGCGGCGATGGCGGCCACCGCCTCCCGCCGGATCGAGGCGGGGGTCCAGTCCCGCCGCGCGCCGCAGAGGTCGAGGAAGTTTTCCAGCAGCTGCCTGCCGAACTCGGTGTGCCGCACCTCGGGGTGGAATTGGATGCCGTACAGCCGCCGTCGGTCGTCGGCAATGGCGGCGTAGGGCGAGTTGGCCGTGGAGCCTACCGCGCGGAAGCCCTCGGGAAGACGCGCCACGCGGTCCCCGTGCGACATCCACACCCGCTGCACGCCCGCCGTCTCCGCAAAGAGCGGACACGACACGTCAGCCTGCAGCTCCGCCGCGCCGTACTCCCGCTCCCCCGCCGGCGCCACCTCGCCGCCCAGCAGGTGGGCCATGGCCTGTTGCCCGTAGCACACCCCCAGCACCGGCACCCCCAGGGCGAACACCCCCGCGTCCGGGGCGATGGCGCCCTCCTCGTAGATCGAGGACGGACCGCCGGAGAGCACGATGCCGATGGGGGCGATGCCGCGAATCTGCGCCAAGGGCGCGTCGCCGCGGCGGATGTCGCTCCGCACTCCCAGCTCGCGGACCCGGCGCGCGATGAGCTGGGTGTACTGCGAGCCGAAGTCGAGGATCAGCAGAGTTTGGTGGGCCGTCATAGCGGTCCGCAGCGCGGACCGGGGCATCCTAACAGGGTCTCCGCCCGGTGGGCAAGACGCCGCGCCGGCGGGCGATCCCGCACGCGCCCGGCTGCGCCTGGGTCACGCCCCCAACACGATACGGATGGCCCTTCCCGGCCCCCTCTCAGAGCGTCGAGCGACTAGAATGCGCGGGGGAGGCGTCATGTCCCTGGAACTCGCGCGGCAGGTACTGACCACGGAGGCGGAAGCGATTCTCCGCCTGCGCGACCGCCTCGACGAGGCCTTCGTGCGGGCGGTGGAGCTGTTGTCCCAGGTTTCGGGACGCGTCGTGCTCACCGGGATGGGCAAGTCGGGCCTCATCTGCCGCAAGATCGCCGCCACCATGGCCTCCACCGGTACCCCCGCCCTCTTCCTCCACCCGGCGGAGGCGATTCACGGCGACCTGGGCATGGTCGCGTCGGGCGACGTGGTGGTGGCTCTCTCCAACTCCGGCGAAACCGACGAGCTGCTGCGGCTCATCGAGGTACTGCAGCGGCTCGGCACCCCGGTCATCGCCATCACCTCGAACCCCGCCTCCACCCTGGCCCGGCAGGCCGCCGTGCACCTGGACCTGGGGGTGGATCGGGAGGCCTGCCCCCTCAACCTCGCCCCCACCGCCTCCACCACCGCCGCCCTCGCCCTGGGCGACGCCCTGGCGCTCGCCGTGTCCGTCCGCAAGGGGTTCCGGCCGGAGGATTTTGCGCGCCTGCACCCGGGCGGCAAGCTGGGCAAGAGCCTGCTCACCGTCTCCGAGCTCATGCACAGCGGCGAGCAGATCCCCCGGGTAGGCCCCGACACGCCGATGAAGGACGTCATCTACGAGATGTCGCGCAAGGGTCTCGGCATCACCACGGTGCAGGACGAGGGCGGCAAGCTGCTCGGCGTGATCACGGACGGGGACCTGCGCCGACTCATGGAGCGCGAGCCCGACCCGCTGCGGCTCACCGCGGGGGAGGTCATGCACCCGGGCGGGGTCACCATCGGTGAGCGGGTGTTGGCCTCCGCGGCGCTGCGTCTCCTCGAGGAGCGGCGCATCACCTCGCTGATCGTGGTGGACGCATCCGGCGCCGTCTCAGGCGTGCTCCACCTCCACGACCTGTGGGGAGTTGGACTCTTTTGAGGCGTGGTGGGCGCACTGCCCCACCGGCCCCCGCCACCTCCCCCTTGCGCTTTTCCGCGCGAGGGGTCAAAATGAATGGGTGTTCATTCAGGCGGGTGGCTTGGGCGACGGCGCCGGCGCAGCATCGGGAGACGTTCCACGCCGCCCGAAGTGAATTCCTCGGGGTCCTCCAAGGCCCCCGAAACCACAAGGAGGAGCCGCATGCGTAGGGAAATTCGCAAGGTCGGCGTCTTGGGAGCTGGGGTGATGGGGCAAGGCATCGCCGCCCACCTCGCCAACGCCGGAGTGCCCACGTTGCTCCTGGACATCGTCCCACCCAAGTTCACCGAGGAAGACGAGAAGGCCGGCCTCAAACCCACCGATCCGGCGTTCCGCAACAAACTGGCCCTGGCCGGCCTGGAAGCGATCAAGAAGTCGAAGCCAGCGCTCCTCTACTCCAAGCGCTTCCTCCCCCTCATCGAGATCGGCAACTTCGAAGACGACTGGCATCGCCTCGCCAAGTGCGACTGGGTGGTCGAGGTGGTGGTCGAGCGGCTCGACATCAAGCAGCAGGTTTTCGCCAGACTCGAGCAGGTGATCCGGCCGGGGACGATCGTGTCCTCCAACACCTCCGGCCTGTCCATCAAGAAGATGCTGGAGGGCCGCTCGCCGGAGTTCCGCAAGAACTTCCTGGTGACCCACTTCTTCAACCCGGTCCGCTACATGCGGCTGTTGGAGATCGTGGTGGGCGAGGACACCGATCCCGAGGTCGCCCGCTTCATGACCGAGTTCGGCCAGTTCCTCCTCGGGAAGGGCATCGTCAACGGCAAGGACACCCCCAACTTCGTGGGCAACCGCATCGGCGTCTACGCCATCATGGGCACCATCCACGCGATGATGGAGATGGACTACCAGGTGGACGAGGTGGACGCCATCACCGGCCCGGCCATGGGCCACCCCAAGAGCGCCTCGTTCGGCACCACCGACCTGGTGGGGCTGGACACCATGGTCCACGTGGTCCGCACGCTCCGCGACGAACTCCCCGAGGACGAGGGGCAGCCCTACTTCCAGGTGCCGGAGTTCATCACCCGCATGGTCGAGCAGGGCATGCTGGGCCGCAAGGCCAAGGGCGGGTTCTTCAAGCGCGAGAAGGGCGACGGCGGCGCCTCCAAGGACTTCGTGCTCGACTGGAAGACCTTCGAGTACCGCCCCAAGGCCAAGCTCGATGCCCCTTCCCTCAAGGCGACCAAGGGGATCCACGACCCGGGCGAGCGCATCCGCACGCTGGCGCTGGCCGACGACCGGGCGGGGAAGTTCGCCTGGCGGGTGCTCCGGGATACCTTGGCCTACTCCTCCCGCCGCCTCGGCGAGATTTCCGACACCATCGTGGATATCGACAACGCCCTCAAGTGGGGGTTCAACTGGGAGCTCGGCCCCTTCGAGACCTGGGACGCCCTGGGCGTGGCCGCCACGGTCGAGCGCATGAAGGCGGAGGGCGTTACCCCGGCGGGCTGGGTGGAACAGATGCTGGCCTCCGGGGCCGAGAGCTTCTACCGGATGGGTGCCGCCGGCCTCGAGTACTACGACCCCCGCGAGGGCGCGTACCGGCCCGTCCCCCGGCCCGCCACCTTCATGGTGCTCAAGGAGATCAAGCAGCTCAAGCCGGTGGTGGCAGAGAACAAGGGGGCATCCCTGGTGGATCTGGGCGACGGCATTCTCTGCCTGGAGTTCCACTCCGCCACCCAGCCCAAGCTCAACCCCATCGACGACGACATCCTGGCCATGGCGCACCGCGCCATCGAGGTGGCGCAGCGCGACTTCCGCGGCCTCGTCGTGCACCACCAGGCCGAGCAGTTCTGCGCCGGGGCCAACCTCCTCATGGTGCTGGAAGGGGCGATGAGCCAGCAGTGGAAGGCCATCGACGAGATGGTGCGCCAGTTCCAGGGCATGACCATGGGGTTCCGGCGCGCCCGCGTGCCGGTGATCACCGCACCCTTCGGCTTCACCTTCGGCGGTGGCGCCGAGATCACCATGGGCGGAGACCGCGTCTGCGCCCTGGCCGAAACCTACATCGGCCTCATCGAGGTGGGGGTGGGGCTCGTCCCCGCCGGGGGCGGCCACGTCTTCATGCTGGAACGGGTTCTGGAAGGGATCGACGAGCCCATCCTCTCCAACCTGCCCTTCCTCCGCAAGGCCTTCGAGACCATCGCCATGGCCAAGGTGGCCACCTCCGCCGAGGAGGCCCGGGAACTCAAGTACCTGCGCCCCTGCGACCACGTGGAGCTCAACCGCGACCAGCAGCTGTGGACCGCGAAGCGCATGGCCATCGCCATGGCGGAGGAGGGGTATCGCCCGCCGCTGCCCCGCACCTTCCAGCTGCCGGGCCGAGAGGGGATCGCCACGTTCAAGATGTTCCTCCACAACATGAAGCTCACCCACTGGATCTCCGCCCACGACGAGAAGATCGCCACCCACATCGCGACCATCCTGTGCGGCGGCGACACCACCATCAACAATCCCGTCAGCGAGGAGACCATCCTCGACCTGGAGCGGGAAGCGTTCCTGTCGCTGTGCGGCGAACCGAAGACGCAGGAGCGGATCAAGTACATGTTGTTGAACAACAAGCCGCTGAGGAACTGAGGGAGGAGGCCTGCCATGCGTGAAGCCGTCATCGTTTCGTACGCCCGCACCCCGATCGGCAGAGCCAAGAAGGGGAGCCTGAAGGACACCCGGCCGGAAGAGTTCGCCGCGCCCGTGCTGCGGGCACTCATCGAGCGCACACCCGGCCTGGAACCCGCGATGGTGGACGACGTGATGGTGGGATGCGCCATGCCGGAGGGGGAACAGGGGATGAACATCGCCCGGATGATCGCCCTCCTCGCCGGCTTCCCCGTCGAGGTGCCGGCCACCACCATCAACCGCTTCTGCTCGTCCGGCTCCCAGTCCATCGCCTGGGCCGCCGACACGGTCAAGGCGGGCGCCAATGAGATCGTCATCGCTGGCGGCGTGGAGTCTATGTCCCTGGTGGCCATGGGCGGCAACAAGCTGATCGCCGACCCGGCCATCATGGAGCTCATGCCCAACGCCTACGCCGCCATGGGCACCACCGCCGAGGTGGTGGCGCGGCAGTTCGGCATCTCCCGGGAGGAGCAGGACGCCTTCGCCGTCACCTCGCACCAACGCGCCTCGAAAGCCATCGCCGAGGGCAAGTTCAAGGAAGAGATCGTGCCCCTTTCGGTGCGCACCATGGACAACGGCGTCTGGCGCGAGTTCGTCTTCGACACCGACGAGGGGCCTCGCGCCGACACCACCCTGGAGGCGCTGGCCAAGCTCAAGCCGGTTTTCGACCCCCGCGGCACCGTCACCGCTGGCAACGCCTCCCAGATCAACGACGGCGCAGCCTTCGTCGTCGTCATGAGCGAGGAGAAGGCGAAGGCGATGGGCTTGCCGATCCAGGCCTACGTGCGCGAGTGGGCGGTGGCCGGCGTGCCTCCCGACATCATGGGGATCGGTCCGACCAAGGCGGTGCCGAAGCTGTTGGCCAAGGCCGGGCTTTCTCTGGCGGACATCGACCTGGTGGAGATCAACGAGGCGTTCGCCAGCCAGTCCATCTACTGCTGCCGCGAGCTCGGTCTCGACCCGGAGAAGACCAACGTCAACGGCGGGGCCATCGCCACCGGCCACCCCCTGGGGGCGACCGGCGCCATCCTCACCTGCAAGATCCTGGGCGAGATGAAGCGCCGCAACGCCCGGCGCGGGGTGGTGACGATGTGCATCGGTGGCGGTATGGGGTTCGCGTACCTGCTGGAACGGCCCTGAGTCAACGCAGCTGACCGCGCGCACCGAGCCGCCCCTCCCCGGAGGGGCGGCTCGTCGTTCCTCACGAGCCCTGTGAAGCGGCGAAAGCGGCTTTGAGGTGGCGGAGCCGCGGGAGGGAGCGGCTCCAGTCCACGGTCACGATATCAAAGCGGCAGGGGGGCTGTACCTCCAGCTTCCCCAGGTACGCCTGGGCCAGACGCACGAGCCGCCGCTGCTTGGCGGCGGTCACCGCCTCCTCGGGCCGCCCGGCCTCCAGGCTGCGGCGGGTCTTGACCTCCACGAAGACCAGCACTGGCCCGTCCGCGCATACCAGGTCCAGCTCCCCGAGGGCACACCGCCAGTTGCGCGCCAGGACGCGGTACCCCTTAGCCCGCAGCCAGATCTCCGCGAGCCGTTCCCCCCAGCGTGCGGTGCGCGTTCGGCGATCAGGCGCCAGCCGTGTCGCTCCCCAGGGCCTGGGCCGCCAGCTCCACCACGTCGAAGGTCTTCGCGTCTTCCCGGCCCAGCTCCTGCTGGCCGTTGCCCACCATGACCGCACAGAAGGGACAGGCCACCGCCACATCCCGGCACCCGGAGGCCTGGAGCTGCTGGACCCGGACTTGGTTGATCCGCTCGCCCAGCTTCTCCTCCAGCCACATCCTCCCGCCACCGGCGCCGCAGCACATGGCGTTGCGCCCCGAGAGCGGCGCCTCCTTCAGGGTGAGGCCGGGGATCGCCGCGAGGATCGTTCGCGGTGCCTCGAACTCGCCGTTGGTGCGGCCCAGGTAGCACGGATCGTGGTAGGTGAGCTCGCGCCGCACCTCCTGCGTGAAGCGGAGCTTCCCCTCCGCCAGGAGCTGGGCCAGCAGCTGGGTGCCGTGCAGCACCTGGTAGTGCCCACCAAAATCGCCGTACTCGTTGGCCAGGGTATTGAAGCAGTGCGGGCAGTTGGTGACGATCTTCTTTACGCCGTAACGGTTCAGCGTCTCCACGTTGGCCTGCGCCAAGGTCTGGAACAGGTACTCGTTGCCCAGCCGGCGCGCCGCGTCACCGGTGCAGCTCTCCTCGGGACCCAGGATGGCGAAGCTTACCCCTGCCCGCTGCAGCAGCCGGGCGAACGCCTGCGAGGTGCGCTTGCCCGCGTCGTCGAAGGATCCGGCACAGCCCACCCAGAAGAGGTACTCGAACTCGCCACCTTCCGCCGCCAGCGGCACCCCCAGTCCCTTCGCCCAGTCGGCGCGGGTCTCCGCCGCCAGTTGCCAGGGGTTGCCGTTCACCTCCATCCCCCGGAACGCCGGCTCCGCCTCCTCCGGGAAGGTGGCCTTCTCCAGCACCAGGTGCCGCCGCATCTCGACGATGCGGTCCACGTACGAGATGAACAGCGGGCACGCTTCCTCGCACCACCGGCAGCTGGTACAGGCCCAGATCACGTCGGTGGCGATCACGTCCCCGGCCAGCTCCCGCGCCGGCGCGCCGGGAGCGGCGCCGGGTTCCCCGATGATCTCCTTGGCCGAGGCGTTGAGGTGGTCGCGCAGCGCGATGGTCAGGTCGCGGGGGATCAGCGGCTTGTGGGTGATGGTGGTGGGGCAGACCACCGTGCAGCGGCCGCACTCGGTGCAGGTGAAGAGGTCGAGGCGCTGCTTCCAGGAGAGATCGGTGATGCGTTGCGCCCCGAAGGTGCTCCCCTCCTCGATGTTCTCCAGATCCATCGGGACCAGCCGCCCCGGCGGGTCGAGGGGGCGAAGGAGCACGTTGGGCAGCGAGGTGTAGACGTGGAAGTGCTTCGAGTACGGCAAGTAGTTGGCGAAAAAGTAGAGGGCCGCCAGGTGCACCCACCAGGCGCCGCTGTAGAGGGCGTGGAGCGAGGCCGGCGGCGTACCCGCCATGAGCCCCCCCACCGCCGCGGAGACCGGCGTCCAGGCCCAGGGACCGGGGGCGCCCCCGGCGATCCGCGCCCCATCCGCCAGCGCATCCGTCACCATCAGCGTGGCGATCAGGCCGAGGATCACCCACGCATCCGCCGACAGCTCCAGGCGGGCCGGGCGTGTCACCAGACGCCGCCAGGAGGCGACGGCCACGCCGGCGAGGACGAGGACGATGAACACCTCCTTGGTGAGCAGGTAGGCGTGGCCCACACCGGTGCGCAGGAGCGGCAGCTCGAAGCCGCGGGCGAGCCCCTCCAGGACCAGCGACAGGGAGCGCACCGAGAACACCAGGAACCCCCAGAAGATGAGCGCGTGCATCACGCCGGCCACCGGTTCCTGGAACATCCGCTTCTGGCCGATGGCAAAGACCAGGAGTCCGCGGACACGTTCCCGCCACTGTCCCAGCGCCACTCGTCCGCTGCCGGCGGTCAAGAGCTGCCACTTGCGGGACAGCGACCACGCGAGGACCGAGGCGGCTGCCAGCGTCACCAGGAGAAACCACACGGTGCCGGAGATGCCGAGAAACGTTCCGGCCGTAGCATGGTGGGCCATGGTCTCCTCCCCTTTCACGACAGGAGGGATTCTGCCACAGCAGACCCGAAAAGTGAACCGCCGTTCAGTTAGCGGGACGCTGGTAGAATGCCGCTCCGGAACGGGTCGAGGCCGCCGCGCGCCGCGCGCCGAGTCCGGTGACCAGTCGGGAACTGGGGGTCGAAATGTCGGCGAAGCTCAAGATCCAGCCGGTCACCCCGGTGGCGCTACCGCCGCTGGTGGAGATGGCCGAGCAGCTGCGCGCCACCCTGCCCGGCTACGAAGAGCTCGTCCCGCCGACGGGGCGAGGCGAGCGGTCGGACTTTGCCTTCGATTTGGCGCACCTGGCCCACCACGACAGCAACGGCTTCCTCATTGCGTCCCGCAACAACGACGTGCTGGGCTTTGCCGTGAGCTTCGTGCGGTCGCGCCAGCTCCTCCTCACGCACCTCTGGCTCGTGCCGGACCTGGCCGACCACTCGGTGGCCCACGCCCTGCTGCGCCACGTGGCGGCCTACGGGACCCGTTCCGGGGTCAACGACTTGGCCTGCCACGCGGTGGCTGGCCCCCTCGTGCAGGCGGTCTGCTTCCGTTACGGCATGCGCCCGCGCTTTCCCGTCTACCGGCTCACCCTGCCGAGGAACGCCGCGTTGCACCTGGGGCTCGAGCTGTCCCGCCTCCTGGCTGGCCACGAGCTCACCGACGAGCAGGTCACGCGCAAGGCCGGTACCGGCGAACCCGAGCGCATCGACCGCCTCCTGCGGGGAGTGAATCGCACCCTGGACCACGAGTACTGGCTCGGCCAGCGCGGCCTGCGGCTGGCCGTGGTGCAGGAGGGGCGGCGTGTCACCGGCTACGCCTACGGGGGGGCGGGCCAGTGCGGGCCGGTGGCCGCTCTCACGAGCGAGGCAGCGCAGGCTGCGCTGGGGTGGGCACTCCGCTTTGCCGCCGAGGGCAGCGAGTCCCCCGTCACCCTGTACGTCCCGTCGGTGTTCGAGAGCGGCCTGGAAACGCTCCTCGAAGCCGGGGCCGAGTGCCGCGCCCAGTCGCTCTGGATGAGCCAGCTCCCCGCCACCGGCATGGAGCGCACCGTGCTGGCCAGCAGCACGTTGTGCTAGCACCGTCTCGGCCGCCGCACCCCGCTGCGAATTCGTGGGCGCCGCAGGCTCTCCCGGACGGGGCGCCGCGCGGGCGGAGCGATGGGTGGCGGGAGCGGTTCCAGCCGCACCTCCAGCGTCTCCTCCTCCACCCCCAACACCCGCACCTGGAGGGCGGCCCCCAGCTTCAACTCCCGCCCCGTGTGGCGCCCCACCAGACGGTGGCCGAACTCGTCGTACCGGTAGTAGTCGTCGTGGAGGTCGGCCACGTGCACCAGACCTTCCACGAACACCTCGTCCAGCTGCACCGCCACGCCGAAGGCCATCACTGCGGTGATGTGGCCCGCGAATACCTGGCCGATCCGCTGCCGCATGAATTCCGCCTGCTTCCACTTAACCGCCGCGCGCTCCGCCTCGGCGGCGCGCCGCTCGGTGAAGGAGCAATGGCTCGCCAGGTCCGCCAGCTCCGCCTCCATGAAGGCCCGTTCCGGGCCGCGCCGGACCTTGCCCGCCAACAGCTCGCCCAGGAACCGGTGCACCACCAGGTCCGGATAGCGCCGGATCGGCGAGGTGAAGTGCAGGTAGAAGTCGGTGGCCAGTCCGTAGTGGCCGCGGCACTCGTGGCTGTAGGCGGCCCGCGCCAGCGAGCGGAGCACGAGCGTGGCCAGCAGACGTTCCTCGGGGCGCCCCTGGATTTCCGCGAGGATTCGCTGTAGCTCCGCCGGGGGCAGGTTCTCCAGGTCGCCCTTCAAGGAGTGGGAGAACGACTCCAGCACCGCCTGCAGCTCCGCCAGCTTCCCGGCCGAGGGGCGGTCGTGCACGCGAAAGAGGGCCTGCTGGCGCCCCCAGACCAGCATCCTGGCCACGCACTCGTTGGCCGCCACCATCAGCTCCTCGATGAGCCGGTGCGCGCGGTTGCGCGGCACCGCGCTCACCCCCGTCATGAAGCCCTCGGGGTCCAGGAGGATTTCCGGTTCCGGCAGATCGAAATCCAGCGAACCGCGCGCCGCGCGTCGGCGCCTCAGACGCTGGGCCGCCGCGTCGAGGAGTTCGAGCGACCGGCGCACCTCAGGGGGGAGATCCGGCGGCCAGGCCCCCCCCTCCAGCCAGGAGAACACCTCGGTGTAGGTGCAGCGGCGCCGGGATCGAAAGACAGTGCGCTGCGCCCGGTACCGTTCCACCCCCCCGTCGGGGTTGACGAGAAACCGCACCGTGAAGGCCAGGCGGTCGGCGCCGGGCCGCAGCGAGCACAGCTCGTTGGAGAGGCGCTCGGGCAGCATGGGGACGCACCGCCCGGGGAGGTAGACGCTGGTCCCCCGCTCGCGCGCCGCCGCATCCAGGTGGCTCCCCGCCGGGACGTAGTGGCTCACATCGGCGATGTGGACGAACACCTCGATGGCACCCCCTGCGGCTTCCACCGCCGCCACCGCGTCGTCGAAATCCTGGGCCGACTCGCCGTCCACGGTCACGGCCGCCTGCCAGCGGTAGTCCACCCGCCCCGCGCAATCGGCCTCCGTTACCTCGGGGGGGAGTGCCGCCGCCTCCTCCAGGGCCGCCGGCGGAAACTCCACCGGGATGCCGTGTTCCACCAGAACCACCTCCTCCGCCACACCCGGCTCGCCCGCCATCCCCAGCCGCCGCACCAGTGTGCCGCCCAGCAGGCCGCCACGCGGTTCGCCCTCCAGGGCCACCTCCACGAACTCGCCGTCGCGGGGCGGGTCGCTGGCGGGGGGAGCGACCAGCACCCGGGCGTCCACACGCCGGGCGAAGGGCATCACCCACGGCTGCCGCCGGTCGGCCACGAAGCGCCCCACCAGCAGCGGGCGGCGGCGGCGCAGAACCCGCACCACTGCCCCCTGCCAGGTCTCCGCTTCACGCCGCCGGCCGCGCGGGGGGAGGCGGCGCACCAGCACGGTGTCGCCATCCATGGCCCCGGCGAGGCGGTCGGCGCTCACCACGAGCGCCGGCACCCCCTCCTCCTGCCGCAGGATCCCCAGACCGCGGGAGGTGATGCGCAGCGTCCCCACGAAGTGATCGGTGTGTTCGATGGCGCAGTACCGCTGCTCGGCAATGCGCACCACTTCGCCCCGCTCCGCAGCCGCCTCCAGCAGGTCTTCCAGGGCCTGCGGGTTGGGAACAGCGAAACCGGCCTGGCGCAGGCGGCGCAGGAGCTGGGGCAAGGTGGCCCCCCGCCTCCCCTCCTGGCGCAGGAGATCGGCCAGCACCCGCCGGTGCGGGAGGTCAAGGTTCAGGTCCGTCGTCGGTGCCTCCCGTCGGTTGACACGCTCGCTCTGGCTCGCTAGACTCTAGGCCGCGCGGGCGAAAGTGGCGGAACTGGCAGACGCGCAGCGCTCAGGACGCTGTGAGCTCACGCTCATGGGGGTTCGAGTCCCCCCTTTCGCACCACCCCCATCGCGGGTCACGAGGCGAGGAAAGCGTAGGCCTCCTCCCGTTCCCAGAAGACCGGGAAGATGGTGTCGAGGCGCGTCAGCTTCAACAGTGACTCGATCCGCTTGTGCGGGCGGTACAGAGCCATCTTCCGGTTCGCCTGCGAAAACTTCTGGAGGTGGCCGACCAGCTCGCCGATCCCCGTGGAATCCACGTAGTCGATCTCCGACAGGTCGAGCAGGACACCGCCCTTGGTCGTCTGGAAAATGTTCTCCAACTCGCGCGTGAACTGCTGCGCCGACTCGCCCAGCTTGATGGTCCCCTGCACCTCCAACACCGTGACACCCTGCTCTTCTCGCCGCTTGAGTTGCATGACCTCCCCCTCTAGCCGGTGACGGTCACGTCCGCCGCAGCCACCAGCGCTCCCGAACACACTGCCCGACACGAGAAACGCCGCAGCGAGCCGAAGGTTCCTTCCTCGCAAACCTCCACCTCGAGGCGATCCCCGACTGCCACCTCCCGGAACTGGCGCACTCGGTCCAGGGCCACCAGCCGTACCGCTCCCCCCCCTGGCGGCCGGGCCACGAGGAGAATCGACTGGGCCAGCGCTTCGGCCACTAGCGAGAGCGGCCAACCGGCACCGCCCGTTACGGCACCGTCGGCGGTCACCAGCACCACGCTCCTGGCCCCGGTCTCTCCCCCATCCCGCCGCTCCACCAGGCGGAAGGGAAACACGTGGGGGATCCCGTCACGCACCCAGCGTCACGCCCTTTTCTTTGAGGAACGCCACGAGCGCATCCACGGACGCGAACGCCTTCGCCCCCACCTCCTCGTCCTGAATCCGCACCCCGAACGTCTTCTCGATGCCGATCACCAGCTCCAACGCGTCGATGGAGTCCAGTCCCAGCCCGTCGCCGAAGAGGGGTGCCCCGTCCTCGATGTCCTCCGGCGACACGCCCTCCAGCTGCAGTCTCTCGATGATCAGTTCCTTCACCTTGCGATGGAGCGGAGTAGTCGACATGTCGGACCGCGTCCTCCTCGGCCGCGCAGTATACCTGAGCGGGTTTCACACCCGCCGGAGGCCTGCCCCGCGCACCTCGGTGCTGCCCCCGCGGAATCCCACGGTGAAGCGTTCGTGGTCCACCACCACCGGCACCCGGCACTCCCAGGTGAGAGCCACCACTTCCTGGAGGCGTTCCGGTTCCCGGCTGAGGTTGACGAGACGGAAGTCCACCCGGCGGCGCAGCAGATCGGCCAGCAGCAGCTCGCAATGTGGACAGCCGTCCACCACGTACACCAGCACGCTCACCGCTCGCCGACCTCGTCCAGCCCGTCCAGCTCGCTCGCTTCCGTGGCCGACAGCTCGTTGAGGAACGAGGCGTTGTCTCGCCAGCGCGGCTTCACCTTGACCTGCAGGTCCAAGAAGACACGAGCCCCGAGCAGCGCTTCGATCTGGGCCCGCGCGTGGCTGCCGATGGTGCGGATGAGGCGGCCGGCGCGCCCGATGACGATGGCCTTTTGGCTGGGCCGTTCCAGGACGATATCGGCCCAGATGCGCAGCAGCGGCCCCTTCCGCGTCTCCTCCTCCTCCAGGTGACGGAGCTGCACCGCCAGCGAAAAGGGGAGCTCCTCACGTACCTCAGCCAGCACGGCCTCGCGGATCAGCTCGGCGATGAAGAAGCGCTCGCTCTGGGTGGTGGAGAGCGAGGGATCGAGCCAGGGCTCTCCCTCGGGCAAGAGGGGGAAAACCGTGGCGAGGAGCGTATCCGCCCCTTCCCCGGTACGCGCCGAGACGGACACGATGCCGGCGTAGCGGTGCAGCTCCGTGTAGAAGGCGAGGCGCTCGGCGAGCCGGCTCCGGACGCCGGGCAGATCGCACTTGTTGGCGATGAGCACGGCCGGTGTGCCGCTTTCGGCCACCAGGCGGGTGACGAAGCGCTCGCCCTCGCCGCCGCCCTGCGATGCGTCGAAGATCTGCAGCACCACGTCCACCTCGGCCACCGTGTCGTGCAGCACGTGCATCATCGCCACGTTCATCCGGTGGAGGGGCCGGTGGACGCCCGGCAAGTCGAAGATGATGAGCTGGCCGCGCGGCTCGGTCACCACCCCGGCAATGCGGTGGCGGGTGGTCTGGGGCGTCTCGGACACGATGGCCACCTTTTCCCCCACCAGCGTATTGAGGAGCGTGCTCTTCCCGGCGTTGGGGCGGCCCACGAGGGCCACGGTGCCGGAGTTCACGAGCTGGGCTCCGCCCGCCGCACGCGCACGCGCTTGAGACGGCGGCGGTCCACCTCTACCGCCTCCAGTTCGATGCCGTGCCACGACACCTTCTCGCCCGGCCGCGGCACGCCCCCGAGACGCTCCAACACCAGGCCAGCCACCGAATCGTAGCTTGCCTCCGCCATCTCGATCCCAAAAAGCTCTTCCAGCACCTCCACGTGCGCAGAACCCGCCACCAGGTAGGTGCCCTCCGCCTCCGGCTCCACCTCCGGCCGCTCACGTTGATGCTCGTCCTGGATCTCGCCGACGATCTCCTCCAGCACGTCCTCCAGGGTGACGATGCCCGAGGTGCCGCCGTACTCGTCCACCACCACCGCGAGCTGTTGCCGCTTGGCCTGAAACTCCCGCAGCAGCTCGCGCACCAGTTTGGTTTCGGGCACGATCAGCACCTCGCGCATGAGTTCGCCCGCCCGCGGCGCACGACCCGCCGCACTGGCGCGCACCACGTCCTTGACGTGCAGCACCCCTTCCGTGTGATCCAGGCTCTCGCGGTAGACCGGCAGCCGGCTGAACATGGAGGAGACGAACTGGCGCTGCACCTCCTCGAAACTGGCGTCGAAAGCCAGCGCCACCACGTCGGTCCGGGGCGTCATGATCTCCCTGGCAATGGTGTCGCCCAGCTCGACGATGGAGGTGATGAGCTCCGCATCCTCCCGCTCCAGGATCCCCGCCTCCTCGCCAGCCCCGATAAACGCCTCGATCTCGTGGTCGTCCACCTCCTCGCCAGCCTCGTCCCCTTCCCCCTCCTGGGGGCGCTCCTGGCGACTGAGGACGAGCAGCGCCGGCGTAAACGGCCGCAGCACCATCAGCGTGGCCACGGTCAGCCCCTCGATCCGCCCGCCGTGGGCGACGGCGAAGGCGAGCGCTGCTGCCGCGAGCCACGCCAGCGCCAGGATGGCCAGCGCCGCGCCGCCCGGCAGCGACGCCAGGTGGGCGAAGCGGTAGACGGCGGCGGCGAGGAGAAGCCCGGCCAGCCCCACCCCCACGGTCAGGGAGAGCAAGAGCCCCACGTAGCCACCGCCGTGCCGGGGGTACCCCGGCAGCAGGTCCTCGCGGTCCGCCAGCAGGCTGCGCAGGGCGATGCCCCCAAGCCGCGCCACCGCCGCAAAGCAGGACAGCGCCGCGGTCACAGCCAGAAAGGCCACGGCACAGACCAGCCCCGCCGTGAAGGGGTTCGCCCACCAGACCGCGAAGGCGCTCGTCACGGCAGCAGCTCCCGGCGCAACGCGTCCTCCAGAAGGTGCATCTCGCCCCCGTCGGTTTCGTGGTCGTAGCCGCACAGGTGAATGAGCGCATGCAACAGCAGCGTCTCCATCTCCCGGCCCAGCGGCCAGCCCCGCGCCTCGGCCTGCCGCCGGGCCGTGTCCAAGGAAATCGCCACGTCTCCCAGGTACCGCCCCCCTTCGGGCAGCTTCGCCCCGTCCGGGAAGGAGAGGACGTCGGTGGCCTCGTTCTTGCCTCGGAACCTCCGGTTCAGAGAACGAATCGCCTCGTCCCCGCACACCAGGACCCCCACTTCGCCGGGAGGGGCGCCGAGCCGCTGCAGGGCCGCCACGGCGAGCCGCCGCAGCCGCGCCGTGTCGCCGCGCTGCGGGCGGCGCTGCCAGCGCACGGATATGCGGTAGGGACTAGCCACGGCGGCGGTTGAAGTCGAAACCGGGGTAGTCGATGCGGCGGTGGAAGGCGTTGGTGAGAACCCAGTAGAAGGCCGCCCCGATCTTGTCGATGTCCTTGAGGGTCAAGTCGCAGTCGTCCAGTTGGTGGTCCTCCATGACGTTCTCGATGATCTGGTCGATCATCCCCTTGATCTTGCCCGGCGTGGGCTGCTCCAGGGTGCGGCTCGCCGCCTCCACGGCGTCGGCCAGCAGGAGCAGACCCATCTCCTTGCTCCGCGGGCGAGGACCGGGGTAGCGGAACTCGCTCTCCTCCACCGCGCCCCGGTCGGGGTCCTGCTGTTCCTTGGCGCGCGAGTAGAAGTACCGGATGAGTTTCGTCCCGTGGTGCGTGGCGATGGCCTCGCGAATCGGCTCCGGCAAGCGGTACTGCCGCGCCAGCTCCAGCCCTGCCTTCACGTGGTTGGAAACAACGAGGGACGACATCCACGGGGACAACGCGTCGTGGGGGTTTTCGCCCCGCTGGTTTTCGAAGAAGTAGTCGGGCCTCGCCAACTTGCCGATGTCGTGGTAGTAACAGCAGACACGCACCAGGAGCGGGTTGGCGCCGATGGCCTCCGCCGCTGCCTCCGCCAAGTTGGCCATCGCCAGCGAGTGCTGGAATGTCCCCGGGGCCTCGTTGGCGAGTCGTTTGAGGAGCGGCAGGTTCGGGTTGGACAGTTCCAGCAGGCGGATATCCGTGACCCGCCCGGTAGCCGACTCCAGGACCGGAAGGAAGAAACTCGCCACCGCGGCCGAGACCATGGCACCCACCGTGGCCGCCCCCAGCTGCGTGAAGAGCAGCCCCGCGGCCATCTCGCGACCGTGGTACAGGTCGAGACCCACCACGCACACCACATTCACCACCGCCACCAGCAGGGCCACCCGGGCGAATACGTTACGCTCCTTGAGCCGCTGCGAGGCGAAAGCTCCGGCAATCCCCGAGATCACCCCGAGGATGCCGACCCCCGTCTCGCCGCCGAACATCAGCGACACGAGGACCGCCTGGACGGCGGCCAGAAACACCGCCACCGGCATGCCGTACATCAGGCCGCCCACGATGGGGCCGGCGGCGTGGGGAAGCGCCGGCAGGTAGTCCTCCCACCCTGCCCCCGCCGGGTAGCGGGTGCTGGCAGCCACGCCGGCCACCACGAAGGCCATGGCCCGCTCGGTGAGCAGCGAGAAGATCGTCAGCAGCACGAGGGCACCGAAATGGCTGCGGGACGCCTCGCCCGCCGTCGTCTCTCGCCGCACGAAGAAGAAGAGGGAGGCCGCCAGCAGCGTCGCGAGCATGGCCGAACCCAGCACGCCCCACAGGCGCGTGGAGACGTTGCGCGGCATCGCTAACGCCCCCAACAGCCGTGCCGTCTGGGGCGTCACCTCGTCCCCCCGCCGCACCAGCACCTTGCCCCGCGGCAGCGACACCGAGACATCCTCCACGGCAGCGGCCGCCTTGATGCGACGGGTAAGGGTCTCGCCGCGGTCCGGCACCAGGTTTGGCGTCACCGACCGGGCTAGGAGGGCAGCCAGCAGGGCCCGCTGCCGGCGGCTGAGCGCCGGCTCACCGGTGAGCAGCTGCTCGACCGTCTCCGAAAGGCCCGAGGATGCGTCCACGAAGCGGTACACGTCCAGCTCGATCCACTCCTTGCCGGCCGTGTCGCGTACCGTGATGCCGCGATCCCCGCTCTGGAGCAGTTCGAGTCGGTTGGCCACCACCCCGTAGCGGTAGAGGCGGGACACCACATCGGTGAGGGTGGTCAAGAGCTCCTCGCTGAACTTCTCTGCGCGCAGGACTGCCGCCTCGGCAGGTGACACCGCGAGTCCCAACGCCTTCGACAGGCGAGCCGCCAGCACCGAGTTGCTCTCGGCGAGCGCCTGTCTCCCCTCCGCGAACATCCGGGCGAGGGCCGAATTGAGCTGCGCCGGGACACTCAGGTCCAGGGTGTAGACCGGCAGCACGTCGAGCGCCGCCTGCCGACGCCGCTCCTCAGTCGTTTCCGGATCCGGGAGCGTGACGGGCCGGCGCACCACCACGTCGGTGGGCGCGATCGACCCCGCCGGCAGGGCAGGATAGTCCTCGGCCCCACGAGGGGCTACGAGGACCGTGGTGACCACCACCAGGCAGACGCCCCACAGCCAGCTCCGGGCCAGGAGGCGCTGGCGCATGCGCAGCAGTTCGCCACGGTGGGCGGCGAGCCGCTGGGAGAACGCCCGCTGCGGGCGCGGCGGCCCCTCGGATCGGCGCGTCATGGCTCCCTTTTTCGGCGCTCTTCCTCGAAACGCTCGTACGCCGCCACCACCTGCTCCACCAGCCGGTGCCGCACTACGTCTTCCTTGGTGAAGTCCACGAAGGCGATGCCTTCCATCGGCGCGAGGATCTGCCGCGCCTGCACGAGCCCGGAGACGCGGTCACTCGGCAGGTCGATCTGCGTCACGTCCCCGGTGATCACCGCCTTCGAGTGGAACCCCATGCGGGTGAGAAACATCTTCATCTGTTCGGGGGTGGTGTTCTGCGCCTCGTCCAGGAGAATGAACGAATCGTTGAGGGTGCGCCCGCGCATGAAGGCCAACGGCGCAATCTCGATGATGCCTCGCTCCAGGTGGCGCGAGACCTTCTCGTAGCCGAGGATGTCGTAGAGGGCGTCGTAGACCGGCCGCAGGTACGGGTTGACCTTCTCCACCAAGTCTCCGGGCAGGAAGCCGAGCTTCTCCCCAGCCTCCACCGCGGGACGGGTGAGCACGATCCGCCGCACCCGCCGCTCCGCCAACGCGGCCGCAGCCATGGCCACGGCCAGGTACGTCTTGCCGGTGCCCGCCGGACCGATGGCGAAGACGATGTCGTGCTTGACCACCGTCTGAATGAAGAGGCGTTGCTTGAGGTTCCTCGGCACGAGGACGCGCTTCACCGACTCGGGGATGGTCGAGTCACTGAAGAACCGGACCAGGTCGGCTTCGGGGTCCTCCTCGAGGACGCGGACGGCAGTCCGGAACTCGTCCCTCCCAACGCTGTAGCCGCTGGCCACGAGCTTGCCGAGGCCGTCCAGCACCCGCTCGGCCCTCCTGACCGCATCCTCGTCCCCGTCCAGAGCCACCGTATCCCCGCGCGCCTGAATCTTCACCCCCAACCGCTCGGCCAAGTAGCGGAAGTTCTCGTCCAGGGTGCCCGAAAGGCTCGCCAGCCCGCCGGCCGGGAGGGTCATCGTGGCGGTCACGCGCACAGCTCCAACACGCTCTCGCGCACGGCTCGCCCCACTTCGGCGGTGGTGTGAGAGCCGCCCAGATCCGGCGTGACGTGCCCGGCTTGGATCACCCGGCGCACCGCTGCCTCCACCGCTGCCGCCGTCCTCCCCTCGCCCAAATGACGGAGCAAGAGACCGAAGGAGAGCACCGCCGCCAAGGGGTTGGCCCAGCCGCTGCCCGCCGGGGGGGGTGCCGCCCCATGGACCGGTTCGAACATCGCCGCCCCCCCAGGGTGGAGGTTCGCCGACGGGGCCATCCCCAGTCCGCCCTGGAGCGCGGCGCCCACATCGGTGAGGATGTCGCCGAACAGGTTGTCCGTCACCACCACGTCGAACCGGCTCGGGTTCCTCACCAGCTCGTGCGCCGCCATATCCACGTACACGGTCTCGGTTTCCAAGGCGGGGAATGCCGCCGTCACCTCGGCGAACACCTGCCGCCACAGGCCCCCGGCCCGGGGCAAGGCGTTGGCTTTGTCCACCAGCGTCACCCGGTGCCGCCCCTCGCGCTGCGCATACTCGCAGGCGGCTCTCACGATCCGTTCCACGCCTCGCCTGGTGACGATCATCTCCTCCACCGCCAGCTCGTCCTGGCCGCCCCGGCGCAGGGTCCCGCCGATGCCCGCGTACAGCCCCTCGGTGTTTTCCCGGAAAAACACCATGTCGATGGCGCTGGCTTCCACGTGCGCCAGCGGGTTCAGGCGCGCGTCGAGACAGCGGACGGGCCGGAAGTTAACGTACAGGTCCAGCTCCCGCCGCATCCCCAGCAGGATGTCGCGCGCGTGCGCCGAATCCGGCACCCGCGGGTCCCCGAGAGCGCCAACAAAGATGGCGTCACAGCTGCGGAGCGCGGCGAACCCCCCGTGCGGGACGCTCTCGCCGGTGGCGAGGTAGCGATCGGCACCCCAGTCCAGCTCCACCACCTCGAAGTTCACGACCCCCGCCTCGGCCAGCGCCATGAGCAGCAGGCGGACCTCGGCCGTCACATCGCGACCGATGCCATCCCCGGGGAGGAACGCGACTCGCCGCCTCGCCCTCAGCTCCTCGCCCGCACCCCCGGTATCGAGACACTTAGAACCTTCGGCTGGCATACCGCCCACCTCACCTCGCAAGACGCCACGGCAGGTCGGGGACCGAAGCACGCCGGTTGAGCCAGCGGGCGAGAACGAAGAGGGCGTCCGAGAGACGGTTGAGGAACGGCACCACACCCCCCACCGCCCCACCCTCGTCCTTCAGCGCCACGGTGGAGCGCTCGGCGCGACGGCACACCGCGCGTGCCTGGTGCGAAAGGGCTGCAGCCTTCGTCCCGCCCGGCAGGACGAAGGAGTGGAGCGGCTCCAGCTCCCGCTCCATCTCGTCGATCCACCGCTCGAGCCATGACGGGTCCGCCACCGCTGGCCCCAGCTCGTGCCTCCCGCTGGGGTCGGCCACCAAGGCGCCCACTTCGAACAGGGCGCTCTGCACGCTGCGCAGGCGTTCGAGCACGCCCCCCGGCAACTGTTCGCTGGCGAGCACGCCCAGCACCGCGTTGAGCTCGTCGATGTCGCCGCAGGACCCGATCCGGCGGTTGGCTTTCGAGACCCGCGACGCATCCGCCAACGAGGTAACGCCGCCGTCACCGCCGCGCGTGTACACGCTCACTCGGGAATCTTACCATCGGCCGCCGGCCGCTCCCCCGCACCCCCCAGGATCTCCCGCACCCTGCCCAGGAACTCGTCGATGGAGAACGGCTTGATGAGGACCTCCGCGCCGGGCAGGTCGTCGGCGCCGGCCGGCTCGTACCCAGTGCTCACCAGGACCGGCAGCGCCGGGGCGCACTGCCGGAGGCGCTGGTACGCCTCCCGACCGCCCAGTTTGGGCATGACCAGGTCCAGAACCACCAGGTCGAACTGGGAGGCTCCCTGCTCCACCAGCTCCACCACCCTCTCGCCATCGCTGGCCTCTACCACCTCGTACCCCTGTCCTCGCAGCGCCTCGGCCAGGGTCTGGCGCACCAGGTCCTCGTCGTCGGCCACGAGGACGACGCCTCTCCCTGACGGTGCGGCCAGCGGCCGAACCGCGCTACCGCGCTCGCCGCTCAGCGGCAGTTCGAGCCAGAGCCGGTTGCCGAGGCCGGCCCGCCGACGGCTCCCGCACCGTCCCTGGTGGCGGTACGCCACCGCCTGCGCGAGAGCTAACGCCGCCTCCCGCGACACCGCCCAGGCACCGGGCTCGCGGCGCTCCGGCGTCGGGAAGACCTCGCCGGTGTCGGCGACGGTCAGCCGCACCGTGCGCGCATCACCCTGCCCCTCGAGGGAGACCTCCACGGCGCCGCCCCCCAGCTCCAGCTCCGCCACCGCCGCGTCCACCGCCAGATCCAGCATGAGTCGGAGCTGGAGTTCGTCGGCCACCACCCGGTCGTCCGCCACCTCCCGGCGCACGGACAGGCGCACAGACGGCGGCACCTCGCGAGCTTTCCGCTGGGCCCAGCGGGCCACGAGACCGCCCAGGCGCAACTCCCGCAGCCCCGAGGGACCGATCCTCCCCACCGCCACGAGCTTTTGCGTTTCTGCGGTGGCGGCCGTCAGCAGCTGGTTCATGGGGCGGACGTAGGGTGTGAGCGTCCCCTCCTGCTCGATGCGCTGCACCAGTCCCAGCAGGGCTTGGAGGTCGTTGTTCAGCCGGTGGGCGACGGCGGCCCCGAAGTCAGCCAGCGCCGTGGCCAGTCGCGCTTCCGGCACGCTGGCCGCCAGCGTGGCAGCCTTGGCCTCCTCGGCGCTCACGACCACGCCCACACGCACACCGGCCACGTCCAGAGGCACGGCGTGCAGCGTGGCCACGGTACTCGTGCCCCCGGCCTGAGCGGCGCGAACCAACGCGCTCCGAGGCTTCCCCCGCAGCGCGGACGCGAAGCTCGCCCGGGCACGCTTCCGGTCCGGGGGAGCCACCAGCGACAGCACGCCGCGCTCCCGCAGCTCCCCGGCTGGCAGGCCGGTCCTCTCAAAGAGCGCTGTGTTGCCCCAGAGGAAGCGACCCTGCCGATCCAGAACCAGCACGGCGCGCGCATCGAAAGCGCCCACCGCATCCAAAAGCGCCGAGCAGCGCTCGAAACTGGCCAGTTCCCGCAGCGCCACGAGCCGCAGCTGGCCACCCCCCGCATCGGTGCCGAGACTCGAAACTGTCAGCTCCACGGCGCGATGATCCCCGGCCGCGGTGCGCACGATCGTGCGGAACTGTTCGCGCCGCTGGCCCCACCGGTGCGGCTCGCCGAGAAACTCGAGGACCGCCTCCCGACCCCCCTCCTCCACCAAGTCCACGAACCGAGTGTGCGGCCCGAGCCCGCCGCTTGCCACCCCCAGCAACGCCTCGGCGGCGCGGTTGAGTGCCCCTACTTCCAGGTCGCGCAGCAGCACCAGCGGCATGCCGGCGTGTTCGAGGAGGAAGCGGACTCGGGCCTCCAGGTCGGAGCGCACCCCCGCCTGCCGCAGCCGCTCCGCCTCCGCCGCCGCCGCCACCCGCGCCGCCTCGGACCGCGAACAGGCAACGGCGAAGGCGACCCACAGGGCAGCCAGCACCACCAGCCCCAACCCCCCTGTCAGGAACAGTTCGCGCGCCGGTTCCAGGGCGACGCCCACCGGCAGCATGCCGGCCACCGCCCACTGGCCCGGCAGCTCTTCCAGCTGTTCCGCCACGGCCAAGAGACCTTGCCGGTGGCCGCCCCACACCCCCGTCAGCACACCGCGCGGCGCCTGCCCACGGGCCAACCCCTCCCGAGCGGCAGCGAGGGCTTCCTCCGGCAGGAGATCCGCGAGCGTGACGCCGGAGAATCGTTCCGAGGCCACCACCACCTGGCCCGTCCCCCGCGTCACCAGGATCACGCCGCTTCCCGCTATAGCGGGATCCGCCCCCAGGACGCGCGCCAGCTGGCGCAGATCCACCACGGCCACGGCGGCCGCGGCGCGCCCCACCTCGGGCCGCGGCTCTGTCCCCATCGGCACTCCAGCCAGCAGGACGTCGAGGCCGGTCACCCTCTCTCTCGTCTGTGCCCAGGCGGCGCCAACCGAGCTCGCCGTATCCCGCACCAGGGCGGCCAGCACCTCCCGGGGCAGGTCGAGCACCGCCCCGCCAGGCGCCGACGCGATTACCGCGCCGAAGCTGTCCACCACCACGACGCCCCGCACGGCGCGAGGCATGGACCCTGCCGTCTGCTCCAGCAGCGCCTCGTCCAGCCGGCCGATGCGGGCGGCCGCGTCCGCCATCCGCCGCAGCGCCTCCAGGGTCTGATCGAGGCGAGCCGTCACATGCCCTTTCGCCCCCACCACCGCCATCCGCAGCCGCTCGCGTGCCTGCTCGAGGAACACACCGCGGGCCACTGCGTAGCTCCAAGCCGCCACGGCTAGCAGGGCCAGCAGAGCGAGCCCCGACGCTGGAACCACGCGGCGGGCGAGGGCTCTGGCGCTGCTCACCATTCTGGAGATCACGGTACCACTTCGCCAGATCCCGCGCAAGATTGCGGCTTCTCGGTACAAGGAGAGGCCGCCCCTGGACGCGGCTACACTGGTTTGTGGAGGTGGTCATGCGCGGGTTGTTGGCTATCGTTTCCACAACTCTCGGAGTGGCGGTGCTGGCCGGCGCTGCCGACCGACCCGAGGGCAGGGCCTTCGCCACTCGCTCGGTGACGCTGGCCCGCAACGGCATGGTGGCGGCGGCCCACCCCCTCGCCGCCCAGATCGGCGTGGACATCCTCCAGCGCGGGGGCAGCGCCGTGGACGCAGCCATTGCCGTCAACGCCGCCCTGGCGTTCCTGGAACCAGTTGCCTGCGGACTGGGGGGCGACCTCTTTGCCATCGTGTGGGATCCGGCCACCTCCCGCATCGTCGGCCTCAACGGTTCCGGACGTGCTCCCCTCGCCCTGAAGCCGGAAATGGTGCCTGCCTTGCCCGACGGCACCATCCCCGAGCATTCGCCCTACGCGTGGACCGTTCCCGGTTGTGTGGACGCCTGGTTCGAACTGCACGCGCGCTTTGGCCGTCTGCCCATGGCCACCCTCCTCGCCCCCGCCATCGCCTACGCCCGCGCCGGGGCGCCCGTCCCCCAGGTGATCGCCGGCGCCTGGGGCCGCGGGGCCCGGCTATTCGCCGACAAGCCCGGTTTTGCGCAGGTCTTCCTCCCGGCGGGCAAGCCGCCGGCCGAGGGCGACGTGTTCGCCAACCCGGCGCTGGCCGACACCCTCGGGATCATCGCGGCCCGAGGGCGCGACGCCTTCTACCGCGGAGAGATTGCCCAGCGCATCGTCGCCTACTCCCAGCGAGTGGGCGGCTTTTTCTCCCTCGAGGATCTCCAGACTCATCGCTCGGAGTGGGTCGAGCCCATCGCCACCACCTACCGGGGCCACACCCTGTGGGAGCTGCCGCCCAATACCCAGGGGCTGGCCGCCCTCCAGATGCTCAACATTCTCGAGAACTTCGACCTGCAGGCCCTGGGCCGGGACAGCGCCGACTTCTGGCACCTCCTCATCGAGGCCAAGAAACTGGCCTACGCCGACCGGGCCGCCCACTACGCCGACCCTGCCTTTGCCGCCACGCCCATCGCCCGCCTCAACGACAAGGCCTACGCGGCGGCCCGGGCTGCGACCATCGACATGCAGCGGGCGGCGCGAACCGTCGAGCCGGGCTCGGCCCGGCTCGCCCAAGGCGACACTACGTTTCTGGCCACCGCCGACTCGGGCGGCATGCTCGTGGCCCTGATCCAATCCAACTACACGGGATTCGGGTCCGGCTACGTGATCCCGGAACTCGGTTTCGGGCTGCAGAACCGCGGTGCGCTCTTCGCCCTCGCCGCCGGCCATCCGAACGTGCTCGCCCCCGGCAAGCGACCGTTCCACACCATCATCCCCGCTCTCTTCGGCAAAGGCAGCGTGCCGACCATGGCGTTCGGCGTCATGGGCGGCGACATGCAGCCGCAGGGACACGTGCAGATCGTCATCAACCTGGTGGATTTCGGCATGAACCTGCAGGAGGCGGGCGACGCCCCCCGCCTCTACCACACCGGTTCGGCGGAGCCGACCGGCACCGCCATGACGGATGGCGGCATTGTGTACCTGGAGGAGGGTATCCCCGCCGAAGTCCGGCGCGAACTGGTCCGGCGCGGCCACCTGCTGCGACAGACCACCGGGACGGCCTTTGGCGGCTACCAGGCGGTGAGTCGCAATCCGGCCACCGGGGTCCTGGCCGGCGCCTCCGAATCGCGCAAGGACGGCTGCGCCATCGGCTACTAGGCGCCTGGGGTCGGGGGTGCCGGTGCGCCACCCACTTCAGGCGGCGCTCACCCGGCGCAGCCAGGCCTCCCGGAGGAAGGTGCGCGCCAGCTGCTCCACCTTGACCAGCCCTTCCTCGGACAGCACCACGTACGGCTGGACCCCGCTCGACAGCGCCGCCACTTCCGCTTCTTCGCTGCCGCCGTCCTCCACCAGCACCGAAGCGAGGCCCGGGTTGGCGGTGGTGTAGGCGGCCAGGCGCGAGTAGAAAGCCGGGTCGGGATGGCAGGAGGTGGCCACCAGCAACAGGTCAGGCGGCGGCACGGGCAGCTCGTCCTGGTACGCCTCCACCACGGCCCACTCGCCCAGGAGCAGGTAGCGCAGGTACGGGTGGTCGGCGGCCGCCCGGGGGCGGAAAAGGGCCGCCCACACCACCTCTTCCGCAGCTTGCCGGTCGGGGTCGAAGACGTAGTCGGCGCCTGCCTCCGTCGCCTCGTAGCGCTCGGTGAGAAACGACGCCTGCACCAGGATCTTGCCCCGGAAGGCGTGGCGGCGCAGGCTCGTCACCGTGTCGACGCGCTGCTGGTGGAGGGCGATGGGCCCGCGCAGGATGAGCGCCACGTCGCACGCGCCGGCGCAGGCCTTCTCCACCATCTCCCAGCTCTGCCCCACCGACTCCACCCGCACCTCCGGGTGACGCTGCGCGAGGAGCTCCTCCACCTCGTGGCGCGCCGTCACCTCGCCGAAAACCACCACCTTCCCCGCCATCTCACCCTTCCTTCACCACGAAGCGGTTGTACTCGTTCTCGATGAGGTCGAAGTGCCTCGCCTCTTCCTTGGCGAGGAACTCGAACATCTTCTTCACGCCGGGATCGGCGACGATGGCAACGCAGCGCAGGTAAAACTCCCGCGCCTTCTTCTCCCGCTCCATGGCGAGGCGCAACGCCTCCTCCGGCCGGGTCCCCTCATGCACGCCGAATTCGTCGAGCTGGCTCATAGTCCCCCCTTTGCCTCGATCTCCACCTCACAGCAGGCCGCGGCGTCGCGCGGCATGCCGCAGTTCGTCGCGAAAATCAGGATGTGCCACGGCGATCAGCTCGGCGGCGCGTTCCCGCAGACTCTTCCCGAACAGGGACGCCACGCCGAACTCCGTTACCACGTAGTGCACATCCGCCCGGTTCGTCACCACGCCCGAGCCCTCCGCCAGCACGTCGACGATGCGCGAGAGGGTCCCCCCCTTGGCGGTGGCCGGCAGGGCGATGATCGGCCGCCCCCCCTTGGAACGCGCCGCACCCCGGATGAAGTCCACCTGTCCCCCGAAGCCGGAGTAGATGTTCCGGCCCATGGAGTCAGCGCAAACCTGGCCGGTAATGTCTACCGAGAGAGCGGAGTTGATCGCCACCATCTTGTCGTTCTGCGCAATGACGAACGGGTCGTTCACGTAGTCGGAGGGGCGGAACTCGCAGAACGGGTTGTTGTCCAGAAAGTCGAAGGTCTTCTTCGACCCCAGGACGAACGAGGCGACGATCTTGCCGCGGTGAAGGGTCTTGGCCTCGTTGGTGATGACCCCGCTCTCGAAGAGCGCCACCACCCCGTCCGAGAACATCTCCGTGTGGATCCCCAGGTGGCGCTTGTCCTTGAGGAAGAGGAGGACGGCGTCGGGGATCTCCCCGATCCCCATCTGCAGCGTGGCGCCGTCTTCGATGAGGTCGGCGATGTTTGCTCCGATCGCCCTGGCCACCTCACCGATCTCCGTCGCCTGGGGGAGCTCGAGGATCGGCCGGTCCACCTCCACCACGTGGGTCAGCTTCGAAACGTGGATGAAGGCGTCCCCCAGCGCCCTGGGCATCTGCTTGTTGACCAGGGCGATGACGGTGCGTGCCTGTTCCGCCGCCGCCTTCGTGCACTCCACACCGACCCCGAAGGAACAGAATCCATGCTCGTCGGGGGGAGAGATGTGGACGAGCGCCACGTCGATGGGCAAGATCCCCTCCACGAGCAGGCGCGGGATCATGGACAGGTAAACGGGGACGAAGTCGGCCCGCCCTTCGTTGACGGCCTGGCGAACGTTGTGACCCACGAAGAGGGCACGATGCCGGAAGGACTTCTCGTACTTCGGGTCCACGTAGTCGGCCCGCCCGAAGGTGAGGATGTGGACGATCTCCACGTTGGAGAGCTCGTCCGCTCGGGCCACCAGGGCCGAGATCAGCTCCTCCGGGTTGTTGCAGCCGCCGTGGATCCACACGTGATCCCCCGACCGCACCGCCTTCACCGCCTCTTCGGGCGTGGTGACGCGCTGTCTGTAGAGCTCGACCCAGTGCACGACCCCCTCCCCTCACCCCGCCAGACAGGGCGGCGGTGCGAACGGCACCCCGAACATCTTCGCCAGCGATTCCTTGCAGCAGCTGCCCCGGAGCAGATAGGTCCCCCGGCACAGGCCCCGGTTCTCCGCGAAGGCCCGCTCGAATCCTTTCTCCACGATCTCCACCAGGAGCGGCAGCAAGGCGTTGGTCATGGCCAGGGTGGCCGATCGCGCCGCCACCGACGGCAGGTTGGGGACGCAGAAATGGACGATGCCGTCCACCTCGTAGGTGGGGTTCGGGAAGTAGGTGGGCCGGGAGGTCTCGCAGCAGCCGCCCATGTCGATGGAGAGGTCCATGATGACGCTGCGCGGCCGCATGAGCCGCAGCATGTCCCTGGTGATCAGGAGGGGGGCCCGCTCCCCCTGCTGCGCCGCCGCCAGCAACACCAGATCGGCGAAGGAGAGGGCCTTCTCGATGTTGGGCTTGGTGGCCAGCATGGTGGGCACCGAGAGCCCCACATGGGTACAGGCGTAGCGCAGGTGCTCCACGCTCCGGTCCAGGAGGATGACGTGGGCACCCAGCCCGAGGGCGGTGGCGGCCGCCACCCGCCCCAGCACCCCGGCGCCGATGATCACCATGCTCGCCGGCGGCACGCCGGGCGCCCCGGAGAAGAGGATTCCGCGCCCTCCGAACTCGTTGAGCAGGAGACCCGGGCCGACGGTCAACGCCAGTCGCCCGGCGATCTCCGACATGCAGATCCGCACCGGGGCCTGGCCCTCTTCGTTCTCGATCACCTCCAGACCGATGGCGGTGATCTCGCGCTCGCGCAGCCAGTTGAAATCTTCCGGGCGGGCCGCCGGCAACGCCCAGTTGGCGACCACCACGTGCCCCGGCCGCAGGTACTCCCTCGCCATCGCCCCCGGCGGCTGGATGCAGACCACCAGTTCGCTGCGCCCGAACACCTCGGCCCGGTTGTAGACCGTGGTCGCCCCGGCCGATTGGTAATCCCCGTCGGCGAAACCGGCGTCGTGCCCCGCCCCGCTCTCCACCACGATGCGAGCCCCGCTCTGCACCAGTGTCTTCACCCCCGAAGGCGTGAGCGCGACACGGTGCTCTTGGGCCCCCTTTTCTTTCGGGATTCCGATCTCCATGGCGTCCCTCCCGGCCGTGCGGAGTCTACGCAGATCGGGCATGGGAGGGAAGGGGTCGGCGCCGCATGCCGGCCCCTGCCCTCATCCACGCGGCAGGGGCAGCAGGGCGCCTCCCGACACCGGCAGGTCGATCCCGGTGATGTGGCGCTGGCCTTCATCGGCGAGGAAGAGGACCGCCTCCGCCACGTCCTCCGCCTCCGCCACCCGCCGCAGGGGGATTCCCGCCACAATCCGCGCCAGCCGTGCGGGATCGTCCAAGGCGGGCGCCGCCATGGGCGTGCGCACCCAACCGGGCGAGACGAGGTTGACGCGAATCGCCGGCGCCAGCTCCTGGGCCAACGACTGGACCAGCCCCCACAGCGCCGCCTTCGACCCCGCGTAGTGGCTGTGCCCCGGCTCGCCCCGCTCGCCGGCAGTGGAACCGATCAGGACGATGGCACCGGCACGCATCCGTCGCGCCGCCTCGCGGCACAGGTAGTAGGCGGAGAAGGTGTTGACGCGAAAGATCGTCTCCAGCTGGTCCGACTCGAGTTCCCGGATCGGCGCCGCGTTCCAGAGCCCCGCCGCATGCACCAGCACCTGGAACTCGCCGGCCGCGCGGCCCAGCTCCACGCACCCCGCCTCCGTGGAGAGATCGGCCGCCACTGGCTGGACCCGCGGACCGAACTCCTCGGCCAGCCGCGCCACCGCGGCGGCACCGCGCCGGTACTGGGCCACCACCGTATCGCCGTTGCGGAGAAACGCCCGCGCGCACGCCAGGCCGATCCCGCTGGACGCGCCCGTCACCACGACTCGTCGCACCTCACCCCTCCTCCAGCGTGCGCCCGTACCGGGCCAGCACCACCAGCGCCTTGAGGGTAACCCAGCGCGACGGAGCCCCGAACGGCTCCCCCCGAAAAACCCGATCCCCCTGGCTCCACCTGCCCGCCGAGTCCTGCCGCCCGCGCACCAGTTGCGTGGCCCGCACCAGCCACTCCCCCGCCGGCACCCCCAGCCGGGCCTGCGCGTACACCGCCTCCAGGAGGTCCGCCCGGCCCAGGTTCGGGTGCGCCCAGCGCAGCCAGCCGCGCGGCGCCGGACCTGCCAGCAGGAGAGCGTGCCCGTCGAGCCAGGCAAGCGCCCTTTCCAGCAGCTCGGCGAGGGCCCGCCGTTCGTTGGGAGGATGCTCCGCCACCAGCCGCAGCACCGCCACGGCAGCCACCGCACAGCCGCCGGCCGTCAGGTGGCGCAGATCGGGACAGCTCCACCCGGGGTAGCCGGGGCGCGCCGCCAGCCACGCCACCGCCTCGCGAACCCGCGGGTGGTGCGCAAAGCCGAGGCGGGCTAGGGCGCCGCACACTTCCGCCGTGAAACAGGCGGAGGGCAGACGCCCCTTGCCCGTGGCGAACCCGCCGGAAGGGGGGTGCAGCGCACCCAGGAGCACCTCGGCCGCGCGCGCCATGCGCCGATCCTCCGGATCGGCACCGAGCCAGGTGGCCGCCAGGAACTCCCACGCGGTCCCGCCCCAGCGCGCGCCGTAGCCGGACGGGCTCCCCCAGAACCCCAGCGGGTTTTGGCGCGCCAGGATCGCCGCCGCCGAACCCCGTTCCCGGCACGCCGCCCGGGCGCGCCGCACCGCCGGCGAATCGTCGGGCCGCTCGAGAAGCTCGACGAGCGTGCGCCAGAGCACGCCCGGCTCCGCATCGTCGAGCAGGAATGTCGATGGGTCCCCCCGCAGGTGGACCCACCACTCCGCCTCGCTCACGAACCCGGCCTCCACCGGGCCCGCGCCGCCTGGATGGCCTGCAGCGCACCGGTGATCCGCGACAGCCGCCGGTTCTTCGCCTGGAGGGCCGGGATGTCGTCCGGCGGCACCTGCTCCGCGCGCAGATCTCGTGCCAGGCGTTCCAGCTCGAACTGCAGCTGCGCCATCTCGTCGAGGGTGAGGCGCTTGAGCTGCACCGCCGTGAGGAGCGTGTACCCCTCCGCAATCTGTCCCGCCATACCGAAGGCCGAACCACCCAGGAAGGGACTCATCTCGCCTCCCGCTGCGCTCGCGGTGCTGCAAGCCCTGCCGAACCGCGGGGCTTCCGCCCCGCCAACGGAATGGTACCGTGACTCCCGACGGTTTGGACGGCGGAGGCACCGATGGCACGAGATTCCCTGGATCTGTACCTGCTCGAAGAACTCCTCACCGACGAGGAGCGTCTCGCCCGCGACACGGTCCGGGACTGGGTGGCAGCGCGGGTCTTGCCCCACATCGAGGCCTGGGCCTGGGAAGGGCGCTTTCCCCGCGAGTTGGTGGCCGAAATGGCGGCGTTGCAACTGTTCGGCGCCACCTGGACGGAGTACGGCCTGCCCGGGCTGTCGCAGGTCGGCTACGGCCTGGTGCTGCAGGAGCTAGAGCGCGGCGATTCGGCTCTCCGCTCCTTCGTCTCGGTTCAGAGCTCGCTGGTGATGTACCCGATTCTGACCTGGGGGAGCCAGGAGCAACGGGACCGCTGGATACCGTCCCTGGCCCGGGGCGAGGCCATCGGGTGCTTCGGCCTCACGGAGCCGGACTTCGGCTCCAACCCGGCCGCCATGCGAACGCGGGCGCGTCGGGTGGCCGAGGGCTGGCTTCTGAACGGCGAAAAGGCCTGGATCACCAACGGCTCGATTGCCGATGTGGCGGTGGTCTGGGCCAAAGACGACAGCGGTGACGTGGCCGGCTTCCTGGTGGAGCGCGGCACGCCGGGGTTCGAAGCCATTGACCACAAGGGGAAGTACTCGCTCCGCGCCTCGGTCACCTCGCAGCTCTCCTTCTCCGACTGCCTCCTCCCCCTCTCCGCCCGCCTGCCGCTGGCCAGCGGCCTCAAGTGCCCCCTCTCCTGCCTCACCCAGGCCCGCTACGGCATTGCCTGGGGAGCGCTCGGCTCGGCCCTCGCCACCTACCACGCGGCCCTCGACTACGCCCGCACCCGCATCCAGTTCGGCGGGGCGCCCATCGCTGCCCACCAGATCATCCAGGAACGGCTGGTGTGGATGGCCAACGAGATCACCAAGGGGCAGCTCATGGTGTGGCGTCTGGGTCGCTTGAAGGAGGAAGGACGAGCCACCTTCGTGCAGGTTTCCCAGGCCAAACGAAACTCCTGTTGGGTGGCGCGGGAGTGCGCCCGGCTCGCGCGCGAGATCCACGGCGCCAACGGCATCGTCAACGAGTACCCGGTAATGCGGCACCTCTTGAACATCGAGTCGGTCTACACCTACGAGGGAACCCACGACATGCACACCCTGATCCTGGGCGAACACTTGACCGGCATCCCCGCCTTCCTGCCGCCCCGCCAACCCGACCGTTAAGGTGCGCCGGGCATCGCACGCCCCGAGCGTATAATGGCGTCGCTGCCCGCGCCGCGCCGACTTGCCACCGGCGCGGCAGGATCGGGAGGGTTCCATGAGGTTCCTGTGCCGTGCCCTGCCGCTCTCGCTACTCCTCGTCATCCCTGCCGTCGTCGGCGTCTCCTGCGGTGCTCCGCCCCAGAATGCCGTGGTCACGGTCGCCGCCGACCGCGTGTGGACCGACTCGGGGCTCGACGTCGCCCAGGGACGCGAGCTCACCGTGGAGGCGGACGGGAAGGTGTGGGCCAGCCCCACCCTCTCCTACGGCCCGGAGGGCGAGTCCCGGCGGCCGGAGTGGAAGCAGTACAGCGTGATCGCCGAGGCCCCCCACCTGGGCCTCATCGGCAAGATCGGCGAGAACGGCACACCCTTCTTTCTCGGCCGCAGCTACCAGGCGCGCCTGGCCGCCAGCGGCCGCCTCTACCTGGGGGTCAACGACCGGGACGCCGCCAACAACAAGGGCGAGTTCACGGTGAAGGTGACGGTGCGGTAGGGCTGGGCCCTCGGCTCCACCTTCAGGACCGAGCCCCGAGGCCCGGGCGGTCTACCGCTTCATGATCGAGTCGAGGATCATGAGGCAGGCAGCGTGCTGTTCCGGCTCGTTCTTCTCGATCACCGCGAGGCACCCGGTACGGTCGAAGACCTGGTGCAGCTCGGCGGCAGGCCGCGCCGAGGCGATGATGATGCGCTTGAGGTTCACGCCGCTGCCGCGTGCCCGCTCCAGCATGGCCATGCCGTCCAGGCCGGGCATCTCCCAGTCCAGCAGCAGGAGGTGAATGTCCGGCCCTAGCGCCGTCACCGCCGCCACGGGGTCCACGTAGGTCTCCACGCGCACCCCCGACCCGTACCGGGAGGAGAGCAGGTTCCGCCACCAGGCGCACTGCGTGGGGGAGTCATCGATGACCACGACCCGCTTGGGCCTAGCGCCGCTCACGGCGCCACACCACCTTTCCGGCGAGGATCGTGGCGACCGGCCACCCCCGCAGCCGCCGCCCCGCGAACGGGGTGTTGCGCGACCGGGACACGAACCGGTCCGGGTTGACCGGGAGCCTGGCCTCCGTGTCCAGGAGCGTGAGGTCGGCCACGCTGCCGACCTTGAGCGTGCCCCCCGGCAGCGAGAAGAGCCGCGCCGGGTTGGTGGACCACAGGGCCACGAAGCGCGCCAGGGGCAGCTTGTGCTGGCGCACCAGGAGATCGTAGGTCACCGGCACCGCGGTCTCCAGCCCCACCACGCCGAACGGCGCCAGGTCGAACTCCAGCGCCTTTTCGTCCGCGTGGTGGGGGGCGTGGTCGGTGGCCAGACAGTCCACGGTCCCGTCCAGCACCCCTTCGAGGAGGGCGGCGACGTGGTCGGCCGAGCGCAGCGGCGGGTTCATCTTGAAGTTGGTGTCGTAGGAGGACTCCGACACGGCGGCGTCGGTGAGCGCCAGGTGGTGCGGCGTCACCTCGCAGGAAACGGAAAGGCCCTGGTTCTTGGCGCGGCGTACCCACTCCAGCGACTGGCGGGTGGAGAGGTGTGCGATGTGGAGTCGCGCCCCGGTGAGGCCCGCCAGGGTGACGTCGCGTGCCACCATCACCTCCTCCGCCGCGGCGGGGATGCCCCGCAAACCCAGGCGAGTGGACACCGCCCCCTCGTGCATCACCCCCCCTGCCGAAAGCGTGGGGTCCTCGCAGTGATCCACCACCGGGATGCCGAAGAGCAGCGAGTACTCCAGAGCCCGGCGCAGGAGGTACGCGTGGCGCACCGGCTGCCCGTCATCGGAAACCGCCACCGCACCGGCGCGGACCATCTCGCCCATCTCGGCCAGCTCCTCGCCCGCCAAACCCTTGGAGACGGCCCCGATGGGGTAGACCCTGGCTGCCCCGGCCTCCTCGGCACGCTTGCGGATGAACTCGGTGACCGCCGCCGTATCGTTCACCGGCGAGGTGTTGGGCATGCAGCACACCGCCGTGAACCCGCCCGCAAGCGCCGCCGCCGCCCCGCTGGCGATGGTCTCCTTGTACTCGAAACCGGGCTCCCGCAGGTGGGTGTGGACGTCGATGAAGCCGGGGGTGGCCACGAGACCAGCCGCATCGATCACCTCCGCGCCCCGCTCCTCGATCCGCTCCGCCAGGCGGGCGATGCGACCATCCACCGCCAGGACATCCAGCCCCTCGTCCAGTCGCTGACTGGGGTCGATCACCCGCGCGTGCTTAATCAGCAGTCGGCTCACCGTTTCCTCCCGCCAGAAGGTAGAGCACCGCCATCCGGACCGCGACGCCGTTGGTGACTTGCTCGAGGATCACCGACTGCGGGCCGTCCGCTACCCGCGAGTCGATCTCCACACCGCGGTTCATGGGGCCCGGGTGCATGACCAGGCACCCGCGCTTGGCCAGCCGGAGCCGCTCCGGGGTGAGGGCGAAGAAATCGTAGTACTCGCGCACCGTGGGGAAGTTCATCCTCCCCTGCCGCTCCAGCTGGATGCGCAGCATCATCACCACGTCGGCCCCGGCGATGGCGTCCTCCATGCGGTGGTGGACCTCGCACCCCATCGCCTCCATCTGCGCCGGCACGAGACTGGGCGGCCCGGCCACTCGCACCGTGGCCCCCATGCGCTGCAGCAGCAAGACGTTCGACCGCACCACCCGGGAGTGCTCGAGATCCCCCACGATGGCGACGACCAGACCCTCCAACCGGCCCAGGCGGC
Organism: Acidobacteriota bacterium; assembly: GCA_037441065.1. Lineage (GTDB taxonomy): Bacteria > Acidobacteriota > Thermoanaerobaculia > Thermoanaerobaculales > Thermoanaerobaculaceae > JACADV01. Next base: position 25,652 of record JBBISY010000003.1, on the reverse strand, counting down.
GCCTGATGGTCATGGCATCCAGGAGCGCCTGGGTGGGGTGCTCGTGCGCGCCGTCGCCGGCGTTGATCACCGAGGACCGCAGCACCTTGGCCAGGCGGTGGGGCGAGCCGGCGTAGCGGTGGCGAATGACGATGAAGTCGGGCTGCATCGCCTCCAGGTTGCGGGCGGTGTCCAGGAGGGTCTCCCCCTTCTCCACCGAGGTGCCGCTGGAGGAGAAGCTCAAGGAATCCGCCGACAGCCGCTTCTCCGCCATCTCGAAGGAGAAACGCGTTCTGGTGGAGGGCTCCAGGAACAGGTTGACCACGGTCTTGCCACGCAGGGCGGGGACCTTCTTGATGGGCCGCTCGGCAATCTTCGCCATCTCGTCGGCGGTGTCCAGGATCAGCTGGATTTCCGGCGCGGTGAGCGGATCGATCCCCAGCAGATCCTTGCCCCGCAGCCGTGGTGCGGGTGCCACGCTCATCCTTCCACCTCCTTCTCGACCCATACGCCCTCCTCCCCGTCGCATTCGGCCAGGCGCACCTGTACGTCGTCGCTCCGCGAGGAGGGGATCTGTCGGCCCACGAAATCCGCAGCGATCGGCAACTCGCGGTGGCCGCGGTCGACCAGTACCGCGAGGCGGATGGCCTTCGGGCGGCCGTAATCCATCAGGGTGTCCAGCGCCGCCCGCACCGTGCGTCCCGTGTACAGCACGTCGTCCACCAGCACCACCACGCGGTCGTCCACCCGCTCGGGCAGGTCGGTGGAGCGGAGCACCGGCTGCTGGTGGGCCGCCCGCCAGGGGCCCACGTCGTCCCGGTAGAGCGTGATATCGAGGGCGCCCACCGGCGGCTCGACCCCCGTCGCGGCGGCGATGAGCTTGGCGAGCCGGCGCGCCAGCGGCACGCCGCGCGTCTGCACGCCGATGAGGTAAATGAGCCTCTCATTGCTGGACCGCTCCACGATCTGGGCGGCCATCCGTGCGAGCGTCTTGCCGATCCCGGCCGCGTCCAGAATCTGGACTCTCTGCATCGCGTCCCTCCCGCGTCGGCGCCCGATCCTACCACAGCTCCGCCGGCCGGTCCGTGGCGGGCCGGTCTGGAAAGGGCGGAAATACTGGGGGCGTGCTACCTTTTCCCGCAGGAGGAGGGGTCCGAATGGAGCCTGGAGCCAGCCCGACAGCCGCCGAGTCCAGCGCCACGCCCGTGGCCGATCGCATCCGCGAGCGGCTGCGGCGAGCCGGTGTCCGCTTTCACGCCAACGACAACATTGCCCCCTTCCTCGAACCCGGCGAGCTGGAGCAGCTCCAGGAAGAGGTGGCCACCGCCGTGCGCGGCGTGCTGCGCGCCATGGTGATCGACATCGACAGCGATCACAACACGCACGAGACGGCCAACCGGGTGGCCAAGATGTACCTCAGGGAGGTGTTCTCCGGCCGCTACCTGCCGCAGCCGCCCATCACCGAGTTTCCCAACGTCCGCCGCCTCAACGAACTGATGATCATCGGCCCGGTCACCGTGCGGAGCGCCTGCTCCCACCACCTCTGCCCGATCATCGGCCGGGTGTGGGTGGGCGTGATGCCCAACGAACACTCGGCCCTCATCGGCTTGTCCAAGTACGCGCGGCTCGTGGAGTGGGTGATGACCCGTCCGCAGATCCAGGAGGAGGCGGTGATCCAGCTCGCCGAACTGTTGCAGGACAGGATGCAGCCCGATGGCCTCGCCATCGTCATGGAGGCCGACCACTACTGCATGCAGTGGCGCGGGGTCAAGGACATGGATTCCAAGATGACCAACAGCGTCATGCGCGGGTCGTTCCTCACCAACCCCAACCTGCGCCGCGAGTTCCTCGCACTGCTCAGCAACCGGAAGGACTAGGGGGAAAGGGTCATGCTGGTACGCCTCACCTACGCAAGCCGCGCCACCCGCGACATCGACGAGGCGCTCGTCGACGCGATCCTCGAACACTCCTGGAAGCACAACCTGGAAATGGGGATCACCGGCGTGCTGTGCACCTACGCCCAGGCCAACGTCTTCATCCAGGTCCTCGAGGGCAGCCGGCCTGCCGTGAACTCCCTCTACGCCGCCATCCTCCGCGACCCGCGCCACCGCGACGTGACGCTTCTCGACTACGCGGAGATCGGCGAGCGACGGTACGCGCGGTGGCGCATGGGCAGCATCAACCTCAACCGCGTCAACCAGGGCATCATCCTGCGGTTTTCGGAAACTCCCGTCCTCGACCCCTTTGCCATGAGTGGCGCGGCGGTGCTGGCGCTGCTCGAGGAGCTGCTGAAGACGGGCAACATCGTCATCCGCGACGCCCCGTGAGCGAGCCCCCGCCTGGTGGTTCCCCTTCCCCGCTCTGCCCCTCCCCGGCCGGGGCGGGGGCGCGCCGGGGCAGGAACTCCAGCACGAGGGCGGCGAGCACCAGGGCGGCGCCGGGGAGTACGTGCAGCGGCGGCACCTCGGCCAGCACCAGCCAGGCCCAGAAACTGGCGAGAACCGGCTCCAGGAGGACCGACAGGTTGACCTGGTAGGCCTGCAGGTGGGCCAACGCCCAGTTCAAGGTCGAGTGCCCCACCAGCGTCGGCCCCAGGGCCATGCCCAGAAGGGGGAGCCAGGAGATGCGGTTTTCCGGCCACGGGGAAACCCCGCCCAGCACCACCGCCAGCATCAGGATCGTTGCCGCCACCCCGTAGACGGTACCCAGATACCCGCCCAGCGGCACCTCGCCCCGCAGCCGCTTGCCGATCACCAGGTAACCCGCCATGCACACCGCCCCGGCCAGGGCCAGCACGTCCCCCGCAAACGCCCGCGGCGACAGGGAAAAGTCCCCGCCGGCGATGACCGCGACACCGCTCACCGCCACGACCAGGCTCGCCACGTTTCGCGCCGTGATCGGAACCCCGAGGCAGCGCGGCGAGGCCAGCAGCACGAAGAGCGGGGCGGTGGTCACCAGCACCACCGAGGCACTCACCGTGGTGAGCCAGAGGGAGGGGATCCAGGTGCCGAAGTGGAGCCCGAGAAAGACGCCTGCCAGCACCGTGGCGGCGCGGTGCCGCGGCGGCAGCAGCGGCGCGCCGGTGAACGCCCTGAAGGAGAGGAGCGCGGCGGCGGCCAGCGTCATGCGCCAGGCGGCCACGGCTAGCGGTGCCGCCGCCGTCAGGCGCGCCAGCGGGCTGCCCCAGGAGATCACCAGGACCCCCAGAGCCAGCGGCCAAACGGCGGAGCGCTTCACCGCGAAAACGCCTCCGCCAGTCCGGCGGCGATGGCGAGGGCCAGCTTCTCCCGGAACTTCCACGTGAGCAGCAGCGACCGATCCTCGGCGTTGTTGAGGTTGCAGATCTCTACGAGCACCGCGGTGGGCACCTGGTTGTAGCGGAGCACCGCCGGGACGAAACGGGAACGGCCGCGGATGATGCGGGAGCGGACCGGCTCGTAGCGGTGCACGGGCAGCTCGAAGCGCTCGGCCGAGGAGACGATAGCCCTCCCCAACTGGCTCGAGAGTGCCTCGGCCCGCGCCCGGAAGGTGGGGGAAAGCTTCGCCGGGCGGGCGGCACGCACCTCCCGACAGTCGGGAAGCCCTGGCGGCAAGGATAGCCGCGCAGGGCGCAACGAGCGAGCCGGCACGTACACCATCAGGCCGCGCACCGCGGGGTGCAGGGAGTCGGCGTGGATGGACAGGAAGACCACCCGTTCCGGCTCCACCCGCTCCCCCCGCAGCCTGGCCAGGATGGCGTTGGAGAGCACCCAGCGCAGGTGTACGCCCACGGTCGAGTCGGCCAGGTCGTAGGGAGGATCCACGAGGAGCCGGTGGCGGCGGTGCTTCGGCAGCCGGTCCTGGTCCTGCGGCCGGGTCGCACTGGCCGAATCGCTCACCGTGGTCCAGACGGTGGCCTTGGAGGAGCGTTCCAGCGCCTGCTTGACGCGGGCCATCACGTCGTAGACGTACGTGGCCTCCCACACCCCCTCCACCACCGCGCCGGTATCCCCACCGCCGTGGCCGGCGTCCAGGATCACGTGGATGCCCGCCAGATCGGCGGCGCGGATCACCCGCTGGATCGCCGCCAGCTCCTCCCGCTCCTTCTCCCATTCCACCCGCCGCGGGTGGCCGGGCGGGAGGTACTCGGGCAACAGCAGGTCGAAGGGGATGCGCACCGGGTACCCCACCGGGATGTCGGTCACATCGGCGATCCCCGAGCCTTTCGCCAGCTCGGCGGCGGTCGCGTTCACCTCCGCCGCCCCCAACTGCCCGGTGAAGCGCACCACCACCGCCGAATAGAGCGCCTCGCCAGGTTGGAGGCGGTACACCGCCTCGCCCACCCCGTACTCGAGCGGTGCCACCCGCTCGCCACTGGCGGGTGGCGGGGTGGGGCCAGGTCCTGCGGTGGGCGGGGGTGAGTCGGTGACCCGTCGTGTCGTGCTGGGGGCAGCCGTGGGCGTGGGCGCGGGCAGGCGAACCTCCCGTGCCAGCACCGGGGCGAGACAGGCGGAAGGGACGAGCACCGGCGCCCCCAAGGCCGGGAAGAGGGGCAAATCGGGGTTGGCGGCACGCAGCTCGCGGTAGCGCCCCCCGTCGCCGCAAAAGAGTTCGGCGATCTCCCAGAGGGTTTCGGGTTCCCCCCCCCACGGCGCGGCGATGCGGTGCTGCCACCCGCCCGGCACGGCCACGTCTTCGGGGAAGAGGGCGTGCAGGACGGCAACCTTCCACTCGTCTCGCAGCGCCGTCCATGGCACGCGCAGGCGCACGTCCCGCAGTGGGTAAGCAAGCCCCGGGTTGCGGGCCCGCAGCTCCGCCAGACCATGGGACGGTTGGAGGTACCGCGCGGCAATGGCGTCCCAGCCGTCGCCGTCCCGCGGCAGGACCAGCAGTTCCGGGAGCCGACCGCGCCACCACTCCACCCGCTCCCCGCCGGGAAGGCGCGTGGTCATGGGCGCGGTGGCCGACAGCGAAACGGCGGCGAGCAAGAGCGCCGTCAGCACCGCTCGCCGGGGCCGACGGACGGCGTGCTGGTCGTGCGGCATTCCTCTCCCCACCCCCGGCGGCGAACTCACCCCTCGCCTCGCGGCTCGCCCCCCTCCCGCTCCGCCTCGGGAGCGCTGGCCGCCTCTCGCCACGCAAACCCGGTGTCACCCAGCACGGGGCCGGATGGTAGCATGGCGCTCGCTCCCCCCGGAGCCCCGTCGGCGTGGCGCGGCGCTGGCCGGCGGAGTGGGGCGGAGCGGTGGTTCTCGCGAAGGAGCAGCCACGGTGGACAGCCTCGAAGCAGCCCGGAAACTCCGCAGCTCAACGCTGCTCCGGCGCCTGGCCCGATTGTGCCCGCCCGACACCTTCCTCACCGGCGGCTCGCTGCGGGACCGGCTGCTCTCCCTCCCCACCCACGATTTCGACCTGGTGGTCACGTCCGACGCCGAAGCGGCGGCGCGCCGCCTCGCCTCGGCTCTCGGAGGTTCGTGCTTCCCGCTGGGCAAGCCGCCACGGGTGACGTGGCGCGTTGTCGCCGCCTCCCTCCACGCGGACCTCTGGCAAGTGGGGGGCGAGCTCGAGGCGGACATCCGGCGCCGCGATTTCACCATCAACGCCATCTTCTGGCGCCTCCCCGACGGCCCGCTCCTGGATCTGGTGGGGGGACTGGCCGACCTGGAGGCGGGGCGGATCCGCATCGTCTCGGAGGCCAACCTCCACAGCGACCCGCTGCGTGTGCTCCGGGCCTTCCGCCTGCTCGCCACCCGCCCCCAGCTGCGCCTCACGGCCGAGGGCGAAAGCCAGCTTGCCCTGGCCGCGCCACGCCTGGCCCGCGTGGCGCGCGAGCGCATCGTGTCCGAACTCTCGCTCCTCCTGGCCGGCCCGGCCGTGGAGCGGGCCCTCGCCGCCGCCGCCCGCCTTCAGATCCTGGCTCCCATCGTGCCCGGGTGGTCGGACCCCGCCGCCCTTCCCACCGTGGTGAAAGTCGCCTCGCGTCTAGCCGCCCGGGTCCGCAGCGGGCCCGGAGCGCTACGACGGCACCTCGCCCCCATCCTCCCCGCCATCCTGGCGGCCCCAGCCGCCGGTTTCCCCGAACGGTGGGACGAGGCCGCAGCGGGTGTGGCCCTGACCCGTGCCGGGTGGCCCCCCCGCACCGCCCGCCGCGTGGTCGCCGCCGTCGGCAGGGGGGAGCAGTTCCTGGCGCTCGCCAGTCTCGGGGGACGCCGCGCCCGCGCCCTGGCCCTGGACGCGGGAGACGACCTGGCGTGGGCGCTGGGGTGGTTCCTCGCCCGCCGCGGCGAGCCCCGGCCGTCGCTGGAGAGGGCGGCCCGCCGCCTGTTGCGCTGGGGAGAGCGGTCGAGGCGCCGCCCGCTCCCCCTGGATGGGAGCGAAGTCGCGGCGCTCCTCGGCCTCTCTCCCGGCCCCGCACGGGCCCGAGCGGTGGGGCTTCTGCGCCGCGCCTGGGCGCTGGGCACGGTGCGGGGATCGCAGCGCGCGGCGGCCTGGTTGCGCGACCAGTGGAGCCGGAAGGGGGGCGAAACGCTCTGAGGCGCTAACCGCCGCGGCGCGATCGGTGTGGCGTGCGGCTCTCACTCGGCGGCCGGGATGGCGGCCAGCTCACCGCCACGTGTCGGCCGGCATCCCCTGCTCCCGGAGCGACACCCATCCCCCGCGCGCCACCACCAGGTGGTCCACCAGCTTGATGTTGAGCAGCTCGCCGGCCTGCGCCAGCTGCCGCGTCAACTCCACATCGTCCGCCGAAGGCGTGGGGTCGCCGGAGGGGTGAAAGTGCCAGACGATGATGGCGTGGGCATTGGTGAGGATCGCGTCCCGGAACACCTCGGCGGGTTCCACGAGGGCGCCCGTCCGACTGCCGGTGTGCAGCCGCCGCACGCGTTGCAGCCGGTGGCGAGAGTCCAGGAGCAGGTACCCGAAGACCTCGGTGCGCTGCCCGGCGCACTCCTCCTGCAGGAACGCTGCCACCAGCGCCGGTCGCCCCAGCAACGGGCGGTTCTCCAGGCGCTCCCGCGCCACCCGCCGCGCCAGTTCGAGGGCAGCCAGGACGATCGCCCCCTTGGCTGCCCCCACACCCCGCCGGCCCAGGATGGCCGCTGCCGGCAGCTCCATCAAGCCTCGCAGGCCGCCGCTCTCCTCCAGCCACGCGCGGGCCAGCTCCAGCACCCCCTCCCCCCGCCACCCCGTGCGCAGCAGCACGGCCAGCAGCTCCTCGTCGGTCAGTGTCTCCGGTCCCCGCGCCAGGAGCCGCTCGCGGGGGCGTTGCTCGGGGTCCAGCTCCGACACTCTCACCGCCCACCCCCGCCGCCGGCCCCCTGCAGGGTCGCGTCCAGCCGGGGCAGCACCTCGCCTGCCGGGCCGCGCAACGCCACCGACGCGCAATCGGCCAGGGCACTGGGCTCCGGGTTCACCTCGATGACGGAGGCACCGTGACGCGCCGCCAGCTCCACCAGGCCGGCCGCCGGGTAGACCACCGCCGAGGTGCCCACCACCAGCATGACATCCGCCTCGCTCGCCGCTTCGGCCGCCCGGAAAAACACATCCTCTGGCAACCCCTCCCCGAACCACACCACCGCGGGGCGTTCCATCCCCCCGCAGCGGGAGCAGCGCGGCGGCAGCGCGGGGAACGGGACGGTCCGGTCCTCCCGCTCCCGCCCGCAGGCGGTACAGCGCACGCGCCAGATGTTGCCGTGCAGCTCCAGCACCTGCCGCGAACCGGCCGCCCAGTGCAGACCATCCACGTTTTGGGTAACGAGGGTGTAGCTCGGGAAACGGTCCTGCCACGCCGCCAGGACCCGATGCGCGGGGTTGGGCTGCACGCTGATCAGCTTGTGGCGCCGCTCCTCGTAAAAGCGCCACACCAGCTCTGGGTCGCGCGCAAAGGCGGCGGGGGTTGCCAGCTCCTCGGCCCGTCTCCCCTGCCACAGCCCGCCGCTCCCTCGGAACGTGGGAACCCCCGATTCCGCCGACACCCCAGCCCCCGTAAGCGCCACCACGCGGCGCGCCGCCCGCAGCGACTGCGCTGCCTGCTCCAGCCCGCCAGGTTCCATGGGGCGATTCTAGCTCCAGCTCGTTGCTCCTCGCCCGAGCTGCGCTATCATGGCAGCGCCCACGGAGGACCCATGAGCGAACGTGTCCGCTACCGCCAAGACGACCGCCTCGCCGAGATCGAGCTCTACCGCCCCGAGCAGCGCAACGCTCTGGATCGCCCCACCATCGATGCCCTCTTCGAAGCGGTGGGCCGGGCGTGCCGGGAGGACGGGGTCCACACCGTCGTGCTGCACGGCGCCGGCGAAGGCTTCTGCGCCGGGGCGGACTTGGAGGTACTCTCGTCCCTCGCCGCCGAGGGCGACCCGCTCGCCAGCTTCATGCCCGCCTGCGAGACGTTCCAGCAGACCATCCACCTCCTGGCCACCGCCCCCAAGGTCACCATTGCCGCCCTGCACGGCTTCGCCCTGGGGGCCGGGCTCGACCTGGCCCTCGCCTGCGACTTGCGGCTCGCGGCCGCCGGCACGCAGCTGGCGTGTTCCTATGTCCGCTACGGCCTGGTGCCCGACGGCGGCGCCACCTGGGCCCTCCCCCGCCTCATCGGCCTCGGTCCTGCCATGGCCATGTTGCTCTCCGGCGACGCCATGGACGCGGAAGGGGCCTACCGCCTCGGTCTCATCCACCGTCGCGTCCCCGCGGGGAAGCACTTGGAGGAGGCGCGCCGGTGGGGCGAAGAGCTGGCGCAGCGCTCCCTCGCCGCGCAGACTGCCATCAAGCGGCTGGCGCGGGTGGACCCCCGCCTCACCCTCTCGGCGGCCCTCAAGGAGGAGAAAGAGGCGCAGCGCCGCCTCTTCGAGGAGCGAGAGCCGTTCCGCTACCTCTCCACCCCCCGTTCCTAGCGGGCTGTCAGTTCGGGAAGAGAACGAAACTCCAGCCGAGGAACGCCAGTACGGCCCCGGCCGTGGTGAGGAGCACGCAGGCCCCGGCCAGGTCGGTGTCGCCCCCCAGCTCCGCCGCCACCGAGTAGCTCGCCACGGCGGTGGGGCTCGCCAGCAGGAGCACCGCCACCTGCTGTTCCAGGGCCCCGGCGCCGACCCACCGCAGCAGCGCCAGCCCGGCCAGCGGCACGAGGAACAACTTGATCCCCGTCGCCGCCGCCGCCGGCGCCACCACCCGCCGCCACCTGCCGATCTGCAACTGGGCGCCCAGAGCCAGGAGCGCCCCCGGCAGGGCGAATTCCGAGAGCACCTGCAAAGTGGAGCCGAGCCAAGGCCACGGCCGCCAGTTCGCCGCCGACAGGCCCAGGCTGCCGAGGGCCGCCACCACCAGCGGGTTGGCCAGCACCCGCAGCAGCGCCGCCCCGAACCCCCTCCGCGCCGGTCGGGACAGCTCCAGCACCGCCACGGCCAAGAAATTCATCGTCGGGATCAGCACCGCCGACGTCACCGCCGCCTGGCGGAACCCCTCCTCGCCGCACATCGCCAGGATCACCGGAAAGCCCACGTAGGCCAGGTTGCCCCGCATGGCGGCCTGCGCGAACACCCCCCGCTCCGCGACGGGCAGCGGCCACAGGGTGGCGAGCAGCAGCGCACCCGCCGCGGCCGCCGCGGTCGCAACCAGCGTGGCTACGACCACCCGTGCCGAGAAGCTGGCCGAAAGGTGGGCCGTCCCCACCTTGACGAGGAGCAGCGCCGGCAGCGCCAGGTTGGCCACGATGCGGTTGAGGCCCTGCGCGCCCCGCCCGTCCAGGAGCCCCAACTGCCGGCTCGCGACCCCCGCCGCAATGAGGAGGAAGACGGGTACGAGACCTTCCAGCACCGCCACGCGCCGAGTGTACGCGAGCCGGTGGAGGCGTGCGACAATTCTGCGATCACGCGGGAGCTGGCATGAACGCCCGGCCCACACCTCCTCCCCCCCGCTTCTACGAGCGGTGCCGCCTGGCACCGGGGCCGCGGGCCTCCCTGGTCCTCGCGGCAACCGCCCTGTGCGGGGGCGGCCTCGTGCTGGCGGTTCGACCCGATCGCACACCCGCCGTCACCTCGCTGGCGGGCGCCCTCCTCAGCGTTGGCGCGGTAACCATCTACGCTGCCCGCTGCCTCGCGGCCCATGAAACGGTCCTCACCCGCGTGTCGCTCCGCGTCGGCTTCGGCCCCTTTGCCCGCACCTTCGCCTGTCACGACCTCCTTCCCGGGTCGAGCCGGCCCGCCACGGGCTGGCGACGCTTCTACGCTGCCTCCGAGCTCCTCCTCCAAACCGACCAACCGCACGGCAGTCGCCACGTGGCCGTACCCAGCGATGATCCCGCCGACCTCGCCGCCGCAGTGGCCGCCCTCTCCCCCGAGCGAACTTGAGCCTGCCACGCGAGCGGCCTATCCTGGGCCACCCGCGGAGGGGTGGCCGAGCGGTCGAAGGCAGCGGTCTTGAAAACCGCCGTTCCCGCCAGGGAACCAGGAGTTCGAATCTCCTCCCCTCCGCCAGCCCATCGCGTCACCAGGCAATTGCCCAGACGTGCCACTCGCCATAGGGGCGAGCCCGCCACCCCCGGAGGCGGAGGGGGGGAGTGAGAACTCCTGCCGGGCGGGGGGAGGGGGAAGGAGTTCGCCCTCGCGGGGGCTGGGCGGGCGGCGAGAAGCGGGCGCTCGAGCCTCGCCATTGGCAGCGGGGGCAGGGTGGCGGCTGTGCCAACCGGTCAGCCACGCCAGCGCGGCGACCCCGCCATCTCCTCCCCTCCGCCAGCCCATCGCGTCACCAGGCAATTGCCCAGACGTGCCA
>JBBISY010000003.1:0-14833 GCA_037441065.1 Acidobacteriota bacterium | reverse complement strand
GGAGTGAGAACTCCTGCCGGGCGGGGGGAGGGGGAAGGAGTTCGCCCTCGCGGGGTGAAAGCTACGGTTGCGGCGACTGGCTTCGGCTCATGAGGTACACGCCGGCCGGCAACGGGGGACCCTCGAAACCCGGTCCGCGGACCACCACGATGGCCCGATCCGGGTCCAGCCAGGCGTGGACGTCATCGAGGGTCACCTCCCCCCCGACCGTCACCGGGAAACGGGGCATCGTCTGGGCGCCCTTTTCCGGTGCCCCGGCGTCCACGAAACGGTTGCGAAACCCCTGCACACCCCACCCGTACTGCAGCGACACCCCCCAGACCGCACCACCCTCCGGGAGGAGGTCGAAACCGGTGGGGTTGTTCCCCTGCCAGCGGAGATCCTGCGAACCGGTCCCGGTGAAGAGCCCCCACCCCTGCAAGTGCAGCCGCCGCACCTCGCCGCCCCGGGTCTCCTCCCGTTCCGCAGTGCCGTGCCACAACACCGCCGGGGCAGTCGTCGCCACCAAGACCGCCTGATCCACAGTGAGCTGCGCGGACTCGATGGGCAACCAGCCCTTCCCGTTCCAGACCGCCGCCACTGGTTGCCGGCAGGTGAAGGCCGCCGCCACCAGCGACGCGGAGCGGGCGTCCAGCACGGCAAAGGGACAGGAGCGAACCTTCCCACCCACCGGCACGGGACAGGGGTCTCCCCCGCCCACCAACAGGTCCGTGCGGTTCTCGCCAATGGCCAGGATCCCTTTGCGGGTGCCCCCTTCGCCCTTCAGATAGCCCACGAGGACCACCGTGCCGTCGTCGGCCAGCACCGCCTCCTCCAGCCGTACCGTGCCGCACCCCAGCGCCGAGTCCTTCAGGCGCGCGCCGGCGGTTCCAGGGAGAGGCTGGTCCTCGGTGAGCAGGACCCGCAGCCCACCGGCGTCGTGCACCGCCAGTCCCCGGGTTCGCACCGGACTCGAGGTGGTGAAGGCGAGGAGGACCGCACCGCTGGCGTTGGCGTGGCCGAGGGTGACCGTCTCGCAACGGTAGGTCGTTCCGCGAAACGAGAGTCCGTCGCCGGGAGCCAGCACGGGGCGCAGCCCTCCCGCGTCCCACTGGTAGACCGGACTCGCCCCGCCGCCGGGAACCGCTTCCAGCGGCTTCTCCTGGAGGTAGACGCGCCCCTTCCCCACCACCACGCTTCGCCCCAGGCGGGAACCCTCCCCCGGCTGCCGGCGGGCCAGGGACAGCGAGCCACCGGGAGCCGCCTTGCCCTCCTCCACCCGCTCCCGCGCCAGGATTTCGGTGCGCCCGCCCCGAAACCCGAGGAGGACCCATCCCGCCACGGGACCATCCACGCGGGCCCAGAGGGCGAACGTTTGCGCCTCGACCGCGTAGACCTGCCCCAACTCGCGAATCCTCGTGCCCGGTGCGTCCGCCACCTCGCTCCCCGCGGCGAGGAGCACCGACAACTCCCAGGGCGGGCTGGCAGCGACACCCGTGGACACCAACGCCGCGAGAATTCCACCGCCGAGTGGACGCCACCGCCCACGCCTACCTTGCACCGCCATCATGGCCCTCCTCCCCCGCTGCCTCGTATTCCCTTATACACCAGGACCCATCCGTGTCAACGCACCGAACGGTAATAATGTTACCAAGAGGTAAAATGCCTGATAGGCCGAGCGGATCCGGGTCGCGTCGGGGGCGTTCCGCTAACTCTTTCTTCTCACAAACGATCCACCGCCCCTCCTCGGGCCGCGGCCGACCCGCCGGAAATGGCACGGTTCGTGCCCTACCGCCCCGCGTGCACTGGTTCTGGATGGGAGGAGGAGGAAGGACATGCGGCAACCGCCCCAGGGGCTGATCGCCTGGGCAGCGGCAGGGCTCGCACTGCTGGCCATGGCCGCTGCGCGGGACAGCCACGGCACGCTTCCCGACCACCCCTGCGCAGCCTGTCACGAGGAGCAGGTGGCGGCGCTTCGCGCCGGGCCACATGCTGCCGTGGCCACCACCCTGTGCTCCCGCTGCCACGGCGACCCGACCCGGCATCTGGAGAGCGCTGAGGCAGCCGACATCGTCGGGGGGGCGCAACTCCGCGGCCTTTCGGCAAGAGAGCGATCGGCCGCGTGCCTCACCTGCCACAGCTCCCAGTGGCCCGGCTGGGAGGGTTCTCCTCACGCCACCGCCCGCGTTGGCTGCTGGGACTGCCACACCAACGCCGCCCATTTCGCCGACGCGTCGCCGCTGGTCCGGCGCGGCGAGACGGCGTGTGCGCCGTGCCACCGGCCACAGGCCCAGGAGTTCCGCCGCGCCTGGCACCACCCCGTGCCCGAGGAGCGCATGTCGTGTGCGTCCTGCCACGATGTCCACGGCCGGGACGCCGATGGTCCCTGGCCAGCGGACGCGCGCTGCCAGTCGTGTCACCCCGAGGTAGCGGGACCGTACGTGTTCCCCCACCGGGCTTTGGAGGACGGGTGCGGTAGCTGCCACACCCCCCACGGTTCCGCCAACCGCTCGCTCTTGACCACCGCCGGCAACGGTCTGTGCCTCACCTGCCACGTTCAAAGCAACTTCCCCGGTATCGGCAAGGTGCCGCACACCTTCAAGTTGTCGGGCGGCGGTCGGTGTGTCGACTGTCACAGCGAGGTGCACGGGTCGAACGTGGACGAACTGCTGGCGCCGAGGTTTCGGCACTTGGAGACGATCCGATGACCAGGGTACTGGCCGCAACTGCGCTTGTCCTCGCCACCGCCGCTGCGGCGCAGCCGTCGGGTACATTCACGCTGTTCGCGGTGGGCCGAAGTAGCTCCGGTGACACCGGGCGGAGCGACGACCAAGAGGCGTTCCGCTCGGGGTTCGCTGCTTCCGTGAACGCCACCACCACCGACGTGGAGGTTGCCGCCTCCTGGGCGCCCACCAACGAAGGTTGGCTGGAGCTGCGCAGCCGCGGATCGAGCCGCTGGAAGTTCGCCGTGACCTACGACCGCAGTCGCAGGTACTCGGACACCTCCTCGGCGCCGGAGCGGCTTCCTTCCGGGACCCCTGTGGCACAGCTGTTCCCCTTCACCAACACCACGCTCCCTGCGTTCGGGGGGGTCGAACCGGTGCGGACGCGCCAGCGAGCCCAGGCTCGTCTCGCCTACCTCTTGAGCGATGGGGTGGTGGAGCTAGCGGTCTCGGGCCTCGACCTGAGCGGGGAGCAGGTGCCCGAGGTGGGCGGCATGGCCTTTGCCGACAATGGGATGCCGGCTTTCTTCCCGGCCGCCCTCGCTGCCACCGACAGCCGCGAGAGCCAGGTGCGAGTCTCGCTGCGGGGCGGCTGGCTGGGCCTCGGCTGGACGGGCAGTGTGGCGCGGGGCCACCGACAGGTAAAGTCAGCGCTCCGTTTGCCCACGTACGGGTACGACCAGCTGCTCGACGTCTCGCGCTACGCCGAACGACACGATGCCGACACCACCATGGCGACCCTCGCGGTCACCCTCACTCGCCCGACCTTCGCTGCCGCCGGCGGTGCTGCCTACGCCCGCGTCACGTCGCAGCCTGGATTCGTGGGCGGTGTCGAGGGGGCGCCAGCCAGCGACCGTCTCGAGCGCGCGACCGTCGAGCACACCGCGCGCGCCGTGGGCGCCAGCCTCCAGGCGCAGCCGTTTGGCGGGGTGTCGCTGCGCCTTGCGGGGCGCCTGGGTGACCGCGAGCAGCACGCCTCCGGCGAGGAAACCCTCCCGGGTGGCGCGGTGGCCTTGGGGCGCGCTGAGAACAGCGACTTGTGGCGAGTGGAGGGGGAAGCGTCGTACAAGGGCCGGGAGTTCGGGGCCAGGCTTGTGGCCACGCATCAGCGCGAGGAGGTGTCGCGAGATCTCCTGCGTGGGGCCTTCCGCCAAACGACGGACTCCATCCTCACGCGGGACACCGCCCGCGCGGAGCTGCGCCAGCGCTTCGGGCGGAACTTCACGGTTCGCGCTTGGGCGCTTCGCACCGACCGCAGCGACCGCGTCGACCTGCAGGAGCTCTATCGGGGCTACGCCCTGCTGGACCGGGATGTGAGCTACCGCGAGGTCGGCGCCACCGTCACCGGGACCGCCGGCCCGCTGCCCTTTACGCTGCTGCTTTCCGGCGGCAGCGGAACCACCTTCCTGGAGCCGCCGGCGTACGACCCGATCTACGACCCCTCGTGGACCCTGACCACGGCCCGTGCAAGGACCCGCAGCCGCACGGTCGTGGCGCACATGAGCTCGTCCGGGAGCGACACCTTCGAAGCGTGGGGAGAGTTGGGCTGGCGGGAGCAGGAGTGGCGCTTCCCCGAGACGGAGACCTTCCCGGGTTACCGCAACACCGACGAGACGGTGCGCGGGCTTACGAGCGCGGTGGGGGTGTCCTGGGCGCCGGCCGCCCAGTGGCGCTGGCAACTGTCGGGGTGGCTCGATGCCCCCTCCAAGACCGTCGACCACCGCGTGCTGCGGGCCGAGACCACCGTCACCCGCAAACTCTCGAGCCGGCTCAGCGCCAACGCTAGAGTGCTCTACCGGCGCTTCTCCGAGGCTCTGTACGGGCTCGACGACTACGCCGTCACGGCCGCGATGCTAGGCATCAGCGGCCGCTTTTGAGAAGGAGAGGTGCGACATGCGCCACCGTATCCGACCGTCTCTGGTTGCCGCCCTTATGCCCCTCCTGGTGGCAGCGACTCCACCACGGCAACCGCTCCGAGCCGTTCCCCAGCCGGAAGGGACGCCGCCCGTGAACCTGGTCGCCATCCACGACCCGGACTCGCCCGGGTACAACGGGAACTGCCTCTCCTGCCACGAGGCGGTGCTGCGACAGACCTCGAAAGACCCGCGCGTCCCGCACATCCACCAAGAAATGATCGTGTACACACCCGGCTTCAACCCCCGCCACGGCGTCACCAATGCCGTGTGCGTCCAGTGCCACCGCGCCACCGATGTCCGCGACGGTTCCGCGGCGGGCTTGCGCGTGCAGGTTGACCGGAAAATTTGCGCCCTGTGCCACGGTCCCTCGGGGCCGGGCAAGCGACTCTACGAGTGAGGGGGTAGGCGATGCGCAAACAGTCCCTTCCCACCCTAGTGCTCCTCGACCGTCGTCGGTTCGTGCAGTGGTCCGCCACGCTGGCTGCCGCTGCCACTCTGGCACCGGCCACCCTGAAGGGGGACGGCGCCGAGGCCGCCGTTTACGGCAACCCGGACCCTCTCGAAACGGCGGACGGAGTGGAGACGATCTTCTCCTTGTGTTTGATGTGCCACTCTCGCTGCGGGGTGATGGCCAAGGTGGTGAACGGCGTGCTCCTCAAAGTGGACGGGAGCCCCTACCACCCCAACTGCCTGGACCCGGAGGAACGGCTGCCGTACGCGACGCCGGTGGAAGAGGCCAGGCTCCACCGGGGCAAGAACTGTGCGAAATCGCAGGCCTACCCCACGGTCGTCTACGACCCGCAGCGCGTGCTGACGCCGCTCAAGCGGGTCGGGCCGCGGGGCAGCGGCCAGTGGCAAAGTATTTCCTGGCAGCAGGCGCTGGACGAGATCGCCGAACACTTGGCCACCATCCACGACAACGAGACCGACATCGACCCGGCCTTTCCGGAGTTCGGCAAGGTGTCGAACAAGTTGGTCCTGTCCTTCGGGCGCTGGCAGCACGGCCAGAAGGAATTTACCGACCGACTCTTCGGAAAGGGTTTCGGTACCGTCAACTACCGTCACGACCACACGGCCATCTGCGAGGTCTCCCACCACACGGCCTTCAACCTCATGACGGACTACCGCAAGAACCACTTCAAGCCGGATCTCGAGAGAGCCGAGTACGTGATCTGGTTCGGCGCCTCGGTGTTGGAGGCGGACTTCCCGATGCAGACCCTGGCCCGGATGTGCGCCAACCTGATCAAGCGGGGCGGCAAGATGGTCACCGTCGATCCGCGCTTCTCCAAGACCGCCGCGAAGTCGCACCGATGGGTACCGCTGAAGCCGGGGACCGACGCCGCCTTCGCCCTGGGCATGGCGCACTGGATCATCGAGAATCGCCGCTACGACGAGAACTTCCTCACCAACACCAAGGCCGACGTGAACGGCGAGAAGTCGTACTGCGACGCCACCTTCCTCGTGCGCCTCACGGACGGTGCGTTCGCCAAGGACGCGTCGGGGAAGAATCTGGTGGTCTCTGGCGGCAGCGTCTTCGCCGCGGATGCCGCGCCGGGGAGCAAAGGCGAGCTGGACCCTGGCGTGGTCACGGTGGCGGGCGAGGCGTGCCGCACGGTGTGGTCCCTCTTCGTGGACCGGGTCATGGAGAAGTCCCTGGAGGAGTACGCGGAGCTCTGCGGTGTTCCGGTAGCCATGATTGCCGATACTGCCCGGGAGTTCACCTCTTACGGCAAGCGCGCCGTGGCTAACCCGTACCGCGGTCCCGTCAAGCACACCAACGGGGTGTACAACGCGCTGGCCATCGGTGCCCTCAATATCCTGGTGGGAAACTTCGACTGGGCCGGTGGCAACTCTGGCGGCGGGGGAACCCACAAGGAGGGGCGCGGGAACCCGGGCAGCATCGACCCCACCAAGGTTGTGGGCGGCGTCACCCCCAAGGGCGTACCGATCTCCCGCCACTCGAAGTCCTACGAGAATGACGCGCCCAACCTCTTCGCCCGCGACGGTTACCCCGCCAGGCGGCCGTGGTTCCCCTTCAACAAGGATTGGCTCTACCACGACCTCATCCCCTCCATCGCCGAGGGCTACCCGTACCCCGTCGACACGCTCATCACCTACTGGAACGCCCTCCCCTACGCGGCTCCCGCCCAGCGGGAGACGTTCGAGCGGACCGTTGCCGATCCCGAAAAGATCAAGCTCTTCGTGGCCTTCGACGTGGTCATCGGCGAGACTTCCCGCTGGGCCGACTACATCCTCCCCGACTCCACCTCCCTCGAACGCTGGGGAACGCCGCACAACGCCTCGCCGGTCATCACCACCAAGCTGGGGAATTTTCGCAAGCCCGTCGTCGGCACCTACATCGATGTGGAAATCGGGGGGAAAGAACGACGCTTCTTCGTCCCCACCTACGCCCGCGGCAACGTTGCCCTGGATGCCTGGCGCGCGCAAGGCCTCGTGAGCGGCAATTGGCCTGCAGCGGAAGGCCCGCAGTTGGCGGAAGACGTGTTCATCGCGCTCGCTGTGCGTCTGGGGATCCCGGGCGTGGGCTTCGGCACCTTCGACCTCACCGGGGCGAAAGAGGGTCTCGACTGGCGGGCGGATCTCTTCTCCGCCTGGGACTACTACCTGAATTTGGCCAACAACCTCTCGGTGGACTCGGGCTCGTCCCCCGAGGAGATCGTTGCCAAAGGCGGAGTCTTCCAGCCCCTGGATCGAGCTCCCTCGGACCCGGCGGCTCGCTACAACGGACCGTACCTGAAGGCGCAGTACAAGAACCTGATCCACCTGTACATCGAGCGCCTGGCGCTGACCCGCGACTCGATGACGGGCGAGTACTACGACCCGCTGCCGGCGGTGCTGCCGGTTCGCGACGTGATGGATCGCGAGGTTCCAGAGGACGACCGCTTCCCCTTCGCCGTGGTCACCTACAAGGACGCGTACCACGGGCAAGCCCGAACCGTGCAGAACTCCTGGCTGCGGGCGATCAAGCCCGAGAACTTCATCGAGATGCATCGGCTCGACGGGGAGCGACTCGGGCTTGCCGACGGGGAGACGGTACGCCTGGTGGGCCGTAATGGTGCCTCGGTGAACGGCAAGATTAGGTTGACCGAGGGCGTTCGCCCCGGTGTCCTGGCCATCTCGCACCACTACGGGCACTGGGCTAGCGGCGCCGAGGCAACCGTCATCGGCGGGCGCCCCGTGGCCGGTGACCAGGCCAGGGCCTTGGGCGTGCAGTCCAACCTCGTGGCAACCCTCGACCCCCACCTGGGCAATGTCTGCCTGACCGACAAGGTTGGCGGTAGTGCCGCTTTCTTCGACGCCCGCGTCCGCGTCGAGCGGCTGTAGGAGGACTCTTATGCCCCAGATCGGCTGGATCATCGACCTCACCCGCTGCGTTGGCTGTCATACCTGCAGCGTCGCGTGCATCGCGGAGAACAACACCATCCCGGCCGACGCCAACCTCCAGGTGCGCAACGGCCGCGCGGTGGCGGTTCGGTATCGCCGCGTCCTGGAGCGCGAGGCAGGGACGTACCCGAACGTGCTCAAGGACTTCGTGACCATGGCCTGCCACCACTGCGCGGAACCGGCCTGCCTCAAATCGTGTCCGGTGGGAGCCATTACCAAGCGCAGCGCCGATGGCATCGTCCTCATCGATCAGGAGCGGTGCGTGGGCTGCCAGTACTGCGTGTGGGCGTGCCCGTACGGGGCCCCGCAGTTCAACGAGGCGACCGGTCTCGTGGAGAAGTGCACCTTCTGCTACCACCGCCTGGACGCGGGGCTCCAGCCGGCGTGCGTCACGGCTTGTCTGGGGAAGGCCCTGCAGGTGGGGTACGATGTGCGGGGGCCGGGCCAGCCACCGGCAGGGTTTGCCGATTCAAGCCTGACCCGACCGTCGGTGCGATGGGAACGGTGACGCAACGAGCTGCCTCAGGCGGCGGGAGTGCTGCGGAACTCTCCTTCCGTGCCAGCGTGTTGGGGTTTCTCGCCGAACTCTGGTTGGTGCCGCCTTGCCCTCGACACCTGGAGGGTCTCGCCTGCCTGGCCGAGCTGGCGCCCGACCAGGCCGCCCCCCTCGCCGTGAGCGAAGACGACTTGGAAGCCGTGGCTCGGGCGTGGCAGCACCACCTGCGCGTGCCGGGCCCAGCGAACCTCTTGCCGTACGAGTGCTCACACCTCCCCGCTGGGGTCACGCCGCGCGGACCCACCCGCCTCGCGCAGATTGCCGGCATCTACCGGGCCGCGGGGTTCGAGCTCGAGCCCTTCACCCAGTTTCCGGCCGACCATCTCGGTCACGAACTGCGTTTCTTGGCGGCCTTGGCGGCGCGCAAGGAGGTCTCGAGCCCCGACGCAGCCCGCAATCTCTCGACCTGGGAGCGGGGTTTCCTCGGCGACCATCTGGGCGTCTGGGTGAACGGCTTTTGCGAGGCAGCAGCAAGCCGCGGGGCGCACCCCTTCCTCGTGGCGCTCGCTCGCCTGTCGGCGCGACTGCCCTGGGAACTCGATGGGGTGGGCTAACCGCGATCCTGGCCAGCGCCGTCTCCGCTCGTGGGGGAGCGGCCCGTGCGACGCACCGTAGTCGTCGGTGCTGCGCTCCTGGCCGTTCTGTTCCTGCTCCTGGCGGTCCCGCGTTCCCCGCTTCACCGGCACCTCATCGGCCTCCTCGCCTCACCCTCCTGGCCACCCCCCCGGCCGCGGACAAGCCCGGTGCCGACGTCCCCTCGGCCGGCACTGCGGGTCGCGATCAGCGCCATGGTCTCCCCGGAGCGGACTTTTTCCACCTACCGCCAGCTCTTTGCCACGGTGGCGCAGCGGCTCGGGCGCTCCCTCGAGCTGGTCCAGCGCCCCACCTACGCTGACGTCAACGCTCTCCTGGAGAAGGGGGAGGTGGAGGTGGCCTGGGTCTGCACGGGGGCGTGGCCCGCGCTGGCCCGCTCCGGCGGTGCCCGGCTCCTGGTGGTGCCGGTGGTGGACGGGGGGACCACGTACCGCGCTTACGTGATCGTGGGCCGCGCCTGTACCGCTAATTCCTTCGCCGACCTTGCCGGTTGTCGGTTCGCATTTTCCGACCGGCTGTCGCTCACCGGCTACCGCTACCCCACCCTGCGGGCCACCCAGGTGTCCCAGGACGCCGGGAGCTTCTTCGGCGAGACGTTCTTTGCCAACTCCCACGACAACGCCATCGAGGCGGTGCGTCGCGGCCTCGCAGACGCGGCCAGCGTGGATGGCCTGGTTTTCGATTACCTGGCCCGCAACTCGCCCGAAAGCGTTGCCGGCCTGCGAGTCATCGAGCGATCGGAGCCCTACCCCATCCCGCCGGTGGTGGTGAGCAGCCACCTTCCAGCTGCCGAAGCCGAGCGGGTGGCTGTGACCCTGCTGACCCTCCACCAGGAGGGGGGGGCCCGCTCCCTCCTTGCCCATGTGGGTATAGAAAGCTTCACGCGGCCAATCCCGGAAGCGTACCAGTCGCTACCATAATGGCCCATGCGCGTGCGGCGGCCCCTCCGCGCCCGGCTGCAGGCCTCGGCCCTTCTAGCCGTTCTCGCCTTCGGTTTCGTCAATATCCTCCTCGTCGGCCGGGTGACCTACACCGCCCTCCGCTCGGAGCAGGAGCGTCGCCTTGCCTTCGTCACCAAGCTCCTCGCCCAGCGGGCCGTTCGGCCCCTGTTGCTGGACGATCGTGTGGCGTTGCTCCAGCTGGTGGACGAGAGTCGCACGCTGGACCCGGACCTGGTCTTCCTTGCTGTCGTGGGCCCTCGCGGCACTGTGCTCGCCTCCAGCGCCACACCGGAGGGGGAAAGCTGGCTGGCGCACTCTGCGGATCGCCATCGGCCCGCGGAACTATTTCAGGAGGGCCTGCGGGTGGCCGAGGCGCCGGTCTTGGGGGGGCAGCTCGGCACCGTTCTCGTCGGCATCTCCGAGCGTACGATGCGGGCGGCCTTGACCCGCGTGGTTGGTATCATTTCCTTGATGGTTATTGCCTTCCTTGCCGCTGGCATGGCCGTGGCAGCGGCCCTTGCCCACAGCCTCACCCGGCGCATCGGTTCGCTGGTGGAGTTTGCGGCCCGTGTGAACTTGGACGAAGCGTCCCCCGCGCTCCCGCTGGACAGCCACGACGAGATCGCCGCCCTGGGTACGCAGCTCGCGGCGATGGCCGAACGCCTCAAGCGCCTCCACGAAGCCACACGGCGGCAGGAGCGGGAGATGGCGCGCGTCGAGCAGTTGGTCACCGTGGGCACGCTGGCGGCCGGCGTGGCCCATGAGATCAACAACCCTCTGGCAGGGATCCGCACCGCCATCGAGCGGTTGCTGCGCCATGTTCCCCCCCCCGACGCCCCCCGCTACGGCACGGTGCTGCGCGACGCGGTGGCGCGTATCGAGCGGGCGGTGCGAGGCTTGTTAGAATTCGCGCGGGCGGGGGAGGTGACGATGGGGCCGGTGGCCGTGCCGGAGGCCGTCGAGCAGAGCCTCCGGCTCGCCTCCCCCCGCCTGGAGGAGCGGCGGATCTCGGTGGTCCATGACCTGCCGCCCGAGCTGCCGCTGGCCCTGGCCGACGGCGGGCAGTTGCGGCAGGTCATGGTGAATCTGATCCTCAACGCCTGCGACGCCATGCCCCAGGGGGGGGTGCTCACGATCCGCGGCGGCACCGCCGAACGGCGCCTCTGGCTCGAGGTGGCCGACACCGGCTGTGGGGTGCCCGAGAACCTGGGGGAGCGAATCTTTCTCCCCTTTGTCACCTCCAAGCCGCCGGGGGTCGGGACCGGTCTGGGGTTGGCGGTGTCCCGGGCCGCGATTCGCGAAATGGGAGGTGAACTCCAGCTCGTCCCGGTGCCGAGCGGGGCTTGCTTCCGCATCGAACTGGAGCTGGCGCGGTGAACGAACGGATCTTCCTGGTGGAGGACGAACCCTCCCTGCAGCTCGCCCTCGGCGACACCCTCGCGGACGAGGGGTTCGAGGTTACCATCCTCGCCACGGTCGGCGAAGCGATGGCCACGCTCGAGTTCGCCCTCCCGGACCTCATGATTTGCGACTTGCGGCTCCCGGACGGAGATGGCCTCGACGTGCTGAAGCGGATGCGCGAGCTGGCTCCCCGGGTCCCGGTGATCGTGTTGACCGGATTTGCCACTGTCCCCAGCGCGGTACAGGCGATGAAGCTCGGTGCCGCCGAGTACGTCACCAAACCCTTCGACCAGATGCTGCTGCTCGCCACCGTGAAGCGCCACCTCGAATTGGTGCGGCTGCGGCGCCGCGTGGCGGAACTGGAGAGCGGCGCGCAGTGCCCCGTCGGCACCTCGCCCCTTTTCCGACAGGCGGTGGAACTGGCGCGAAACGTGGCGGCGAGCGACTCCACGGTGCTCATCGAAGGCGAGACGGGGACCGGTAAGGAGGTGCTGGCCCGGTTCATCCACGAGTGCTCGCCGCGGCAAACCCGCCAGTTCGTGGCGGTAAGCTGTTCCGCATTGCCGGAAACGCTACTGGAGTCCGAGCTCTTCGGTCACGAGCGGGGCGCCTTCACCGGTGCCCTGCGGCAACGCCGGGGGCGCTTCGAGGAGGCTGACGGGGGGACTCTTTTCCTCGACGAGGTGGGGGAGATGTCCCCCTCGGTGCAGGCCAAGCTCCTGCGCGTGTTGCAGGAGCAGCGGTTCGAGCGGCTCGGGTCCAACCAGCCCATCACCGTGGACGTGCGGATCATCGCCGCGACCCGCCGCAACCTGCGCGAAGAGGTGGCTGCTAACCGTTTTCGCGACGACCTGTACTACCGGCTCAAGGTGGTGCCCATCACCCTGCCTCCGCTGCGGGAACGCCCAGGCGACGTGCCCCTGCTTCTCCACTACTTCGCCGAGCGCCAGGCACGAGCAGGCGGCAAGCACATCACCTTTTCCCCCGAAGCCGTCGCGTGTTTGAGTCGCTTCCCCTTCCCTGGAAACGTTCGGGAACTCGAGCACCTGGTGCAGCGGCTGGCGGTGGTGAGCCAGGAACTCGTCATTCGCCCCGAGCATCTGCCGGAGGAGTACCGGGCAGCGTGCCGCCCTTACTTTTCTATTGCCCAGGAGGAGTTTCAGGGCACGCTGGCAGAAATCATGCAGCAGTTCGAGGGCCGCCTCCTGGCAGCGGCCCTCGAACGTTTCGGCGGCCACCGCGGGAAGATGGCGGCCGCCCTGGGCATCTCGCGCAAGAACCTCTGGGAAAAACTCAAGAGCCACGGGCTAGCGTGAGGTGCCGCCGCCTCCGGGCAGCCTCTTCACTTCGTGGCGAGTTCAAAGACGAACGCCCCGCTGGCAACGACCGGCCCCTCCGGGTGCCCCGCTTCGAAGCGGTCGAATTCCTCCCCCAGCTGGCGCCAGTCCGTCTCGGACAGCACGTTCTGGGCCATTGGGTAGAGCACCTGATTCTCCTTCTCGATGTGCCCCCGGATCAGCTCGGCCCACCCCGCCAGACCGGCCGCCACGGCACCCAGGGCGGTGACGCTGCCCTCCTCGGCCGCTGCCAGCCCCGAGACGGCCTGGCGAACGAAGTCACGCCCCTGCTGGTGCTCTCGGAGCATCACCGCCAGCGGACCCGCCTGCCGCGAAAAGCCCCTCTCCGCCATGCGGGCGAAGAGCAGTTCCTCCTCCTTGCCGTGGTGATAGGCATCGGCAAAGGTGCGGATGAACTCCAGAACCCTCCCCACCTTGGCCACCCGGAGGGGTCCGCCCTCCCGCAAGGTCTCCGCTTCCCGCTGCGCCCAATCCGCTACCTTGAGGATCATCTCGTGCTCCGCCACGAGCCGGGCGATGGGGTCCATGGTCACCTCCCGCTCGCAGACTCCCCGACTCGCCCTCGGCTCTCCTTGCTCTCGGTCAAGTCGTCGTAAACTCGAGGGCATGCAGGTCCCGGTCGTGGCGGTGTGCGGCTATTCAGGGAGTGGCAAGACGGCGCTTTTGGCGCGACTCATCCCCGATCTCCGTAGCCGAGGGCTTGTCGTGGGCGTGGTCAAGCACGATGCCCACGGCGCCACCACCGACCAACCGGGGAAAGACTCAGATCGGCTCTTCCGTGCCGGCGCCCTCGTGTGCCTGCAGGCCGTCAACGAGAGCTTCCTCCGCCTGCCCCCGGCACCCGAGCGGCAGCTTGCCTGGGCCCTAGAGACGCTGGCCGGAGACGTGGACCTCGTCCTCGTGGAGGGGCACAAGGGCACGCCCCTGCCCAAGGTGTGGCTCGAACACCCCGACCACCCCGGCGTGCCCACCTCGCTCACCCACCTTCTGGCGGTGCTGCCCTGGGGGGACGGGCGGGACGACGCCGCCCGGCGAATCGTCCTGGAACAGCTCGCCGCCCAGGCCCCGCCGCTGTGGGCGGGAATCCTCGCGGGAGGGTCCAGCCGGCGGATGGGCCAGCCCAAGCAGGCCCTCACGCTGCGAGGCCGCAGCCTGCTGGCCCACCAACAGGCGACCCTGGCGCGGGTGGCGGCGCAGGTGGTGGTGCTGGGCGGCGGGCCTCTCCCGAGCGATGTGGCACCCCTCCCGCTCCTGCCCGATGCACCCGGCCCTGGCGGGCCCTTGGCTGGAATCCTCTCGGCCTTGCGCTGGCAGCCAGCGGCAAGCTGGCTTTTCGTTCCCGCCGATGCCGTGGCCCTTTCCGTCGAGCTTGCCGAGTGGCTGGCAGCCCAGCGGCGCCCTGGCGTATGGGGCGTCCAGGTAGAAACGGGCCAGGGGCAGGTAGAGCCGCTGTTCACCGTCCTCGCCCCGCAGATGCGGCGTTGGGTGGAACAATCGACAGCGGCGGGTCGCGGTCCCTGGGATCTGGGACGCTGTCCCAAGCTCCGGAGGGTTCGGGTCCCGGTAGTCTTGGAACCTGCCCTCGCCTGTGTCAACACCTGGGAGGAGTGGCAAACCTTTGTGAAGGGTACGAATCCCCTACGCGCGTGAGGGCCGCGTCATCGGCTCGGCACCCGGTTGCCCCGCTCCACCGCTTGCCGCACCTGGTCGCCGAACCACCGCCCGCGGTAGGCGTCAGGGCAGCGGCCGCCGCGTATGCCGCCGACGATCCGACCGTCACGACCGGCAGAACAGGGACCACCTCGCGCGGTTGGCCAGCGGCCTCTCCCGCTGCTCTCGGCAACCGTCGGCGGACCCGGCCCCCTGACGCCAGGACCTCGTCCGCGCCGATGTCGTAGCCGGCGGCGCCGTCTCCATCTCCATCCTGCGGACGGGAGTCGCCGTCGAAATCGGCGTCGGG
>JBBISY010000002.1:0-2415 GCA_037441065.1 Acidobacteriota bacterium | reverse complement strand
GCCGTTGTGGTCGGCGCAGCAGAAGGTGTAGTCGCCGTTCCAGAGGATGGCGAAATGCTCCGAAAGCCCGTGGCAGTAGCCCCAGCGGGCGGGAAGCCACGGCCGCCCCCAGTCCCGTTCCGGCATCGGCCACTGCCCCACCGGCCGCGACTCCAAAAGCAGCCGCGGGTGCAACCGCACCTCGTTGCGGTGCAACACGCCGGTGCGCCGCGCCGCCCGCGCCACCGCCGCCCGGTCGGGTGCGCCGGGTATCCCCTCCACCAGCAGCAGCGCCCACCGCGCCAACAGCGCCCGCAGTTCCCGGTTGTGTTGGACGAGCCGCCACTCGCCGCCGAAGACCGGGAGGGTGAGGCGGGGCAGCGGCTTGGTAAGGAAGGCCACCGAGACCCGCGTGGCGGCGGGGGCGGTGAGGAGGCGGCGCACGGCGGCCACGATGCGGGCCTCGAACTCGGGGTACGACAGGTGGCGCGCCCCGCGCAGCGCGAAGGACGCCTCGTCGGGGGTCTGGAGCGACACCACCAGGTGCGAGAGGCCCGCCTCCAGGAGATCGTCCACGCGCCGAGCGTCCAAGAGCGCCCCATTGGTGGTCACGCAGCTCTCCAGCCCCAGCGCCGAGGCACGCGCCACCGCCTCCGCCAGGCGGGGGTAGAGCAACGGCTCCCCCTGTTGGTGGAACACCACCTGGCGCGTCACCCCGGTGGCGGCGATCTCGTCCAGCACCGCGTGCAGCAGGGGGAAGTCCATCATCCCGCCGGGCCGCAACAAGCCCGGGTTGGGACAGAACTCGCAGGCGAAGTTGCAGTGGCTCGTGACCTCCACGTGCACCCGCTCGAGGGGCAGGCGGGGCAAGGGGAAGCGGCGCTGGGTCTGAGAGCGCGCGTGCACCGGGCCGCACCATAGCACGCGGGGCGGCCTGAAGGGCGTTGGCGCGCCCGGCGCCCTGTGGTACATTTCCCCCGCCGGGAGCCAACGTAGCTCAGCCGGTAGAGCAAGTGATTCGTAATCACTAGGTCCGCGGTTCGAATCCGCGCGTTGGCTCCACTCGAGGCTGACATGCCGCGCCCCCCTCGCGGGGGCGCTTTTCTGTGGCGAGCGGGCGAATTGCCGCGCACTCCGGTTCCCCACCTCGCGCCCCGGCACCGGGCGACGCCAGGACAGCGACACTCGCCCTGCTCTCGACACTCCGACCTGGATCGTCACCGCCCGGCCGCCTCGCCGCGCACCGGCTGCTCTTCCCACAGGCAAGGGCACCTGTCGCCGCCGGCCCGCCGGCGGTAGAATGGACACCGTCGGGAGCCAGCGACAGGGCGGTGGGCGGTGCCACCGGTGGACGAACGGGATCTCTTTGCGGGCGTGCTGAGCACCCTGGGGGTGGGCGTCATCACCACCGATGCGGCGGGACGCGTGGCGCGGCTCAACCAGCTGGCCGAGCGCCTCACCGAGTGGACCACGGATGCGGCGCGGGGGTTGCCCCTGGCGCAGGTCCTCACCCTGGCCGGGGAGGACCTCTCCCTGCCGGCTGAAACGCCCATCCCGCTGCTCTCGCTCTCACCCCCGCCGGGGGGGAGCGGCGGCCAGACCCAACTCGTGTCGCGCACCGGCAAACGCTTCACGGTGGAATACGCCGTGGCGCCGCTGGGGGCGGCGGACACTCGGGGGGTGGTCGTGGCCCTGCGCGACGTCAGCCGGGAGACCTTCGCCCTCCTGCAGCTCACCCGCCAGGCGACCCACGATCCCCTCACCGGGCTCTTGAACCGCGAGGCCCTCACCGCCCACCTGGAACGGGCCCTCCGCGAGCGTCGCACGCCCTTCGCCATCTGCCACATCGATCTCGACCAGTTCAACCTGGTCAACAACGCCTGCGGCCACACCGCTGGGGACGAGCTGCTGCGCTGGGTGGCCGCTCTCTTGCGCGAAGAGTGCCGGGACACCGACGTGGTGGCGCGCCTCGGGGGCGACGTGTTCGCCCTCCTCCTGGGGAACACCGCCGCCACGGAAGCCCAGTCCTTTGCGCACGACCTCTTGGCCCGCTTGGCCTGCTTCCAGTTCCGCTGGGAGGACCGCACCTTCCCCGTGGGCGGGTGCATCGGCCTCGTGCCGGTGGCGGGTGGGAACACCAGGGCCCGCGAGGTGCTGGCCCTGGCCGACTACGCCTGTTCCCAGGCCAAGCGACACGGCCGCAACCAGATCCGCATCTGCCCGGCGGAGGGGGAGGAGAACCTCCGGCGGCAACAGGAGCTGGAGTGGGTGACGAGGATTCGCGCCAACCTGCGGGAGGGCAAGGCCGCCCTCTACGCGCAAGCCATCCGGCCGCTCTCGCGGCAGGTGCCCCCGGGTACGTACTTCGAGGTGCTGCTGCGGGTGGCCGGAGAAGGCGGCTTCACCTCCGCCGAGCGCCTAATCCAGGCCGCGGAG
>JBBISY010000001.1:1150-3176 GCA_037441065.1 Acidobacteriota bacterium | reverse complement strand
CGAGCGCCTCGCGCAGGTTCAGCTCCAGCGACTCCATGCCCTGGCCGCCCAGGAGATTCAAGACGGGCATCCGGGTCTCTGCCACCTCCACTTCCACCTCGCGCTCCTCCAGCGCCCCCTCGCGCAGCAACCGGCGCAGGCTGCGCCGCGACTCTTCCCGCTCGCCGCCGGGCGAGGGGGGGAGGAGCAGGTCCACGAGCCGATCTTCGGCGGCGCGCTGGGCCGCCACCCGCACCTGTTCGGCCCGCTCGGCGCGCACCAGGGCCACCGCCGCCTCCACCAGGTCGCGGACGATGGAATCCACGTCGCGGCCTACGTAGCCCACCTCGGTGAACTTGGAGGCTTCCACCTTGACGAAGGGCGCCCCCGCCAGGCGGGCCAGGCGGCGGGCGATCTCCGTCTTGCCCACTCCGGTGGGGCCGATGAGGATGATGTTGGCGGGCATCACCTCGCGGCGCATTGCCGCCGGCAGTTGCTGCCGCCGCCAGCGGTTGCGCAGCGCGATGGCCACGGCGCGCTTCGCGGCGGTCTGGCCGACGATGTAACGGTCCAGCTCGCGGACGATCTCGCGCGGCGTCAGGGGGGCCGTCACGGCAGCGTCTCCACCGTGATCCGGTCGTTGGTGTAGAGGTCGATGGCAGCGGCCACGAGTAGGGCCTCCCGGGCGATCTCGGCGGCCTTGAGGTCGGTGTGCCGCACCAGAGCCCGGGCCGCCGCGAGGGCCGCCGCACCGCCGGAGCCGATGGCGAGCACCCCATCGTCGGGGGAGATGACCTCGCCGGAGCCCGAGAGGAGGAGCAGCCGCTCGCGATCCGCCACCACCATCATCGCCTCCAGGTGGCGCAGCGCCCGGTCGGTACGCCAGTCGCGGGCCAGCTCCACCGCCGCCCGCTCCAGGTTCCCCGGGAACTCCTCCGGTTTCGCCTCGAAGCGGCTGAACAGGGCGAGGGCGTCGGCCACGGAGCCGGCGAATCCCGCCAGCACCCGCCCGGCGGCGAGGCGGCGGAGCTTGGTGGCCCCGTGCTTGAGCACGGTCGTGCCCAGCGTCACCTGGCCGTCGCAGGCGAGGGCGGTTTCGCCGTGGCGGGTGACGCCGCAGATGGTGGTGTGGCGAAAGCGAAGTCGCATGGCCCCTCCCGCCTCAGGGTAGCACCGCCGTTGCCGCCGGCAGGCGTATCCTACGTACCGCCGTGGGAGAGCTCGCCGCTCTCGCGACCGCCTGCTGCTGGGCCGTGACCAGCCTCGTGTTTGCCGAGGCGGCGCGCCGCGTCGGGGCGCTGCGGGTGAACCTGCTGCGGCTGCCCGTGGCGGCTTTCCTGCTCTCCCTCGTCCTGGCCTTTCGGGCGTCGCCCTTCGCCGGCCTCGATGGGCCCCGCCTCAGCTACCTGGCCGCCAGTGGTGTCGTGGGTTTGGTGGCCGGCGATCTGGCCTTCTTCGAGGCGCTGCGCCGCCTGGGACCGCGCCTGAGCGCGTTGGTGATGGCATCGGCACCGATCTTTGCCTTCCTGGCGGGCGTCCCGCTCCTGGGCGAGGTTCCCAGTCCACGCGCCGGGTTCGGCGCGGTGCTCACCCTGGCCGGGATTGCCTGGGTGGTGTCCGAGCGCCGGAGCGAAACGCCGGCCAGCGAGCGCAGCCCGGCCGGGGTGGGGTTCGGGGTGCTGGGGGCGGTCTGCCAGGGGGTGGGGCTGGCGCTGGCCAAGCTGGGGATGGCGGAGGCGGTGGACCCGCTGGCGGCCACCTGGATCCGGATCAGCGTGGCCACCGCCGGCATCTGGCTGCTGGCGGCCTGCGGCGGACGGCTCGTGGGCATCGGGCTGGTTCCTGCCCTGCGCAGCGCCGGGAGGTTCGTACTGGCCGGCGCGTTCTTCGGGCCGTTCCTGGGGGTGTGGCTGTCGCTGGTAGCGGTCCGCCACACCGCAGTGGGCGTCGCGGCCACCATCATGGCCACCACCCCGGTGCTCCTCATCCCCCTGGTGGCGGTGACGGAGCACTACCGCCCCTCGGTCCGGGCCCTGCTGGGGACCGT
>JBBISY010000001.1:776-1129 GCA_037441065.1 Acidobacteriota bacterium | reverse complement strand
GGTGGGGGTGGCGCTTCTCTTCGCGAGGTGAGGGGCGTCGGGGCGCCCGCCGCGCCCGTGGCGCTGTGGCATCATCCCGGAGGAGGGGGACTGTGCGCATCGCCCTTGTCCAGCAGCATGCCAGCCACGACCTGGAAGACAACGTGCAACGGGCTGTCGCCGCGCTGCGGGCCGCCGCGGCCGCCGGCGCGCAACTGGCCGTGCTCCCCGAGCTGGGGCTCCTCCCCTTCCTCCCGGCGCGCCCCGCCTGCGGTCCGCCCCCGCTGCACCTGGCGGAGCCGATCCCCGGCCCGACCACCGAGGCTTTCGCTCGTCTGGCGCGCGAACTGGGGCTGGTGATCGTCCTCAACCTT
>JBBISY010000001.1:0-690 GCA_037441065.1 Acidobacteriota bacterium | reverse complement strand
GTGACCCGCATGCTCCACATTGCCGAGATGCCCCACTTCCACGAGCAGGGCTACTACGCGCCCGGCGATCGCGGGATGCCGGTCTACGCCACGGCGGCTGGCCGCGTTGGCGTGGCCATCTGCTACGACCGCCATTACCCCGAGGTGATGCGCGCCCTGGCTTTGGGCGGGGCCGAGATCGTGGTCACCCCGCAGGCGGGGGCGATGGGGGAGTGGCCGGAGGGCGTCTTCGAGGCGGAGATGCGCGTGGCGGCGTTCCAGAACGGCTACTTCACCGCCCTCGCCAACCGCGTCGGCCGGGAGGGGGAGGTGGTGTTCGCCGGTGGGTCCTTCGTCTGCGACCCGACGGGGCAAGTGGTGGCGCGGGCGCCTGCCGGCGAGGATCACCTCCTCCTCGCCGACCTCGACCTGGGGATGGTGCCGCGCTCCCACGCCCGCCGCCTGTTCCTGCGTGACCGCCGGGCGGAGCTGGTACTGCGGCTCCTCGCGGGCGAGTCGTGACGGGCACGCCGCTTCCCTCCGGTTCGCGGCGGCGCTGGCCGCGAGCCGAGGCGCCGGGAGGCGGCGCCGGGCGAGGGGATCAGGGCGCGCCCTGGCCGCGCCGCGAGGCGAGGCGGGCCAGGTAGCGGCGTGCCAGCCCTTCGGGATCGGGGGCCTCCAGCAGCTTGGCGATCTGCAGCACGAAGCCAC